>CAYMNB010000124.1:0-2764 GCA_964391725.1 uncultured Anaerolineaceae bacterium | reverse complement strand
TGATACGGCTGCATCCCCATGATAACGTGGCGGTGGCGCTGCAGGAACTGTTTCCAGGCGGTAGAATTGTTATCGCTGACATAAGCATAGAAGTTCGCGAGAGGATCCCTGTCGGGCATAAGGTGGCGCTGACGGCCGTTCCGGCGGGTGCGGCGGTCATTCGCTACGGTTTTCCCATCGGGAGCGCGCTGGAAGATGTCCAACCCGGTGCGTGGGTGCATTCTCACAACCTCGGCATCCAGGATTTTTCCCGTGACTTTGCTGTGACGCAGGTGTCAACGCAGGACGTGCAAGCCACAACACAAATGCCGGGTCACTTTTTGGGCTATGAACGCCCTGACGGCCGGGTCGGCACCCGCAATTACATCGCCGTGGTCTCGGCGGTGAACTGTGTCAATCCCCTGGTGCGGGCCGTGCAGCAGCAGTTCACCCCGCAGATGCTTGCCGCCTTCCAGCAGGTGGATGGCGTGCTGGCGATCACTATCGATTCGGGCTGTTCGCTGCCACTGGAGGGGCTTGATCATCAAAACCTGCGGCGGGTGCTGCTCAACATTGTCAAGCATCCTAATATCGCCGCCAGTTTGGTGATCGGGCTGGGCTGTGAGGTCAACCAGATGGCGGAGGCGCTGGCCCCGCTGGATGTACCATTGCTGGTTGTGCAACAGGAACATGGCTCTCAATCTGTCATTCAACAGGCAACCGATTGGGTGTCTGCGCAACTACCACACGTCAATGCGCTGCAGCGCACACAGCAGCCTTTGAACAAACTGCGCGTGGCGCTGCAGTGTGGGGGCAGCGACGCTTTTTCGGGCATCACCGCCAACCCGTTGGTGGGGGCGGTTTCTGACCAGATTGTGGCGCAGGGCGGGGCGGTGGTGATCGCGGAGACGACAGAAATTTTCGGGGCCGAGCAACTGTTGCTAAGCCGCTGTGAAACACCTGACACACAAGGGAATTTGCGGTCGATATTGGACTGGTGGCAGGATTACACCGCACAGATGGGGGTGACCGTGGACAACAACCCTTCGCCGGGCAACAAACGCGGCGGGCTGACCACGATCTTCGAGAAATCGCTGGGGGCGGTCAGTAAGTGCGGTACGTCGGCGGTGGCGGATGTGCTTGACTATGGGGAACGTTCCAGTCGCAGCGGGGTGGCTTTCATGGATTCACCCGGCAATGATGCCGTTTCACTCACGGGACAGCTGGCGGCAGGCTGCAATCTGGTGCTGTTCACCACCGGCTGCGGCAGCACATACGCGCCGGGAATCGCACCTTGTCTGAAGATCGCCACTACCAGCGCCCTGTATGAGCGCATGACGGGCGATATGGATTTCAACGCCGGAATCGTGCTGGAAGGATTGACACAGGCGGAAGCCGCCAATGATCTGCTATCGCTGATTATCACGACCGCTTCAAGCGCGGCGACCAAGAGCGATCCCTACTGCCAGCAGGTGGTGGAGTTGGTGCCGTGGCGGCGCGGAGCGATTTTGTGAACTATCGACAAGGAGTAAACATGCCGAGAACACCCGAACAACGCAACGGGAAGAAATTCTACTGGCAGGACCTGGCATGGCTGCTGGTGTTGGCGGCGGTGTTGGTGCTGATGCTGGTGCCGCCCATGGCGGACTGGTATCAGGCTTTCAATGGTGACGTACCTTACCTGTCTGCCTTCTTGAAATTCTTACTGATGGCGCCGATGGGCGAACTGTTGGCGTCACGCCTGCGGCAGGGCGCCTGGACAAAACCATCATTTTTGGTGGGCAGGGCGCTGGTATGGGGTTTTTTGGGTATGGTGATCGCACTGGCGTTTGTGCTGTTCCAGGGGGGTGTGGCAACGGCTTCACAGGCCGGCCTGCTGCCCGCCGGTATGCCACTTCTGTTGACGGCTTTCGTAACCTCGGTGTTGATCAATGTCTTGTTCGCGCCGGGCATGATGGCCTTCCACCGCCTGAGCGATGCCTACTTTGACCTGCGCGCAGAAGGGCACGAAAAACCCACCCTCCAGGCAATCGCGCAGCGCATCAACTGGGGCAGTTTTTTGGGTGTGGTGGTTGGAAAAACCATCCCCATGTTCTGGATTCCGGCGCACACGGTTACTTTCCTGCTGCCGGCAGGCTACCGCGTGCTGATGGCAGCCCTGCTGTCAATTGCGTTGGGGCTGATCATGGCACTGGTGAAACCGCGTTAGCGTATGCAGTTAAGGCAGAACGCTCCAATCCATCTGCCAGGTGGCGGTGAAGGGCAGCATGGCGGTGGTGCCGCTGAGCAGGTCATAAATGTAGGGGGTGCCGGAGCTCCAATCACCACGGCGGAAGAGAATCTGGCTGCCGTCCGGTGACCAGTTGACCAGTTCCGCATTGCTGTCCGCGATCTCCAATTGCACACTGCCATCGAGATTGATGATCAGCACACGTTTGTCGCTGAGTTCAAACTCTTCGGCGATGTCATAGGCGGTGAAGGCGATCCAGCCGCCATCCGGCGACCAGAGGGGATCGATCACTGCCACGTTGGGCTCGTTGTAGAGGGCTACCGCCCCGCTGAAATCGCTGTTGGCGATATAAAGCGGGCTTTCGAAATAACCATACATCTGCCACTGGCTGGTTGCCAGGCGGGTGCTGTCGGGCGAAAAATCCACATTGCCGGCATACACATCCGCAGGCGACGACATAGCGGTGGCGGTCGGCAGGTGCCAGATCACATAACTGCCGCACTCGGAATAACAGGCGCAGTACATGATGCTGGCGTATTGTTCGTCATCACTGAT
>CAYMNB010000123.1:0-2787 GCA_964391725.1 uncultured Anaerolineaceae bacterium | reverse complement strand
GAGCAAGCGGCTGTTAACCGTTAGGTTCGTGGTTCGAGTCCACGGTGTGGAGCCATAAAGAAACCCCCGCAATTGCGGGGGTTTTTTGGTTTAACGACAATAACGAAGTGTTTGTTCCATATGCTTACCAGCAATCCAGAATAATACTGAGGCAGATGAAACTGCAACGTATGCATTGTGACTTTTTTATTGGAGGCATCGCACTTTCTTCGTGAATTGATAGAATTGATACGATGGCATATAAAATATATACATAATTGCCTCATTTATTAACCCAATATCTTTGAAAAGGACTACAATAGGTAAAAAGGATTTGCCAATTTAAAATTAAATATATCGAGGGCTATATGTACACAGAAAGAAAAGTATTACTTCAAGAAATTGAGGAAATGAGAAAATCAAAAACTTTGCTTTATGTAACGGGTGATAGAAAAGGCTGCGAAACCCAAATTCATCCTGAAGTTTTGGATTTGTTAATTAAACACCTAGATAAAATAAACAAAGTATCTAAAATTTCATTAATACTTTACACTCAAGGAGGGCATACTTCTGCATCATGGAGTATTGTTAACTTGATTAGGCAATTCTGTGATAATCTTGAAGTCATCCTCCCTTCTAAAGGTTTAAGTGCTGGCACTTTAGTATGTTTAGGCGCAGATACCATCGTCATGACTAAACAAGCAACGTTAGGACCTATTGATCCAAGCATCAATACACCATTAAATCCTTCAATTCCAGGTGCTCCATCTAATGCATCCAAATTTCCTGTAAGCGTTGAGGCCATTAATGGTTATATCGAGTTAGCTAAAAGTGCAGGCATTGAAGAAAGCAATGATATAACAGAGGTATTTAAAGTATTAACACAACATGTTAACCCCTTGGTTTTAGGTGAAGTATACAGAATACGAACCCAAATAAGAATGTTAGGGCGAAGACTATTAGAATTGCACTCATTTAAGGAAGATAAAATCGATAGGATTCTCCAATTCTTATGTAGTGAATCTGGAAGTCATGATTATCGGATATCCAGATCTGAGGCAAGGGATGTATTGGGATTGAACGTTGAAAAACCAGATGACTCTTTGTACAATTTAATAAGTGCTTTGGAAAGTGATTTTGCTGAAGAATTAGAATTATCTGTACCTTTTATTCCCCCACATGCACTTGGAGATAAACAAAATTTCGAATATAATCATATACGTGCATTAGTTGAAAGTGTTGATCTTGGCAGTCATCAATTCACATCGTGTGGCATATTATCTAAGATTCGCATAAATCAGAACAACATGTCAGTCATCCAAATCCAAGACACACAATCTTTTGAAGGATGGAGGTTAATACAAAATGGATAATGTTTACCAAAATGTTGTTTACTTAGATTTCTCCTCGTCTTCCTGCAATAATGTGCTTGCTGATTCTACGAGCAGTTTTACCATGCCAGTTCTGGAAACTGATGTATTTTATGAACAGAATCCTATGGATTTTGAAACCATCTTGGAACAACAAGTCTCAAAATTTGATAAAGCTTTAAAAGAATTATCTAAGCTTTGACAAATCTAACGCTTGAAGAAGTCATTAAAATCAACAGGTACATAATTCGTAATTATGGAGGTAGAGATTTTCAAGAGCCCGATAACTTGCAAAATCCTAACACGCTGATATGGACACTTAATTTTATCCAGGATTCGGTGGTATATGGAATTGACCAATATCCTACAATTGGGCAAAAAGCAGCATTATTAGCTTGGAATATTAATACCGGCCATGTTTTTTATGATGGCAATAAACGAACGAGTACAATTGCATCAACAATATTTTTAGAGGTTAATGGTTTTTACCTAAATACTACTGATAATGAAATTATTAGAATAGCATTAGCAGTTGCAAACAAAAACTCAACTCAAATAACCTTTATTGATTTTTGTGAATGGTATCTTCAAAGAGTTTGTCCATACAGTTAAATTCTTATATAGCTCGCAATTCGAATGATGAGTTCGTTTTTTCTTAATAAAAAATTCGCAATAGACACATACCTCCCATTCCACACCATGGAGCCAAAAGAAACACCCGCTATCGCGGGGGGTTTTGGGTTACCCTAAATCACTTCCATCTCCTCGATGCCTTCCGGCGCGGGCGGATACTGCATCTGGAAATTTTCCAGCGTTTCCACCAGGATGGTTGCCACCATCAGGTCGCGGAACCATTTCTGGTTGGCCGGCACAATGTACCATGGTGCGTACTCCGTGCTGGTCTTGTTGAGCGCGTCTTCATATGCCTGCTGGAAGTCAGGCCACAGGGCGCGGTCGTTGAGGTCGTTGGGGTTAAACTTCCATTGCTTGCGCGGGGTGTCGCGGCGTGAGATCAATTTTTCTTTCTGTTTGTCGTTGCTGATGTGCAGGAAGAATTTGATGATCGTGGTGCCCTCGTCCGCCAGCAGGCGTTCAAACTCGCGGATATGGTGGTAGCGTTTCGACCAGCGTTCTTCAGGCGCCAGCGAATGCACCCGCACCACCAGCACATCCTCGTAGTGGCTGCGGTTGAAGATCTTGATCTCGCCCCTGGCCGGGGTTTGCTGGTGCACCCTCCACAGGTAGTCATGCGACAGTTCCTTGGCGGTCGGCACCTTGAAATTGGCGATATTGACGCCCTGCGGGTTGACGCCTTTGAACACGCGCCGGATGGTGCTGTCCTTACCGCTGGTGTCCATGCCCTGCAGCACCAGGAGAAGATTGTGTTTGCCCTGCGCATACAGCAATGTCTGCAATTCGCGCAGTTTGTGGTTCAAAG
>CAYMNB010000122.1:0-2800 GCA_964391725.1 uncultured Anaerolineaceae bacterium | reverse complement strand
GCCCGGGCAAACTGACCGCCACCGGTGATATCAGTTCATCCATCAGCTGGGCGGCTTATCTATGGTCCAATAAAGCCACACTTTTTACGGTTTCGATAATTTCGCCTATTTCTCAAATACCATAGGTTTTAATTGACATAGAGGCTACCCTTTTGGGTCAGCCTCTATGTTCTAATACCAGGTTAACTCAGCCGAGGTTCTCAAAGGCAAGAATGTGCCACATGTGCGGGCCGTGCAGGGGTTTGCTGATGATATCAAGCTTGCCATTGCCGGTCAGGTCTGCCAGTTGTCCGTCATGGATACCGGCGCCTTGATCAACAATATGTCGTGCAAAGACGCCTTCGCCCAGGTTTTCATACAACAGGATCCATGGGTCACGGCGGCGGTAGCCGCGTGTTTCACGCTGGGCAATGCCGATCTCGCCACACAGGATGTCGGGCAGGCCGTTGCCGGTGAAATCTGCCGTCAACAGGGTGTGTGCGTCTAACAAACCGTCATCGAGGGTGTGTTCGACCCACAGGTCGTTGATATCTTCGCCGGGTTTGAACCAGCCCAGACGACCGCCCTGGGTCTTGCCATAGATGACGGGATCACCTTCCGACACGATGATCTCCACCACGCCGTCGCCGTCGACATCGGCCAGGGCGATCTTGTTGGTGATATAGCCGTTGGTGAATTTGTGCGACTGCCACACGCCGTCGACCTGTTTGAACCACCAGTTGCCCATGACGATCTCGTTCAGCCCGTCGCCGTCGATGTCGCCGATGCCAAGCCCTTCGTCAGGCTGCATCTTGGGAAACTCTCCGGCGGGGTCTTCCAGCGCTTCTGAAAAACCAGTGCCCACGGTGATGAAGTCCCAGGGCTGGTCGGGGTTCTTTTTGGGAAACTCCATCAAATACAGTTCAGTGATATTGGGTTCCGGGCGGAGCTGATTTGAAGTGATCAGCACCGGGGTGCCGGTGTTGAGGGCGTCGCCCACCAGGGTGTCATGCACATGGCCGGTCTTGTCATAGCTATAGATGGTATGGCACTTCCATGGCTGGTCAGGCACGCCGGGATTTTCCCACCACCACAGGACGATCTGTTTGCCGCCGCCGACGATGACATCCAGATAGCCGTTGCCGCTGACATCATACAGCGAACCGCCGCATTCGACTGCGTGTACATCATCATCGATGAGATGCTCCTCGAATTGCAGGTTGCCTTTGTTCTCCAGCCAGACCATCTTGCCGTCACGTCCGCCGACGACGAGGTCGACCAACCCGTTGTTGTTGAGGTCACCGGCTGAGAGGTAGGTATTCATCGGGTAGGGCGGGATGTTGTTATCCACGGTGGCGATGACATGTTTTTTGAATTTCGGTATCATTTGTTGCTCCTTTTTTGTTGTGTAGAATGTTTTTCAATCACCAGGTCAGGTTGACCCAGCAGAAACCATAGCCCATGCCATCGACCTTTTCCCACTCCTGGCGCGCCAGGGTTTCGTCAACGGTGAAAGGAGGCAGTTCTTTGCGCTTCTCCTCCCAGGGGATACAAACGCCGGGTTTGCGTTTTTGCGGCACGTAAGGGATACCCTTTGGGGTTGCGTGTGGGATATCCTTTAATTCTTCCAGCGATTTTTGCGATACCAGCGAGGCGGGGTAGTCGCCGAATTCGCGCGTGGCATCGATCAAGGCCTGTACATTCTCGACTTTGGCATCGCTCATGATGAGTGCGCTGGTGTCCATGATGAAGCCGCCTTCTTGCGCCACCGATGCGATCAGGTCTTTGCAGGTGTCTTTTATTTCCTGGGGGGTGGCGAAGATCAGCATTTCGTTGGGCACCCCGCCGCTGATGGCGAATTTCTTGCCCAGTTTCTGATGCGCCAGCTTTACGTTGGTTTTGTCGCAGTGGAAGATGATGCTTTTTTCGGGTAGCGCGGCGATCTCATCCAGGTGGCTGTCCCAATTGCCCTCCGCATACAGGATAATCTGCTGGCCGTGCGCCCACAGCTCTTCAATGATCGGACGCAGGGTGGCCCAGTAGATATCGGTAAAATCCTTGTGCGAGATGAAGGGCACGGTTCCGCGGTGCATCCAGATAATGGAAGGAATGTTGCGATCTGGATCTGCTCCGCCCAACACCAGATTGAACAAATGCGGCATGAGGGCTTCGCAGGTTTTGATGACTTCGTCACGGCGCTCGTGCAGGTCATAGCACAAATTGACATAGCCGCGCAGCTTGTCGCCGAGGATATCGAGCGGGGCTTTCAAAACAGAACTGACCGCCGGTACGACGCCTGCTTCGATCAGTTCACCGGTTTTTGCGCCCCACATACTGAAGAAGTGGTTGTATGCCATCATGCCGTTGATAAAAGACATGTTGTGCTCATAGGTCACAGGCTCTCCCACCGGATTGATGTGGCGGGTGAAGCGCGGCAGCCACTTGCTGACCAGGAATGCTGTGGGATCTTCGGTAAATTCGCCATATTCGCTGGCTTTTAAGAAAGCAGCTTCGTCTGTGGTGGGTTCGCCCCATTGGTTGACACTATCGGCAGGCAAACCGATGCCCGGAAAGGTGATACCCTCCCAGCCCAGCGCTTTCTGCATTACAAACCAGTTGACCACGGAGTTGGTCTGAATGGCATCGATGCCGGTCTCCACTGCCAGCTGGCGGTTGATGTCGAATTGCAGTTCGGGCCGCACCGCTGGTTCATAGTTGTCATAGCCGCACCATTTGGCAGAAAATTCTTCGGCAAACAAGCGAATAGGAATGCGGTCAGGCACTTCGTTGTAATTGGCGGTCACATAGCGTTTTAATTTTT
>CAYMNB010000121.1:0-2852 GCA_964391725.1 uncultured Anaerolineaceae bacterium | reverse complement strand
CCCTGATACTCGCCATAATCAAACACCGGCACGATGTTGGCGTGCATGAATTTCGCCAGTGATTTGGCTTCGCGCTCGAAACGCTTCAAGATGCGTTCGAGGTCCTCCGGCGGGATGGCGCCTTTGCGCACGATCTTGATGGCGACATCGCGTTCCAGGCGCGTGTCATAGGCGCGAAAGACCTCCGCCATGCCGCCCTGGCCGAGTTTTTCCACGATGTGGTAATGAGAGAGAGTGTGTCCGGTGTAGTTCATGGGCTATTGGTTCGCGAAGAAGAGCTCTTCTAATGTACATCCCCTGGAGAGGGTCTCCATTTGATTTTAGTTTGATTAAGTATACAGGATTTTCTCATAAGGCAAGGGGACAAAATTTCATTTGATCATGTAGTAGTTTGTGGATTGATGAAAAAAGTTGCTATTCGCTACCATTTCAAATAGCAATATGGCAGAAAAAAGGCCACATTACTTGAACTGGGTAGTCACATTTCTTCATTCTAACGTCTTTGGGCTTTGAGACAATCCTTGTTATTAAAAAAGTAACCCTTATCAGTGTTCTAAAATTATTACCCGCTAATGGTAAAGGTTTCAATGAAAGTGTCTAGCACTGGTTCTATTGCGGGAAATTTTTCAGGATGCACGGCTGATGTGATAATGATCTTGCTGTCTGCTTCCTCAATACCATACAAGGTCACCAGCAGCAGGTCATCAGGACCATCGGCAAAAAGGTAACGACAGTAAATGCCGTTTTTCTCAACCAAAGGGGTCGGCTTGATATTCAAAACCGAAGGGAAGAGCGAATTATTGGCTTCGAACTTCGTATTGATGGTGTGTTCAAGGTCGTAATCACCAGGATAGATGGCGATCTCCAAGGAATACTCCCGTTCCTGCCACGCAAAGAATACTTGATAACCGTGAAACCCGGTGTCATGCTTCAGCTGCCTGTAGTGGGCTCCCTGGGGAATTTCAAACAGGATATTTTCGATCTGCACCGGCATATACATTTGGGTTAATTTTTCTTTCATATAACTGCTCCTATTAGAACACGGTCTCGATAATTCTTGAGATCAAAGGGCGGGTCTGGTCGATATCTACCCGCAGGTTTCCTTGCATGTCGACCCACACATCCGCCCTGTAAGCAGTGTCAGGTCCGTAAACTTCCTGTAACCAGGTGTTAATATGTTGCTCGTAATTTTTCTCGTATCCTCGTGTATTTATTACATAGTTAAATTCTTCACGGGTGTAAATGCCATCAGATGCATCCAGCCGATCTTCGAAATAGTTTTTGGTTGGGTCGATGCGATGGCCGCGGTCATGGGCATTGACTTCTGATTTTACATATTCTGTCAGCCCCTGTTCCAGGATAGCCTCAATGTCGTTGACTGGCATTGTTTGCACCGTTTCAGCAGGTGTGGTTGTAAAGAGATCATTCATCTTAGAGATGGCCTGCATATCCAGTGCATCGGTGTTAAAGTCAATGGCGTGCTGCATTTCATGTGCCAGGGTGTTCCAATAGACGTGCATGCCATCAGCATGGTTGGTGTTCATTTCGATTTGCTCGTTGCCTGGTGTCGGGATATATTGGCCATATGCGCCTTCCAACTCATTCCAATTGATCGGTATGCGCTTTCCATTAGGATCGCCCAACCAACCGACTTCCTGTCCATTTTCGATGATGACAAAGAACAATCCCGCGGCATATGCCTGGGCGATCAGGTCACGTCCTTCTGATGAGGTTGTGAAAAGGGCAAACGTGTTTGCCAGCTTGGAGATATTTTCATGGGTCAACCAGACATGATCAACAAATTGAAGATGGTTTTGATTCAGCCACATCGCTCCAAGCGATTGACCGTCGGCGAACTGGGCGTCAGCCAGCTCCCATTGTGCAATTTCCTGGCGCAATCGAGAAGCGAGTGCATCCAGCAGCTCGCCTAATTCAGAAAGCTGCTTTTTTACTGTGAGCGTATTATCGAGAAATTCATCGCGGCTCTTACCCTGCCAATCCATCTTGTAGCAGTTGGCTGCGAGCGCATCGCCAAAATCCAACAACTGATTGGCTTTCTCCTCCAAACGGCTTGCTAATTGACGCGTTGCTTCAGTTTCCATGTGAATGATGGTCATGAAGGGGCTCCTGGTGAATTAAGAAGAATGGTCTTCCTGCTTAGCATTCTGATCGTGGTAGGCTGCGTCCATAATGCGCAGGGTCAAATACATGAAGGGAATCGTGAATACCAGCTCGAAAATGATCCAATAACCCTGCATTCTCCATAGAAAGCCGCTAAAAAAAGATATCATTGTAGCTTGATGAATGAGCCATAGAGACGAAAGCAGTATTGATTGACGTCTGTCTAGTTTTACCCTGTATGTCTTTTTGCTGAATAAGAACGAAAGCACAAACAATATTCGTAACGCAACATGCCAAGGAAAGTACATTTTTGATTCCCTTCTTTATCGGTACCGCTTTCTCATTACCAATACAAAGCCGACGAGAAAAACCATCAAACTGCCAATGTGAAACTCCCTCCAGTACGCGGCAATGGTGGATGTCCACCAATAATAGTATCCACGATCATATACAATCACATACAGCAAATAGATTATGCTTGGCAAGCAAGATAACACACCAAAAAACAGGCTGTTGAGATACAGGCTGGGTCGTTTGGCTGAATGTTTTGGTTTGTAGGGGAATCGTTTTTGGTAAAACCAAAGGAACCCTGCAGCACACAAGAATTCGACAGAGATCACCAAAATAAATAATAAGTCTCGATAAATAATAAAAGGTTCAACAACAAACAGCATAATGATTGGGGACAGTAATAGAATGCCCAAAATCAAACTGCTGACATAGATATTGGG
>CAYMNB010000120.1:0-2875 GCA_964391725.1 uncultured Anaerolineaceae bacterium | reverse complement strand
GTTCTCGGCCAGGCCCAGGTGTGGCCCATGGAAGTGCTCTCCCAGGTCATGGAGATACGGCAGCTCCTGGACCCGGGCGCCGCGGCGCTGGCCGCCCTGCGGCGGAAGGACCGGGACCTTGAGAAAATGGACGAATGCATCTCCATGCTCGAAAAAATCCACACAGAGCAGGATCCTCACGAAGCGCCTCTCGGCGCCTACTGGAACACCGTCCTCCACGCCACCATTTTCAGGGCCACGGGGAACACACTTCTTTCAAGGCTCTATGAGTCCCTCCTCGAAATGTCCGAAAAGGGAATCTCCGCCATGAGGATGGAAGTCCTCGACTCGGCGGCACCGGACCGGACGGAGAAAATTCTCGACCAGCACAGGACCCTCGTGGCGGCCATCCGGGACCGGGATCTCCTCCGCGCCAGGGAGGCATCCAGGCTCCACCTGAAGTTCACCATCGACACCCTCGTGGAACTCAGCAGGGTTACTCCTCTCTCCAACTTCTTCGCCCAGAGGATGGATTCCGTCCTGAAATAAAAAACGGCGGACCGGAAAAAAACCGGTCCGCCGCATCAGTTTACTCGGCCGGGACGAGCCCCGCCTCTTCCTCTTCCTTCTCCGTGTCTTTCGACAGGATGAACCGGGACAGGAGATTCCGCATGTGCTCGGCCCTGTCTGCCATGGCCGACGCCTCCCGGGCGACCCCCTCCGACGCCGCCGCCGTCTCCCCTGAGGCGGACCGGATGGCGTCCACCCTCTGGACCACGTCGATGGTGGCATGGGAGACCTGGTCTATGGCCCCGGCCATTTCTTCGCTGGCCGAAGCCTGGGACCTGGAGAGCTCCGCGATGTGGGCGATGGATTTCTCTATCCTGGCGATTTCCCCGAGCACTCCGGACAGCCTGCCCTGGGCGTCTGCCGCTTCGGCCACCGTGGACTGCATCACCCTGCCGGTCTCTTCGGTCACTTCCATGGATTCCCGGGCGTTTCCGTGGAGGGTGGTGATGAGGGACTCTACCTCCCTGGCCGCCCTGCTGGAATCCTCGGCGAGTTTCCGCACCTCGTCGGCCACCACGGCGAAACCGCGGCCCGCTTCCCCGGCCCGGGCCGCCTCGATGGCTGCGTTCAGGGCCAGGAGGTTGGTCTGGTCGGCGATGGAGGTAATTACCGTGACGAAACCGGAGATCTCCTCCACGGACTCAGCCAGGGCCCGGATCTTCTCCATGTTCGTCCCGGATTTCCCGCCGACGGCGCGCACTTCCCGGATGACTTCCTCCACCTTCTCAACCGCTTCCTTTGCCATGGATGCGGTCTGATTCGCCGCCGCCACACCGTCGGACGAAGCCTTCGCCGCCGCCTGGGCGCCTGCGGCGACTTCCTCCACTCCTGCGTTGGACTCCTCGAGAGCCGCGGAATTGCTTTCGGAAATGGACGCCACCTGCTCCAGGGATCCCCTCACTTCCTCCACGGAGGCGTTGGTCTCCTGGGAGAGGGCCGCGAGAGTTTCCGCTCCCCTGGCGACTTCCTCGGCAGCGGCGACAATCTCCCTGACGGCACCGGCCTGGAGTTCCGCCATTCCCGCGAGGGCGTCGGCCAGGGCCCCGATCTCGTCGGCGGATTCATACTGGAAATCCTCCCTGGAAATGGTGAGATCTCCCGTTCCGGCCCGTTCCGCAAGGTCCACCGCCTTCCGGAGGGGCCGTGTGATCATGCGGGTGATGACCACCGCCACCGCCATTCCGACGAGCACAGCGGCGAGAACCGAAAGGAGCAGCATGTTCGAAACGCTCCGGGCCTGGTCGGTCACCACGCCCGATATCTCCAGCGTCCTGCCGACGCTGAACTTCATGACTTCCCCGGCAGCGGCAAGAACCGCCTCACCCGCAGCGGCCCTCTCGGCATTGACGCCGTCCAGGTCTGCCCATGCCTTCAGGAAATCGTCGAGGGCCAGGGTGTAGTCGTCCACGTCCTTCACGGCCTTTTCAAGATTCCGGATCAGTTTTTCCTCGAAAGCGGTCATCCTGATCTCACCGAGCAGGCTGCGGACTTCTTCCAGGTCTTTTTTGGCCTGGGCGATCAATTCCGTTTTCCTGTTGGCAATGGCCGTGAGGGTCACGTGTTCCGCCTTGTGGACCGATTCCACCAGGACGTCGAGGAGGGCGATATTCTCAAGCCTGGTGGGGACGTTGCCCCGGGATGCGGGGTCGTTCAGGTCTTTTTCGAGGGCGTCCTTTTCGTCATAGAGCAGATCGTAGGCGATTTTTCTCATTGACTCCCCCGCCTCGGCGGCCTTCCGCTTCTGGCCGGCCATGGCGGCGATGAGTCCCTGGGATTTCTCCAGGAGGGCCTTGTAGGATGCCATCTGGTCCTCTGATTTTTTCACGCCTTCGGCCAGAAGCTCAAGGCCCGGATGGGCCGACGCATGTTCTCCCGCCTTTTTCAGCACCTCCGCCATGGCCTCGAAATCCTCCCGGGCCGCCTGGAGGTCCTGGAAGCTGTCCGCGAGAACATATGTGCGGATGTGGAGCATCAGGGTCTGGGCTATGTTCTCGATTTCGTTGGAAAGCTCGATTCCCGGAACATATCGCTGTTCGAGAGTTCCTACTTCGGATATCACTGTGTTCATGTTGCGCCAGGCAAACCATCCGGCGGCGGTAAAAATGACGAGCACAACGGCAAATCCCGCTGCGAGCTTTGATCCGATCTTCACATTCTTCAGCAATCATCTCACCTCAAGAAAAAAAGTGTGGCGGAATTGTCCTTTTCCCCTTCCAGGGAGCCCCCGGACATCCCGAATCGGCAAAAACTATATCATGAATACCCAGGAACAAAAAGAAAGGACCGCCGGAATTTTAACCGGCGGTCCTTTCTTTTGCTGATGTCA
>CAYMNB010000119.1:0-2928 GCA_964391725.1 uncultured Anaerolineaceae bacterium | reverse complement strand
ATACCAGGCTACCACTTCCACGTAGATCACGTTGCATGCTCAACAACCAACTTAACTCGACCTTAGTATGCCTGTCTAGATGCGGTATAATTTTTATAGCAATTAATGAGGAAAAAACGTGGCAGAAAACATCCAATTACCAAACTTCAATCTGAACCCGCATGCACCATTATTGATCGTTATTTCAGGTCTCTCCGGCGCTGGCAAAGATACAGTTGTTCAACGCATGAAACAGCGTCAAATTCCATTTCATTTTT
This sequence comes from uncultured Anaerolineaceae bacterium, assembly GCA_964391725.1. GTDB lineage: Bacteria > Chloroflexota > Anaerolineae > Anaerolineales > Anaerolineaceae > SpSt-1165. The sequence goes on along the minus strand of CAYMNB010000119.1, from coordinate 2,671 downwards.
GTGTGACTGCCACCAGCCGCGCACCGCGCGATGGTGAAATCGATGGCGTGGATTACCATTTCTACTCAAAAGAAGAATTTGAACGCATGATTACCGATAACGAGTTAATCGAACATGCTATCGTGTATGAGCAATATAAAGGCGTGCCCAAAAAAGAGGTGGATGAAGCACTGGCCAGCGGTGAAGATGTCATTGTTCGCGTTGACTACCAGGGCGCAGCCAGCATACGCGAGCTCTACCCTCATGCCGTTCTCATCTTTCTTATGCCAGAAAACGAAGACACCTGGCGCCGCTGGCTGACAGATCGCAAGCAAGACACCCAGAAGCAGTTGGAAATCCGCCGCAAATTGGCATTAATTGAAATCCAGGCTGCTCAAACCTACTTTGACTATCTGGTCACCAATTATGACGGTGATATAGATCGCGCTGTCGATGCAGTAATCTGCATCATTAAAGCAGAGCACAACAAAATATAGAAGAAAGTTCACCAATCTACATGAACCAGGAAGCACCCGAATCAAATCCAACTATCCCAATGAACGTAGCTGTTCGCTATGAAAATCCTGCCAAACGGCCAACATTTACCTACATAATTCTGGTATTCACCTGTGTAACTTACATCGCCCAATTATTGTCAACAAGAATCGTAGGGTTCGATGTCCCGGCCACCTTCGGTGCCAAGGTCAACGAATTTATCACCCAGGGGGAAATTTGGCGGTTGGTAACACCCATGTTCTTACATGCCAGTTTGCTGCATATTGGCTTTAATATGTACGCCTTGATTATCTTCGGACATCGGCTGGAACGCATCTACGGACATAGCCGCTTTCTCTTGCTCTACTTTTTGGCAGGTATCACGGGCAATTTGTTTTCGTTTTACTTGACGCCTGGCATTTCTATCGGTGCCTCCACCGCCGTCTTCGGTTTGTTGGCAGCAGAAGGTATTTTTATTTACACGAACCGCCGCTTTTTCCCTAACGCCACCTACGCTTTGCGTGAAATTATCATGATCTTGGTGTTCAATATCTTCATTGGCTTCAGCACCCCCCAAATTGACAATTGGGGTCACATGGGAGGCCTAATCGGTGGGTTGGCTTTTGCCTGGTTTGCAGGTCCATTGATCCAGATTAAAAAAGAAGTCACTGAAATTCGCCTATATGACGCCCACAGAGATGGCAGAATTCTCTGGATCAGCGGTGTTCACCTATTCATCATTGCTTTGCTTGTTGTCATAAGAATTATGAGTTAAGCACAACAGGGGTGGTTTGATAACCACCCCTGTAGCCTTCCTTCCATCCAAGAACCCGTATTTACTCGATGAACACTTCCACGTGCTCACCATCATTCTCGTCAACAATATCGACCAGTTTACCAGTTTCTCCACCCTGAATGGCTTCGTACAATTCTTCCATATCGATGCCGTCCAACTCCGGGGTGAATTTAGCACCGGTTTTCATCGCAAAGTGGATCAACTGAAGCGGCAGTGTCACATTCACCCGGGCTTTATTGGAATCGGTGTCGGTTACCCGCACCCGAAAAGTTTTGCCTTTTCCAGAGAGACGGTTGCTTGAAGCCGGGCGCTTCTCCTGTGCTTCACCCATTCCCATCGTCTCCAGTAACTGAGCTGCTTCAGCCGCGGTAAGAATTCCGTCGCGTACCATTTCCAACACTTTAATTCGTTCTTCTGCTGTAGACATAATTACTCCTTTCCTTTCTTTTTATTCACCACGCAACTTCGCTTGCGCTTCCTCAAAACTGATCTCACCGGCATGCAGCGCTTCCAGAATCGATTTTCGTTCTTCTGCTGATAATTTGGGCTTGGCGGCTTCTTCTGAATCGCCTTCCTTCCCAGGCTCAAAACCTAGCGCAACAATCAGCTCGTTCAAACGATTGCGCAATGTTGGGTATGACAGATTGAGCTCTTCCTCTAACCGGTTGAAACGCCCTTCACAGCGTATGTAGTTCAACATGAACAATTCTTGTTCTTTGGTAAGATTCTGAAAAGGCGACTCCGGCATTCGGAAATCTCCCTCAATTCGTATACCGCATGATGGGCATTCCAATGAAGTGATCACCATATCACTATCATGACAACAAGGGCATTGACTTAATAATTCTTGCATCTATATCTCCATTCTTTCGGTTTATTTCTCTTCGTATTAATTATATTAATATCATTATACATGCAATCGGGCTATTGTCAATACCATTTATGAATATTATTAATATTCTTTGGTTTTAGATTGAATTTTACTGACGTTTTCGTAAAAGATTATGCAACTATTGTATAATCCTTACGTAGATTTAATTATGATTGCCAGCCAAGGAGAAAATCTATGCCCCCTATTTTGACCGCAGTAGACCTTACAAAGCGTTACAACGGCCTTCTGGCAGTGGATCATATTTCTTTTGAGATCATGGAAAATGAGATATTCAGCCTTCTGGGCCCCAACGGGGCGGGAAAAACCACCAGTATCTCCATGCTGTCGACACTGTTGAAGCCAACCAAAGGCGCTGCTTCGATCAAAGGTGTAGATGTCGTCAAGTTTCCCATGGAAGCACGTCAACATATCGGTGTCGTGCCCCAGGATTTGGCTCTGTATGGTGATCTGACCGGCCGCGAAAACCTGCACTTCTGGGGGAGTATGTACCAGTTGAAAGGCAAGGAACT
>CAYMNB010000118.1:0-2937 GCA_964391725.1 uncultured Anaerolineaceae bacterium | reverse complement strand
CGAAATGGCAAAAGGTGATCTTTTTGGAACAGGTAAAAAAAGAGCTGGTTTTATTGGACCGCTACTTTGGCGATATTATGGGCGATACAGAGCAACCCCCATTCGGTGGTTACCTTGTCCAACCCTCTCAATAAGAACCGTCGGAAGCCCCAATCCTGTTTGAGGCGTCCAAAGACCGCCTCCACCTCAATCGGACGCTTTGCGCGCATAGTTTTTCCCCGCGGGGAGGTCAGGTTTTCCCGCGCTTGGTGCTTCAATCGTTCCAGTTCCACTCCAATCTGTATCTGGCGGTTGCCTTTGGCACGTGTGCATTCTGCCTTGACCGAACAGCCAGCACACTCTTCACATTCATAGACCCTGCGTTCCGACCAGAAGCCATTCTCGCTACGGCGGCGTTGGGTCTGGAGATACCGCAGTCGTTTCCCTTGCGGACATTCATACGCATCTTCTTGCGCATCATAGCTGAAATTCTCACTTCGATAGGGTTTCTTCTTTTTGTAGTTCCGCTTCTGTTCATAATGAAAACTGTTGTACTTGACGAAGGGCGCTATCCCTTTCTCTTCCATATAGCTATAGTTCTCTTCACTACCATAGCCCGCGTCTGCCACCACCGCCTCCGGATATTCGCCCAACCATTGTCGTAATCGTTCCAGATGGCCTTTCAGACAACTGGTATCTCCGGCGCGACGATGCAGGCTATACCCCAGGATGAACTGGTTCTGCGTTCCCATCTGGATGTTGTAGCCCGCTTTCAACTGTCCATTGCGCATGTGGTCTTCCTTCATCCGCATGAAGGTCGCATCTTCATCTGTCTTTGAGAAGCTGTTGCGTTCCTCAAACTTTCCTTCATAGCGTTCGTATTTCTCCATCCGCGGAATGTAGTCGCTTTCTAACGCCTTTTTTGCTTTCTTTAGCTGTTTGTCGTCCGGTTTCTGCTGCAACCGCTCATTGATCCTGCGCGCGGCTTCCTTCAGTTTCGCCGCGTCGATTTCCTTGCCTTCCCCTACCTCCGGCAGATCCGCTTCCCCATAGCGCTCTTCTTCTGCGGCTTCGGCCTCATCGATCTCTTCCAACAGTTTCTTCACCTTTTCCCATAGTTTCGCTTTGTAGTTCGCGGTACTCTTGCGCCATACAAATGTATACCGGTTGGCGTTGGCTTCCATCTTTGTCCCATCCACAAAGTAGCTTTCCAGGTCCACATAGCCACCATCCAGTAGTTGCTCTACGATCCCATAGAATACTTCATCGATTACCGCTTTCATCACTGTTCCACGAAACCGGTTGATGGTGCGATGGTCTGGCCGGTTCATCCCGCTCAGCCACATGTAATTCACATTCTCCCGTAATTCTTTTGCGATCCGACGCGATGAGAACACTCGTTGGCTGTAGGCGTAGATGATCACTTTCAATAGCATCATCGGATCATACGCGCTTGTTCCTCCCCCTTTGTATTGCCTTTCCAGCATCCGCTTGTCCACCCCCTCTATCATCGCATTTACCATCCGCACCAGGTGCCCTTCCGGTATCATTTCTTCCAGGCTTGGTGGCAGCAACATCATTTGGTCTTGGTCATATGGTTTGTAAGTTTGTCTTTTCATTCCCCTATTATATTAAAGTTTTTGAGGCTGCCCCAGTCTTTTGGGACAGCCTCATCTTTTTTAAGGCAGGCAGCAGGGGGTTACACCAGCGCTGAACGACCAAACCGACTCTGCCTCCCCATGGATGTGGGTAAACAGAGAAAAGTGGAAAATTTTTTGTTCATAACATAGTAGAGAGAGACATCCTTGACATCCTGCTGCGCGGCACCTGCCAGCTGGTGATCGTGCCAGCGCGCTTAGTCGAAGGCATGCGGGTGCCTGCGGCATGCAAAGCCGCCATCGCGGCCGGGCGGCTGCGCCTGGAATCCCCCTTCAGTCCCGCCCATCGCCGCATCAACCGCGCCAACGCCCTGCTGGGCAACCAGTATGTAGCCGAACAGGCAGACCGGATCGTCATCATCCCTGCCATACCAGGCGGCACACTGGCATCACTGGCAGAGGCATGGCGGAAGCAGGCCAGGACGGTGATGAAGGTGGCGGAGCTTTGGCCAGGAGAGTAACTGGCTTTCTCCAGAGTCTGGCGAAAATGATTCAAGCATGTCATGAACCAGTTCCGATCTGTCACGAGCCACCCGACCCTCTAATCAAGAGGGCCATGCAAGAGAAACAGACCAATCATGTGACCATCCGGGGATTGCACTGGCAAGCACCCAACCGTCAGATCTTCTGAACACAGAAGCCAAATCTTTTATAATGAATTTGGCTGTACAATAAAAATAGATTCTCTTTGTAGGGGATTAAGACACCAGATTGGTAATTCCCTTAAGGGAATGGAAAGGGGGGAAGCGCGTTTATACTAAGAATAAATTCCCCGTTTAGGGGGCTTGAATGAAGGTGCAGCACACTTCAGCCAAATCCTTTTCTCCGTCAACTGGCTGCAAAAATAGCATTCACCTTTAGGGAGATTCAAACAATTATCGTACTCAACACCCAAAGCGGGTTGATCATAATGGAATGACATTTAGCAATGAAGCTGTGATCAACAACAGTACCAAATAACCAAAGGAGGATGACATGTGGTTTTCAGATATGGTCTTTATCGTGTTTGTCCTGATTATGATTGTGGTTTCGATTATCATCGCAAAAATCCAGGAGAATAAGAAAAAATGATGCCAAGGGCCCAAGACCTGTACCATTCATAAGCAGATGTTTTCAGTTGCCAGCAGCCACCATCAAATCGATAATGAACTGCTGATGTACGAACCTGACAGGGTAAGGACAGAACCAATGGCATGCATTTTCACCAGCGCGCATAGAGCGAATCTATGCATGCATGGGGAAAAAAATACATGTCTGTCATTAATCAGTTCCCTATGTCACGAACCATCCGGCCGGTAAA
>CAYMNB010000117.1:0-2939 GCA_964391725.1 uncultured Anaerolineaceae bacterium | reverse complement strand
CCTCGCCGCTGGCTTGCTGCCACCAGCTTTCGGTCTGGCGGTCATACATGATCAGGTTGCTGTTACGCAGCCGTCCCGAAGTGCCGAAATCATACACCACGCCATCCAATTCACGCTCAAAAGCCAGGGTCGAGTTGCACAATGGGCAGTATGTGGTTGTGATGGGCAGGCCGTTGATCTCATCGTTGACGATCTCATGCCAGGTTAAAATTTGAATAGGGTAGGCGCGGGCGATTTCGTCTACATCGACCACCACCACCGGTTCGGTGGGCGCAAGCCATGCCTGGGCTTCACTGATGGAAGTGAAAACAGGGTTATCGATGGGGGGAATGCCGTCTTTGGGTGGTCCGCCGGATATGATCTCAGCATAAGACACCGAGTGAATGCTGAAATCGGTGGAGAATTCACTGGCTGCACCAGCCGGGGGGTTCTCGCCTTCGATCAATACGGGCGTGCTGGTCATTGGTTCGGTTTCAGTTTCTTCAAGCGAAGTGGTTTGCGAATTCCCGTTTCCCGGGGCAGCCTCCGGCAGGTCACCGGTTACTGCGCTGGTACAGGCAGCTGTAAAAAAAATTAACAAAACGAAGAACAGGAATTGTTTTTGCATGGTCATCTCCCGTCAAAGATAAGTATGTGGTTGGTTCTACAGGTTAAAGGAGCTGAGGTCAGGATTATTCACGCTGCCCGCTGTCCTGGGAGAACAATGAAATGCATGTAGCCTGGTTTTCATCGTTCGCCTGATTTATAGACGCGATGAACCGCTGCAATCTTACATAAGAACAAACGTGGCGGCAGTGGAGCGAACACCGACGCAGCAGGTTTAAAAGGCGAACGCCCCACAAGGGGGCGTTCAGTGCCGAGAGACAGAATCGAACTGACGACACCACAATTTTCAGTCGTGTGCTCTACCAACTGAGCTATCTCGGCTCACTCCGAAGAATGATTCACTCGTTAAAGTGCGAAAATGATTGTACCCAGTGATAAGAAGAATGTCAAGGTTGCGGGCCTGCCGTAAAGTTGGTGCTACAATCAAACCAACCTGCCAGTGACCAAGGAGCCTGTCTACATGCCCGCCTTTATCCCCGGAATCGAACTATCCCGCCGCCTGTACCACGAAAGTGTGCGCCCCATTCTGCAGCAGCATTTCCCGCGCCTGCGCCATTCGGCGGCGCTGTGGGGTTACGGCTCCGAGGTGCTGGGCTTTGATACGCCCATGTCGCGCGACCATGACTGGGGCCCGCGCATGCAGGTCTTTCTTGCGGAGGGAGACAGCGGCATGACACAGGCGGTCTGGACGTGTCTGGCGCAGGAACTGCCGCACCAGTTCTATGGCTATTCCACCCACTTCGGACCGCCCAACGAGGAGGACAACGGCACGCGCCACCTGGCGGACAAAGACAGCGGGTCGGTCGACCACCGCGTGGAAGTGACCACGTTGGCGGCGTATCTTGGGGCGTACCTGCCGGTGGATGTGCTGGAAGAGATGTCCACCCCCGATTGGCTGGTGATCCCGCAGCAGAAATTGCGATCCATCGCCGCCGCGCCTGTGCATGCGGATGAACTGGGAGTCCTGCTGCCCCTGCAGGAAAAACTGTGCTGGTATCCAGACGCGGTCTGGCACTACCTGTTAGCCTCCGCCTGGTCACGGTTGGGTCAGGAGGAGCACCTCGTTGGGCGCTGCGGGCATGCTGGCGATGAGCTTGGCGCCAGTGTGTTGGGCGCCAGCCTGACGCGCACCATCATGCTGCTGGCTTTGTGGATGGAGCAGCAGTACGCGCCCTATCCCAAGTGGTTCGGCAGCGCTTTTCAACAACTTAAAACGGCGCAGACACTGATGTCCCCTCTGGAACAGGTGCGCCGTGCCCCTGACTGGCAGGCGCGTGACCGCGCGCTGGCTGACACCTACACCGCGCTGCTGCATCGGTGGAACGCGCTGGGGCTGATCGATCCGGTTGACAACGCACCGCAATCCTTCTTCGGGCGCCCTTTTCAGGTCATCTACGGCGGCAAGGTCGCCGAGAAAATGGCGGCGCTGCTGGCGGGCACCCCCCTGGCGCACTATCCGCTGATCGGCAATATCGACCTGATCACAGACTCCACCGACGTGGTCGAAAATAATGAAGTCTGCGCCGCCCTGCGCGGTCTGTGGGGGTGAGGAGAGCAATATATTTTACTAACAAAGACCGTAACAATTCTGATTCGCGAGAAGCTCTCATGAGATGTATCAATATTCTGAAATCAAGAAGGCGCATTATCATGGAGGAGAAAATAGCCCCTTTTATTCTACAATCGACTCTAACTATGCTAATGCTTCTGAGATGTCAGAGCAAAGCAGTAATGTCCTATTGATGGCTCCTAACTTATCAGATCTGTACCAACAGGCGCCCGCAGTACCTGTCTGGCCGCGAGGTGCTCGTCACACTGGATACCGATCTTAATGTCTCCTTCTTCCTTAACTCCCGGCCTCTGATGGTTGACATCTTTCACAAACAACCCCCTCAGGCTCAGGTGGTGTCTTCCAAGTCCCTCGGCCATCGCCCTTTTTCTCCCCCGGTCGATCATCCCTGGCGTTCCTATGACAAGAAGATCAATGGCTTGCCTGTTCCTGTTCAGGATTCCTTTTAGGACATTTCTACTTTGCCTTGACACAGTGGGGAACCAAATTTATTACATACCCTGTGATTATCAGGATGACAGAGAAACACGGGGAAAAATCACCTCGTATCTCTTGCGTGATAGGGCGGGCCCTGTCCCTACATGTACATTGATTTTGTCTTTCCGACTGGAAGATGGCGCAGCCATCTGTAACGGAGAAATCGAAACGGCTGGGCATGATCAATCGTCTGCGGTTGTAACAAGTTTGTTCTCCGCTGCGGACAGGGTCAAGCCCTGTCCCTACGTGTTCATTGATTTTGTCTTTCCGACCGACCGCAGGGAGC
>CAYMNB010000116.1:0-3099 GCA_964391725.1 uncultured Anaerolineaceae bacterium | reverse complement strand
CTTCTTCTCAAGTACAACCTTCTTCCGCACCTCATACATTTCTGAAGCCCAGGGCTCTTCCAAAAAATCCAGAACCGATTGCCCTCTATAAACATCTGTTGGCATTTGGAAGGTATCTTCAAAACATTTATTCAGTCGCGTGATCCGAAAGTCCATCTTTTCTTCATCAACATCTTCTACTGACATGGGAATGTTGCTCTCGTTGAAAATCGCTTCATATTCGGTGTAAAGGGCATTTAACGCCTCATTGGCATTTTTCAACGCGGTGATGTCACGCGAAGCGCCGATGATCTGCTTCGGTTTTCCATCAATCAACACCGGGGCGATCTTGGTCTGCCACGATTTTGCGCCGGCCGGCAGCACAGTATACTCCTCATATTGCATGGTTATATTTTCATCGATACAGCGCTGGTAGTTGGCGGCAATCCTGGCGCCGTCCTCCTCACCGACAAGTTCTTGCGGGGTCTTCCATGCGTCGCGCTCAAGGCTCATTCCTGTGCTGCGCTGGTGTTCTTCATTGAGGAAATTCAGGCGGAATTCGCCTTCTTTCACATAATCGAAAATGAAAATGGCATCCTGCATGGCATCCATCAACGCCTGGTTGCCGTAAAAACTGGGAGAATAGCGCCAGCGTTCATTAAAAGACAGGATAATACTCTTGCCTCCTTGCGCTTCATGTATCGAAGCACCATGGAGCTTGTACAAAACATCATCGATAGTGACGTATAGTTCTTCAATTGTAGGCTGGAGGCGTAACCTTTCTATCAACTTGTGGATAGCAGGGAGATGTTGAGGAAATACGGCTTGAGGCGCCTTGCCCAACAAAGCATCCTCCCCTTCGATATGCATCAATGTTTGAAAGGCGGGATTTGCTTTTAAGCAGGAATATTCATCATCACCAATACCACGAAAAACAATGATACCGTTTTTCGAATATCCCATCATGAGATCAAATTCGCGTTGAGACAATAAGTCTGACATAATCCTTTACCAATCGGCAGGCGTCCACAGCCAATAGAAAGCCACACCAAAGACACCAGAAGGTTTACCTGATAAACACTATAACACAGCGGACCGCCTGCTGCATGAAAAATTCCTCATGCCCGCTGCTACCAGCCGACGATCTCTACGCCCGCACGCCTGCCCTCATCCTCCAAAACCAATCGATTGTTCCGCCAGAATTTTACCAGAATTTTGGCATCCAGACTCTCCACAATGCGGCGGTCCATGCCTGCCAAAGTAGGCGCTTTCAAAATACCCCCGGACTGACGGGTTCCTTTCACCCACAACCGTTCGCTGCCGCGCTCAAATTGTAACTCTACGCCATTGTCATCAATCTGTTGCTGCGTGACCTTTGCCCCGTTATAGGTGGTGAAGGCGTGCAATTTGCTTTGATGATACAGTCCCACGATCAATCCGTTGAAAGTAAAACCCAGCATCGGTACCACCGCCACCGATGCCACCAGGCTGGTTTCTGGCTGCGAAAAATGATTGGCCTGTATCCAGATCCAGCGTTTGGGGAAAGCGCTGCCCCAGTCTTTTTCGATATAACCTCGCCCGCCGGTAAAATCCACCACCCGGTCGCCGAATCGCAGCGCCCCTTCAAGAGCATGATCTAATCCCAACACACCATGGTTGCACTCCATGAACGGCAGCCAGCCGAACGGCCCCATTACACCCGGCGAATGGAACACCACCGGCCAGGGGATCATCTTGCCAAACCTGACATTGCCGCGAATACTGCCGTTGTCAGTGCTCAGGTCAAGGTTAATGCCTTCCTGCGAGAAGTGGTTTCCACCGATATTCACCTCAAAAGCACGCGGATTCCAATAGAACTCATCCACCGCGTAATCCACCACCTGCACCTCACCGCTGCTGCCATTCAGTATCTGCACAAAAGCATGGCTGCTTTTGCCATCTTTGGTGATAGAGATTCCGGGGATGAAAGCGTATGCCTCGCTAAGGTCAGCGGTGACCAGTTTGATATACCAGCCCTCAAAAAAAGGCGGCGTGAGTACATCGCCATGAAACCGCTCCGGATGGAGCACACTCTGCATATATTCCACCAGCCGCATTTTTTTCCTCCACAGGGTGTTTGCTTTCACCTTCATCATACTGCTTGCGCAAGCCGCTGGCAAGCCTCGCAATCATTTATAATCATTAGCAATCATTCAGCAAATCCCCCGTAAGGAGAACGATGAACAACCGTGAACGCACGCTCGCTATCATGAATTACCAGCCTTATGACCGCCTGCCGATCGTACACTTTGGCTACTGGTCGCAAACCCTCGAAAAGTGGGCCGATGAAGGTCACATCTCGCATGAACTGGCTGCCGCACAGCATGACGGCAACGCCGCTGACCAGGTGCTGGATGCCATCTTCGGCTGGGATTTCAACTGGAGCCGGTCGGTCGGCGGTAATGCCAACCTGCTGCCGCCGTTTGAGCGCAAAGTGCTGAAAGAACATGAAGACGGCGGCCGCGAAGTGCTTAATGAAGACGGTGCCATCATTCTGGAAAAGCCGGACGCCATCTCGATCCCCTCTGAAATTGATCACCTGCTCAAAGACCGTCATGCCTGGGAAGAACTCTATCTGCCAAAACTGCAATGGTCGCTGGAACGCATTCCGCACGAGGCCATGCACCCGCCCGCCAGTGAAGCCGACCGTTCCTTGCCCAACTGCCTGTGGGTCGGCAGCTTGCTGGGCGAGATCCGCAACTGGGTCGGCGTGGTCAATCTCTCCTACATGATGGCGGATGACCCGAAACTGCTGGATGAGATCATCCAAACTGTCGCTGACCTGTCCTACCAGAATTTACAAACCATTCTGGCTGCCAACGATGATTTCGACTATGCGCATTACTGGGAAGACATCAGTTTCAAGAATGGACCGCTGGTCTCGCCACGCTTTTTCCGCTGCAAGATTGGCCCCCACTACAAGCGCAACACCGAACTGCTGCACGCCCACAACATCCACCTCACCTCCCTCGACAGCGACGGCAACATCGACAAACTGGTACCCATCTGGCTGGAAAACGGCGTCAACATCATGTTCCCCATCGAGGTCGGCACCTGGCAGGCTTCCATCGCTCCCTGGCG
>CAYMNB010000115.1:0-3136 GCA_964391725.1 uncultured Anaerolineaceae bacterium | reverse complement strand
CCGGGCAGAGCAGGCATCATCTGATGCCCCATCTCAGTATGCATCAAACCATGCAGCATTTTTCCATTGACCATTACACCGCCGCCAATGCCGGTGCCGATGGTGTAATAAACGAAGTCCGTCAGGCCCTGTGCCGCTCCCCAGCGATGCTCGCCGATGGCGGCGCCGTTGACATCTACCTCGAACGCCATCGGGACGTCAAAGCGTTCCTTCAGCGGCGGCAAAATCGGCGCCCCCACCCAACCGGGTTTGGGGGTGGTGGTGATGCAGCCGTAGGTCGCTGACGACAGGTTCAGATCCACCGGGCCGAAGCAAGCCACGCCAATCGCGGCAATTCGTTCCTGATGTGATTGCTCAAACTCATCAAAAAATGCAACCACTGCCGCCATCGTTTCCTGTGGATTGGTGGTTGCTATGCGTACCTCCGCCAGAATATCATCTTTGTCCCTGGCAACCAGGCAATTAAACTTGGTGCCGCCGCCTTCTACCGCGCCATAGATGGTCATGGATTGCTGCCTCCTGCTCGATTGGTTGTTATGATGATACCACAGCCCCCAGTGACTGCAAGTAACGCATGTTGTCAAGGGTGACAACACTCCTCCACTCTTTTTCAGCAATAGGCCAGATTTCCGAATAAGTATCACCCCAGTTCCAGGTCAGCGGCCAGGAACCATCTTCCTCTTGTTCTTTGACCAGATACAGCAAAGAGGCCGGCAACGCTGCCGCCACTATTGGTAAAAATTCATCTTGCAGATCTTCTAACACACCGTAAGGGCGCAAAGCATATCCGGACCAGGCTTCTTCCTCCACCGAAACAACCGAACGAATAATGGTGGGCAGATTTTGAACCAACGGCTCTCGGACCTCCTCGGGTAAACCAGGTGTGCGGTACAGGCGCAGATAATTGAAGACATCGTGCATTTGCATATCCGGCACATGATTCAAGAAAGCTGCCACCACATCCTCCTGCAGTTCAGCCAATAAGGCGGAGGGCACCTGGTCTTTTGCGCGCAGGAAAATGCCCAGAATTTGTGGACGGGGATTATGCTTGGTGGTATTTGCATCTGGATTGAACTGCCACCAGGGAGCATGCGGATATGCTTGTGATTCTTTCGGGATAAAAAGCCAGCTCTTTGCATCCGGTTGATAGATTTGTACAAGGTATTGAACGGCTTGTTTTACCATCGGATGGTCGGGTTGGATATTGATCTGCCAGATCCAGGCGAGTACTTCCGTGGTTGCCAGCGCCGAGGATGCTGGACACCGCATATCCGGCTCAAACGCATGCCCAAAACCGCCGTCTTCATTCTGGTAGGCAGCAAACGCCTCAATCACCGCCTCAGCACTGCCCTTTTCAAAGAAATAGGCGTACAAACTTTGTTCCACCTGTCTGCCGTGTTGCTTGAGGTAATCCGCCCCTTTTGCGATGGCATTCGTCACGATTGTATCCATATCTGGTTCCTTTTCTTACGCTTTCAGCACAATAACCATTCAATATTCAAGGCTTGAATATTGACTCTTGTCCCCCTGCCAACATCCATTTATAATTATACGGCTTCACATTCAAAGATAAAGTAGGTACTTCGCGCATGTTTAATAACCAGACCATTCTGATCACCGGCGGCACCGGCTCCTTCGGCAAACAGTTCACCCGCATGGTGCTTGATCGTTACAACCCCGAACGCATTATCATCTTCAGCCGTGATGAACTCAAACAGCACGATATGCGTATGCAATTCAATGATGACCCGCGTCTGCGATTTTTCATCGGTGACCTGCGTGACCGAGACCGGGTATACCGCGCCTTCTCCACCCCCATTGACCTGGTAGTGCATGCCGCCGCCCTCAAACAGGTGCCTGCTTGTGAATACAACCCCTACGAAGCCGTCAAGACCAATATCATTGGCGGACAGCATGTCATTGATGCCGCCATCGACTGCGGTATCCCCAAAGTGATCGCTCTCTCGACTGACAAAGCCGTCAATCCCGTCAATCTGTACGGCGCTACCAAGCTGTGCGCCGAGAAACTCTTCATCCAGGGCAACTCCTACGCCGGCGCCAAAGGCACCCGCTTTGCCTGCGTGCGGTACGGCAACGTGGTCGGCAGTCGCGGCAGTGTGGTGCCTGTGTTCCGCCAACTGCGCGAAAACGGCACCATCACCATCACCGACGAACGCATGACCCGCTTCTGGATCACCCTCGAACAGGCAGTGGAGTTTGTCTTCAACGCCGCCAGCATGATGGTGGGCGGCGAGACCTTCATCCCGCGCCTGCCCAGCATGGGCATCATGGACCTGGCGAAAGTGATCGCCCCGGATTGCGAGATCAAGATCACCGGCATCCGTCCCGGCGAAAAACTCCACGAGATTCTCATCTCTGAAGATGAAGCACGACACACGGTGGCGTTGGAAGACCAGTTCGTCATCCTGCCTGAATATGCCTGGTGGGACAGCAAGCATGAAGAAACACAGCGCTATACCAAAGCACAGCCGCTGCCTGACGGCACCTGTTACGCCTCCAACACCAACGACTGGTGGCTCTCATTGGATGAATTGCGTGCCATGATCGGCGAGTAAAGGTTAATTTCGTCTGATTTTCAAGGTCATCGCCAATGTTATAATCGAAGCATGAAAAAGCTACTTGTGCGGTTGCTGCTCCTGGCCGCAATTGTGTTCATCTTCAGCGCTCACCAGCCGGTACAGGCGAAACCCCAGCCAGCCCCCCAGCAATCGGTGACTGCCCAGGATTTGCTTAACCTGGTGAACGGGCTGCGTACCGCCAACGGCTTGCCCGCCCTGACTATCAATAACATACTCATGTCAACGGCACAGGCGACCGCCCAGCAGATGGCGGACCAGAACCTTTCCTGGCATATCGGCGGCACATCGGCGCGTGTGAAAGCCGCCGGTTACGGCGGAGGTGCGACTGTCTGGGCGACAGAAAACTTTGCCACGCACACCAACGCCACCATCGAATGGATCCAGCAGGTGTGGGCGGATGAATGGCACATGATCCCCATGAAAAACCCCATCTACTGTGACCTGGGCGCTGGTGTAGCCGCCGCCGCTGACGGCAGGGTGTATTACGTGGTGCATGCCGCCTATACCTCCACCCGCTATTGCGGCGAGTACATCGG
>CAYMNB010000114.1:1893-3172 GCA_964391725.1 uncultured Anaerolineaceae bacterium | reverse complement strand
TGGTGAAGGGTGAGGGAAAGGTTGACTGGGATGGTCTGAAGAAGCTGTATCCCTCTTTGTTTCGGGACGGGACAAGGATACCGGAAGCCAACGCTGCGGAGTCGGGCGGCAGGCCAGGGACTATTTCAATGGACGATTTGTTAAGAAACGGTTGATGATTGACCGAAAGGAAGGATATTATGGCATTCAATCAGAGTATGGGTAGAACTGATGTGGCGGGGTTGATTCCGCCTGAAGTTTCGATGGAGTTGTTGAATTCGATCGCGGTGCAATCGGTTTGCATGAAGCTGGGGCGACGGCTGCGCAACATGAGCACGCATGAGAGCGAGATGCCGGTGCTGAGCGCGCTGGCGAGCGCTTCGATCAGGGACGGGGAATATGACCTGATCCAGGCGACCAAGATGCAGTGGGAAAACAAGGTGATCACTGCCAAACATGTAGATGCGATCGTGGTGGTGAGCCGGGACACGCTGGATGATGCGAAGGTTCCGCTGTGGGACGAGGTGAAACCAGAGCTGGTTTCGGCTTCGTCTGAGGTGATCGACCTGGCGGTGCTGTATGGAATCGGAAAGCCAAGCGCCTGGCCGACAGCGATCGTGGCGGGTGCGCTGGCAGCGAGCCACAATGTGAGCCTGGCAGCCATGGATGACCTGTATGACGCGATATTGGGCGAGACAGGTGTGTTTTCCAAGGTTGAGGCGGATGGTTTTGAGGTGACGGGCATCGCGGCGCATTTGACACAGAAGGCAGCGTATCGCGGCTGCCGCACCACCGACGGTGTTCCGGTGTTCACGCCGGATCCGACCCAGCCGGGCAAGTCGCTGGTGGACGGGGTGCCGATCGAATTCTTGAAAAATGGGGTGGGCAATGCCACTTACAAGCAGATCGCCGGTGATTGGCAGCAACTGGTGTATTCGATGCGCCAGGATATCAACTATGAGGTGACCACCACAGGCGTGATCCAGGACGGTTCAGGGAATATTTTGTTCAACCTGTTCCAACAGCACCTGGCAGCGATCAAGATGACGATGCGCCTGGGTTTCCAGGTGCCGAATCCGATCAGGCGCGAGAACGAGGACGAAACGACTCGTTATCCGTTCGCTTACTTGACCGCGTAACCGTGTAAATGGATATGGTGACATGGTTTCTGGCGGTTGTGAAAACGATGCTGGAAACCATGCCCTGATAGAACAAGGAGCGATTGATGGGTTTTTATACGAGAAAACAAAAAGCCAATGCAGAATATTCCGGGCGGATCAGCATCGAGAACGGCGGTGAG
>CAYMNB010000114.1:0-1793 GCA_964391725.1 uncultured Anaerolineaceae bacterium | reverse complement strand
ATGATTGAATATGGTAAAGGTTGGATGCGGGTTCCCCTGGCGGATCTCGATGCGGTTGGCGGTGTGGTGAACGTTAAGAATCCTGAAGGTGAAGATGTGATCATCACCAATGCGGTTCTTCAGGTTGATGCGGCTGCGGATGCGGCCTGCACCGTTGATGCAGGGATTGATGATGGTGGGGATATGAGTAACGACACTATTTTTGACGGGTTGGATGTGAATTCAGCCACGGGCGTGTTTGACATGCGCGACGCGACCGACAATGGCACCAATGGTGTTGGGAAAGCGCTGCTGTGGCCTGAAGGCTATCACCTGGTGGTGAGCAAGGCTTCGGGGGCTGCGGCCGGTTTGGAAGGATATCTGCATGTGGAATATATCCACGCAGAATGACAGGCATGGGGTAGTTAATGAATGGGCGGGTACGTTGATGCCCGCCCCTTTTGCATTCAGGAGGCAGTGATGAGCGTTACGGAAGCGATGATCGGCACCTTGCGGCGGATGGTGGCAGAACCTAGTGATGAGACGTACAGCGATGAGGCTTTGGAGAGCATCCTGGAGGCACACGCGGTAATCGATATACGCGGTGAATTGCCGTATAGTTGGGATGGCAGCACCACTCCACCCACGAAGGTTGCGAACGAAAACTGGATCCCGACGTATGATTTGCATCTGAGCGCTGCGGAGATCTGGGAAGAGAAGGCGGCAGCGGCAGCTTCGGGGCATGATTATAAGGTGGATGGGGCGGAATTTGCGAACAGCCAGGTGTATGGGCAGTGCATGAAGTCGGCGCGGTACCATCGGGCGCGAAGGTATGCGCGCAATCAACAGATCCTGGTGAAGTAAATGACTGCCTTGGCAGTTACGGCAGATATGGTGGAGCTGGCGCGGTCATTTCGGGCGGCATTGCTGCGGCAGGAGCGAGCGCAGCAAGCGGAGATGGTGCGGCAGTGGCTGGGGATTGAGGAGCGGTTGATGGACCAGATCATGGTGCTGGTGTATCAGCTGCAATCGGAGGACTCACCGAAGAGTTTGCACCAGATTGTGATGATGGAGCGGTATCAGCGGTTATTGGCCCAGGTGCAGGCTGAATTGGGACAGTATGGTCAGGATGTGATTGTCCAGGTTCAACGGGAGCGCGACGAGTGGGCGAGGCGCGGGTTTGAGAATGGACAGATGATGGTGCGGCGATCGCTGGAAGCGAGCGCGATGGGGGTTGGATTGGACCAGCTGCCGGTGGAGGCGGTGACGAATTTGACCGCATGGTCTGGAGAAGGCACGGCGTTGGGCCAGCTGCTACAGGGGGCTTTTTTGCCGGAGGGTCTTCCGCGAGGTTGGACGGCATTGCAACGAACGTTGGTGCAGGGCTTGGCGCTTGGGTGGCATCCGGAAAAGACCGCGCGGGAGATGGCGCGTGCTTTGGCTGGTGGGCTGCAACGGGCGTTGGTGGTTGCCCGAACGGAGCAGATCCGGGCTTACCGCAGCGGGAGCTTGCAGGCGTATCAAGAAAGCGGTGTGGTGATCGGGCATAAGCGGTTGACAGCGCATGACAGCCGGGTTTGTGCGGCATGCCTGGCGGATGAAGGGCATGTGTATGGGTTGGATGAGATGATGTGGAGCCATCCGCAGTGCCGCTGCACGAGTGTGCCGGTTCTCAGGGGAGCAGAGGAACCGCAATGGGAGTTGGGTGAAGAATGGCTGCGCAAACAAGATCCAGCGACTCAGAACCAGATCTTTGGTTCATGGGCGGCAGCGGATGCTTTTCGCAGGGGGGTTCCTTTGAAGGAGTTTATGCG
>CAYMNB010000113.1:0-3560 GCA_964391725.1 uncultured Anaerolineaceae bacterium | reverse complement strand
GCAGACCTTCGATAACGAAATAACCCGCCTGGGCTACACCCATGGTGATGTCATCGGCGATGGCTACTGATGGGGCAGGCACATGCTCATCTACCGCTGTCAGGGCGTCAAGAGCCAGACCGTCTACGCGCGCATCTACCTGCGCGAGGAGGACATCATCCTGCGCCTGTTCTTCAACAACATCTACAAACAGCGCGCTTACATCGAGCAAGCGCCTGATCACATCAAGCAGGTCTTCAGCGAACCTTTCGGCAACTGCCAGCACTGCCACGATGAAAAAGACGGGCAGTGCCGCTTCCGCAAATCTTACACCATTGAGGATATCTTCATCGAAAAATGCAACGGCAACACCTTCTGGTTTTTTCAGCCCAGGCTTGATACAATGTCTGAATATATTAACCTGGTCACCGCATTCTACCCTCCCCGCAAACGAAACTAAGGAGTCCATCATGCCGGATATGCTGGTAAAACTATACGAACTGCAAGATGATTGGTCTTTCCTGCAGGCGCAGGCAGCCAAAGGCATTGCCATCCGCAAACCCATCGGCCCGGAGAAGCACCTGATCGAAGCCTGGGTTGAGGAGCAT
Organism: uncultured Anaerolineaceae bacterium; assembly: GCA_964391725.1. GTDB lineage: Bacteria > Chloroflexota > Anaerolineae > Anaerolineales > Anaerolineaceae > SpSt-1165. The sequence goes on along the minus strand of CAYMNB010000113.1, from coordinate 2,973 downwards.
TTCTCTGATGCCTGGTCGAGCGAGGTGGATATGGCGCTGGCAAACCGCCCGCTCACCTGCTTCATCGCGCTGAAAGGCAATGAACTGATCGGATTCGGCTGCTACGATGCCACCGCGCTGGGCTTCTTCGGCCCCACCGGGGTGGCGGAAGAACACCGCGGACAGGGTACAGGCAAAGCCCTGCTGCAAGCCTGTCTGCTGGATATGAAGCTCAAAGGCTACGGTTACGCGGTTATTGGCGCGGTCGGGCCGGCAGCCTTCTATGCCAACGCTGTGGGCGCTGTGGAGATTCCTGATTCCACCCCCAGCATCTGGAAAAATTGGCTGCACACACCCGAGGAGCATCTATAACCCTGAGACACCGTCCGCGCTGCCGCTGAATCATACTGAAAAATACCCCTGTTTGATCCCCCGGTTTGCTCACGCAAAATTTAAGGAAACTCACACCCGCAGAAACACCCCCTGCCATTAACAATTTGCTAACAATTTGTTAAAATAAGCAAGGTTTGTGTTGACATTCAACACCCAAAATTGACCAATCTCACACAAACCAGGGAGCGGAGAATGATCGCACGTTTGCTGCAAGTCTTCGGGGGACTGGCGTTATTTTTACTGGGCGTCAACATGCTCAGCAAAGGCATGGAAAAACTGGCGGGCAACAAGATCCAGGACTGGCTCGACCGCATGACAAGCACCCACATCAAAGGCGGCATCTTCGGCACCGTCGCCACCGCCCTGCTGCAATCCAGCTCGATGGTGATGGTTACCATGATCAGCCTGATCAACGCCAAGTTGATGACGCTGGAGCAGGCCATCAGCGTGATGTTGGGGCAGGAGATCGGCACCACCCTCACCGGGCAGATCGCCGCCTTCAAAATGGGCGATTTCTTCTTCATCTTCCTCATCGCCGGACTGATCATGCTGGAATTCACCAAAAAGGGTGAGTACAAAAAATTTGGCGAGATACTGATGGGTTTTGGCATTTTGTTCCTCGGCATGCAGACCATGACCAGCGCGCTGAAGGTCTTGATGGACCTGCCGGCGGTGGTGGATGTGATGGCCTACATGGGGCAGCATGTGATGTTGAGCGTATTGGCCGGCACCATCGCCACGGCGGTGGTGCAATCAAGTTCAGCGGTGACGGGGTTGGTGGTGGCGTTGGGGCTGGCCGGCAGCATTACCCTGCCGGGTGCGGTGGCACTGCTGCTGGGCGCCAACATCGGCACTTGTTTCACTGGCTTGATCGCCGCCTCACGCCTCTCCAAAGCCTCGCTGCAGGCATCCATGGCACAGATCTTCATCAACGTGGTGGGGGTGCTTATTTTCCTGCCATTCATCCATCCGTTCTCGAATCTGGTGGCCCTCACCGCCACCCAGTTGGGGCGCCAGATCGCCAATGCACATACCATCTTCAACATCACCGTCAGCCTGATGATGTACCCGTTCGTTGGGCTGATCAAGAAATTGGTGATGAAGGTCATCCCCATCGTGGACGAAGAAAATGGCAGGCTTACCCATTACATTGACGAGGGACAGTTGAGCGTGCCTTCGATTGCTTTGAATGAAGCCTTCCGTGAATTGCTGCTGCTGAAAGAAGAATGTATCAGCATGGTGAGCAAAGCCGCCGCTGCCCTGCTTGATTATGACAAGGTGTCGATCAAATGGGTGCTGGACCGCGAGGAAAACTACATCGACCCGGTGGTTGACCAGCTGGACATGTTCGTCAATCACCTCTACCTGACCGACCTGGACGAACGCCAGCAGCGGCGCGCCTTCCAGATCAAAAGCCTGATCGTGGATGTGGAACGCATCGCCGACCTGGCGGAGAACCTGGCGGAAAGCGCCCGCGAAAAACAGAAGAAAGATATCGATTTCTCCAAGTATGGCGACCGTTCGATCAAAGAGTTGAGCGAATATATCGTGGCATCACTGCAATTGACGTATGACGCGCTCAAAAGCCAGGATACCGTCAAAGCACAGCTGGTCATCGAGCGTGAGGAGGAATTTGACCACCTCTACATGAAAGCGCGCCAGCGCCACATCGTACGCCTGAAGAAGAAGATCTGCAAACCCAACGCCGAAGTGATCTTTTTGGACACCCTGCACAACTTCGAGCGCATCAGTGACCACACTGAGAACATCGCTGAAAAGATCATCGACCAAAACGCACCAGCCGTGGCGCCGGTCTCTGTCCCGGCGGTGTAAACGGTTGGAAACCAGCAGTCTCCTGCGATAACAGGAGACTGTTTTTTTAATCGATCATTTTTGCGTCAAGATTTTTTCGGGTGGAGCAGAGTCCGTTTACTGCTCCCATGCAGCAAGGCTTTCCGCCATGATCGCACAGCGGAAACCGAGGCTGTACCAGGTGCTGCCAACATAGGCAGAATAACGGCGCACACTGCGCTGATCCTCTTCTAATTCACCCCAGGAGCCGCCGCGGATGACATTCATATCGCTGTATTCTTCAGGGCCTTCAGGATTGTTCAAAGGACTGACCGAATAATAATTTTCACCGTAGTGGTCGCGCGTCCATTCCCAAACATTTCCAGCCATATCCATGACACCATAGGGACTGGCACCGCCAGGATAGCTGCCCACCGCCACGGTGTCTTCATTGCATCCCGCCATGTTCAACAATGAACAATCAGCGGAAGCGTTACCCCATGGATACAGGCGTTCATCCGTGCCACGCGCCGCTTTTTCCCACTGCGCTTCTGTCGGCAGCGTCAACCCCCGGCGATCACTTGCCCACAGACAATAATCAAAAGCCGCGTAGTATTCAACATAAATGACGGGAAAGTCCGCATAGGCAGGATTGCCATAATATTGCTCACGGGTTCTTGACGCCTCGCTAGACGGCAGAATGACACAAAAGCCTTCCTCCACACATTGCTGATACTGCGCATTGGTGACTTCATATTTATCAATCCAGAAAGCATCCAGATAGACTTCATGCGCGGGGCTTTCATCCTC
>CAYMNB010000112.1:0-3795 GCA_964391725.1 uncultured Anaerolineaceae bacterium | reverse complement strand
GCGTCGGACTTCTAATCCGCAGGTTGCAGGTTCGATTCCTGCCGGGGGCGCTCCCTTTTCACCCTTGCGCAATATAATCTTCCATGCTAACATCTTCCTGCACGTTGACATCACTGTTTGAATAAGTTGGATGGACAACATCCGTCAAAGGGAAGCTGGTGAAAATCCAGCACTGTGCCGCAACTGTGATCAGCCCCCGCTGTAAGTCAGACCGCTTTCTTATTCTCAGCCCGTAACTCCCTTCTCGAGCTAAGAAGGTGGGGCGTACCTGGTGCATGTCCTACCACAGACCACCAACTCGTCACAACCGACTCAACTCGATCAAAGGGATCCTGTTGAGTTTTTTTGTTTTTAATCATAGTCAGGAGATTGAAGTTTCATGAAAAAAATTGCCATCTTGTTATTGTCACTTGTTCTGTTATTCAGTTTTGTTGCCTGCAACCAACAAGCTGCCGCCCCTGTAGTAGAAGTTACAACAGAACCGCCCGCGCCGACCGCAACCATCGAGGTTATCGAGGAGGTCGAGGACGAGATCGTTCAAGAACCAACCGAAGTGATTGTTGAAGAGGTGGTCACGGAAGAAGTCGAAGAAACAAGCGATCACTTTACTGACAAAGTAGAAATTGAATACGCCAATGGCTTCACCGTTGAGTATTTCGACACCTACAAAGTCGTGACCGTTCTGACACCCTGGGATTTTGCCACCGAAACCTTCCAATATGTGCTGGTACAGGATGGCAGCGAAGCGCCGCAGGGCTTTGACCAGGCGACCTTTGTCACCATCCCCATTCAAACCATCGCCCCACTCTCCACGACCTTTATTCCGTTCCTCGATCTCTACGGCCTGATGGACAGTGTCGTCGCGGTTAGCGATGGGGTTTATGTCACCAACCAGACCATTCTTGACAAAGTCGCCGACGGTCTCCCGCAGGTGGGCTACGGATCCGGGGTTGATATCGAGACATTACTCCTGTTGGAGCCAGACGTGATCATGACCAATGGCTACGGTTTTCCTGATTATGACGCCCATCCAGTACTGATAAATGCCGGCTTGACCGTCGTCATCAACGGTGATTACATGGAGAACACCCCCTTGGGACGCGCCGAATGGGGCAAATTTATCGCTGTTTTCTATAACCAGGAAGCCATTGCCAACCAGTTGTTCGACGAGACAGTCGCCAGTTATAACCAGTGGCAAACAGCAGTGGCTGACGTTTCCGACAAACCGACCGTTTTTCTCAACACACCGTTTGAAGGCACCTGGTATGTGCCCGGAGGTAATTCATACATGGCCAACTTCATCAATGATGCTGGCGGAGCGTATCTTTGGGCGGATGAACCATCCGTGGGTACCCTTTATTTGGGGTTCGAGGATGTTGTCGCCAAGGCGGCTGAAGACGGCCAGATCTGGCTGCATCCTGGTGGTTTCAATTTCTCCGCTCAGGACTTACTGAATGAGGATGAACGGTTCGCCGAATTCTCCGCCTTCCAGAACGGTGCACTTTATAACAACAACAAAGCCCTGACCGCGGCGGGCGGTAACGATTTTTTTGAATCAGGCATCGCCCATCCTGATGTCATCCTGGCTGATTTGATCGCCTTCTTCCACCCCGACATCATGGCGGAAATTGACCCCGATTACCAGACCACTTACTACCAGGTACTGCCATAAAATATAGCCAGGAGGGGCGGCAACGGATGCCGTCCCTCCCGTCTGACCGAAAAAATATGAAATTCTTGCGAACCCCCCGAAATCTATTCTTCATTCTCATCTTTCTACTGATATGCATGATCATCCTCAGCATATCGCTGGGTTCAGTTCGCATCCCTCTGGAACAAGTCATTCGTGTGATCTTCGGCATGCCGATAGAAAAAAGCGCATACGCTGTAATCATTCTGCAATATCGCATACCCAAAATCATCACCGCCCTGTTAGCTGGCGCAGCATTGTCTGTCGCTGGCCTGCAAATGCAAACTTTGTTTCAAAACCCGTTGGCAGATCCGTTCATTTTGGGCGTATCAAGTGGCGCCAGCCTGGGGGTCGCACTCATCGTTCTTTCTGTGGGCACCACCGGTACCTTTCTCCTGGCTGGCATCGGCCTGTTGGGTGATATCAGCATTGCGGCAGCAGCCTTTTTGGGTTCGCTGCTGGTCCTGGTCTTCATTCTGATGATCAGCCAGCGCGCCCGTTCTTCCACCATGATGTTACTGATCGGCCTTATGGTCAGCTATATCACCAGCGCTGTGGTCAGTTTGTTGATCTACTTCAGTCTGCCCGAAAAAATCTATACCTACCTCAGCTGGACTTTTGGCTCATTCAGCGGTGTCACCTGGTCGCAAATATGGATCATAGTGCCAGCCTTGCTGCTGGGTTTCGTGGTTGCCTTTGCACTCTCCAAACCACTTAATGCCCTGCTGATGGGCGAGAAATATGCCCAAACCGTAGGCATCAATATCCGCCGCACACGTTTCTGGATCATCGTTAGCGCTTCCCTTTTGGCAGGCATTGTGACTGCCTTCTGCGGTCCGATCGGCTTCATCGGCATTGCCATCCCGCACGTTGCCCGCGCCATATTTCACTCTGCCAATCATCGTATCCTGCTGCCTGCCACCTTCCTCATCGGCAGCATCACCGCCATTCTTTCCGATGTCATTGCCCAGCTGCCCGGCCATCAACAGGTGCTGCCCATCAATGTAGTTACCGCCATGCTGGGTGCTCCGGTGGTGTTGTGGGTGCTGATCAGAAATCAAAGGAACATGCAAACATGAAGAATGACAATATTCTGCTGCATGCCCACGACCTGACAATCGGTTACCGCGATCCTGGTGGCGATGATATCCTTTCTGCCAACATCAACTTTCAACTACGCAGTGGAGAACTGGTTTGCTTGATCGGCCCCAATGGTGCTGGAAAATCCACCCTGCTGCGCACACTGACCGGCCTCCACAGGAGAATGGCGGGGTCCATTTACCTTTCTGACAAGGAATTGCACGACTATTCCCCCCACCAACTGGCGCAGCATATCAGTGTAGTCCTCACAGAACCGATCATCATCCACAACATGACTGCCTATGAGGTGGTTTCTTTAGGCCGCCACCCATTCACCAATTGGCTGGGACAACTGACTGACAGTGATCATCACATCATCCAGTCCGCCCTGGACGCCATGGATGCCGCTGCGCTTGCTCAACGTCAGATCAACCAGCTCAGTGATGGCGAACGGCAAAAGATCATGGTGGCGCGCGCCCTGGCACAGGAACCCAAAATTATGGTTTTGGATGAACCGACCGCTTTTCTGGATTTTCCCAATCGCGTAGAGATTCTTTCTATGCTGCGACAGTTGGCAACCCGGCATCGCCAGGCAATTTTGCTATCCACCCATGATTTGAATCTGGCCCTGAACATTGCTGACAATGTCTTAATGCTCGATAATGACGGGCAGTTATTCGTCGGTGCGCCAGAAGACCTGGTTCTGTCCGGCCAGTTTGAAAAGACCTTCGTGCAGAATGATAAGCTGCAGTTCAACCCATTGGAAGGCACCTTCTCCATCCGTTTTCACAACGGACACCACTTTTCTATACAATCCGACCACGAACTGCTGCGTGTGTGGACAGCCAAAGCCATTCAACGTCTCGGTTATTCGGTCTCAGATGACCCAAACGCCACCCCGATTACAGTCGATTACCATGAGAACAAACCACGTTGGCAAATACGAGATTACCACAAGACACACACCTTTACCAACGTATACGATTTAATCCATTATTGCCGGTATGTAGTCAGGAAACACCTTC
>CAYMNB010000111.1:0-3823 GCA_964391725.1 uncultured Anaerolineaceae bacterium | reverse complement strand
ACCCCCACCACCATGGCGCTGTCGACAAACCCGGATCGGATCGCCAGAAACGCCATGCGCAGCGCTGCCCCGCCGGAAGCTTCTGCTGCCTCAATGGTGAAACTCTCGATGCCGCGCAGCCCGGCCTGATCGGTCAGCAATGCGCCCAAATTCGCCTGGCGCGAAACCATCGAGGTCAGAAAACTGCCGATGTAGACGGCCTGCGGACGCATGCCGCCAGCATCCTGCATGGCGTCCAGCATGGCGGCAGCCGCCAGGTCGCGCACACCCTGCTCCCAATGTTCGCCGACCGGGGTCTGCCCCAACCCGGCAATTACCACATCATCTGGTTGTATGCCGCTCATTGCGCCAGCTTTCTGCGGAAGCGCACATAGGTGGCATAATCGATCTCTTTGCGCCGCGCGATGTAGGCTTCGGTCGATAGCGCCAGCCCGCGCCGTTCCAAGATCCTGTCCGTCATGCGGAAAGCGAAAGCGTCCGACCCCGCGCCTGAACCATAGGACACCATCAGCACACGGTCGCCGGGTTCGGCGATGTCAAACACGGCTGTGTTGCCCACCAGCGAAGCACCTGCGTAGGTGTTGCCTATGCGCGCCGCCAGCAAGCCCGGTGCCAGTTGTTCATTGGTGAAGCCCAGTTCTTTGCCGATGCGCTGGGGAAATTTCGGGTTGGGCTGATGAAAGGTCACATATTTGAAATCACCCGGCTCTGCCCCCAGTTCTTGCATGATGGTAACGGCGGCATGGCGGATATGTTTGAAATAGGCGGGCTCGCCAGTGAAGCGCTGCCCGTGCGAGGGATATTTCTGTCCGGCGCGCCGCCAGAAATCGGGCGTATCGGTCACGAACGAATAAGCGCCCTCGATCACCGCCAGTGATTCTTCCGCCGGCCCGAGGATATAAGCCGCGCCGCCGCTGGCAGCGGTATACTCAAGCGCGTCACCCGGCCGCCCCTGGGCGGTGTCAGCGCCGATTGCCAGCGCGTATTTGCCCATGCCGGAACCAACCAACCCCATTGCCATCACCATCGCTTCTGAACCTGCCTTGCAGGCGAATTCCATGTCGGCCGCCTGAATATGAGGCGTGGCGCCAATGGCTTCTGCCACGATAGTAGAGCTGGGTTTGACCGCATAGGGATGTGATTCTGAGCCCACCCACACCGCGCGCAATTCGCCGGGGTTGATACCTGCCCGTTTGAGCGCATTGCGCGCCGCTTCGATCGACATGGTGACAGTGTCTTCATCCAATCCCGCCACGGCTTTTTCTTTCACCGGGCTGCCGCCCTCTTCGCCCTGCCACAGGCGCGCAATTTCACTGCCCGGCAGGCGGTAACGCGGGATATAAACGCCATAGCCAACCACCCCGACCGGTCGGTCGGTGGTCAATAACAAGGTTTGATCTTCCGTCATAAGTTTCGCTCCTCTCCTCAGGCTTGCGCCTGCCACTGTGACAGTATTTCACGGGCACGCTCTACGCGCACGGCTTTCTCCTGCACCAATTGCGCCGCCAGTCGTTCGATCTGCTCGCCAGCCGCCCCAGCAGAGATCGCCACCTGGCGCGCATGCAAAGCCATGTGCCCGCGCTGAATGCCCTCAGTCGCCAGCGCGCGCAGCGCCGCCAAATTTTGCGCCAGCCCCACCGACACAATGATCTGCGCCAGTTCCTGCGCGCTCTCCACCTGCATGATGCGCAGGCTGGTGCGCACGGTCGGATGAACGCGAGTGGCCCCGCCGACGGTGCCGACTGCCATGGGCAGTGCCAGTTCACCGCACAGGTCGCCGTTTTCTGCCTGCCACCAACGGCTCAGGCTGGTATAGCGTCCGCTGCGGGCGGCATAGGCGTGCGCCCCGGCTTCCACCGCGCGCCAATCGTTGCCGGTCGCCAGCACCACGGCATCAATGCCGTTCATAATGCCCTTATTGTGCGTGGCGGCGCGATAGGGGTCAGCTTCAGCAAACGCCCAGGCGGCGATGATGCCGTCACGCACTTCCTGGGCAGTAAAATCACGGAAAGAAAGCGCTGCCAGCGGGATACGGCAGGTCGCCTTCGCCAGACGGCGGTCTGCCAGGTTCGACAGAATACGCAAATGCGCACGTCCGCCGGTGATGGCTTCGATGCGTGGCGAGAGCGTTTCTAACGCGGTATTGACGGCATTGGCGCCCATCGCATCGCGCACATCATAGATCAAATGCACCACCAGAAAATCACCCAGCGTATCGCTGTGCAGTTCGCGCACGATCAGGTCACGCGGCCCACCGCCCAATTTGGTCAGGATCGGGTCAATCTTGGCAGCTTCCGCCAGCAAGGCATCTTTGTGCGCTTCAATGGCGCGCTTTGCCGCGGTGATGTCGGGCACATCCAGCAGTTGCATTTGCCCGATCATCTCAGGCGGGGTGGTTTCCGCTGTGAAACCGCCGCCCAACTTCACCAGTTTCGCCATGTAGGAGGCAGCCGCCACCACCGACGGTTCTTCGATCACCATCGGTACCAGCCGTTCCACCCCATTGATCACAAAATGCTGCGCCACGCCCAGCGGCAGGCTGTACAGTCCACTTACATTTTCGATCATCTGGTTGGCGGTTTCCAACGTCAGGCCGCCTTCGCCGCTCAGAGCAGCGATATCTTCATCCTGCAAGCCGACACTCTCCCGCAGGTCTTGCCAGCGTTCGGGCAGGCTCATTTGATAGTACTTATTTTTCTCGGTCATATCACTGAATTCATCTTTCTGTGATGTAGCATGCTATGTATCATAGCCAAACGAAACTTTCAGAAACTATCAAGTTGGTTATTTGCATTATACCGTAAGCCGATATTGCGATCCCGGATGGAATACCAGAGTTTGATCGGCTATCTGCCTGTGTGGTTGGATGCAGAGCCAAGAAAATCCATAGTAATAAGTTATCAAAAATGACAACTTATTGCTATGATTCCAAATCCCGCCATGATGCCTCTCTGTTGACAAAAGAAAATTTCCTCCGCTTGCTGAGATAATTAACCGCCACAAACCGGTAATTTTCCGCAACGAACCTCAGACCTGTAGTATAAATAACCGGAAAATCATCATCAAGACAGGCAATCAATCATGAAATTATCCCGGCAAGAAGTGGAACACATCGCCCGACTGGCGCGGCTGACCCTGACAGAAGCAGAGATCGTGCGCTATCAGGAGCAGCTCTCAGACATTCTGGATTATGCCGCCATGCTGCAGAGCGTCGACACCAGCGGCATTGCGCCGGTGACATCGGTTCTGCCGCCCAAAGCCAGCGCCCTGCGCGCTGACCAGCCCGGTGACACCACGCCACTGTCACAATTATTCCAAAATGCGCCCGATCAGCAGGATGACCAGTTCAAAGTACCGCCGGTGATGGAACAGGACGCATGAACGACTTACTATCCCTCAGTGTACGCCAGTTACTTACTGGATTAAACGAACTTACCTTCACCAGCGAGGTATTGACTTCCGCCTGCATGGAACGCATTCACACCCTGGATGGTGACTTGCATGCCTTTCTCTATCCTGACACAGAAGGCGCGTTGGCAGCCGCCAGAAAGGCTGACCAACGCCGTGCAGACTGGCGGCCGGGTGACACACCCCTGCCGCCCCTGTTGGGCCTGCCCATCGCGGTCAAAGACGTGTTAATGGTGGAGGGCATGCCCTGCACTTGCGGGTCGAAAATTCTGGAAGGTTTTATTGCTCCCTACACCGCCACCGCCGTCCAACGTCTGCTGGATGCCGGCGTTATCATCGTGGGCAAGACCAACACCGATGAGTTCGCCATGGGTTCCTCCACCGAGAACTCCGCCTACGGCGCCACCCGCAACCC
>CAYMNB010000110.1:0-3883 GCA_964391725.1 uncultured Anaerolineaceae bacterium | reverse complement strand
GCTGGCGGGGCACGGCGTTTCTGCGAAGCGCTGCAAGAACGCGGCATCCTTGCCAAAGAAACCCATGACACCGTGATCCGATTTGCACCGCCTCTGATCATTGACAAAGAAACCATTGATTGGGCCTTGCCCAAAATTGAAGAAGTACTGCAGATGTCGTAAAAGGGGTTGCAATCAAGCAAAGAGGCTGTTTTGTCACAATAAAACAGCCTCTTTGTGTTCATATACAAGCCTTTATTGTCAGAAAAAAGGTATACTTTAACCTATCAACAGACCAGAGCGAGGATTGTTCTATGCAACGCAAGGTAAAGATTGTCGCGACAATTGGGCCGGCCAGTGAATCTGAGGAGATGCTGCGGGCATTGATTCAGGCAGGGGTGGATGTGGCGCGGTTGAACTTTTCGCATGGCACCCATGAGGTGCATGCGGAGAAGATCCGTCTGTTGCGCGGACTGAGCGATGAATTGCACAAGCCTGTCAGTATTTTGCAGGACTTGCAGGGGCCAAAACTGCGCGTAGGCAAGCTATCGGGAGAAGGCGTCCTGTTAACACCGGATCAAAAATTGGTCCTGACATCGGTATCTGCGGATTCTGAGGAAGGGTTTCTGATGCAAGATGACCGGTTAATCATTCCGCTGACTGTACCCGACCTTGCCAAAGCAGTTAAGGTCGGCAGCCGTATCCTGTTGGACGATGGCAACCTGGAGCTGGTGGTGGAAGAAACAATCGGCGAAGATGTGGTCACCAAGGTGGTGCTGGGTGGATTGTTGAAGTCAAACAAAGGGGTCAATCTGCCAGGGGCCAAATTAGGTATTCCCAGTCTGACGGACAAAGACAAAGAAGACCTGGCTTTTGGGCTGGCACAGGGGGTTGATATGGTCGCCATTTCCTTTGTCAGCACGGCTGAAGATGTCTTGCTGGTGAGGGAAGAAATGCACCGACTGGCACCTAAAAAAGCGGATACCCCCATTGTTGCGAAATTGGAACGCCCGGAGGCGATCGATAACCTGGAAGCGATCATAGCGGTGTCAGATGGCGTGATGGTAGCGCGCGGTGATCTGGGGGTGGAAACTTCGGCTGCCAAGGTGCCGGTAATGCAGAAAAAGATTATCGAAAAGGCGGACAACTACAACCGTTTTGTGATCACGGCTACACAGATGTTGGATTCAATGATCAACCTGCCACGGCCGACACGTGCGGAGGCTTCGGACGTCGCCAATGCAGTCTTTGATGGCACGGATGCGATCATGTTGAGTGGCGAGACGGCTGCAGGCAAATACCCCCTTGATAGCGTTCGCTACATGCATGAAATTGTGATGGAAGCAGAGCGCAACTATGATCGCTGGGGGTATCAGCCGGTGACCAGCCCAGATTCTGACCAGGATGCGATCGCAGTATCGCGGGCTGCGCTTGCATTGGCGCATGACACGGATGTTGCGGCGATTTGCGTGTTTACAAGATCAGGCAAAACAGCGTTGATCATGTCGAAAACCCGCCCTCAAGTGCCTATTCTGGCATTTACGCCGGATGTCCGTACCTACCGCCGTTTGGGGGTGTATTGGGGGGTGAAACCATTTTTGATTCCGCATGCCAGTTCGGTGAAGTCGATGGTGTCGTATGTAGAAACCAGCGTGATCTCACAAACTGACGTCCGTGCAGGACAGCAAATCGTCATCATCAGTGGCTACCCGGTAGGGGCGTTCAAACCCGCTAACCTGGCCTTGCTGCATACGATCGGCGAAGAGCTATAGGATTATTTTCAGCCCTGAGTATCTCTCTGGCTGGCTTTCACTGCCAGTATGTGCCTGGCAGCGTTTGCTATGGCAGCTGCGCCCATGGGCAGGACATCTTCATCGATATCAAACATAGGATGATGATGGGGGGCATTCAACCCCTTCTCCTCGTTGGCTGAGCCGATGAAGAAGAAACAGCCGGGCACAGCATCCAGCCAGATGGACATATCTTCAGACCCCATGGTCTGATAGGTTTCGTTAACCTTCATAAAGGGCAAGATTTCTCGTACCGCCTGTTTGGTCAGGGCGGCGATCTCCTCATCATTGGTGGTGGCACCGATGGCTTCTTCCATGTTTATTTCTGCTTGACAACCGAAGGCAGCCGCCGTTTGTTCGACGATCTGGTAAAAGCGGTCGTTAAGCACCTGCCAGACGTCATCGGTGAAGGCGCGCATGGTACCGCCGAACGTGGCGGTTGCCGGGATAACGTTTTTGGCGGTGCCGGCATGCAAGGTACAGACACTGATCACACCTGATTGCAAAGGACTGATATTGCGCGAAACCACGCTTTGTAAACTGGTAACACACTGCGCCGCAGCCAGCAGCGGGTCGATGGCCAGATCCGGCACTGCGCCATGGCCACCCTTGCCGGTGATCTTGACTTCAAACATACGCGCGCCTGCCATGATCGGTCCGCCGTGAATGGTGATTGTGCCGATCTGGTCCTGGTTCCAGACATGCAGCCCCAGGCTGTAATCAGGCTTGTGCCAGTTCAAAGCGCCGGCGTCCAACATACGCTGAGCGCCAAAACCACCTTCTTCTGCTGGTTGGAACAGAAAGAGGACATTGCCCTTTAGTTCTGATTTGTGTTCACTCAGCATACGCGCTGCGGTGATCAACATAGCGGTGTGGCCGTCATGCCCGCAGGCATGCATTTTTCCGGGCACCTGGCTGGCGTAAGGCACATCGTTGGCCTCTGACATAGTGAGGGCATCCATGTCAGCGCGAATCATGACTGTGGGGGCGTGCGGGTCTGTTTCTAAATACCCCAATATGCCGGTGCTGGCAACATTGGTTTTTACTTCCAGCCCAAAGGAAGTCAATTGCTCAGCGACGAGTTGGGCAGTGCGAACTTCTTCATGGGCGGTTTCGGGGTGCTGGTGGATGGTGCGCCGCATATCGCGTGTGTAATCAAATAGTTGCCGGGCAAGCTGGTAGAAATCACTCATAAAAATCTTCTTTTTGGTTTTCTGGTGGGATTACTGGGTGTTGTTATCCCTGCGGTTGTTCTTTTGTTGATTTTTGGGCGGTCTGCGTTTTTTGTTGAATTTACGATTGCCTTTATTTGGTTTGGGTTTGGGGGTCTGGGCATCAATATTGATGTTTTCTGCATCCAAGCTTTCCAATTCATCCTGTGAAATTTCTTCGACCGGTTGGCTTCTTCCTGATGATGCTTGGGGTGTAGGGCGTGGAGAACGTTGGTAAGTAGGCGTGCTCTCTGACCGTTGGGGGCGCTGGGCAGGTTTCACCTGGTCGCCTTCGTACTCTTTCATACCACTGTCAGGGATATAGACAAGCACCGAGGACCGCAGCGGCAAGACAACATTGACCCTGCCAATACCATCGGGTGTCTCCACCCATTTGTTCTTTTTCGGTAAACCGCGGCGTCCTTCACGATATTGTTCATATTCATATTCAAGACAGCAGCGCAGCCTTCCGCACATACCTGTAATTTCCTCCGGCGTCAGTGAGATCTCCTGCTCCTTTGCCATGCGGATAGATATTGAGTTGAAGGAGTTGATGAATTGTGAGCAGCATCTTTCGGTCAGGCCGCAGGCACCGATACCGCCATACAATTTGGCGACATCGCGCGGTCCTACCTGGCGCACATTGATCTGTGTGTTGGGGAAAGTATGTTGAAGCATGGAAATAATGGGGGTTAAATTGACCTTTTGATCATTCACGGAAGTGACCAGAACGCTGAGGCTTTCGCCCATATATCCGTATTCGGTATGGACAACCTTGACACCCTTCTGTCCTTTTTCTGAAAGGATTTTGCGGGCTTTCTTCAGGGCAATTTGTTCTTCTTCCATCCAGTATTGCTGGGCGCGGTCTTCTTCTTCGTTAGCTTTGCGGATGATGGAGTTGAC
>CAYMNB010000109.1:0-4065 GCA_964391725.1 uncultured Anaerolineaceae bacterium | reverse complement strand
ATTGGTTAGAAGAATACAATGCAATTCGCCCCCATGAGGCGCTTGGCGGAGTTCCGCCCTATCAATATCAACCCAAATGAACTGCCTGATTTTCTACTTTAGGATTGTACGAAAAATGGGACCTTGACATTAGAAGCACATCTGATGAAATTGCTTGGGTTTGAAGATAAATTCTTTCGAGAAAAAATCAGCAACGTTCTACGCAAACATAAACAATCATTTGGAAAATTATAACAGGATTAATTATCAACTCTTTTTCTAATCATCCACTTAGTCCAGGTTTCGTATCTCTTACACGTTGAATGTTTTCTGAATGGTGTAGAGCCGGTGGTACAGCCCCTGGGCGGCCATCAATTCTTCATGGTTGCCCATTTCTTTGATGTTGTCATGCTCCAGCACCACGATCTTGTCGGCGTTGCGCACCGTTGACAGGCGGTGGGCGATGATGATGGTGGTGCGCCCGGTCATCAGGCGTTCCAGCGCTTCTTGAATGAGCAGTTCGGTTTCGGTGTCGACCGAAGAGGTGGCTTCATCCAGGATCAGGATGGGGGCGTTCTTCAGCACGGCGCGCGCAATGGAAACGCGTTGTTTCTGGCCGCCGCTCAGCTTGACACCGCGCTCACCGATCAACGTATCATAGCCTTCGGGCAGTTCCAGGATGAAGTCATGCGCGTTGGCGGCTTTGGCAGCCTCGATCATGTCTGCTTCGCTGGCATCGGCGCGCCCGAAGAGGATGTTATCGCGCACAGTGCCGTGGAAGAGGAACACGTCCTGCAGCACGATGGAGATATGTTTACGCAGCGACAACGACTTGATCTGGCGCAAGTCGACGCCGTCGAGGGTGATACAGCCTTCAATCGCATCATAGAAACGCGGGATGAGGCTCACCAGGGTCGATTTGCCCACGCCGGTGGGGCCCACCAGGGCGACCACTTCATGGGCAGGGATGTCAAGGTTGATGTCACGCAGCACCATGTCGCCGGTGCTGTATTTGAAAGATACATGGTCGAAGCGCACATGGCCTTCGACCGGTTCGGGCAGGTCGATGGCGTCCGGTTCGTCTTTGATCTCCGGCGTCTCCTGGATCAATTCATTGACACGGTCAGCGCTGGCAAGCGCCTGCTGGAATTGCTCCCAGGTTTGCGACAGCGCGCGCACCGGCCCGTAGAAGGTCTCCAAATAGAGGAAGTACGCCACCAGGTCAGCCACCGGCAGCACATTGTTGAACGCCAGCCGCCCGCCGAAAAAGATCACCACCAGCACGCCTAACGAGGAGAAGAACTCAACCGCCGGGTGAAAGATCGCCATCAGTTTGAGCGCATTGAGCAGCGAATTTTTGTAGTTGTCGATACCGCGGCTGATGCGATCCTGCTCGATGTCTTCACGCGTGAAGGCTTTGATCTCGCGGATGCCGGCGATGTTGTCGTTCAGCACCGCATTCAACTCGCCTAACTCCTGCTGGCGGAAGAGGAAGGCAGGGCGCACCTTGGTGGCGAAGCCACGCATGCCCAACACGATGAAGGGGATCGGGATCATGCTCAGCAGCGCCAGGGTCCAGTTCAAGGACACCAGAATGGCCAGCACACCGAAGAAGGTCAGCACATTCACAACGATGTCGGGGGTGGCGTGCGCGATCAGCGCCTCGAAGATGTCGGTGTCGTTGACCACGCGCGACATCATCTGGCCGGTCTGTTTGTCCTCATAGTAACGCAGCGACAGTTGCTGAATGTGGCGGTACACGTACTTGCGCACATCTGCCACCACGCCCCAGCCGGCGATATGCGCCATGTAGGAGCGCAGGAAAGCCAGCCCGCCGCGTAAAAAGAAGACCAGCAGCCCCAGCAAGCTCAGTCGGGTGATCTGCTGCAAGGTATCTTCGGCGATCGGTTCGGTGGTCACCAGGTTGATCAGGTTGCGGATCAGCCAGGGAATCAACAGTTGCGCACCAACCAGCAGCACCATGGAAAGCACGGTGAGCAGCAGCGCGAACCAGTATTTTTTTGCGAATTTGAAAACCAGTGGAATTGCACCCATAAGAATTTTTCTCTCCTGCCAAGTTTAACGTTAGTTCTTTTGCAGAGGTTAGTATACACCGATTGCAGCGGGGCTGGCGGGTGAGGTTGATATGAAAAGGCGCATGCTTTCATGCATGAACTGGCACAAGATTTATGCCAGCGATATTTTCCTGATGAAAACCTGTTTTCAGGGCGCTTCATTTTCTATATAATCGAAAGAACGAAGCGGATTCATCAGGAGAATGCGGGCATGAACAAACGATTTTATGTGTGGCTGCTGGCAGTGATCACTCTGCTGGCGGTTTTGTCTGCGCCGTCTGCTGTTTGGGCGGATGGCGGCAATGTTGTGATCAACGAGGTGCAGGGCGGTACCGATAAGGCCATTGAATTGTACAACCCCGGTATCAACCCCGTTGACCTCAGCGGGTGGGACGTGCTGGTGTATAACAATTCCAATGTGCTGGCGGCGAATTTCACATTTCCGCCGGGCGCTTCCATCGCCGGGCGGGGCTACATCGTGCTGTACCTGAAAACCGGTACGAACAGCAGCAGCACCTACTACCTGTCGAACAATCCCGTCATCCTATGGAGCGGGGCGGGAGCGGTTGCCCTGCGCGATGCCGCTGACAGCGGCATTGATTTCATGCGCTTTGGGATCAGCACGATTTCACCACCGGATGGCACCGCCTGGAGCGGCACCAACCCCACCATGCAGGCTGACAAAAACCTGGGGCGCGATGGCCTTTCGACTGACACCAACCAGGGCAGCGACTGGATCGCGCAGAATGCCAGTCTGGGGGCGGTCAACCCTGCCCAGCAGTGCTATTTTCTGACCATCAGCCACAGCGGAGAAGGCTCTGACCCCAGCGCTGTGCCGGATCACTCCAGCGGTTGCAATGCCGGTTACTACCATGCCAATGCCAGCATCAGCCTGAGCGGAGCATTGCCGCAAGATGGTTGGGCGATCGCCGGGTGGAGCGGCAGCCAGGATGACGCCAGCCGCCGTTCTTCTAACACCGTGCTGATGCCCAGCAGCGTCCACATCGTGAGTGTGGTCTACGCCGAAATGCCGCCCGCGCCAGTGTTGGTTTCTCCGCTCGACAAGGCACGCAGCGAAGTTGCCCGGCCGTTGTTCACCTGGCAGGTGGTGAGTGGTGCTGAAAAGTACACCTGGGAGATCAAGCGCATTGACGACAACACCACCGTGCAGCGCGCCACCTATGACGCCGCGGTGCGCTGTGACGCCTTCACCTGCGAGATCCCCGCGCCGGACGACCTGCCTTTGGGCGAATACAAGTGGCATGTGGTTGCCTATGTGGATGACATCGTCGGCTACTGGAGCGCTTATCACCAGCTGCACATCATCCCGCCCGCGCCGCGCTTACGCTCGCCGGGGGTGGATGCCGTCGTGTATGGCGGACGCCCGACCTTCAAATGGTACCCGGTGGCGGATGCGCAGCGTTACCAGGTGGAGGTGTTCAATCCGGATACCAGCCAGCTTGGGCGCTGGAATGTAGGCACCACCTGCGCCGATTTCTGCGAGTTCCGCCTGCCGTTTGACCTCGAGATGAACTACGGCGATTACACCTGGCAGGTGAATGTGATGAAGTGGGACATGGTCAGCGATTGGAGCGCGCCGCGCATCTTCAGTTACACGCGCCTGGCACGCAATACCCAGCTGGCGCCTGAATCCGGCAGCACCTTCGCCGCCCAGCCGGTGACATTTCGCTGGACGGCAGTTACCGGTGCGATCTTTTACCAGTTCCAGATCGAAAATATGGCAGGGGTCAAGCTGCACGCCCAATTGTACAGCGCGGCGGCGCATTGTGATGCAGGGGAGTGCGAGATCAGCATGAATGACCCCCGGTTGACGGGCGGCAGCGAATATCGCTGGCATGTGCGCGGCAAGAATGGACGCAACTTCGCCCAATGGACGCCGTGGTTGACGTTCACGCTGGAGTAATGATTCTTGATGTTCTTTACCATCGATACGGAGTTTATTCTAGTATCTTAGGACCAGTGTTATTCTGAAAGGGATAACACTGGTCAA
>CAYMNB010000108.1:0-4067 GCA_964391725.1 uncultured Anaerolineaceae bacterium | reverse complement strand
TCAGAAGAAGCTGGTTCAGCTGTGTCTGAGAACAGCAGCATCGCTGATGCGATCATGGCTGCGCTGCAAGGCAAAGGCATCTCAGAAGGCGATATCCGCACCTCTTCTTTCAATGTGTATTGGAATGATGAGTGGCAGGGCGAAGGAGTGCCCATGAAACGCAGCTACGTGGTCGAGAACATGATGGAAGTGACCGTGAAAGATTTCGACGATCTGGGCTCTGTCCTCGATGCGGCGCTGGGCGCTGGTGCAAACAGCGTGAATAATGTGCGCTTCGATGTGCTTGACAAGACCGAAGCCGCCAAAGTAGCCCGCGAACTGGCGGTTGCCAATGCGATGGCGCAGGCGCAGCAACTGGCTGACGCCGCCGGGATCACCCTTGGTGACATCATGAACCTGTCCACGTATGGTTCGGGGTATGTCGTCGATCCGCAGTGGGGGCGTGGTATGGGCGGTGGTGCTATGATGGAATCCGCAGCAGATGTGCCGGTCTCCGGCGGGCAGCTGATCTTTCAGGTGGAAGTGAGCCTCGTTTACGAGATCGCCGAATAATGTAATAAACCGCAACAGTAAAGGGGCTGTCCTTGTTTCAAAACAGCCCCTTCTTTTTTGTTAAGAACATGGATAAGTTCTGCAGCGGCGGTGGAGCCACCGCCGCTACGCGTATAAATCAACTGGTATTCCATGCCGAGACAATGAACAGATTCAGACACAAGTATATTTCTGTGTTTTTCACCATTATTACTTTGAATGCTTAAATCACGAGTACAATCAAGGGTAATCCAGAGGTGACCATGAAGAAAAAATTTCTCAAACGCAGATACCCATCGTTGAAAAGCGCTTTCACTGATTTCAAATTCATGTATACACATCGCAGTGACATCCGTGCAGCGATGCGCAACAGTACCGTGGATGAAGCTTTTCGTGAACGTTTGATGATGGCGGTAACCCAGGTGAACGGCTGTCGCTATTGCTCCTATTTCCATGCGCGTGAAGCGTTGCGAGCTGGCATCCCACAGGAGGAATTGGCAGCGGTGTCATCTTTTGACTTTGAAAATAGTCCGCCTGAGCAGCAGCCAGCCCTGCTGTATGCGCAGCATTGGGCAGAAACTGATGCGCATCCCGATGACGAAATCCGGGAGCGCATGCTGGCGATCTATGGTCATGAGACTCTGACTGCGATTGAGATGGTGCTGCGCATGATTCGCATGGGCAACCTGATGGGCAATACTTTCGATTATGTACTATTCAAAATCAGTTTTGGATTGTTGGGCCAATAATCCTTTTTATTTGATTTTGGCTGTTTTTTATGGGATAATTTCAGTAACTTAACAAAAGCGATGATGGAAACGAGTAAGTGCTTCCGCTGCTGCAAGCGAACCCGGGGCGGTGAGAGCCGGGACAGTAAGAAGCGCTGAAAATCCTTCCGGAGCTGCGAGCTGAAAGGTAAAAAAACGAGTAAGCAAGCCGGCAACACCAGCCGTTAGCAAGGTGCGGGTCTGCCAAAGCGAACTTTGGCGCATCCGGTGAGGTGTCTGCCTGACTGGGCAGGAACCAGGGTGGTACCGCGGGAGATCGCTCTCGTCCCTGATGGGATGTGAGCGTTTTTTTTAATGACAATGTATTATTGTCAGTCATACAGGAGGAAGACGTATGTTTAAACCAGTATTGCCCAATCTCGACGTAACCAGCATGGAAGATGAAGTGCTTGCTTTCTGGCAGACCAATGATATCTTCCACAAGAGCGGTGACCAGCGTCAGGGACAGGCGGAATATGTGTTCTACGAAGGGCCGCCGACTGCCAATGGCCGCCCAGGCGTGCATCATGTGCTGGCGCGCGCGTTTAAAGATATTTTTCCGCGTTATAGAACCATGCGCGGCTATCATGTCATCCGCCGTGGTGGCTGGGATGCGCAGGGATTGCCGGTTGAAATTGAAATCGAGAAAAAGCTGGGTCTGAGCGGCAAACAGCAGATCGAAGCCTATGGTGTGGCGAAATTCAACGAGATGTGCCGCGAATCCGCCTTCGAATATATTCAAGAGTGGGAAAAACTGACCGACCGAATCGGTTTCTGGGTTGACCTGGAAACCGCCTATGTGACCTTTAAAAACGAATACATCGAAACCATCTGGTGGATTCTTAAAAACTTCTGGGACCAGGATTTGCTGTACGAAGGCTACAAGGTGCTGCCCTACTGTCCGCGCTGCGGTACACCGCTATCGGATCACGAGGTAGCGCAGGGCTATGCTGATGCAGAAGACCCGTCCATCTATGTGCGCATGCGCCTGGTGGATGAGCTGGACACAGCCCTGCTGGTGTGGACGACTACGCCCTGGACTTTGCCGGGCAATGTGGCGGTATCCGCTCACCCTGAGGTGGATTATGTGCTGGTGGAACATTCATTTCATCATCACGAAAACGGCGAGCATCATGACTGCACCGAAAAACTGATCCTGGCGGAAGCCTTGTTGGAGAAAGTGTTCGGCGATCAGCCGGTGACTGTATTGAAGCGTATGAAAGGCAAGGAACTGGCAGGCTTGCGCTACGAACCGCTTTTCCGCTTCATCGAACCGGACAAAGATGCCTGGTTCGTGGTGCTGGGCAACCATGTCACTACGGACGAAGGCACCGGCCTGGTGCACACGGCACCAGCCTTTGGCGCCGAGGATATGGCCATGGCGGTGGAACACGACTTGCCGGTTGTGATGACGATCAACGATGCGGGTGAATTTGTGGCTGAGGTGCAGCCATGGGCTGGCGTTTTTGTCAAAAAAGCGGATGCGGGCATCATCGCCAATCTGGAGGAGCGTGGTTTGATGTTCAGGGCAGGCACCCTGGTGCACACCTATCCATTCTGCTGGCGCTGCAAAACACCGCTGCTATATTCCGCGCGTCCGACCTGGTATATTCGCACCACCAGCAAGAAGGAACGCATGGTGGAACTGAATGAGAACATCAACTGGTACCCGGAGCATATCAAGAACGGCCGCTTTGGCAACTGGCTGGAAAACAATATTGACTGGGCGCTGGGGCGCAACCGCTACTGGGGCACCCCGCTGCCGGTGTGGGTGTGTCAGGATTGCGATCACAAAGACGCCATCGGTTCTGTGGAAGAATTAAGCCAGCGCGCAGGCAAAGATCTGTCGGATCTTGACCTGCACCGTCCGTATGTAGATGACGTCCATCTTACCTGCGGAGAATGCGGCGGTGTGATGAAGCGTGTGGAAGAGGTCATCGACTGCTGGGCAGATTCCGGCTCGATGCCGTATGCACAGTGGCACTATCCTTTCGAAAATCAGGAAATTTTCCACCAGCAGTATCCGGCGGACTTCATCTGTGAGGCGGTCGATCAAACACGCGGCTGGTTCTATACTTTGCACGCACTCAGCACACTGCTGTTTGACCAGGAATGTTTCAAGAACGTGATTTGTTTAGGCCTGATCCTGGATGAAGACGGTTACAAGATGTCAAAATCGCGCGGCAATATCGTCAGCCCGTGGGAAGTACTGGAAGCAGGCGGGGCAGATGCCATGCGCTGGTATCTGTATACCGCCAGCCCTCCGGGGCAGTCACGCCGCTTTTCCGCGCGCCTGGTGGAGGAAGTGGTGCGCAGTTTCACCCTGACCTTGTGGAATACCTATTCTTTCTTTGTTACCTATGCCAACCTGGATGGCTGGCAGCCTGACCCGGATGTCACACCTGTATATTCATCGCTGGATCAATGGCTGCGTTCACGCTTGCATACCTTGCTGCGGGATGTGACCATAGCGTTAGAAAACTATGATGTGCTGGGGGCGACACGACCGATCGAAGGCTTTGTGGACGATCTGTCGAACTGGTATCTGCGCCGCAGCCGCCGCCGCTTCTGGAAGACCGAATCGGACAGCGATAAATATGCTGCTTATGCCACCCTGTATGAAGCCTTGCTGACCCTGAGCCAGCTGCTGGCGCCAACCATGCCGTTTTTGGCGGAAGCGCTGTATCAGAATCTGGTGCGGTCTGTGAAGGCAGATGCACCGTTGAGTGTGCATATGACGGATTGGAAAGATTTCGATCCGCAGGCGAT
>CAYMNB010000107.1:0-4079 GCA_964391725.1 uncultured Anaerolineaceae bacterium | reverse complement strand
GTGACAATTCATTAAGCTTGTGCAATGAGTATGTGCCGTTAGGGGCTTGTTTGCTCTACGCGGCAGATAAAGAATGTTATAATCGATGCGATGAACGATCAAAAGTGGTTGCCAATTCTCGCAGTGGTGGGTGTATTTGTGGCATTCTTGGGAATGTCTTTGTTTTCACCGCCAGAGACTGTACAGGGGCAGGTTTTTTACTATACTCCTACAGCAGATGCTTCCGGTCGGGTCATTTACGTGGTGCAGGAGGGTGACACCTGTATTGGTATAGCCTTGAAGAACAGTATGCCGCTGGGCGATCTGCGTTTGTTGAATGACCTTTCCGGTGATAACTGCGTGGTGATTCCCGGGCAGGAACTGTTATTGGCAGTTATCGATGAGCCTACGCCCATGCCAGACCAGGCCACGCCCACGCCGTTATTTCCAACACCGACACCCTTTGAGGGGTTCGCCGAGATCTGTGTACAGCTCTACCATGATGTGAATGGCAACGGGCGCCGCGATGCCAATGAGGGCTTGTTGGGCGGCGGGGCGGTCAGCATCACAGAACCATTGCGCGGCGAAAGTTTTTCCGGCAGCACCCAGCAAGGGCAGCCGATTTGTTTCAGCGAACTGCTGGCAGGCGAATATAACCTGAGCGTGGCAGTGCCGGAGGGATACAATAACACCACTGCCAATACTGCCAGGGTGAGTATGAAAGCCGGCGATACAACCATCGTCAACTTTGGCGCGCAGCAAGCGGTTGAAACCTTGTTTCAGGAAGAAAACCAGCAAGCAAGCGGTGGAGGAAACTCATTATTGGCATTGGCGGGCGGGGCTATGCTGCTGGCGGGGGGCGGCCTGGGCATTTATATGTCTGTGACAGCAAAACGCAGACAGAATAATTTCTAAAGATAGGATTAAGGGAAAGAGGTTGACCTTTTTGTCAACCTCTTTTTTGTTGGTGTATGTTTTTCGTGAATGTCTTTCCTAAAACGGCATGTTATGGAAGATGTTCTCCATCTGGGTTTCTTCCATTAAGGCTTGCATTTCCTCGTCACTGGGGCGGGCAATATGCTTGCTGGCAGCTTCCAATACTTTCGGGAGTATTATTACGTCGCCGACGGTGTTCAAGAACAGACGCTCATCGCCCAATATCCAGCTGACCGCTTTTTGAATGTGATCAGGGTCGGTGAAGGGTTCATACCAACAGGCGGCGAATTTCTCAGTGTCACCCCAGGGTCGGCGCATGATGGATTTGATGGTTTGCACCGCCATATTGTGCTGGGTGGCGTATTCCACCAGTGTTTCCCATGTTTTGCGGTAACCATCGTCTTTGTACAACAGGTAGTTCCACGGCAAAAGAATGGAATCAAAGTCATGTTGCTGGAGAGACTTCATGTGAGTATCCGGGATGGTCATGCCGTGGCCGGTCACACCCAGAAAACGCACATAGCCTTTTTCGCGGGCTTCGATAAAGGCCTTTATGGCGCCGTCAGCACTGAAGGCGGTTTCCCATTCGTCAGGCTCGATCAGGGCATGCATCTGCCACAGGTCGATTGTATCGGTATTCATCAAGCGGCGGGAATTTTCGAGGTGTTTCCAGGCGCCTTCATAGGTGCGATCACCGCTTTTGGTGGCCAGGAAGAACTTATCACGGTGCTTTTTCATCCATGGTCCCATACGTTCTTCCGCAAGCCCATACCCCTGGGCTGTGTCAAGATGGTTGACACCCCATTCTAACAACACTTCTAAGGTTTCGTCGGCAGTTTTCTGGTCAACTCCACCCAAAGCAGCGGCACCAAACAGGGTGCGGGTACTCATGTGGCCGGTTCTGCCGAATTCTTTTTTGGGCAGCATATTTCTACTCCTTGCTAATATATTAAAATTTTCTATATTTATTATCATCTTTTTGGGAACTGCTGTCAAATTTCAGGTTCGGTTTTGAAAAGGTTCAGATATATTTCTTATATGATGTGAAAAAAATGAAAAAAAGGGGGCAACTTTGCCATGATATACTTGCGGTAGTATAAAAACGAACACGAGGGAATGCAATGACAGCGTATGAGGTCGTGATCGGGTTAGAAACCCATATTCAATTGAACACCCAATCAAAAATTTTCTGTTCCTGTAAGGCTGACTCCTGGGAAGACGCTCCTAACAGCAATATCTGTCCGGTGTGCGCCGGGCTGCCGGGGGTGCTGCCGGTACTTAACAAGGCTGTGATTGAAAAAGCTGTCCTATTGGCGCATGCCATGGGGGCAGACATTCCTGAGGTTTCGTATTTTGACCGCAAGAATTATTTTTACCCTGACCTGCCCAAAGGTTTTCAGATCACGCAGTATGACATCTCGGTTGGTAAAGGCGGGGAAATTGATATCCCGATGGAAGATGGCGGGGCTTTCAAGGTGCGCATTCATAAATTGCATGTGGAAGAAGATGCAGGCAAGACCAAAAACGAACGCAACCACCGTTTGATCGACTTCAACCGCTGCGGTGTGCCACTGATCGAGATGGTGACCGAACCAGATCTGCGCAGCGCAGAACAAGCCGCACAGTACCTGATCAGGCTGCGTCAATTGATCCGCTGGCTGGGCATTTCAGAAGGAGACATGGAAAAAGGCCACCTGCGCGCGGACGCCAATGTGTCGATCCGCCCGAAAGGCGCCGATTATTTGAATCCAAAGACGGAGATCAAGAATCTTAACTCCATGGATGCCTTGCGTACCGCCATTCACACCGAAGTGGAACGACAGGTGGCGGAGATGGAGGCTGGACGCCCCATCAAACCCTGGACGCTTAGCTGGGACGAGAACAAAAACGAACTCAAGAAAATGCGTTCCAAAGAAACCGAAGCCGATTATCGCTATTTTCGTGAACCTGATCTGCTGCCGGTAGTGATGGATGATGCCTGGAAAACGGCTATTTTGCATGATTTCCCTGAGCTGCCGTTGGCGAGGCGCCAGCGTTTCATCGAATCGTATGGTTTGCCGGTGTATGACGCCAATGTACTCACCAGTGAGCGCGCGCTGTCAGATTATTTTGAGGCAGCGGTGGATGCTTACAGGGGGGAAGCCAAAAAGATCTCTAACTGGGTGATGAACGATGTGCTTCGTACGATCAATGAAGAAGGAGTCCAGCCGCAAGAACTGCGCATGACACCGGCCTACCTGGCGGAGATGCAGATTTTGATCGACCGCAACATCATCAACAACACCAGCGCAAAAAAGGTGCTGCAGAAGGTGATGGAGAGCGGTAAAGCACCCGCTGTGGTGGTGGAAGAAGAGGGGCTGGCTTCAGTCAGCGATGAGGGCGCCATCCGCGCGATCGTGGAAAAAGTCATTGCAGATAACCCTGGGGAAGTCGCCAGTTATCGCGGCGGCAAAGAAACGTTGATAGGCTGGTTTGTGGGCCAGGTGATGAGAGCCAGCCGCGGCAAGGCAGACGCGAAAACAGCCCAGAAACTGCTGAAAGAATTATTAGGCGAGTAGTCCACTGCTCAGGCGTTCAATTTCGCTTGAATAAAGCTGATGAACTGCTGCCAATCAAAGGCAGTCAGGTCGTGTTCACCCGGGCGGACGTGATAAGCGATGCTGCCCTGAAAGTTGGTTTCTGAGATCTCGGGAGACGCCTGCATGGGGTTGCCGGATTTGCCCAGCAATTCATAGACCGGCGATGCTGCCTTTGTCGCCAGGTACATGCCCATGGGGTCTGACCACAAATCATCTGCGGCGGAAGCGATATACAAGGGGCGCGGGGTGATCAGCGCCAGCAAATAATGGCTGTCCAATGGCAACGCTGCTTCGTTGTCATTATAGGTTTTGAAGTTCTCGCAGAACCAGTGGGAGAAGTTGCTGTTGATGGCGCGGGCATGTTCGCCAAAACAGCGCCGGTAGAGGGCGGAACCGCCGCAGCCGGATTCGTTGTCGATCACGGCAAAAAAGCGTTCGTCCTGCGCGCCTGCCCACAGTGACGTTTTGCCAAGCCGTGAATGGCCGATGGCGGTGATCCGGGTGGCATCAATGAGAGGTTCCTGCTCCAACGCATCCAACGCGCGTGACAGGCCGAATGCCCAGGCGCCGATGGCACCCCAGGCG
>CAYMNB010000106.1:0-4109 GCA_964391725.1 uncultured Anaerolineaceae bacterium | reverse complement strand
AAAATTTCGAAACCGGGTTAGCGGACGCTTGCGTCCGCTAACCCGGTTTCTTGTTTTCGATGGTCATTCTCTCAATTTCGCGTCCAGTTCACGCTCTAACCGCCCGATGATCTTCTTGCGGATCTTGGCGGCGTCCTGGTCTGACAGGGTGGCGCTGTCGGATTGGTAGGTCAGGCTGTAGGCGAGGCTTTTCTTGCCCTCACCCACCTGCGCACCGCGGAAGATATCGAACAACTGCACCTGGGTGACCCTGTTGCTGGCAGCGCGGATCACGGCTTCGACCTGCGCCGCGTTGACCTCTTCCGCCACCACGATGGCGAGATCTTCCAGCACCGGCGGGAAGGTGGGCACCGGCACCAGTTCTTTCTTGGGCGCCAGCGCCTGCATCAACGGGGTCAGGGCCAGATCCGCCGCCAGCACCGGCGCGCTGCCGAATTCATAATGATCTTTGACCAGCGGATGCAGTTCGCCGAACACACCCAGCATCACGCCCTCCACGCTGACCGCGGCGCATTTGCCGGGATGGAAAGCGGGATGGTCGGCGGGCGTGTAGGTCACTTCGCCGGTGGCGCCGTCCAGCATGGCTTCGATGATACCTTTCAGGTCATAGAAATCGAGGAAGTCATTTTTGCGGGCAGGCGCGTTCCAGGCGGGGCGTTCACGCACCCCGCTGATGGCGATTGCCAGGCGCTGTTCTTCCAATGGCAGTTTCTCGCCTTCCACCGGCAGGAACACCGGCCCGATCTCAAACAGCAGCAGGCGGTTGTCGACGCGGCTGTTCTTCTCCAGCGTCTTCAACGTGGCGTGCAGCAGCGAACGGCGCATCACACACCATTCGGGCGTGGACGGGTTCGCCAGACACACATAGGCTTCATCGGGCAGCACACTCTGGTCAGGCAGCAGGCGTGCTTCGTCGGCAGGATTGGTCATGCGGTAACTGACCGTTTGCAGCAAGCCCAGCGACACCAGCAGGTCTTCCAGCCGAGTGCGCATCTCGAAAGCGACATTGGCGCGCTGCGGCGGCAGGCGGTCTGCCAGGCGCGTGTGGGGGATGTTGTTGTAGCCATACAGGCGCGTGAGTTCTTCCAGCAGGTCGGCTTTGCCGACCACACCGCTGGCGATGTCCTTGCGGTAGGCTGGGGTGCGCACAGTGATGGTGTCGCCCTTGACGGCGCAGGTAAAATCGAGGCGCGTCAGCAAGTCAGCGATCTCCGCCGCGGTGATGCCGGGGATGCCGGTGCGCGCGCGCACGAAATCGATGGTCAGTTCATTGACGGTATCTTCATAGGGCAGCGGGTAATTGTCGAGCAGCCCCTGGGCGATCTCGCCGCCCGCCCATGCCTGCAGGTAGCGCAGGCACAGCTTGACACCGTCCAGCGCCAGGCCGGGGTGGATGTCGCGCGAGAAGCGGTAGGAGGCTTCGGTGTTGATATGTTCGCGCTGGGTCAGTTTGCGGATGTTGACGTAATTCCAGTTGGCGCCCTCTAACAGCACATTGACGGTGTCAGGTTGCACTTCGCTCTCGGCACCGCCCATCACGCCCGCCAGCGACAGCGGCCCGGCGGTGTCGGTCACCAGGATGACCTCTTCGTCGAGGGTGTGTTCGACATCGTCCAGCGTGGTGAGGGTTTCGCCGTTCTCGGCACGGCGTGTGATGATGGTGGGGGCGCTGCCGTTGGCACGCCGCACCAGCACGTCATAATCGAAGGCGTGCAGCGGTTCACCAATCTCCAGCAGGGCGTAGTTGGTGGCATCCACGATGGCGTTGATCGGGCGGATGCCCGCCAGGCGCAGCCGGCGCTGCACGGTGTAGGGCGAGGGCAGGGTTTTGGCGCCTTTGATCAGCCCCAGCACGAAGCGCGGGTTGAGTGCCGGCTCACGGATCTCGATGGCAGCCTGACCTTCAATCGGCGAGCCCTCGGCTTCATAGGAAAGATCGAGCGGTTTGAGATCGCGTCCGGTGAAGGCGGCGATCTCTCGCGCCACGCCATACACACACGCGTTGCGGATGTTGTTGGGCAGGATCTCGATGTCGAACACGGCGTCGCCCATGTAATCAACCAGCGGCATGCCGGTGGGGGCGTCGTCGGGCAGCAGGATGATGCCCTCGTGCTCCTCTGAGATGCCCAATTCTTTTTCCGAGGCGACCATCGAAGAGGACTCGATCCCGCGGATCTTGGCCTTCTTGAGTTTGGTCAGCACCCAGCCTGGCTGATGCCCGTCATAGATCTCGGCGCCGAACTTGGCATACGCCACCTTGAGCGGGGTTTCCAGCGAGCCGGTGCCCTTCAAATGAAAGATATTGGGCGCGCCGGTCAGCACGATGTGCTCACCTTCGTCATCCACCAACCGGCACAGCGTCAGGCGGTCGGCGTCAGGGTGCGGCAGGACTTCATCCACCTGCGCCACTACGAACTTGTCTTTGGGCCACGAAAGCCCGCTGATCTTGAACTCGTGCTTCTCGCGTTCTGGCATGGGCAGGCCGACCAGTTGAATGGAGTTGACCTCCAGCCCGGCGTTGGTCAGCAGGCGGGCGAGGGCTTCTACGTCATAATCAGATACATCGATATAATCGTTTAACCACGAAATGGGGAGTTTCATTGTCTTCGTTCTCCTTCCTTAGAACTGGCGCAAGAAGCGCACATCGTTGCCCCAGAAATAGCGGATGTCGGTGATGTGGTGCTTGAGCATGGTGATGCGCTCGGGGCCCATGCCGGCGGCGAACCCGCTGAACTTCTCTGGGTCATAGCCGCCATTGCGCAGCACAGTGGGGTGCACCATGCCGCAGCCAAGAATCTCCAGCCAGCCCGAATACTTGCACACATGGCAGCCCACCCCGCCGCAGATGAAACATTCCACGTCCATCTCCGCGCTCGGTTCGGTGAAAGGGAAGTAGTTGGGGCGCAGGCGGATGTGGGTGTCGGGGGTGAAGATGCGGCGCACGAAATCTTCCAGCGTGCCGATCAGGTCGCCGAAGGTGATGTTTTCGCCCACTGCCAGCAATTCCACCTGGTTGAACTGGATTTCGGAACGGTAGGTGACCTGCTCATAGCGGAAACACATGCCCGGCAGGACCACCCGGATGGGGTCGGGGCAATATTCACGCATGGCGCGGTGCTGTCCCGGTGAGGTGTGCGTACGCAGCACCACGTCCGGGTCGGTGGTGAAGAAGGTGGCCTGCATATCGCGCGCAGGATGATGCGGCAAGAAGTTCATCTGGCCGTAGTTGATCTCATCCAGTTCCACCTCGGGTGATTGATACACCTGGAAACCCATCTCGGCAAAGATGCGGTAGATCTCGCGCAAGGTCTGTGTGGTAGGGTGCAGGCGGCCGCGTTCCGGCACGCGCCCGGGCAGGGTCACATCCAGTTTTTCGGTCGCCAACGACTCGCGCAATCGCGCCTGGCGGATCTGCTCGCCGAAATCAGCCAGCGCGCCTTCCAGCAGGCGTTTGATCTCGTTGGCTTTGGCGCCGATGAGGGGGCGTTCGGCGGGCGATGCCTGGGCGATCTTCTGGAAGGCCTGCATCACAGGCGCGTTCTTGCCCAAAAAGCGCGTGCGCCATGCTTGCAGGGCTTTTTCATCCTGGGCTTGCTGCAGCGCGGCGAGCGCCTCAGCGCGCACCGCCTCCAGTTGATCCAATATGCTACTATGTTCTTCGCTCATACTTCCTCCTGTAACAGGGGTTGAAAAATAAAAAAATCCTTGAACGCGCATGCTGTTTCAAGGACGAGTGGGGACCCGCGGTACCACCTTGGTTGGCTGCCGGCTGGCAGCCCGCTCATGCCTGACTTGGCGGTCACGCTGACCAACCGCATCCGGCAGCGCGTGTAACGCCGCGCCACTGCGTCTCCTCCTAATTGATCCTGGTTAGAAACGGAGTTTTTAAAATTGTGGAACACAATTCAAAAACATGGGTTTCTCCTGTTGAATCTTTCAAAGGAGCGGCTCGGGAGCGAACTTGGTCTGGTTTCAGCGCGTGCGCGGGTCTCAATCGACTGCCCGCGCGTCCCTGTCGGCTTCCGCCAGGCTACTTTTCTCCGTCATAGCCTTTGGGGGTGTGTTAATGTTATGTTCCAATTGTAGCGCAAGGGGGGCGAATGTCAAGA
>CAYMNB010000105.1:0-4174 GCA_964391725.1 uncultured Anaerolineaceae bacterium | reverse complement strand
GTCCTTTTGATCCTGATTATGGTCACTCCTCTTGACTTTAAAGACAGTATCTCGTAAACCGGGTGTCTTGTTTGATAGAAGATACAGATTGTACGAGGAAAAACTCCGTATCGAACCTTTTTATCATTCCCCCGCGTCCGCGTCCAGCAGGTCGAAGATTTCCGCGTCCCGGTCGAGATCGAATTTCCTTCCGAATAACTTGCCACTTGCCCGCATTGCCTGATAATCCTCCATCCCCAGGATCTTGGGATGGCCGCTTTCTTCAAACCAGACGGTGAATCGGTGTTCATTGTTGATAACCTGGTCGCGGTAGGCGGAGTTCAGCAGCACTGTTTGGAAGTAGTATTCGGCGGAGTGATAGCTGAAGCGTAAATAACGCAGCAGCCGTTTGCCGGGGTCACTCTGGTTGAAGGCATGAATATATTCGATGCAGTCGCGGGTAAGATACCACCAATAGGAGCCCTTGTAGCCAATGTAACCGTTGGGGAGGGTGCGCTCTTTGGGCAGGAACAGTGACAGGATCCCGTCAACGACCTTTCTCTTCAGCGTCGGGTTGCCCAGGTGCGGATACCACCAATGTTTGTTCTTTATCCACAGGTGGGTGGAAACCAGGCGGTGCCGGGTGTCAGGCTCCATCTCGTCAAGGTCAAAATATTCCATAAACTGGCGCCCTTCACCCGCAGCCAGCGTGTCACAGATGGTCTGGTGCGACTGCAGCGGATAATCCTGCCCGCTGATCAGTACGGCGTAGTCATAATCAATACCGTTCTCGACCAGGGTGTCAATGGCATTGAGCGACGCCTTCACCATAGTGATATCTCCCCAATAAACCGGAATGTGCGTTGTGAAGAACACATTGGCAGCATCCTGATAGGCGGCGCGCACCTGCTCAAAGAAGCCCGGCTCGCAATTGGGGGAGATGTGCAGCACAAAAGACACGCCGGGATGATCCAATCGTTGGATCAGGCGCTTGAGTTGGTCGATATGGCGGTGAGTGATGATGATATAAGCGATCTTCATTAATTCTATGTTTTCCTAATAACCCTGATGAAGGCAATGAGCACCTGAAAATGTTACAGTTGACATTAATATAGCATAATATTCTATTAATAAAAGGGGTATTTTTAATGAAAGTAGTCATCCTGGCGGGCGGCTATGGCACCCGCCTTACCGAAGAAACCGGTGTTTCGCCCAAACCCATGGTCGAGATCCGCCCCCTGCCGATTCTGTGGCATATCATGAAGATCTATTCCCACTACGGACTGAACGATTTCATCATCTGCCCTGGTTACCGGGGCGAAGTGATCATAGATTATTTCAAAAACTATTCCCTGCGTTCCGCCGATGTCACCTTCGACCTCAAAAATAATACGATGGAAATCAGCCGAAACCACATCGACCTCTGGCAGGTCACCTTGGTGCAGACCGGGCTGAACACCATGACCGGCGAGCGCAGCAAGGCTGTGCGAGAACACCGTCACCGCTGATGCAGAAGGTCATTTTCGCCCAGGGTGCGCGCCTGTTGAAAAATGTCGCCAAAGACCAGCCCATTCACCTGTCAGACGTCAGCCTGGCAACGGGCGGCGGGCTGTATAACCTCTACCAGCAGCAGGAACAGTTCTTCCCGCCAGACGCATGATGGGGTAAGATTTCATCACACAAATACATCACGAGGTGACATCATGCAAGAACAGACACAGGCCAACCGCCATATCTGGGACCAGGTAGCGGCGCTTCATTATGAAAATTACCATATCGAGCGATTACTGGCAGGCGAACCCCTGCTGTCACCGCTGATGAGAGAAGAGGCGGGCGATGTTCGCGGTAAACGCCTCATGCACTTGCTGTGCCACATCGGCACTGACACCCTCTCGTGGGCACTGCTGGGCGCGCAGGTGTCGGGAGTGGATATTTCGCCGCAATCGATCCATTTCGCGCGCCAGATCGCTGAACAGATGGGTATCGCGGCGGATTTCGCCGTCGCCGATGTGATGGACCTGCTGCCCGACGCCCAGCCACAGTATGACATCGTCTTTGCCTCCACCGGTGTGACTTGCTGGATCCCCGATATCGACCGCTTTGCCGCCACGGTGCGCGCGCTGCTCAAGCCCGGCGGTTTCTTCTACCTGCATGACGGCCATCCAATCATGCACACTTTGGGGCAAAACGAACAGGGCGAAACCATCATCCGGGAAGATTATTTCAAAAAGGGTGCCTATGCCTATGACGACTTTGTCGATTACACTGATGAGACCGTGGCGGTGGTTGCCCCGACCTATGAATGGCAGTGGTCGCTGGGCGATATCGTGACCGCCCTGTGCCGCCATCACCTGCAGATCGAGTTCCTGCACGAATTTCCGTTCTTTGTATACAACGGTTACAGTGCGCGCGATGTCGACATTGACAAAGCCGCCCTGCATCCCTGCACCTTCAGCATCAAGGCCACCGCGCTATAAGAAATCAACTGCCTGAATGATCGGTTTTGCGGAAAATTCGCTTTCCAAAGCGGGCATCACGGCATCCTGCTTGACCGCGCTGATGAAACGCGGCAGGGCAGGTTCCTCCGGCACCCCCATTGAGAAGATGCACACGCCGTGCGCCTGTACAGCCTGTTAAAAGTCAGTAGCAGTCAGATTCTCCCATAGTATCATGCATTCCTTGATTGACAATATGCGCTGTGTGTCAGGAGGGACGGATCAGGGGACAGCCGAGAGTGTGCCCTCGGCTGTCCCCTGATCCAGATTGGTTAGATTTTTTGCGCCCGAATGGCCATATAGGGCTTGCCGGGCAGGTCGATGACGCATTTGCCACTGAATTCACCCGCAGGCGTGATGGTCATCTCCCAGGTATCAATCACATCCACCGCGAAGCGTGCGTCTTCCGGCAGGGGCAGCTGGTCCCAGATCGCCGGCGCATGCACCCCCAGATAGAGCAAATAATACTCTCCCTCTTTGCCCGCCAGCTTATCATGGTCATACCACTGCGTGCTGAGCGGGTTCAGGCCTTCTGCCGGGCCGCTCTCGACGATCTCGCGCAGGAAAGCGATACGTGCCGGGCTCTCGCCATGCAGCACGCCTCCCTTCGCCCACCACAGCAGGTCTTGCGGGTGCAGGTAGGTTTCACCGTGCCCGACATAACCGCCGGCTGCCATGCCCATCCAGAAGCGGTGCACCAACTCCTGCGCGCTGATGTTGCCCCAGTTGTCAGGGATATTGCCCTCGTAGCAAACCTCGTCAAATACCACCGGTTTGCGGAACAACGC
Source organism: uncultured Anaerolineaceae bacterium (assembly GCA_964391725.1). Classification (GTDB taxonomy): domain Bacteria; phylum Chloroflexota; class Anaerolineae; order Anaerolineales; family Anaerolineaceae; genus SpSt-1165. The sequence goes on along the minus strand of CAYMNB010000105.1, from coordinate 912 downwards.
GCGCTGCTTTCGGGCGGAGTTGGTGTCGCCTGCCTGCACGCTGACATGCGTGATCCACGGTTTTTCATGCCCGTATCGCAGGGTGCCGTTGTGAATACCGCGCAGGTGCTGGTAGGGATCGGCTTCCATCAACACGCGGAAGAAGCGGTCCCAATCATCCATGGTCTTGTCCGGCAGAAAATCGAATTCATTGGCCATTGACCACCACACATTGCGGTAAGCCGACAGGCGCGCCGCCAGGTAGCGCAGATAGCGGTCATCGGAGGCGGCATCCATGTGAGAATGGCCCCAGCGGTCATAGGGATGGAAGATGATGATGTCGGCTTCGATGCCCAGATCGCGCAAAGCGCCCACCTGCTTTTCGAAATGGCGGAAGAACGCCGGCGAGAAACGGCTCAGGTCAATGTTGTGCGCTTCATCCCACGCAAAAGGATAGAGATCAGGCTCGTTCTTGTTGTAGCGGTAATCTTTGGGGAAGACGCACATGCGAATCTTGTTGAAAGGGCTGTTCTTGAGGGTTTCCAGCGTCTGCTGCTGCATGTCCAGCGGCTGGTGCACCCAGGCGTAGCAGGTGGTGCCGAAAGAAAAGTGCGGTGTGCCGTCGGCATAGCCGAAATGGTAGGTGTTGCGAACCTTCACCGGCCCGTGATTGCCGGCGGAAGGCGGTATGCACATAAAAGTGCCTTCGACGCCGTCCAGCGCGGGCACGTTGCTGATTGTTCGATAATGCCACTCACCCTCCGCATCCGGCATGCAGCGCACTTTGTAAACGCCTTCGCCGTCATAGAAACCTTCCGGCTGGATGGTGCGGTGCTGGTAGCTGAACTTGCAGGAAAACTGCACGTCAAGGAAGGGGTTGCCCTCGGCAGGCCCCGGTAAAGTCAGTTCAAAAATATCCCATTTTTCAGTCAT
>CAYMNB010000104.1:0-4291 GCA_964391725.1 uncultured Anaerolineaceae bacterium | reverse complement strand
CTGATTGGTTGATGCAAGCGCCATGCCAGCCTCTTCGCCCTGACAGAACTGCAAAGAAAAACCCGGGAGATACTTTCCCGGGTTGTGAGACCAAATGCAATTTACTTTAGGCTACTTGTTTCTTTTTCAACATCACCGCTTTGGTGACCTCAGCCGCTATAGAAGGAATCAACAGCAATGGTATGATCTCCAGCCATTGGACGAAGCTTAATGGCTCTACACGGAAGATTTCTGTGTTTAAGCCGGGTACGTAGATTACGATCAAGATCAATGACACCGAGAACAACACTGCCATATTCATCCATTTGTTGGTGAAAATACCGATTTTTAACAGGGGGAACAGTTCTGAGCGAGAGGTGAACGCACGGAACAATTCTGAGACACTCAGGGTAACAAAGGCAAAGGTCTGGGCATACATGACTCTGATCTGGACATCTGCAGCGAGTGAATCGAAGGGGGTGCTGCCTGCAATGGCAAGTTGGCGCCAAACATCACCGATTGTATCACCGGCTTGGTGGTAGCCAAGGAAGAAACCAACCAAAGTGACACTGGTAATGGCGATGGTTTGGATAATGACACCGGCCAGCATCATCTTGTTGATGATCGGTTCATTTTTGGGACGCGGTTTGCGTGCCATGATGTCGGGGTCACCTTTTTCCGTCGCCAGAGCCAGGGCAGGCGCGCCATCGGTAAGCAGGTTCAACCACAACAACTGCAGCGGGTTGAGGGGGCTTACCCAGCCGAACAGGGTGGCAAGGAACAGGATCATGATCTCAGCCCCATTGCAGGAAATCAGAAAATAGACAAATTTGCGGATATTGGAATAGATGATACGGCCCTGTTCAATCGCCGATACGATAGAAGCGTAGTTGTCATCAGTCAGGACCATGTCTGCGGTTTCTTTGGCAACATCGGTGCCGGTGATCCCCATGGCAACGCCGATATCGGCGCGTTTGATGGCAGGGGCGTCGTTGACGCCATCGCCGGTCATGGCGACCACCTCATCGTTAGAGCGCAGGGCATCCACGATCAGCATTTTATGTTCAGGAGACACACGGGCGAACACATCGGTGATCTTGACTGCCTCGCGCAGTTCTTCCTTATCCATTTTGGTCAGTTCAGCACCTGTCAACACTTGATGACCTTCACGCAGCAGAGCGATGTTTTGGGCGATCGCCTCGGCAGTGTTGGGATAGTCACCGGTGATCATGATGGTGCGAATGCCAGCGCCAGCGGCCGCCAACAGGGCGGGTTTCACCTCAACGCGGGCGGGGTCGATCATGCCTTGCATACCGCAGAAGATCAAGTCGGTTTCGATGTTTTCTGGTTTGATCTCAGACGGGAGGGTTTCGACGATTTTGGTGGCAAAACCAAGCACACGCAGAGCCTTGCGGGTCATTTTGTCAATGGCTTCAAAAATGGAAGCACGCATGGCATCATCCAACGGTTTGACCTTGTAATCATTGCTCAGATAATAAGCGCAGTCTTTTAAAACGATGTCAGGCGCACCTTTGACTGTGATGGCATAATCGCCGGTGAAATTGGCTTTTTTGACCGGTGATATTGCCAGGCTGCCCGGGGACATGATCGAATGAATGGTGGTCATGCGTTTACGGGTAGAATCAAAGGGTATTTCTTGAACACGCGGAAAGGCAGCGTTGGCATCTTCCTGGTTGGCGCCGGCTTTGCCAGCCGCCACCACCATGGACCCTTCGGTGGGGTCGCCGATGATGCGAAAGCTTTTATTGTTGTCGGCATCTGTTACTTCATCCAACAAGGAGTCGTTGTTGAGGACACCAACCCACAAGGTGCCAGCCAGGGCAGCGAAATCAGCGGGTTCAATATGATTGCCATCCACGCTGAAAGTACCATTGGGTTCATAACCGGAACCACTGACTTCAAAGGTGACACCATCTCCCCATAATTCCACTGTTGTCATCTGGTTCTGGGTGAGGGTGCCGGTTTTGTCAGAGCAGATGACAGTGGCGGAGCCGAGGGTTTCTACTGAGGATAGTTTGCGAATGAGGGCATGACGTTTCACCATTTCACCCATGCCGAGGGCGAGGGAGATGGTGACTACTGCGGGCAAACCTTCTGGAACAGCAGCGATGGCAAGGCCGACAGCGATCATGAACAGTTCGGTGACTTCACCGATCCCAACTGCGCTTGAAAACAATTCTGCGATACCAAAGTTCAGGCTAAGGCGTATGAAACCGATAATGAAAACCAGGGCTACGATGATCAGGCTGGCAATACCGAGTTGTTTGCCCAATTTGTCAAGATTTTTCTGCAGGGGGGTGTCTTCTTCTTCGACATCCGAGAGCATACCGGCGATTTTGCCAAGTTCGGTCTGCATACCGGTGGTTACAACCAGGCCGCGTCCGCGTCCGTAAGTGACAGTGGTGCCCATGAAACAGGAATTCCTGCGATCGCCGATGGTGGGTTCTCCTTCGAGAACCAGTTCGGCGTCCTTGGTGACATCGTTGGCTTCGCCGGTCAGAGAGGCTTCTTCAATCCGCAGATTCATGGCATCGATCAGGCGCAGGTCAGCTGGTATAAAGTTACCTGCTTCGAGAAAGACGACATCACCAGGCACCAATTCTGTGGCTGGAATGGTGTTGCGTTTGCCATCACGCAGAACTTGTGAGTCAGGGGCTGCCAGCTTTTTCAAGGCTGCCAGTGCCTGGGCAGCGCGTCCTTCCTGTACAACACCAAGGATGGCGTTCAATAGAACGATCGCCATGATGGCGCCGGCTTCCACATATTCGCCCAGTACGCCGGAAATGATCGCTGCAATGATCAACATGATGACCAAAAAGTCATTAAATTGTTCCAGCAGCATTTCGAAGAAAGTGGGCGGACGCTTCTCGGTTAGTTGGTTATAACCATACTGCTCTAACCGACGAGAGGCTTCCGCAGTGGTTAAGCCTTCTTTGCTGGAAGTTTTCAGTTCTTCCATTGCTTTTGAGGGGCTTAGACCGTACCATTTGGTTTCGGTAACTTCTGCCATGTTTAACTGTATTCCTTTGTCTATATCAATAAAATTTTTTCCAGCATGAATATAACACACTAATCTAGAATGTTACCATTATTTTTACGCCGTTTAGAGGGTGATAATAATCCTGTTTTAATAATAAAACAACGGGATCAAGCGATCCCGTTGTGGAGAAAGATAATTTTTGCTGCTTAGCTGTATTGATTCCAGTGTACACGATCAGCGTTGAATTTTGTGGATGCCTGCGGCGTTTCCTCAGGGTAACCCACATAGATGACCACGAAAGGAATGATGTCTTTGGGGATTTGCAGGATGTTCTGTACCAGCTCAACGGTGTTTTCTTTGGGGTAGGTGCCCAGCCAAACAGTACCCAGACCCATGCCTGCCGCGGCGATCATGATATTCTCTGTGGCGGCGCTCAGATCTTGCTCCCAAAAATGGTTGCAGTTCAGGTTGTTGCCAATCTTTTCGTTGTAAAGCACCACAATAGCAGCCGGGGCATTGTAGGGGCCATTGCGCAAACTGTCGCGCAAACTGTTCATTACCTGCGGGTCATCAACGGCGATGAACTCCCACGGCTGGTTGTTGCATGCGGAAGGCGCGGCCATGCCTGCCTTCAGCAGGTCAGTCAACATATCGCGAGAAACCGGCTGATTGAGGTATTTGCGCACACTGCGTCGGCTATAGATGGTGTCCAAAATACTCATTGTCGTAACTCCTTTTTTCGTACTAAATAATGCGTCTATTGTACCGGAATACCAAAGATGCGCATGATACCATCCCAATCCCAGGTATAGAAAAGAGTACCATCCTGGTTGAACTGGACATTGCGTACATCACCGGTCAAACCGGTCAGGGTATTGATCCGCTGACCATTGGCGGTATTCCACAGGATGGCGCTGCCGTCATCACTTACCGACACCAACAGACTGCTGTCAGGTGAAAAGGCTACCCCTTTGACACGGAAGGTATGATCACGCAATACCACCTGTATGGCGCCGTATTCGCTTGCCTCGCCGGTGATGCCCTGCCAGAGGATGACGTTGTAGTCACTGGAAGCGGTCGCCAGGGTTGTACCGTCAGGTGAAAACAAGATGTCCCAGACGGCATCGGTGTGGCCGGTGAGGGTGGCGAGGGTTTCTCCATCAGAGAGTCGCCAGATCTGTGGCTGGCCGTCATCGCCTGCTGAGGCAACCAGGTTCAAATCAGGCGAAAAGGCGAGAGAAAGGATACGCTGGTTACTTTTGTCAAATACCTGTGCCTGTTGCGTCTGGGTTGAGTAGATTTCGATGTCAC
>CAYMNB010000103.1:0-4322 GCA_964391725.1 uncultured Anaerolineaceae bacterium | reverse complement strand
CCCTGCCGGAAGCATTCACCAGCGCCGCCGCCGAGAACAACCTGGTGATGGCGTCAATCGCTTCCGCCAACCGCAACTTCGAGGGGCGCATTTCGCCGCACACGCGCGCCAACTACCTGGCATCACCGCCGCTGGTGGTGGCATTTGCGCTGGCGAGGCGGGTAGATATCGACCTGGCCACCGAACCGCTGGGTTATGACCGCCAGGGTGCGCCCGTGTACCTGTCTGAGATCTATCCGAGCGCAGACGAGGTGCAGGCGCTGTTTGCCGCGGTCACACCAGATTTGTTCCGCGAGAGTTATGCCGACCTGTTCACAGGCGATGAACGCTGGCAGTCGCTGACCGGCGGCGGCAGCGTCCTTTACCAGTGGGATGAGCGCTCGACGTATATTGCCGAACCGCCCTACTTCTCGCTGCCCAACCACCGCCAGACGGAAGGCAGCCTGCAGGGCGCGCGCGTCCTGCTCAAGCTGGGCGATTCGATCACCACCGACCACATCTCACCCGCGGGCGTGATCCCGGCGGACAGCGACGCCGGACGCTGGCTGGCTGAACGGGGCGTCAGGCGGGCGGATTTCAACAGCTACGGTTCACGGCGCGGCAACGATGCCGTGATGGTGCGTGGTACCTTTGCCAACGTGCGCCTCAAGAATGCGCTGGCGGGTGGCAAAGAAGGTGGCTACACCCGCTGCCTGCCCGGTGGCGAAATTTGCACGGTCTTCGCTGCTGCCCAGCACTATCGCGCCGCCGGGGTGCCGTTGATCGTGCTGGCAGGGAAGGAATACGGCACCGGTTCCAGCCGTGACTGGGCCGCCAAGGGGCCGCTGCTGCTGGGGGTGCGCGCCATCCTGGCGCAATCCTTCGAGCGCATCCACCGCGCCAACCTGGTCGGCATGGGTGTGCTGCCGCTGCAATTTCTGGCGGGCGAGAGCGCGCAGACCCTGGGCTTATCTGGTGAGGAGGCGTATGACATCGCCGGGCTGGACAGGCTGGTGCCTGGTGGGCAGGTCAGCGTGACCGCCCGTGCCCATGACGGCGGGGCGACGCACTTCCGCATGATCGCGCGCATTGACACCCCCGCGGAACTGCACACCTACCGTCAGGGCGGCATCCTGCCGGAGGCCTTATTAGTTTAGAATGAAATTGGCGTGATTAAAAAAAGCAGAATATTTACGTAGTTCGCCGATCAATGCTAAATTACATTCTTTTACCCCCAAAAATTGTATAATCTTAACAACTTGGAGGTAATAAGTAATGGATGAGCTATCATTTAGAATTCAAATTGCGCAGCGAATGCATGATAACAGCAACATTCTCCGTGGTGAAATATTTGGTACCAAGGATTGCAAATTACATCCACTTTACAATAAGGAAGATGCAAACACGATGTTTGCTGGTTATGTTGGAAAAAAATACAATCCTGGGGGTACCGTAATTCTTGGTTTCAATCCATCTGGCGGGGGTGAAAAATATAAAAAAAGAACCAATGCTGATGATAACCTTTATCCTTTACTGTATGATTTTAAGCATTCAAAAGATGAGGATTTAGAAGTTACATTTGAGGCTATCAATGAAGCTTTTGGATCAATTGTGAAGGAATGGGATATTTGGAAATTGATTAAAAATATCCTGGATGCAACTTTTCAAGAGTTTTCACAGATTACATTTATGAATGTTCTTCCATATCGAACTCGTAATAACGATGATCTACGCATTCAAGAATTGTCGAATTCTTGGGAGAAAATTATTCAACCAACTTTAGAGATTCTACGACCAACCTTAATGGTTTGTTTAGGACTTAATACCGGTAAAGTTGTCAATCGTTTCTTAACACAAGATATAAAGGTGTTTTCATTAAAAAGGAGACGAAATGATAAAGGAGAATTAACAGAGGAGGCGAAGGAGTCACTTAGTAAAATAAGATTACATAGCGAAAAATCTGTTTGTTATCAAAATCAAGCTGTTCATAAAAATCATCCTTCAAAAGTCAAACTATGTTCAACAATAATGAAAACCAGGGAACAAGCTGAGAATGATCAGGCGATTTTGAGTGGCATTAAAACAAACCTGCAAGATACTATTGATGGGGCTAATGCAATACTTCCGCTTATTGCTACTTTAGATAATGGAGACATCGAGCAAGTTGGTATTATCTGGGATGAGATATCAAGACAGACGAATGAAAATCATAGTCTTTTACAAACGGCATATTCAAGCACTGATTCAACCTCAGGTACAGTAAGTTTAACATCTACAGCCCTATCAGGTATCTTCAGCCAAAAAACAGATTTCTTCTCTAAAAATCCAGATATTAATAATGCATGGGAACCTTTTACAGGTTATACAAAACGACCAGCACTCAAATCTAAAGTCATTATTTTGCTGCAGATGTTTCATCTAGATAAGTCCCCTACTGGAAAGAAAAGTTCTTTAGAATTATTCCAGATTGCTCATCAAGCTTATGAAGCGCCAATTTCCAATAATATTCCTGTAATCACTTCGTTAGTTCCTATGAGAGAAGCCGTTGAATCTGCCCTTGATGCGTTACTCAAATTAAGACCCATACAGGAACCTACTGGTTCTAGTCATAGTAGAAAAATTGAATCAATCGGTGCTCAATTAAAAAAAGATAATATATCAGATCGAATTATTCAAGAATGGGCAAATCAATGGCATGATATAAGCGATAGAGATTTATCAGCTTCAAAACGGTATCAGATGACGAGAGATGAATGGGGTCGAAAATTAAATAGGGCAACAGAATTTTTTTATAGCTTTCTGACAGGTTTGGACTCATCGAAATTAGCTAAGCGATAATTTAAGACAAACCAAATCAAATGAACTTTGATTTACTTATAACACCCTAACATTGTTGAACACCTAACTTATTATTAGTAGCAACAAATTAATTGGATGTTTAATGAAAGTCTGGGACGTGATCAATGACCTGGTAGACGAATTGTAAAGCGCAAATGCCGAAGATGGCGAATTCTCAAGTCACTCTCTGTTATCTGGCATCAATCATTTGTCTTCCTCAGATTTTGTTTCATTCCCCATCCCCCCGCACCTGAATCTCCGGCACCCAGCGGAAGCGTGACAGGTCGATGCGGTCCTGCAGGTCAAATTCGATGCCTTCTTCTTCCAGCAGGATCTTCTGGATGAAGGAGCCCTGCCCGCCGCCGTGCATACTGATCTCGCCTTTGGCGTTGATCACGCGCTGCCAGGGCACATCGTCAATGTCGTCGCGTGTGCGCAGGTTGTTGAGCGCGTAGCCCACCTGGCGTGCGCCCACCCCGCCGTGCAACTCCGCGATCTGCCCGTAGGTGGCCACCTTGCCGCGCGGGATCAGGCGCACCAGGGCATAGATGGCTTCATAGGTCGAGAGCGCGCCGTTGGCTTTGGTCATGCTGCACCTCCATCAAAACTTCGCGCCAGTTGGACCAATCCATGCGGCGGAACTCGGTCACCTGGCGGTTATAGGGCTGGTCAAACAGGATGTATTCCCACACCGGGGTATGATTGCCTTTGATATAGGGGCGGTCGTCGATGAGGACATCCCCGCGTACCAGGGTCTTGTCGGAGGCGATGATGGTGCGTTTCTGCCATTCCTGCCCCAGGTGTTCCAGCACCCAGGCGAACTTGCAGCGCACACATTCCACATAGTTATAGTAAGAACTGGTGCAGATATGCACCTCCCAATCCATGTCAAGCATGGCGTGCAGGGCGTTGATGGCGCCGGGCACAGGCTCGAGGTCGCAGAAGAAGCCTTCGCTGACGATGATATTCTTGACTTTGGCGGTGTGTTCGGCGGGATAATCTTTGGTCTGGTAGAAGTTTTTGCGTTCCTCGCGCGGGATATGCGGCAGGTGCGGGTAACGCGCGCGCCAGTTGCGGATGAAATTGCCTTCAAAGTCGGCGATGGTGTTGTCGAGGTCTACCAGTACGATCATGGGGTTTCCTTGGGGGAGTCACGATAATAAGGGATTATACCCGATGAGGGTGGCTCCACCGCTGGAAAGACCAGTCAAGGAAGGGGTAATGGCGGTTATGACAGGTAAAATCCTTCAGGTGCGGCATATCTCACGACTGATACACATCATCCTTCAGGACAATGAAAAAGTAAAATCAATATTCATTTCATTTTCCCATCCTGTGAACGAAATTGGTGCAAAGGCAGCTTTCTGTCGCTATAATAATGATTGTATAGTTTTCACAACCGGCTCGATACTGAGCAACATCACTTTAGGAGCGACCAATGACTAAGAAGATCCGTTACGGCATCCTGTCATTTGCCATGGGGCATGCCTATCCCTGGGCGGAAG
>CAYMNB010000102.1:0-4440 GCA_964391725.1 uncultured Anaerolineaceae bacterium | reverse complement strand
GGAGAAATCGAAATGGCTGGACATTGAAATTCGCCTGAATACTGACTATGTTTAGTGGTTTCGATCTTTCGACAACAACTCAGCTACGCTGAGTCTCGCTCAGGATGACACCGTCCCCGCAGCCTATTCCTTGGGCGGGGTGAAAATATCGCCGTATTTGGGGTTGGTGACCAGCAGGGCGTGGGCGTTTGCGTAATCATTGCTGGCAATGACCACATGGTATTCACTATCACCCACCTGGTTGACCAGCACCACAAAACCCGCCCTGGTCAGATCTTCCTGCACGGTCACTGCCATGATGATATGGGTCGTTTTGTACAGTGTTTTGAAAGGAACCCTGATCTCTTCTGCCATCGTTTTCTCCTTTTGGGTGAATCAACTGTCCACGCAAATCATTGATACCTCTATCATAGCAAACTTCGCCCCGCTTTTCGCAACGAGTTTCTGAAAACCGCCTAATAATGGTACAATGATTTTATCTAAGGAGGGATAGATCATGCGGCAACGGTATACCAGACATGTCGGTGAAAAATTTCATGAAGATGGCAAAGCGCGCGGCTTTGCGGGTAGTTCCATCATCTGCCTGGTGCCCGGCAATTCAGACAGTATGCGCACCTTGCTGCGCCTGCGTGATGAGATCGACAGCCAGCCCTGGCGTCCTCGCTTCGCCATGCTGCCGCCATCCAGTTATCACATGACCCTGTTTGATCTGGTGTGTGACCAGGTCAGAACACCGGAACATTGGACCAGCGCTCTGCCGCTGGATACGCCGCTGGCGGAGGTGGATGCCTTCATGGATCAGCGTTGGTCGGACCTGCCGCCCGCCCCGATGCCCGCCATGCGTTTTTCTTCGCTTAGCGTGGGCGATTATGTCACTATCCACCTTGTACCGGAAAACTCGCAAGCCGAACTGCAGCTGCGCACCTACCGTGACCTGCTTGCCGAGGTGTTCGGTATCCGCAATCCCGGCCACGACACCTATGCCTTCCATATTACCCTCGCCTATGCCGTTACCCGCCTGACCCACCGCGAACTGAAACAGGCGAAAATTGCCAGCGAGGCATGGAACGGCGCACTCGCACGCCAGATGGAAGCGCCTGAACTGCTGCCGCCGCGGCTGACTTACTTTGCCGATATGACCCACTTCGCCCCCAGCCGTGAACAAGCGCGCCGCAACGTGATCCTCTAAGCCCGCAACCAGTTAAAGAAGCCCTCATCTTGCGCCACGGGAGCTGCTTTCACGGTACAATGCAAGCATGTCTTATCTGCCCACCACCCGTGAAGAAATGAACGCCCTCGGCTGGGACACATTGGATGTGATCCTGGTCAGCGGCGATTCCTACATCGACAGCCCCTTTATCGGCGCAGCCGTGATCGGGCGCGTGCTGACTGAAGCCGGCTACCGTGTGGGCATCATCGCCCAACCTGACATCAACAACGATACTGACATCACCCGCCTGGGCGAACCGCGCCTGCTGTGGGGGGTGACCGCCGGCAGTGTCGATTCGATGGTCGCCAACTACACCGCCGGGCGCAAACCGCGCCGTTCTGATGATTACACCCCCGGCGGCGAGAACAACCGCCGCCCCGACCGCGCCACCATCACCTACACCAACCTGATCAAGCGCCACTTCAAAGACACTGCCCCGATTGTGCTGGGCGGCATTGAAGCCAGCTTGCGCCGCATCACCCATTATGACTGGTGGTCAGACAAACTGCGCCGTTCCGTGCTGTTCGATGCCAAAGCCGACTATCTCCTCTACGGCATGGCGGAACGCTCGATCGTCGAACTAACGGATGCGCTGCGCGACGGCACAGACCCGACCACAGTGCGCGGTTTGTGTTATATCAGCAAAGAGAAACCCGCCAATTACCGCGAGCTGCCCTCACACCATGCTGTGCTGGCGGACAAAACCGCTTTCACTGAGATGTTTCACCTCTTTTACCAGAACAATGACCCCCTCAATGCCGAGGGGTTGTGTCAGCTGGTTGATACGCGCTACTGGGTGCAGAACCCGCCCGCGCAGTACCTCACCCAGCAAGAACTTGACCACGTGTACAGCCTGCCTTATGAACGCGCCCAGCACCCCTTTTATGAAAAGCAGGGCGCGGCCAAAGCGCTGGAAACCATCCGTTTCTCGGTGCCCACCCACCGCGGCTGCTACGGCGAGTGTAATTTCTGCGCAATCGCCGTGCATGAAGGGCGGCGCGTGCGCTGGCGCTCCCAAGACTCCATCCTCGATGAAGCGCGCCTGCTAACCAAACATCCTGATTTCAAAGGCTATATCCTTGACACCAGTGCGCCAACCGCCAATATGTACGGCTTTGAGTGCCACATCAAATGCACGCAAGGCGCATGTAAAGACAAACGCTGCCTGTCACCGGAATTATGCCCGGCTATGCCCGTCAACCACAGCCAGCAGCGGGAACTCTTGCGTGAGTTGCGCTCGCTGCCCGGTGTCAAGAAAGTGTTCGTTTCTTCCGGCCTGCGCCACGACATGATCCTGGCTGACCACAAGCATGGCGATGACTACCTGCGCGACCTGGTGAACCACCATGTCAGCGGGCAGTTGAAGATCGCGCCCGAACACACCGTCGACAAGGTCCTGACACTGATGAACAAACCCGGCGCGGGTTCGCTGCTGGCCTTCAAACAGAAGTTCGACCAGATGAACGAGGAAGCCGGAAAACGCCAGTTCCTGACCTATTACCTGATTGCCGCCTACCCGGGCTGCACCGACCGCGACATGCATGAATTGCAGCGCTTCACCAGCGAGAAGCTCAAGGTGCGCCCCGACCAGGTGCAGATCTTCACCCCCACACCCTCGACCTATGCCACGCTGATGTATTACACCGAGCAGGACCCCTTCACTGGCGAGAAATTGACCGTGGTCAAGGGCGATGCGGAACGCAACCGCCAGAAGTCGATTGCACAGAAACCGATGGTCGCAGGCCCGCGCAAACGCGGTCGTTGAGTCGCCCCTGTCTTTCCGACTGACTGCAGGGAGCGGAGGAATCGAAAAGATTGGGCACCATAATTCGCCAGTTGTTCTGATAATGTCTGGCGGTTTCGATCCCTCCACGCAAACCAGCTTTGCTGGTTCTTGGTCGGGATGACACAATGTTGATTCACGCTCAGGGTGGCAACCCCGCGTCTATTGCAGGAACATGGCGTCGCCGAAAGAATAAAAGCGGTACTCGCGCCTGACAGCTTCGGCATAGGCAGTGAGGATATTGTCTTTGCCCGCAAAGGCACTTACCAGCATCAACAGCGTTGATTTGGGCAGGTGGAAATTGGTGATGATGGCATCCACCACCTTGAACTGGTAGCCGGGCAGAATGTAGAGATCCGTCGGACCGCTGATAGGCGCCACGATATCCTCAAGTTTGGCAGCCCCCGCGGCGCTCTCCAGCGTACGCACACTGGTGGTGCCAACCGCGATCACCCGCCCGCCTCGCGCTTTGGCGGCACGGATCTGTCCAGCCGCCGCGGGTGTCAGTTCACACCACTCGGTATGGATGATATGCTCCTCGACGGTGTCTTCGGTTACCGGTGCAAAGGTGTCCAGCCCCACATGCAGGGTCAATGCGGTGAATTTCACCCCCCTGTCATCTAACCGCTGCATCAGTTCCGGCGTAAAATGCAGCCCGGCGGTGGGTGCGGCGGCAGAACCGGATTCACGCGCGTAGACGGTCTGGTAGCGCTCAGGGTTTTGCAGGTGTTCGTGAATATAAGGCGGCAGCGGCATCTCGCCCAACTGGTCCAGCTGGGTGTCGATGGCTTCGGGGAAACGTACAATACGCCGTGCGCCATCCAGCACCTCAATGATCTCGCACTGTGGGCCGCCATCGATCTGCACCTGCTTGCCCTTTGTCAGGCGCGTGCCGCCCACCAGGGCTTCCCAGGTGCGTTCATCCAACCGTTTCAGCAGCAAAACCTCGGCCTTGCCGCCACTGAGCTTGTGCGCCGCCAGTCGCGCCGGGATCACCCGCGTCTGGTTGATGACCAGCAGGTCATTGGGGCGCAAAAAATCCGTGATCTGCCAGAAGGTGCTGTGCTGCATGGCCCCGCTCAATCGGTCCAGCACCAGCAGGCGCGAGGCGTGGCGCGGTTCAATGGGCGTCTGGGCAATGCGCTCCGGCGGAAGGTGGTAATCAAATTCCGTTGTCTTCAAAGCGGTATCCTGTGATCAGCCAAACAATGGCGGCTGTTTCTGTTCGTCTTTGTTGTCGGGCAGCGGTATACTGAGGTGTTCGTAGCCGCGGCGGGTGGCAATGCGCCCCTGCGGGGTGCGATCCAGGAAACCAAGCTGCAATAAGTAAGGTTCGACCACATCCATAATGGTGTCAGGTTCTTCACCAATGGAAGCAGCGATGGTATTCAACCCGACCGGTCCGCCGCTGTATTTTTCGATGATGGTGGCAAGCACGCGGCGGTCG
>CAYMNB010000101.1:0-4628 GCA_964391725.1 uncultured Anaerolineaceae bacterium | reverse complement strand
AAAAAAAGAGTCCGACTTGCGCCGGACTCTTTGCTTAACGAATATGGGTTTAGTTTAGGGAGTGGGCGGGGTGATGGTGATCGTGCGGTAGGCGGTCCAGCGGCCGAAGTTGCGGCCATTTTTCGCGCGTATGTGCCACTTGTAGTCACCAATCGCCAATTCCGGGTCGACATCCCAGGTACAGACGCCTGCTGCGCAGAATGTGGCATCACTGACCAGGGTTTGTATAATAAGATTGTCGCTCAGGTCGCGGATCTGCATCAGGTACAGGGTTGCGCCGGTGATCTGGCCCCATTGCAGGGTCGGGGAAGGATCTTCTGTGATGAAACCATTTTCCGGGCTGACCTGCCAGGTGCGTTCCAACTGGATGTAGGAGAAGGTGCGGGTTTCTGACCACTCGCCCTCATCGCCGGTGTCGGTGTTGCGTGCGCGCACTTCCCAATGATAATCACCGTAGTTGCCTTCCAGGTCGAAAGGAATGCGATGTTCGCAGAAGGGGCCCGGGTCGCAGGCGCCGACGCCTTTGTTCCAATAACCAAGCGACACCCAGGCGCTGTCATACAGTTCCACGTCATAGACAGTGGCACCTGTGACGGGATACCATTTCAAGGTCGGGCGTCCGCCGTAGATGATGGCGTCGACCCCAGGCGAACGGAGTTGAACCTGCGCCAGGGTGACGTCGAAGGTGTTGTAGTCACTGAAGTCACTATATTCCGTGCCGATCCAGGACCGCACACGCCATTTGTGGCTTTCCAGGTCTAACGGGCCAGGAAAAGTCACAGAACAGGTGGAGATGTCGCACCGTACCGCCGCATCATAGCGCGCGCTGTGAACAACGCTGTCGTCACTCACTTTCCGGATCTCAAGGGTGTAGCGGTCAGCGCCATTGGCAACATTCCAGGTGAAGGTGATGCTCTGATTTCCAACCGTTGCTGCCTCTGCCGGGCTGATCAGCGTTGGAGGAGTGAGTGTTACCAGATTGAGACCAATCACAACTGGATCGTGGTCGGAGGAGCGATACTGGTCATCGACATAAAGCCCGAGAGCATCCTGACCGAAATTAGTGTTGTAG
The DNA here is from genome assembly GCA_964391725.1 of uncultured Anaerolineaceae bacterium. GTDB lineage: Bacteria > Chloroflexota > Anaerolineae > Anaerolineales > Anaerolineaceae > SpSt-1165. The sequence goes on along the minus strand of CAYMNB010000101.1, from coordinate 3,556 downwards.
TCAAGAATGCGGGGTTCATCGGCATTGATATGCCAGAAGGCTGTTCCCGTTACCTGGCTGGTCATGGATGTGTTGGAAAGGGCGTGATCAAGGTAACCACGTTCACCATTGAATACATACGAATATAGCGCGTCAGAGCCTCCGTACAGAGCTACCAGGTCTGTGAAACCACCGGCTTTGAGCGCGTCGATCGGATCTTCCATCGCATACGCATTCAGGTCGCCGATGATGAGAAAGTCCGGGTCACCGATGCCGGTGGGGTCGGAGGCTGCCCATTGCACCAGCACTTCAGCGGCTTTCGTGCGGGTCAGGTTGCAGTTGCCCTGGATCGGGTCATCATCACCAACACCGCATTCTGAGCCTTTTGATTTGAGGTGATTGACAACGACCGTGAATGTTTCACCGCTGGCAATTTCCATAAAGGATTGGGTCAATGCCGGACGACTTCTGGTGTCATCAAAATCGGGATCGAAACTGCTATCGAGAATCGCCGTTACGCCGACCGGAGTTACCGAGGCGGGTTTATACAGCAGGCCGACTGCTATCTCATCCGTACCGATCGGAGCACCGGGGTCGATGAAAGCGTATGTGCCCGGGGCAGAAGCATCATTGAGTCCATCTACCAGATCGTCGATGGCGCTGGTTTCATCACCGTAGCCATTGTTTTCGATTTCCATCAAGCCAATCACATCAGCGTCAAGGTTGGTGATAGCTGCAATGATCTTGTCGCGTTGGCGGTCGAACTCGATTTGATTCTCAGCGCCTCGTGAGCCAAAGGTGGTGAAATAATTCAGCACATTAAAGGCTGATACTTTGAGTGTACCGCCAACGTCTGGGGCGGTGTCGGGGCGCACACTGGTAGCTGTGAATGTGATGTCGCCAATCGGTTGGATACGGTAATAATCAAAGGAATAGTAGATCACCCCGGTAAGATCAGTAACTGTATCACCGATACGCAACGTTTCGCCAGTGTCACGTAAATGTTCGACGGTGGCAGGATTCTGCACATTGGAAGCATCATCTAACAGAACGCGGTTCAATGTGTTCGCAATTCTGACGGCTTCAGAGTCAGGGCCAGGTTCGGCAATGTTGGTGGGGTTGCTCAACGGTTCAGTGCCTGAAAGGTGTACCTCTCCATACCGTCCGAGGTTGTAGGTTTCGGTAACATACAGCGTTTCGCTGAATTCAACCAGCATGCCCTCAACGGCTTCTAACGCATCGCTGGCAGCCAGTGGCAAGGCAAGTGGTGCCGCGGTGGGCAGTGTGTTGCCTGAGGAGCAGATTTCGAGACTGGTGATGGTTTTGATCTGTGTGTTATTGAAGTATTCATCAACAGTACCGGTCAAACGAACCAGGTCACCAACATTTACATCATCTGCTGTGTGGTAAACGAACACGCCTTCTGAGCTTAGCGGATCACCATCGATATCTGTGTCTTCTTCCTGCAGGAAGAAACCGCTCAGTTCTGTGCTGCCTTGATGGTCTGCCACAACAATGGCTTCAACTGTGACTGCGGTATTGATCAAAGGCGAAACATTGGTAGTACCCTGAACGGCAGAGATGAGTGTGGCAGGATTGCCGCACTCTGATCCTGCTTCTGCGGTGAAATCAAACACATAATCGGATGCCATGGCGTCAGGGGTGCCGTCTTGATCTACCACCAGGCTGGCGGTGACGGTTACTTCGCACACCTCACTCAAGGCGAAGTCAGTATCAGGATCGAGGACATAACTAGCTGGACCACCGGATACTGTTGCGGTAACTGTGCCACTGGTAGCACAGGCGATTGTAAACCAGCCTTCACTTACGGTGACAGGCTCGCTAAAGTTAATGGTGATATTACTGGTAAGAGCCACCCCGGTTTCGTTATCAGCCGGTGTTGTCGAAGCAACTGTTGGCGCGACATCTATGACTGGCCCGGTTGAGTAGGTACCGAGTGGGAAGGGTGTTGCGGCAGTGCTGTTGGTGGTTTCTCCATCCAGAGCATCGACACCGCTGAAGGACCAATTGCTGATCACAAAAGTGCTGCCATCCGGACCGGTGCCGTTTACCCGGTAAGCCCAGCCATCCAGATAATCCCAGGCGGTGCCGGTGCCGTCGACATTGACATCACCGAATACATCCACCACCACACCGTCCATGAACAACTCAATGGCATCGTCGCCATTAATGCTGGCAGCGGTGGCGCTGACGTAGTCAGGGTCAAAACCAAAGAAGGCATTAAAGCCGGTAGATTCTGTCGCCAGATAGAGAAATTCGCCAGCTGTAGCAGAATCGGCGGGGAAGGTGAATTCAGGCGCGCCGGTCGGGCCAGCGCCGTTATTGGCTGAGCTAACGCCATAACTGCTCAGGTCGGCAATGTCATCGAGCACATAAAATTCAACTACTTTGGGCAACCCGCCCGACAGGGGTCCATCGACCACGCCGGTGATCAGTAAAGCAGGGCCAGATTCGTAGACATAGGTGCCGAGTGGGAAGGGCGTTGCTGCGGTGCTGTTGGTGCTTTCTCCATCCAGCGCATCGATGCCGCTGAAGATCCAGTTGTCGATGACAAAAGTGCTGCCATCTTGTCCGGTTTCGTCAACTCGATATGCCCAGCCATCCATATAATCCCAGGCTGTGCCGGTGCCGTCGACATTGACGTCACCGAATACATCTACCACACTGCCGTTTAAAAACAACTCAACAGCGTCGTCACCGTTGATGGCGGCGGCGGTGCCGTCGGTGTAGTTGGGGTTAAAACCAAAGAAGGCATTGAAGGCGGTAGATTCAGTGGCCACATAGATGAAATCACCTGCCGAGGCGGCGTCCGCGGGGAAGGTGAATTCTGGGATGAGGGTTGCCCCACCACCGTTATTGGCAGAACTCAGGCCGTATTCGCTGAGGTCGGCAATATCATTGATTGCATACAATTCGATTGCCTTGGGAATTCCGCCCGTCAGGGGACCATCGATCACACCGGTTATGATTAAGTTGCCGGGCGGGTCATCGGCGAGGAATGTCGCCTGAACAGGGGTTAATTGTATTGCCTGCGTTATCATCACTGTGATTAAGGCAAGTACCAATAAGGGGCGGATCATGGATCTCGCCGGAGAGATGCAAAATATTGTTTTCATTTATCCTATCCTTAAACTCTCGATTTGGGGATTGATTTTGAAATTATAAATCTCAAAGCTGTATTTATCCAGCTTTTGACGATTTTGGCAGAGGCTGAGGTTGCGAAAGGATTTTTTGATTAGTTGACAGGTGTAATTGACCAATTCCCCGGGCATGTGATTTCTATTATGATCACATCGGGCAATAAGTAAGTGCCAAAGTACGGTACTGTCTCATTGATTAAAGGGTTAACGTTTCCTTCCGTCGTAACCGTACGAACGATGAATTTACCGCTTTCAATACAGATGAATGTGCATGGGGCACTTTAACATAAAAACATCACAAAATTTGTGTGATGTTTTTCCTGGTCGGGGCGAAAGGATTCGAACCTTCGACCTCTTACACCCCATGCAAAACAGGGGTGTTTTGAACTTTAGACCGCTTACAGTACCGGTTTTGG
>CAYMNB010000100.1:0-4868 GCA_964391725.1 uncultured Anaerolineaceae bacterium | reverse complement strand
CCCGGTTTCTACGACAAAATTAAAGCCATTGACTGGAAAAAAGAAGAGGTCGTAGAGTTTGATGGTGAGATTGGGAGAGATGTGGAAGGGGCAAACCTGAGAGGTGCTTCAGTTGACTTGTGATTGGATGAGTAACGAAATAGTTCACGCCACATCCATCAACCTTTTTCACGTTGCCACCCACTCTTCAAATTGTCGGCGGGTGGTCAGTCTGGGCAGATGGACGATCACAATGGTGCCCAGGTCGAGTTGGCTGTCTATTTGAATCCCATAGTTCTCTCCAAAGGTCATGCGAATGCGTTGATTGACATTCTGCAAACCGATACTTTTTGCGCTGGAGCCACCGCTGATAATTCGTTGAACTTCTGCCAGCCGATCAGGGCTCATGCCCACGCCGTTATCATTGATAGAGAGGTAAACATCTTCTCCCTCCATCCACCCTTTAATGGTGATCTTGGCATCTTCCTGTGCCATCTCAAGCCCATAGCGGATGGCATTTTCGACGATCGGCTGCAAGATAAAACGCACGGTAAACAAATCAGTCATGGCCTCGTCAATGTTGGTTTCTACCTGAAACCGGTTCATGAAGCGGATGTTTTCGATTTGCGTGTACAGCAGCGTATGCTCAACTTCCTGCGAAATCTTGACAAAGCGTTCGCCCTTGCCCACCCCGATGCGGAACAGGTTCCCCAGTAATTGCACCATTTTTATCGCCCGCGAATCCTCCAGCACGATCATGTAATGGATGGTTTCCAGTACATTGTGTAAAAAGTGCGGGTTGATCTGCGCCTGCATGGCGTTATATTGCGCTTCGATAGCGTTGATGCGGGCTTCCTGCTCATGGATGGCTGCCAGCTGGTTGTCGTGAATGAGCTGGCGGATTTGTTTGATCATCAAGTTGAAGTCACGGCCCAGTTGTTCAATCTCATCCCTGGTGCGCGGCACCTGGTAGGTCATGAAATATCCGCTCTCGGCATAGCCCATGGCATGCTGCAACCGCATGATAGAGCGAGTGACTGAGAAAGAAAAGCGCTCTGCCATCACCGAAATAATTACCAGAAAGAGCACCACCAGAATCAGGTTTCTTGTGAGGAGCGGCTGCACCACCATGTACTGAATCTGGTCAAGCCCGACGGCTGTCAGCATGCGGCAGTTGCCGAATCTTAAATCTTCGTTGAAGAACAAATAATCGCGCGAACCGATGAAAACCTCTCCACTTTCACGCTGCAGTAGATTGGTCAGCGCAGTGGCAAACGCACTCTGCGCCGCTGGAAACGACCGCACAATTTCCTGATTATCACAAAAGATCATAGAACGGCTGCCGTATTTGGCTTCCAACGAAGAAACCATGTTATAAAATACCGCCAGGTTGGCATCCAGCATCAACAAACCTTGATAATCACCATTGTCATCGTACACATTGGTTGTAAAGCGCAAATAGCGATTCTGGAACACATCTTCGCCAATCGTTAAGACCACCTCATCGACCGGTTGAGCCACACCAGCGGTAAAAATGTTGGCTTCTTCTTCCTGCACCATGCGATCTGCCTGTGACACATTGTAAATCATGCGGTTGTTAAGCGCGATTACGGAGATATTGAGGACATCCTGCTCATAGCTCAAACCAGGTACGACCTCAGTATTGAGGGCTTCGCGAAACGCCAGCACAGAGCCGCTGCGATTGACCTGACTCAGCCCATCTTCCAGTGTTGGGTGATCTGCCAGATACCTGATGGAATTGTCATAATTCTTCAGCCGGTTGGTAATGGTATTTGAGGTGCTGGTAACCGCATGGTTGATCCCTGCCCCCAATTCATCACGCTCTAAATCTCGCACACCCACCACCAGGTAACCGATCAGGAATAAGACCGGTAACAATGACGCCGCAACGAGATACAGAAATGCAGCAACGCGGATTGAGATCGACCGCCCCCATAGCGTTCGCAGTTCGTCCAATTTTTTATCAGTGACTTCAGCTTGGAAGCCTGAATCAACTTGATCTGCAATGTCGGTTTGCAGGGCACGGATAGGTTTTGTCAGCCAATTGAAAAAAAAGACGGAGGCAATCGTCAAAGCTATGATCCAGATGACAGCCACAATAATCACATTGGTAAGTAAAGTGCCCAATCCTTGCAGAACAGCACTGACATCCTCTGAGAAAACCAGTGACATGCTGCTTGCCCTGATCGGCTGCAAGAAATACATTTTTTCACCAAAAACACCCCAGGATTCTTTGAATACGTCCTGCTGCGAGAGCCATTGCATGGTTTCCTCATCGCCAGGCTCAAGGGCTGTCCCAAGCCAGTAGCTATCACGGCCGTCAAAGAATAATTGATTGCCTGGATCAAAGAAAACGATATCCTCAAATAGATTTCTGTTAAGGATCACAACGTTGTAGCCGTCACTGCCATCCCGCCCTATTGCCTGGAAGATCACTAATTTTTGTTCACCCTGCAGCGCCAGCCGCGACAGAACAAAGCCATCATCGCGGCGGTTTTCCTGCCAGGCAACAAACAAACTTTCTTCTATTCCAGCCGAAATGCCTGCCGGCAGCCATTCTACCTGCATCTTCTGTTGATCAGACATGTACATATAAGCCGTTTGGCGGTTGCGCAGCACCATCACACCTTCGATGTAGGGGAAATTTTGCATAACCGCCTGTACATAAGGGATGTCTAACAGAATTCCCTGTTCTTCAGTAACCTCAACTGTGCTGCCAATCAATGTCATAATGGCATTGATACGCAAAAAACGGTGATTGATTTGCTCCATGGCCATGTTGACATGCTCTTTAACATAATCGTGGGTACCATCCACCAATGTCTGGTAGGAGACCAGGTATGAAAGCAGCAATGACATGGCAAGGATCACCACCAGCAAGATCACTGATTGTGTCAACAATTTTCGATAAAAACCGCTGATCGTCATGCTGATTCCCCTAAGCGTCAGGGCCGTCTTTCATACGCACACGCTGGCGGTACTTTCGTGGTGTAATGCCAACTTCTTTTTTAAACACGTCAGAAAAATAATGTGCATCCTGGTAACCCACCGCCGAAGCAATCTCGTTGATGCGCATATTGGACTTATTCAACATTTCTTTGGCTTCTTCCATCCGTTTGCTGGTCAGAAAAGTTTTGAATGGAATCCGCAGATTCTGGCTGAACAGGCGTGACAGGTAGGTAGTCGAGATAGATAATCTGTCTGCCAGATCACTTAACATTAAGGGCGTATTGTATTCCTGTTCGATGATCTCAACCGCTTCTTTTACCAGGCGTTTCATCATCACATCATTCACCTGGTTGGCATTGGTGATGGCTTCTGATAACAAATGACTGCAATACTCGTCCATTTCTGAGAACAAACGCAGCGCCCGTAAGCGCTCGAAAACATCTTTCTGCTCCAAAGGCGGCTGAAAACACTGCATGGCAACGCTCGCCATCTCCCTGTTAAGACGGCTGAACAATGTTTCCAAAAATTCATACACGCGAGCCAAATTAACCACACGATCTCGTTTGAGTGCGCTGAATATATTAGACAAAGTCGTCACAGCCTCGCGGTTGCCTTCCAGAACCATCTCGACAATCTCGTTTTGGATCCGCTCCAGCACATTGGCAGTTGGAAAATGATGCCATTCATCATCTTCAGGTTCGATGATCACATTGCGTCCTTTCCACGAAACATTGGCTTGCAGGCGTGATAATTTCTGCCAGGCTGACGGCAGTTCTTGCAACGAAGCAACCTCCTCGCCCAGTACGAAAATAGCTTCAGAGCGAGGACTGTTATTGGTCAATTCTTCTACCACATGCGCCAGAATGCGAGGCTTATGAATGCGGTAAGCAGCCATTTCGCCCATTAAAATACAACCGATGGTGGACTGATCTACTTCAGCCGCATAACAGAGGAAGGCTCTATTCTCGCCAGTTTGTGGAAAAACCTCCATCAACCGCTGCACAACCCGATAGGCAGTGTTAGCAGGATACATGACCTCACCAAGAAAAGGCGAACAATTCAGCTGAATGGACAACAGCCGAACCCCCCATCTCTCAGCATAGGCTGTGAGTTGTGATTGGACAAATTGCGCTGCCTGGGTTTCTCTGCGGCCAAACAACAGGTCGATCACACCGGCATTGGTCATCACAAATGAACTTACCGGTGAAGGCCGTTTACTGCGTTCTTCATCCATTTCCTGTTTGAGCGCCGTGAAAGTTTCGCTGATCTCCTCATTCACCGAAGGTTTCAGTATATAGGCGAAAACCCCATGGCGGATGGCTTTTTGGGCATACTCAAATTCATTGTAGCCGCTCAAAATGACCACCTTGATCTCGGGATGATGTTCCATGAGATGCTCGGACAATTCTAAGCCGCTCATACGCGGCATACGCACATCGCTGAAGACCACATCGATCTTCTCGCGCTCAATGATCTCCAGCGCCTCCTGCCCGTCTTTGGCAGTGGCAGCCACCGTGAACCCCAAATCCTGCCAATTCACTACCTGGCACATACCGCTCAGGATGATTGGCTCATCATCTACTATTAGAAGACGATACAACTCATTGGTCATAGCTGCTGGGGGTTTCTGGCTGCCATATTTTTCAAGCCATTGGCGATGCATCTATCTTATCACACTCCCTGTGGTTTCATTTGCCGTCTAATTTTTTCTTAAGACAAGCTTGCACGGGGCGTTTCTTCATCCCGTGCAAGCTGATCACTTTGAATTATTAATGTATACTCCCTACGATTTTCGCTCCCAGAGGTGCAGGTATTTGCTGTCTGCCCAGCCATGCGAAAGGATCACGGTGCGGCCGGGTTCCAATTCAAACACTTTGGTGCCGTCGTGGTGTTCAAAACGGCCGTCAATGTTGTAACTG
>CAYMNB010000099.1:0-4947 GCA_964391725.1 uncultured Anaerolineaceae bacterium | reverse complement strand
TCCACATGCACCATCACATGCAGATGGTCGCCGCAGAAGGGGTTTTCGTCCGCAAATTCAAAATCCACCACTTCCAGCTCCCCGCGGTGCAGGGGGTTCTTGTGGCGTTCCACAATCAACTGACGGTACAGATCATCCATCGTTCACTCCTATGCAAAGGCTGCCAGCGCCTGCTCAATACCGCGCACCAGCACGGATACATCCTCTTCTTGATTATAAATGGAAAAACTCGCCCGCGTGGTGGCATTGACGCCAAAGCGGTGATGCAGAGGCATGGCGCAATGGTGTCCGGCACGCACCGCCACGCCCACTTGATCCAGCATGGCGCTGACATCGTGCGGGTGGACATTGCGCACCGTGAACGCAACCGATGCCAGTTGCTGTCCTTTGCCCGGCCCGAAGATCTCTACCCCGTCGATGCCTGACAGCTGTTCGATGGCGAGATCGACCAGTTCACGCGAATGGCTTTCCACCAGCGGCATACTGATATGCTTCAGATAGCGCACCGCCGCCGCCAGGCCGATTGCCTGGGTGATGGCAGGCGTGCCGGCCTCGAACTTCCACGGCAGGTCGTTGACTTTGAAGGAGCGCAGTTCTACCTTCTTAATCATGTCACCGCCGCCGAGGAAGGGCGGCATGGCTTCCAGCAGGGCTTGTTTGCCATACAGCAATCCGATGCCGGTCGGCCCCAGCATTTTATGCCCTGAAAAGGCATAAAAATCCGCGTCCAGGTCGATGACATCTACATACATGTGCGGCACCGCCTGGGCGCCGTCGATCAGCACCAGCGCGCCAGCGTCATGCGCCGCGCTGATGATCTCTTCCAGCGGGTTGACGGTGCCAAGCACGTTGGAGACATGCATGACCGCCACCATTTTGGGTGTGTGATCCGCCAGCAATTGGCGGAAAGCCGCCCTATCCAGCAGTTTGTCCTCGCTCACCGGGATGAATTCTAAACGGAAGCCGATCTGTGCCGCCAGCATCTGCCACGGCACCAGGTTGGCGTGGTGTTCCATCTCGCTCAGCAGCACGGTGTCGCCGGGCTGCAGGTTGGCGCGCCCCCAACTGTTGACCACCAGGTTGATGGATTCAGTGGCGTTGCGCGTGAAGATGACCTCGCGCGGGTTGGCACAGCCGATGAAATCAGCAGTCTCCTGTCGTGACTGTTCATACTGCGCGGTGGATTCTTCTGCCAGCGTATGCACGCCGCGGTGGATATTGGCGCGGTGATTCTCGTCAAATGTGCGCATGGCATCAATCACCGCCGAGGGCATCAAGGAAGTAGCGGCGCCATCGAGATAGATCAGCGGCACGCCCGGGCGTACTTCACGCCGCAGGATGGGGAAATCCGCCTTGACCGCCTCGACATCAAACAGGCTCATGCCGGTCAACCCTCCACCGTCAGTTTTTCGTGGATGATATCCACCAACTCGGCGCGCAGATCTTCATCACGCACTTTGTCAACAATATCCTGGAAGAAACCATTGACAATCATCTCGCGCGCAGTAGCTTCATCCAAACCGCGCGAACGCAGGTAAAAGATCTGGTCAGCGTCAATCTGGCTGATGGTGGCGCCATGCGAGCAGCGCACATCATCGGTTTTGATCTCCAGCCCGGGGATGGCGTCGGCATGCGCGCGCGTGTCCAGAATCAGATTGCGGCTCGATTGGTAGCCGTCGGTCTGCACTGCGCTCGGGTCGACGTAGATCATGCCCTGCCACACCGTGCGGCTGGTGCCCAGCAAAGCTGCCTTGAAGGCCAGATTGCTATAGGTGATGGGCGCCATATGGTCCTGCTGGGTGTCCAAATCAAGGTGCTGCCCACTGTTGGTGATTGAAAGACCGTCCAATCGCGCCTGGCTGCCTTTGCCGTCCAGCGACACATGCACAAAACTCTTGCTCAGGTGTGTGCCGAAGGCAAAATAGGCCCAGTCGATGGCAGCGTTGGCGCCGACACTGGCTTTTTCATGGGTGAAATGCCAGGTTTCCAGGCCCAATTGCTGACGCTCCGCCAGGTGCAGGCGGGCGTTCTCGCCCACAATCACTTCGAGGATGCCACTGTGCAGGGCAGTCTGACTGCCCGCGCCCTTGACATAGCTGAGGTGCAGGGCCGCCGAGGCGCCTTCTTCCAGCACCACCAGCACACGGCTGTTCTGGATGGTGCCGTCCTGTGCGATGGTGACCACGGCATCCAGCGTTTCAGCTGCCTGCACGCCCTTGGGTACATACAGCACAAAACCGTTGTGGGCGTAGCCGGCTGCCAGCGCGGAAAATTTGTCCGTATCCGGCCTCACCAGCGTGTCAAGGTATTTCTCCAGCACCTGCGGGATGCGCGCGGCGGCCTCTGCCAGCGGCAGGAACACCACCCCCTGCGGGGCGGCGCTCAGTGTAAGGCCGGTCTCATCCGCCAGATGCAGTGCCTCTAACGGCAGCGCGCTGATGCTGGTTTTGCGCCAGGGTTCGTCCTTGTTGCCCGGAAAGGGCAGCGTTGGGAGAGCTTCACGCGCGGCGGTTTGATTGGGCAGATAAACCTGCCCAGCGCCGTCTACGTTAAACTCACCGCTCAGGTAAGGTTTCGACTGCGCCACATCCGTAGGGATGGGCACCGCTGTCCGTTCAGCAACTTCGGTAATAATCTTTTCTGCCGCCATCATCCCACCGATCCTTCCATCTGCAGCTGGATCAGGCGGTTCATCTCCACCGCGTATTCCATCGGCAGTTCTTTGACCAGCGGCTCGATAAAGCCTGACACGATCATGCCGATGGCTTCTTCTTGTGAAAGCCCGCGGCTCATCAGGTAAAACAGCTGCTCTTCACTGACCTTGGAGACGGATGCCTCATGGCCGATGGAGACCTGGCTGTTGTTGATATCAATGTAGGGGTAGGTGTCGCTCTGTGACTGCGGATCGAGGATCAAGGCGTCGCACACCACGTTGGATTTCACGTTGATGGCGTTCGGTTTTACCGAGACCAACCCACGGTACGAGGCTCGCCCGCCGTTCTTAGAGATCGACTTGGAAGTGATCTTGCTGGTGGTATTGGGCGCCAGGTGGATCATCTTGCCGCCCGCGTCCTGCACCTGCCCGTCAGAGGCAAACGCCATCGAGAGGATCTCGCCGTGCGCACCTTCACCCGCCAGAATACAGGAGGGGTATTTCATGGTGACTTTAGAGCCCATGTTGGAGTCGACCCATTCCATCGTGCCGCCTTCATGTACATAAGCCCGCTGCGTTACCAGGTTATAGACGTTCTTCGACCAGTTCTGGATGGTGGAATAGCGCACACGCGCGTTTTTCTTGACCACGATCTCGATCACACCGGAGTGGAAAGAGTTGGTCATATAGCGCGGCGCTGTACAGCCTTCGACATAATGCACCTGCGCGCCTTCATCCGCGATGATCAGCGAGCGCTCAAACTGCCCGATATCTGCCACGTTCAGGCGGAAGTATGCCTGCAGCGGCATTTCCACTTTGACACCCTTGGGAATATACACGAACGACCCGCCTGACCAGACTGAACTGTTCAGCGCGGCAAACTTGTTGTCAGCGTATGAAATCACGGTGCCGAAGTGTTCACGGAACAACTCTGGATACTGCTGCAGGCCGTCTTCAATTGACAGAAAGATCACGCCCTGCTCGGCCAGATGCTCCTGAATGCTGTGATAGACCATCTCCGACTCATACTGCGCGCCCACACCCGAGAGGAATTTCTGCTCGGCTTCGGGGATGCCCAGGCGGTCGAAGGTGCGCTTGATATCATCCGGCACGTCGTCCCAGTTCTTCTCCTGCCCCTGGGTGGGGCGCACGTAGAAGAAAATCTCGTTCAAATCCAGTTCGCTCAGGTCCGCGCCCCAGTTGGGCATCGGGCGGCGCATGAAATGATCATAGGCTTTCAAGCGGTATTCCAGCATCCATTCCGGCTCATTCTTCATCGCCGAAATCTGGCGGATAACGCTGGGCGAAAGCCCGCGCTCAGATTTGAATACATAGTTTGATTCAGAATCTTTGAAATCATACTGGCCGAGGTGATCTATGCTCTCAACCAGCTTGCGTTCATCAATGTAGGTCATGGTATGCCTCCTTTATGCCGCGGCTTGCGTGCGCTCTTCAAAGCCCTCGTAGCCGTTGGCTTCCAGATCCGCGGCCAGTTCCGCACCGCCCGAAGCAACGATCGTGCCGTGCATCATCACATGCACAAAGTCGGGGCGCACATAATCCAGAATGCGCTGGTAGTGCGTGATCAGCAGGCCGCCGAAGTTCTCGCCGCGCATGGCGTTCACGCCCTCCGCCACCACCTTGATGGCATCGATATCCAGCCCGGAGTCGGGTTCATCCAGAATGGCAAAGGCTGGCTGCAGGGTCAGCATCTGCAAAATTTCCACGCGCTTTTTCTCGCCGCCCGAAAAACCGTCGTTGAGGTAGCGCCCGGCAAAATCATGGTTGATCTTCAGCCGGTCGAGGTTGCCGATCAGCAGCTTGCGGAACTCCAGCAGGGGGATGCCCTTGTCTTCGGGATTATCCAGCTTGCGGCGCGCGTTGACCGCCATGCGCAGGAAGTTGGCGATCGACACCCCCGGCACCGCCGAAGGATATTGGAACGCCAAAAACAAACCCGCCAGGGCGCGTTCGTTGGGTTCCATCGCCAGCACGTCCCGCCCGTCCAGGGTGATCTCGCCGGCGGTCACTTCGTAAGAAGGATGGCCCATCAGGGTGTAGGCGAGGGTCGATTTGCCGGTGCCGTTGGGGCCCATCACGGCGTGAATCTCGCCGGTGTTGATCGTCAGCGACAGGCCGTTGATGATTTCGGTGTCGTCAATGGAAACATGCAGGTTTTTGATCGCTAATTGCGCCATAATTATGTCCTCAGGTTGTTAGTTTGCACTGCCGCGCGGGCAGAAATATGTATATCCGACTAAACGTTCGGATATATTATAACATAACCAGCGCGC
>CAYMNB010000098.1:0-5027 GCA_964391725.1 uncultured Anaerolineaceae bacterium | reverse complement strand
CAGAGGCGGAACAAGCTGGCATTTCCGTTGCAGGCTTTGAACATTTGGCGCGTGGATATCTGGCAGCGGCCAATGACATTCTGACCGACGATGAAGTAAACCAACTGGTGTATGGCGCCTGGCTGATAACCTATGAACAGGCACTGCGCTTCCTTGCGGATTATCTTAATGGTGACTGTTATTATAAGATCCAGCATTCACATCACAATCTTGATCGCGCCAGGGTGCAGATCGGCGTGGTGAGGTCGATTGAAAACCATTGGGATGAATTGCACAAGATAATTCACAAGTATGGCCCGGGAGATAAGGAGTAGAAAATGGAATCAACTTTAAAGGCAATCGTATTGGCAGCTGGCACACAATCTATGCGCGCTGATGGCAGCCCGATCCTTTTGGAGCGACTGGGAGAGCAGAGAGTGATTGACGCTGTGCTTAATAACATTCGGACATTGGTCAACGATGAAGACATCTACCTTGTGGTTGGACCTTTTGGAGAGGCATTCAAGCAACACCTGGGGAAATCCTATCACTATATCCAGCAGGCAACCCCCAGTGGTACCGGTCATGCGGTTGCTTTGTCAGAGCCTTTTTTAACTGCCTATGCAGGCGATTTGTTGATCGTTTATGGTGACACACCTTTGTTCAGCGCGGTTTCATTACGCGGTTTGCTGAATCATCACCAACAAACAGGGGCAGATTTGACTTTATTAACTGCCATATCAGACGAGGTATATCCGTACGGCCATATCATTCGTAACGATTCTGGCAGTATTCACGACCTGGTGGAACATGAACAGGCCAGCAGTTATGAGCGTGCTATTCGCGAATTGAACCTTGGTGCTTACGTGGTGGAATCTTCGCGTTTGTTTCAGGTGTTGACAGCATTGGCTGACCGTCATACAGAGCAAGATCTGGCTTTGACGGAGATTGTCAGTGAATTTTCACTGCGAAACTGGCATATAGGTAGTTATCAGGTCTATGACCAGGATGAAATCCAGGGAATCAACAACCGCAAAGACCTCGAAAGGGCGGCTTTCATTGTACAGAAGCGTCATTTTTTGCGGCAGGAACACAACGAGTCTAACCGGATTCAGTTTGGCACGGGGGGGTGGCGGGCTGTCATCGGTGAAGGATTCACCATGTTCAATGTGCGCCGCCTGTCGCAGGCAATCGCCAACCAGATCCAGCGAGCGGGGCAACAGGCGCAGGGTGTCTTGATCGGGTTTGACCATCGCTTTCTTTCTAACTATGCTGCGCGGGCAGCAGCGGAAATTTTTGCAGGCAACAATGTACCTGTTCAATTGTTAACCGAAGCGTCCCCGACTCCTTTGGTCGAGTATGCCGCATTGGAGGCAGGCGTCGCTTACGGGATGGTTTTTACTGCCAGTCACAACGCGCCGGAGTGGAATGGTTTGAAGGTTTTTCACGGCAATGGTGGTTTGTTGATGACAGAGGAAACCAACCAGTTGGAGCAGGAAGCCAATCTGCTTATGTCACAGAGATTGGTGCGGGTACCTTTTGAAACCGCACACCAGGCAGGCGTGATCCATCATTGCGATTATACCAACGCGTATATCGACCGGGTAGCATCCTTCGTTGATATGGAAATCATCAAACGTGCAGCCTTGCGGGTGGTGGTTGACCCAATGTTCGGGGTGGGGCGGCTGACCCTGGGCATCCTGCTCAATGATGCCCGCTGCCGGGTGAATTTTATCAACGAACGCCATAACCCCTTATTTGGTGGACGCTCACCAGCTCCAGATCTCAATGCCTTGCGGTTGTTAATGGCGCATGTGCGAGATGGCGAATATAATCTTGGTTTGGCGATGGATGGCGACGCTGACCGCATCGCATTGATCAATGAACAGGGCGAGTTTATCGATATAAACGATATCTTGCTGCTGCTCTACTGGTATCTGCATGAGCACAAGGGTTTGCGTGGTGCGGTGGTACGCAATGTGGCAACCACACATCTGCTGGACAAACTTGCCAGTCATTATGGTGAAGAGGCTATCGAAACCCCGGTTGGCTTCAAATGGATCGGCGATGCTATCATCCGCCATGACGCCTTGATGGGGGGCGAATCCAGCGGCGGTATGACCATTCGCGGTCATATTCGTGGCAAAGACGGTATATTGGCGAGTATGCTGCTGATCGAAATGGTGGCAAAGACCAACAAACCTATCTCGGCGTTATTAGAGGAAGTCTGGCAATTGACAGGGCGTGCAACTATGGTGGAAACCAACCTGCCGGCAACTGCTGAAATGCGTGTGATTGTGCCACAACGTCTTGCGGAATTGATCGATGGGGGTGATCTTCCATGGAGTGTGCGGGAGTTGCGCGAGGATGATGGCACCAAAATTATCTTTGAGAACGATAAATGGCTGTTGCTGCGCTTCTCAGGCACAGAACCTGTGCTGCGAATATTTTCAGAAGCCCCCACATTGGAAGGTGCGCAGGAGATGGTGGACTGGCTGGCTCATGAGATCACAAGGTGAACATTTAGCCCGGTGTTCAGGCGATTTTATGTTTCTCTTATTCTTTTGGGGTAACCGCTCAGGTATAATGGAATTAAGATATATCCATATCTGACGAAAACCGAAAGAAAAAATACAGAAATACCGGATACTTTCAGCCATGCCTGATTATCAACCTGAAAGTAAGCCGTTCACAATGAAGCAAGTTGGTTTGCAAATAGAAGGGAGCCTTACATGAAGAGAAATGCCTGGCTGGGATTCATCATTCTGGCTGTGATGCTGGTTTCGTTGCTGCCTGCAGGGAGCACGCGAGCGGATTCCTTGCAGCCTGTCTATATTCTGGAAATCGATGGGGTGATTAATGCGTTTTCAGCGCGCTATTTAGAGCGTGGTTTGCGCCTGGCAGAACAGAACAATGCCCAACTGGTCATCATCACCCTGGATACTCCGGGCGGGTTGGAAACCGCCATGCGCGAGATGACGCAAATGCTGCTGACTTCCTCGGTGCCGACGGTGGTTTTCGTGACGCCGGAAGGCGCGCGTGCCACTTCTGCTGGTTTGTTCATCCTGGTTGCGGGCGACATTGCCGCCATGTCTCCGGCTACTAATGTGGGGGCAGCCAGTCCGGTAGCCCTGGGCGCAGAAATGGATGCTGTGATGGCCGAAAAGGTCACCAGTGATGCGGCTGCCCTGATTCGCGGGATTGCCAGTGCACGTGACCGCAATGTCGAGTGGGCAGAGGAAGCGGTTCGTGAGAGTACTTCACTTACCTCGGAAGAAGCCCTGGCGATCAATGTGATCGACTTGATTGCGAGAGATGTTGAAGATTTGATCAATCAACTTGATGGACGTGAAGTGGCCGGACGGATCCTGGCAACCCGTGGTGTTCTGCCTGATACCGAACCGATGAACGTCATCGAACGCTTTTTCCATGTGATCACCGAACCCAATATCGCCTACCTGCTGTTGTCTTTAGGGACCTTGTTTGTGTTGGCAGAACTGGCAGACCCGGGTTTGAGTATCGCCGGCATAGGCGCAGTGTTATCCTTTATTATCGCTTTCATGGCGCTGGGGAGCCTGCCCGTCAACTGGGCTGCAATCGCTTTGCTGGCGGTCTCGGTGGTCTTTTTTGTGGTGGCGTTGCTGACTGACACGGAGGTCATCGTCACCATTGCCGGATTGGTGCCGTTTGTGCTGGGTTCGCTGCTGCTTTTCTCGCCCTTCAATCCGACCTCGCCTGCCTTCCCCGTGGTGAGGGTCAGCATCTGGCTGATTGTGTTGATGGCGGGATTAATCGTTTTCTTCAGCCTGGTGGTGTTGCGGGCGGTGTTGAAGGCGTTCCGGTTGCCGCCGCTTGCCGGGGCAGAAAAACTGATTAAAAAAACCGGCATTGCGTTGACCGACCTGACCCCTGGCGGACAGGTGCGCGTTGGACTGGAAGAATGGAGTGCTGTTTCGAGCAAAGGAAACATCACTGCAGGTCAGCAGGTTGTAGTGGAGGGTGTGTCTGGTGTCCGCCTGCAGGTTGCACCTGTGGATGGGGAAAAAGTAAGTAATGATATTGTGAATAACCATTCTGAGAATGGTGAATAATTGTTAGATAGTTAATTTGGAGGAACCTCATGGATATTGCTTTGATTGTTTTGTTACTGTTGATTGCCCTGGTGGTGTTGGCGATGGCAGTCCGCATTGTACCGGAATACCGCCGATTGGTGGTTTTCCGCATGGGGCGCTGTGTTGGCGCCAAAGGCCCGGGTATCATTTTCCTGATCCCGTTTTTAGACCGGGCTGTGGTGGTTGATTTGCGCGAGGTGTTCTTTGATGTGCCGCCGCAAACCTGTATTACCGCTGATAACGCTTCGGTAAGTATTGACTTTTTGGTGTACGACAAGGTCATCGATCCGGTGCGCAGCGTACTCGAAGTTGAGAACTTCACCGGTGCCGCTCGCGGATTGGCGATCACGACCCTGCGTGCAGTGGTAGGCGCGATGGATCTCGACGATGTGCTTTCCAAACGTGACGAGATCAACAAGGTGCTGCACGAAAAGCTGGATGATGTCACTGATCGTTGGGGTATCCGCGTGATGGCGGTCGAAATCCGCGAGGTGGTCCCGCCGCGTGCCATTGAAGAAGCGATGACACGCCAGATGGCGGCAGAACGCGGACGCCGAGCGATGGTTGTGGAAGCCAGCGGCCAGCGTGAAGCGGCGATTGCTGTCGCGGAAGGTGAGAAACAGGCATCCATTCTGCGTGCTGAAGGTGAACGCCAGGCGACTATTCTGCAATCGCAGGGTGACCGCGAAGCATCTATTCAACGCGCAGAGGGTTTTGCCCTGGCATTGAACGAGATCTACAAAGTGGCACAGGGTGTTGACAGCAAGACGCTGACCCTGCAATACCTGGAAGCCTTGAAGGCGCTGGGTGAGGGCGAAGCCACCAAGTTCATCATTCCTACCGAATTGATGAACCTGGCCCAGCCGCTCTCCTCTCTGGCGAAAAACGCCCACCAGGAGTAACACAAAGTAGTTGCATCAAAACTCCCCGACCTGA
>CAYMNB010000097.1:0-5113 GCA_964391725.1 uncultured Anaerolineaceae bacterium | reverse complement strand
CAGATAACAATCCGCTAAACAGTCCCCTATTATTAGATGCCCTTCTGACCCTTGCGCAGAAGGCACAACCGCCGTTTGCCCACTGGTTATTAAAACAGGCCGACCGCCTGCGCGGCGGCATCATTCCCCTGAGCGATGAACAACGCAAGATGATCGCCAACCTGAAAGTGGTTTTCGGCGACAATATGACTGAAAAACAATACAAAGCTACAGCGCTGAGATGTTTTTATCTTCGGTCTCAAGCGTTGTATGACTTTTTTCATTTTGTCAAAGACAAGCAATCTCTGCGCGACCGCATCCACCTGACCGACGGCGCTAAAGCCATGATCAATTACCTCAAAAACACCAACAGTGGCGCCGTCGCTGTATCACCTCATTTCGTTGGTACCGACATAGCCGGCATGGAATTGGCACAACACTTTAAAAACGCACAGGCACTGTCCATTCCTAACCCAACACGCAGTTACAAGAATGAAAACATAATCCGCGCCGCTTATGGCGTCCGTGTGACCCCAGCCTCCACCCGTGCGATGCAAACTGCTATGCAGACCATCCGCGACGGCGGATTGGTGGCCGGCAGCACCGACCGCGCTCATCCTGACGAGGAATATACGGTATCATTCTTTGGCAAACCTGCGCACCTCCCGACTGTCTATATCCGTCTTGCCATGCGTTTGCAGGTACCTGTATTTCACTTCACAGGCGTGATGACCGATGACTGCCAATATACGTTGGATGCATCCGAACCCATCATTCCTGACGCTTATCCTGACCGTCAGGACGAGATCGTTAATAACCTTCAGAAAATCCTTACACACACCGAATATGCCATTCGAAAGCACCCCGAACAGTGGTGTATGTTCCATCCCGTCTGGCAAAACCACATCAATACAACAGAGAGAGAGAATTCCTAAATGACAAAGCAAGAAGAGAGTCTCAAGAAAAAAGCCAACCCTGAACGCATCAACAACACCCTGCTGGGCGGCATCGAAACCCGCATTGTCCACTGGTTCGTAGGCATCGCCCCGGACTGGGTAAACCCTGACATGATGACCTTGATTGGCATGATCGGCTCAATCAGTATCCTGGCGGGGTACATACTCAGCACCCGGTCGCCGTGGTTCCTGTGGCTGGCATCATTCGGCTTTTTCCTGAACTGGTTCGGCGACTCTACCGATGGTAACATGGCACGCCTGCGCCATATCGAGCGCCCGCGCTATGGCTTCTTCGTGGATCATTTGCTTGACACCATCACCATGCTGATGGTTTTCCTCGGCATCGGCTTTACGCCCTATGTCAGGATAGACGTAGCGCTGCTGACCCTCACCGCTTACCTGATGATGAACATCTATGTCTACGTCAACACCCAGGTGCACAAGAAATTCCAGCTCTCCTTTGCCATGTTGGGGCCAACCGAGGGCAGGCTGATGTTTGTGATTGCCAATATCTTTATGTTCTTCTTTGAATTCCCCACTGTAACGTTGTTCGCCATCGAATTCAGTTATTTCGACCTGTATTTCATCGCCTGGATGATGTTTCTGTTCTGGTTGTTTTTCAGCAATGTAGTACGCGGCATCATCAAACTGTATAAAGAAGACCCGCCCAAAAAATACGTGAGCAGAAATAAATAATCGGTTTTGGCAGGACTGATCGCGATACAATCAAAAACGAACGCAACAACACCAGAAAGGAATCCTTATGATTCGTGCCATGATATTTGATCTGGATGGTACCCTGGTTAAAACTGAGCGGCTGAAAGCTATTTCGTATGCCCAGGCAGCGATCGAATTGTGCCCCGCCGAAATCACAGAATCAAAGGCATTGGAAGCTTTCAAACAGGTAGTGGGACTATCACGAAAAGAGGTAGCCCAACAATTATTAGCGCAATTTAACCTCGAAAAAACTGCCATTCAATTCATGCAAGAATTTGGGGTAACCACACCCTGGCAGGCTTTCCTCCAAATCCGATTGCGCCACTATGAGAAAATGATCAATGACCCGCAGGTGATCAAAGATAATCAATGGCCTCATACCATGGCATTATTACAGCAAGCCCGGCTTATGCATTGCCGGATTGGGCTGGCGACTATGTCATCCTGTCGTCAGGTACGCAATATTTTAGAAGTGCTTTCATTAACTGGGGTGTTTGACTTTGTAGCAACGATTAATGACATATCTCATCCAAAACCTCACCCTGAAATATACTTCCTGGTGCGTGATGAGTTCCATGTCAGGTCAGAAGAATGTTTGGTCATTGAAGATTCTCCCGTAGGTGTCGAGGCAGCGCTTAATGCAGGCATGCACGTGGTTGCCGTTGCCACACCTTTCACCCAACATCTCCTTCACCTGTCGAATCTTTTGGCGCCAGCGTTGATTGTTGACCGACCTGAAGACCTGATTCATCAAGTTACCACTTTGGTTGCAGAGATTAATAAGAACGAGCCATGAACATCCCCTACATAACGACAGAACAAATGCGAGAAGTTGACCGATTAATGATAGAGCAATTTCACATCAGCCTGGTTCAAATGATGGAAAATGCCGGCAGGAATCTGGCAGCGCTGGCAATAGAAAGATTCCTTGATAATAATCCAAATGGGAAGCGGGTGGTGATTCTGGCAGGGCGCGGCGGAAATGGTGGAGGTGGGCTGGTGTGCGCCCGCCGCTTGCACAATTGGGGTGCCAATATACAGGTCATTACCGCCCACCCGATTGATCAATATCGAGGAGTGCCGGCAAATCAGTTACAAATCCTGCAATCTTTGAACCTTACCATCTCACCAGCGCAGTTTGAACTTGCTGACCAACCTGTAGATTTAATCATAGATGCCATCATTGGCTACAGTCTCTCTGGCTGCCCCACAGGTAATGCTGCCGATATGATCAGTAGGGCCAATCAAATGGGTGTGCCTATCCTTTCATTGGATGTCCCTTCGGGTCTGGATGCCGCTTCGGGCAAGGCCTATCAACCAGCCATCAAAGCCACAGCCACCATGACCCTGGCATTGCCCAAACTTGGGTTCCAGCAAGAAGGCGCAGCAGAATACTTAGGCGAGTTATATCTGGCAGACATCAGTGTGCCGCGAGAATTGTATACCGTTATGGGCATCTATACTGACAACATTTTTTCTGGCAAAGACATTATCCATCTCACCCCTTAAAAGCAGGTTTATAACCCTTTTTTTACCTGATTCTAATAAGCCTCACGTACACTTAATGCTATACGAACACAAAAGAAACTGAGGTCAGCAATGCCCAACCGCCTGCAATATGAAAACTCCCCCTACCTGCTGCAACACAAGGATAATCCGGTAGATTGGTATCCGTGGGGAGAAGAAGCCCTGCAAAAAGCCAAAGAGGAGAACAAATTGATCTTTCTCTCGATCGGCTACGCCGCCTGTCACTGGTGTCATGTCATGGCGCATGAATCATTCGAGAACCAAACCACTGCTGATATTCTCAATAAAGATTTCATTTCCATCAAAGTTGACCGTGAAGAACGCCCCGACCTCGACCACATTTATATGACCGCCGTGGTTACCATGACCAAATCTGGCGGTTGGCCAATGAGTGTCTTTTTAACACCGGATGGCAAACCTTTCTATGGCGGCACCTATTTTCCGCCCGTACCGCGCTACGACATACCTTCCTTTAATGAGATCCTCACCGCCGTTGCCGAAGCCTGGCGCACCAAACCCGATGAAGTGCTGGTGTCCGGTGACGAACTCACCAAAATTTTATTCGAGCAGCCCCGCGAACAACCACAGGAAGCTGTGCCTTCAAAAGAAAACCTGGCAGCCCTCACCGCAAAATTTTCCGAAAGTTACGATTGGAAATTTGGCGGTTGGGAGCGTGCTCCCAAATTCCCCCACCCGCTGCGTTTGATCTTTTTACTCGAACAAGCCGCTGGAGGCGATACAACCGCGCAAAAAATGGCCCTGCATGCCCTGGATGCAATGGCACAGGGCGGCATGTTTGATGTGGTGGGCGGTGGTTTTGCCCGTTACTCCACCGACGCCCGCTGGCTGGTGCCTCACTTTGAGAAAATGTTGTATGACAACGCACTGCTGGCACGCGCCTATCTGTATGCCTACCTGCTTACGAAGAACCCCGTTTACCGCAAGGTGTGCGAACGCACCCTCGATTTCGTCCTGCGTGAGATAACCGACCCCGAAGGCGGTTTTTACAGCTCCATCGATGCCGATTCAGAAGGTGTAGAAGGCAAATTCTACGTGTGGACCAGCGATGAGATCGACCATGCCCTGCCCCATGAAGATCACAACCTGTTCGCCCGCACCCTCTACCATATCCCCGTGACCGGCAACTGGGAGGGCAGCGTGGTCTTGCAGCAGATGAACAGCATGGCAGAAACCGCCCGTTATATGCACTTGACACCGGATGAATTTGACCAGGTGTATGAGCATGTGCATGAAGCGCTGTACAACTATCGCGCGCAGCGGATTGCTCCCCACATAGATGACAAAGTGCTTACCGGCTGGAATGCCCTCATGCTACAGGCCCTTGCCGAAGCCGCCCTTTACCTCGACCGGCCAGATTACCTGCAGGCAGCCCAGAGAAACGCTGATTTCCTGTTGGAAAACCTGATGAAAGACAGCAGCTTACTGCGCTCATGGCGGCAGGGCAGCGCCAAACACAATGCCTTCTTGGAAGACTATGCCGGGCTTGGCATCGCACTGTTAGCCCTTTATCAATCAGATTTTGATCAGCGCTGGTATATTGCTGCACAAGACTTGACGGAGAGGATGCTGCCACGCTTCTTTGTTGAAGGCGAAGGCTTCTACGACAGCATGGCCGGTGACGACCTGCTGATCGCACGCGCGCGCAACAACCACGATAGCGCCGAACCTTGCGGCAGTTCACAAGCCGTCAACCTGCTGCTATTGATGAGCGCCTATGAGGGCAGCAATCACTGGATATCTGTGGCAGAACAAGCCCTGAGTAGCGAGTGGGACTTCATCCAGCGCTTCCCCACCGCCTGCGCCAACTGGTTGAGTGGCTACCGCCGGCTGGTGATACCCGACAGAGAAATTGCCATTGTGGGTGCACCCCAAGCGGATCTGACCCGGCAATACCTGCGTGAAATCCGCTCACA
>CAYMNB010000096.1:0-5267 GCA_964391725.1 uncultured Anaerolineaceae bacterium | reverse complement strand
TCAATAATGTCAAGTATTAATTTAATTATTCACGAATATTTAAGGTTCAATTCTCGATTTTCTCCATCTTCCTTTTGTTTTTCTCAAGTTTTGATTAAAAACAGGCCACACGCCCCCCTTTACACATTCTTTACAGGCTTCTGCGATAATTAAAGTACATCCATCAACCCCTGGCTATTGCCAGCTCACCACCCCTATGGATACAATGGAAACAGAACCGCAAGAAAAAGCAGCAGGATGCAGACATGCATGAAACGAAAATTCTGGTAGTAGACGACGAATTCAACATCACCGATCTGGTGAGGGCTTATCTGGAGGCGGAGCATTTCCGCGTGTTCATCGCCCGCGATGGCGAAACTGCCCTCCAGCTGGCACGCCAGCACCAGCCCGACCTGATCGTGCTGGATATCATGCTGCCGCGCATGGATGGGTTAGAAGTCCTCAGCCGCCTGCGGCGCGACAGTGACGCCTATGTAATCCTGCTCTCGGCCAAAACGGAAGAGATCGACCGCGTAGTCGGCCTTTCCATGGGCGCGGATGACTATGTCACCAAGCCCTTCAGCCCGCGCGAACTGGTGGCACGCATCCAGGCCGCCCTGCGGCGTTTGCACAAAACCAGTAGTGAGGAAGATGTCACCCGCCAGTTACTCACCTTCGGCAGCTTAGCCATAGATCTTGACAGCCGCAAGGTATGGCTGAACGACCAGGAACTGGAACTGACCATGACAGAATTTGACCTGCTGGCAGTGATGGCACAAAACAAAGGACGCGTCATGACCCGCGAACAATTGCTGGAACATGTCTGGGGCTACAACTATTTTGGTGAAACGCGCGTGGTGGATGTGCACATGGGGCATGTGCGCCAGAAAATCGGCGCCGACTTTATCTCCACCATCCGCGGGGTGGGCTATCGCTTTGAAGGCGCGCAAGATGCTGCTGCGCAGGAACGGAGAGCATAATGCGCTTGAAACTCTTCGGAAAAATCTTTCTTTCACTATTGCTGGTCATCATGGTGTGGATAGTCATCTTCGGGATCACCGCCCAGGTGATCCTGGTGCCGGCATTCACGCGCCAATACAACCGCTTCGTGCAGAATCCTTCTGCTGAGATGATGGATGACATCCGCCAGGGCTGGGGCAGAAACGAAGAAGGCCAGCAGCCGCTTGCCAGACAATTACTGGGCGGCAGGCTGCGCACGGAGATTATCGAAATATTCCGCCGTGTGATGAATGTGTCGCTTGGTATCGCGATGGCGGTTTCTTTGGCAGCCGCCGTGCTTGCCAGTTATCTGATTGCCAACCGCCTGAGCAGACCCGTCCAGCGCATGTCGCTGGCAGCCGAACGCATCGCCGAAGGCAACTATGCCGAACGGGTGGCTCTGCCCGGAGACCTCGAACCGGCTTATTACGACGAATGGCAGGATTTCGCCTACCAGTTCAACCAGATGGCATCCAGCCTGGAAGAGACAGAAAACCGGCGCCAGCAATTGCTGGGCGATGTCGCGCATGAGATGCGCACGCCACTGACCACCATCAAAGGTTATATGGAAGCCCTGATGGATGGCGTGGTGGCAGCTGATGAACAGACTTTCTACCGCGTACATCAGGAGGCAGACCGCCTGCAGCATCTGGTGAATGACCTGCAGGAGTTGAGCCGCGTGAGTGCCAATGCCGATCCATTGAAGCTCGAACCGCTGGCGCCTGCCTCGTTGATCCACAGCGCCTTTGAGCGCCTGCGCTTTCCCTATGAGGAGAAAGGTATCACTTTGCTGCACGACATCGCCGAAAATCTGCCACCAGTCAAAGCCGACCGTATGCGTATGGAGCAGGTGTTAATCAACTTACTGGGCAACGCCCTCAATTACACCCCTGAAGGCGGGCAGGTGCGCCTGGCTGCGCGGCGTCACGGCAGTGAAGTGCAGTTCAGTGTCATCGACAGCGGCATCGGTATCGCACCCGACCAGCTGCCCTTGATCTTCAACCGCTTCTACCGGGTGGACAAATCGCGCGCGCGCGCCAGTGGCGGCAGCGGCATCGGCCTGACCATCGCCAAACATCTGGTGGAAGCCCACGGCGGCCGCATCTGGGCAGAATCACAGGGTGAAGGGCACGGCACGGCTTTTTATTTCACCCTGCCGATCGCTTGAAACCCTCCCTAACACCTCCTTACTGACACGAATGTTGATGCAAAATAAAAAAAACACCTCCCCTGGTTGCTCTCAAGCAGCGGAAGGTGTTTGTTATACGCCGTTGGGTGTTAATCCATTATGTAAATACCGCTGATCTTCCAGATGCCGTCTTCTTCCACCAGGCTGATCAACAGATCATTGACACTATAGTCGCCGAATTGCAGGTGTACAACCGCTCTGTCTGCCTCAGCACTGACATCCACGCTGAAATTTGAGAGAATATTCTGCGCCATTGGAACCGGGTCAAAGAACAAGTTTCCTTCCACCAGCCTGACCAGTTCAGCAACAAAGGCTTGCAAGCGATAACCGCTGTCGCGATAGGCGCCTTCTGACAACCTGTTGTGGAAGGATTCTTTGGCGGAATTGCCGATATAGCCCAGATACCCCTTGTAGAAAACCTCGGTGACCTCTGCCGGTGATTGCGCATCTTGCGCCGGAACCATGCTGGAGCAGGCTTGCACGAGCAAGAGCACAGCCACCATGGACAGCAAGGTTATTTTTTTATACATGATCTTTCTCCTTCTGTGAAAATAATGTGTTCGTTTTCCTTCTGTTGAGCGACAACTATACAATAAAACATTTGCCCCTCCCTGACACCCTGCAAGAGAAGGAAAAAACCCTACTTGGGGAGGATTTTTTATTCTGTACGAAAGTCTGAATGGTGCAAATTACCTGTCAGAACGGGAAGACAAATGGCATCATCAGAAAACTGACCACAAAAACGATCAGCGCGATGGGGATGCCGTTCTTCACAAAATCAGTATAGCGATAACCGCCCGGGCTCATCACCAGCATATTGGCAGCATGCGAAATCGGCGTCATAAAACTGGAAGCCACCATGTAGGCAATGCCCATCACGAATGGCAGCGGTGATACGCCCAGGTTGGTTGCGGTAACCATGGCGATAGGGGTCATAATGACGGCATTGACCACCCCGGGAATTAGGGCGTTCAACACCAATGTCAGCAGCATGATCCCGGCCAGAATGGCATGATTGCCATAAGGACCAATCGTGTTGATGACCCCATTGGCCAAAAATTGTGCCGCGCCGCTCTGCTGCATGGCCACCCCCAAGGGCAGCATGGCTGCCACAAGGAAGATAGCTTTCCAGTCAATGGCGCGGTAGGCCTCATCCATATCGATACAGCCTGAGATAACCATCAACGCTGCCCCCGCAATGGCGGCAATTGATATGGGAAGTAGGCGTGAAATTACAATGGCAATAACAGCCACCAGGATAACTGCTGCAATGGGTGCCTTGTGCAGGCGCGGTTTCTCCTGCACATCCAGGCGCATGACGACAAAGTCGGGTTCTTTGGCAAGCATTTCAAAGCGTTCAAGACGCCCATAGCACAACAGCGCATCACCCTTCTGCAATGGTAGATCAGAAAGCGCTGTGCGGTAAGGCCGGTCTCCGTGCCAGATAGCCAGCACAGAGATGCCATATTTTTCACGAAAATGGATGTCCTGCAAGGTCTTGCCGCCCAGACTGCCATGGGGTGAAAGGGTCACTTCGACTGTGACATGGTCATCATATTCCAGTTCCGCCGCCTTCACGTTGACATCTGCCTCAACGGACAGGGTGCGCAGGCCGTCCAGTGCGTCGATATCTGCTGGATTACCCGCAACAATCATTCTGTCACCCGCTGCCAATTCAGTGTTGGCATCAGGCATGACCCATTCTTCTGACCCACGTTGAATACTCAAAACAGTAATACCATACACCATACCGAGGCCGATCTCTTGTAAGTTTTTTCCAGCCAGCGCTGAGCCTTCAGGGATGGTGATGAACAGCAGGCGCTCATCCAGATGGTATTCAGAAGTTTCGTCCTGGGTCAACAAGCGAAAATCAACTTCCTGGTTGAACGCTTCCAGGCGGTTGGACTGTCCTTCTAACAACAGATAATCACCGTGCTGCAGCGGGATGTGATTCAACCTGGTGCGAAAAACCCGCTCGCCGCGGCGGATGGCGATCACATTTACCTGATAGGTTTTGCGGAAGGCAGCGCTTGCCAGGGTGTGCGCCAGCAGCGGAGAAGAATCAGACAGGCTGAATTCCGCCATACAGATGTGATTACTCAAAATTTGATCAAGAGCTGGTACATCTTCCTCGATATCGAAGAGCGGTGCCTGTGATAGTTGATGCAATTGGTCCAACCGCCCCAAGGCCAGCAGGCGATCACCGTTTTCCAGTTTCAAATCAAAGCTGGGGAAATAGCGCTCCCTGTTAGCGCGTTCAATGCGCAGCACAGTCAGCCCCAGGGTGCGCCCGATGCGGCTTTCATTGATCGTCATGCCGATCAGAGGGTTGCCCGCGGGGATGGTCAGCAGCGCCAGCCGTTCTTCAATGCCATACAGGCTGTGCAGGTCTTCGCCATTGCCATTCTTTGCCGCGCTTGATTGCGGGGTCTGTCGCTGCGGCAGCAAGCGGTGTCCGATCACATTCATATACACCAGCACGGCTGCCAGGATGACCAGACCGATGGGGGTGAAACTGAAGAATTCCAGCGGCGGCAATCCCGCCTCATACAGGTAGCCGCTCACCACCAGGTTGGAAGAAGTGCCAAACAACACCAGCATACCTCCCAACAGCGCGCCATACGCCATGGGCATCAACAGACGTGAAGCCGCACGGCGGGTGCGGCGGGCGATATTGATGGTCACTGGCAGGAACATGGCTGCCGCGCCATTGATATTCATCACCGAAGTCACCAGTGCGGTGCTGACGATCAAAACACTCATCAACCCTTTTTCCGATTTGCCTGACAGGCGCACCACCTGCCTGCCCAACATGGTTGCCACACCGGTGCGCGCCAATCCTGCTGAAAGGATGTAGACCGCCCAGATGGTCACTACCGCCGAATTGCCAAAGCCAGCAATGGCGTCTTGTGGTGTGACCAGGCCGCTGACCACCATCGCCACAAGTACCATTAATGCCACCACGTCTGCCCGCAGCCATTCGGTGATGAAGAACAGCGTAGCGGCAGCCAGGATGGCAAAGGTCAGGAGTATGTCGGTGTTCATGAATAACGGCGGAAAAGGGATTGGTTTATCATGCCACTAAAAATTATACACTATG
>CAYMNB010000095.1:0-5275 GCA_964391725.1 uncultured Anaerolineaceae bacterium | reverse complement strand
TCTTCTTTTTCGTTGATAACCCTGCGGCAGCGTTTGTTCAATTGCTGCAGGGCGGCGTCATCCAGCCAGATCTCAAAGACACTGCCCTGTACGCGTGCGCCCATTGATTCCATGATCTTGGCGATCTTGGCGCGGCGTTTGTTGCTGCTGATGTCATAGGCTGCCAGGTAAAATGAATGATTTTCCATCGGGGTCTCCTCCCTGAAAAGAAGCGGCATCTACCGCAACTGAAGGCCTTCATAGGGTATTTCTTGTTCAACACTGCGCGCAAGGCAGCGCGCCTGTTCCATGATACACTGCCGTAAGGACAATTTCTGAGCATTGGGTTCGTAATAGAGTGTCCTTGTCATGCGCGCTTCATAGATCTGGATGAATTTGCGTTTGGCTTCCTCTGAAAGGTAGATGGCATACCGTTCGGGCGGATCGCCTTCCTGCGGTGCCACCTGTTCAAAATCATGCGGCCGGACCGCATTGGTGTTGACGGCACGCAGCACAATGCCATCTACGACAGGGCGGAATTCTTCCATCAGATCAAGCCCCAAAGCGGGACGGTTATAGACCACCTCGTGCAGGAAACCGGCGTAGGGGTCAAAACCAACCGATTGCACCGCGCTGGTGGCGGCGTGGGCCAGTAAAGTGTAACCGAAGCTGAGCATGGCGTTGACGGGATCGGTGGGTGGGCGCCGGTTGCGCTTTTCAAATTTCCATTCAGGGGCAAAGAAAGCGTGGTAGGCAAGAAAATAAGCGGCGGCCGCGCTGCCTTCCAACCCGCGCAGGCTGCTCAGGCGGGTTTTGTGCGCAATTTGTTCCAGCGATTGATCAATGCGAGCAACAAAAGCCTCCAGGCCGGCAATGGGCTTGTTGCGTGCCTGGCGCCGCAGCAGGTGTTTCTGGTTGGTCAACTTGGCGCTGACGATCTGTTTGGCGAGGTTGAGTTGGAAGGTTTCTTCACCGATGCGTTGGTATTGGGCGCGGCGCAGGCGCACATGCGGGGTCAGACCACTGGTGAGATGCCCGCGGAACTGGCCGGTTTGGGTGAGGAAAACGACGTCAATGCCCTGGTCGAGCAGCCAGCCGATGGCGGGGGTGGTGATGCCGATATTGCCCAACAACACCAGCTGACTGACCTGGTGAATGGGCATGGAAGCCAGTTGGATGGGTTTTTCTCCTTCGTGTTCCAGGTTGACGGTGAGGCGGCGGTTGCTGATGCGGATGCGGGCGCCTTGCTGGACGACGTACATGGGCGGCATGTTGGTTCCCTCCTGTGCCGGTGTGGATCAAAAAGAGCGTCAGGTGCGCCGCTGGAAGCGGGTCTGCCCCAATCCCCATGAGAGTTTGGCGCCCACCCCGCTGAACTCGCTGAAGGCAGCCAGCGCTTCCACCAGGCTCATCCAGTAGCGGTCGAAGTTGTTGGTGCGGTAGCGCACCCAGCCCAGGCAGCCCTTCAGGGTGGCTTTGCTCTCATCTTCTTCCAGTTTGAGCGGAATGCGCACAGTGCGCAGGCTGTAATCACTGACCCACAGGCACTCGCGCGCATAGCGCAGCAGTTCATCGGGCAGATTCAGGGGCGCAAACTGGTTCCAGCGCCGCAGCAGGCTGCCAAACACCAGCGAAGGTTCGGGGAAGTACTGGCTGAGTCGCCCATCTTTCTTGAAAGCGGTCGGGCTGATGAATTCAAGCTGTATCGAACGCGGTACAAAATGGCCTGGTAACAGGTAGGCATCACATAACGCATGGAAGTTGACCCCCGGGTTGTCAATGCGGGTTTCCACAACCTCGAACAGGATGCGGTCCAACTCGGCTTTGCAGCCATTGTTGAAAATGCCATCGGGAGCGGCGGCGCGCTGCAGAGCAGCGGCGATCTCGCCAGACAGGGCAGTCACGCGCATCTCATAGACCTGGTCAGGCTGCAGCCCGCGGCGCGGGTGATAATTGAGCAGCGAGGACACTGTGAAAGGGCGCAGATCACTGTCACCGTCATGCATACGCTGCGCCAGGGTGGGGTCAGACTGGTTGAGCAGGTTCAACAGCCATTGATGGGCGGCCCGCCCCCACCAGCTTTGCGACTGGGTGTGCTGGTTGGTGAAAGGCAGCACCTTGAGGTGCAGGGTGAGCGAGAACAAGTCAGTAGCGCCGGGCACGGGCTTGCTCCCGGATGTGGTTCAGGTTGAGGATCTCGGCAATCTCGTAGTGCGGGGGCAGGCTGTCGTTGACAGGCCGGCTGCGCAGAATGGGCGGGAAATACCCCATGCGGCCATGCAGTTCAGCCAGCAGCATCGCCGCGATGAAGTTCAATGAGGGCAGATTGACGAGGATCGGTTCGGTCTGCCATTGCGCTGGCGAAAGCGTGATTTGATCCATCAACCTATCGAATTGGGGCAGAAAAGGCTGGCTGTTGTCAAAGTGGGTCGGCACAGAAATGATCTGTGCCAGGGGCTGCCCGGTGATGTCTTCGATCTGCTGTTGTTGGGCAGGGGTGATGGGGTGTGAAAAGTTGAGCAGGATCATGCTGGCTCCTGGGAAGAGTCGATCGGTAAAGCGATCAGTTGCTGGTGGATTTTTTGTATCTGGTTTTTCAGTCGGGTTGGACTTGCCGGACCGGGACGCATTCCCGCATGGTCGATATCATTCCTGATATCGGTCGTAGTTTTCCATAATTTCATAATCGCTTTTGCGTCAGGGCGCCTGGATAAAGCGATCACGTCTGGATTATCCTGGTTTGAATGATGAGCCAGTGAATTCAATGCATTTTCAACCCGAGAACGGTCATCTTTGTTAACCATCTCTGTCAAACACATTTGTAACATCGTCCAACTTACCAACCATTCGCGGCACAATGTGATTGCCTGTACCCAATATTCACGCTCAATGTACCAGGCAATCAGAGCCAATTGGTGTTGTAAACTTACTTTAACATTTATCGTAACAGATGCATCGGTGATGCCGGCGAAGGGTTGATAACCAGCCCGAATATTTTCGAGAAGTAATGAAAAAGGAGCAGTCGTGTCATGCGTCATCAACTCCGGCCTTGATTGTTCAATTAAGGCGTCTACTTTTGCAGCTTCATCAATCGCGGCTAATGGTCGTATAAATCGGGTTGCTTCTGATAAATTTTCTAACGTGGCGGACAGGTCACTTAAAGGCTTGATTGCCGCCAGTCTGGCTGGATCTTTTTGGGATTGTTTTCCTAATTGTCCGTGTTTTTTCTTTAACAAAGAAGCGAGGAATCTTGAATCTCCTGTACGGTTAAAACGGTCAGCCCCTTCAGCCCAATCCAACAACTCTAACATCGGACTCAAATCAAAAACCGGTGTGATGCCGTCCCCTCTTGCACGCCCGACATCGAAAGCTCCATACAAAACAGCTTTCAAATTGACATGAAAGCTGGAGCGTAAAAAAGCAGCTGCCAAAAAACCAACCAGTGGAAACGAACGAAGTCCATTGGTAATATCAAATGCAACATCCTCACCGGGGGCAACATAGCTGGTGATCGTTTGAAAAATTTCCCATAACTCAGGTTCGTCCTTTCCCAGAGGGATCGTAACCGGAAGGATTTCTATTGAACCAGGAACAGCAGCGATCATCTTTCCATAATGTTCATTTTCTTTCGCTTCTTTTGTTAGAAACACAAGCAACTGATCAGGCTTCAAAAAATCACAGGAAGCGATAGAAGAATAGGGAGACATTACCTCAAGATCGTTCCAACGGTAAATGGTAGCTGAATAATTTGCGATGCCGAAGAAGGTTAATAACTTCATTTACTGTTCCTTCAATTCAAGCAGACACCAACCGAAGGGAGCAATCGCAATGGTATTGTTGCCTTTAACACTCATGATGGTACGGCGTGATTTGGGGAAGTCATCGCCTTGCTGTCGTTTGCCTCTGACCATACGATATTTTTCAAGAATTTGTTCAAATTGATATTCATATTCATTCTTTGTCAGGTGGGTCCAGAAGGTCTTACCATCCCAGCCGGTGCCCCAGCCGATCTGGGCCAACGCCTGGTGCTTTCCAGCGGTGAACTTTGATAATTGCGAAATGAAAGTATGTACACGTTCTGCTTGATTAATTTCTTTGAACCATTCAGCTAACTCAGCCAGACGCGCCTGACTGTGCTGCTGGACACGGGTCATCAATCCAGTCAGCCAATGTTTCTGTTGAGAGAAATGCAGCTCGGGTTCTGCGGTTTTTGAGAACAGGAAATCATCGATTTTCAGCGTGCCTGTAAACACAACATCGCCAGCTACCGCTTCCAATTCAATGGGGGATCCTGCCCCGCCACGGGTCAAGACCTGTACATTGGTGATGACCATTTTCTCTCGTGCAGTGTCAGAATGACAATCGCTGACCTGGAGTGCGCGGAACAGGTCGTGGTTAGGATTTTTGCCAAAAATATCTCTCTCCAGCTTTTGTCCTGCCCATTCTTTGCGCCGTTCAAGGCTATTCATGTTGACGCGGACATTCTTTTCATCCCATCCCGTCCAGGCAACAGCGGTACGCAACGCACCTTTGATCGAAGAACCTGGCAGGTAGGGATTGTCGTACACGTCTTTGATGCAGGCTTGCAAACGAGCATCCACCTGTGTTGATCGGGTGGCTCCGCGCAGCAGGTAGCGATGGTATTTGGGGTTGGTTTCCTGGTTTACCTGCCGTAAGATTTGTCCGGGCAGCGGATAATTACCGCGTTGATCAGGTTTGAATCTATCAGCGAACGATTCTAATATGGCGTCTTCATTTAATCGCACAGTATTATTGCCGAGGCGAATAAAGTCAAAGTCAGCCCGCAATTCTTCTCCCTTGCCAATATGGATGGGTGAGAGGAGTGATATTTGTAGTTGATAGGTCGTCATCCGTCGCTCCTTGCTGAGTAACCCACGCCAAATGCCAGCCCACTGCGGTAAACGGGATGTGGGATAGGTTTCTCGTTTTTGCCATACACCGGCTGTACATCGACCACTTGCCCCAGCGGCATTTTTTCCAGAGGGCCCAGCACCGCTCCTTCTTTGACCATGTTGACAGTCTTGCGGCGCTCAGCTTTCAGGCCGGGGCTCTGCAGCCAGCCCCCGACTTCTTCAAGGCGGTAGGAAGCATTCGCCCAGGTAAGCGCGGGTGTCTCGTCCTCGCGGGGGATATAGCGGCTGAGCAGCAGCCATTCCCTGTCAACCGGCTCTTGGGAATCAACATAATCCCAATCACTGATCTCTACCTGTCCATAACCGGAACTGCGCGATCCACCGATGCCATTCTCTGCCAGGTAAGTGACCATGCGAACAAA
>CAYMNB010000094.1:0-5284 GCA_964391725.1 uncultured Anaerolineaceae bacterium | reverse complement strand
CGGCAGGTGTTCGAATACCGGGCCGTCCATGCAGGCCAGCCAGCCGGTGGGGATGCCAGCGTCGCGGCACACAGCTTCGGGCAGCTCGCATGAACCGCACAGCCCGATGCCGCAGCGCATGAGGGCTTCCCACGACAACTGATGCCGCAGGAGCGCCTGGCGGCATACACGCGCCAGGGCGGACAGCATGGGCAGCGGGCCGCAGCCGTAGAGGGTATCGATGACATGCGCAGCGAGCACTGCGCTGACCGCCTGTGTGACCAGCCCCTGGCTGCCCAGTGAACCGTCATCGGTGGTGATGTGCAAATGACAGCCGATGGTGGTGAAAGAATCTGTCAGCAGGACTTCTTCGGCGGTGCGCGCCCCCAGACAAACATGGACAACGTCGCCATGTTTGCGCGCTTCGCGTGCCAGGAACAACAGAGGTGCGGAGCCGTAACCACCGCCTGCCAGCAGGTGACGTTTTCCTTTTAATACATAACCTGCGCCCAACGGCCCGCGCACCCACACCCGCTCGCCGGGCATCAAGCGGCACATGTGCTCGCTGAATTCGCCCACCGCCACCACGGTCAGGGTGAAGGGGTCAGCACTGCTGATGGAATAGGGACGTTCGCCCACCTCTGGCAGCCATACCATCACGAATTGGCCGGGCTGCGCGCCGGGCAGGGGCCCAGCAAAGCGCAGACTGCGTGTGCGGTAGTTTTCCTGCGTGATCTCTTGCAGGCTGAAAGCTTTGTACAAACCGTCAGGATGTTTCATAAGGCCAACCTCCGCATACTGTCGATGGTCGCGTAGCCTTCGGCAGCCATGAAAGCCGCCAGTTCGGTGGTGATGTCAGAAAATACCTCCACGCCGCGGTACCACACGGCGGTGCCTACGCCAACCAGTGAAGCGCCCGCCATGATCATTTCGGCGGCGTCTTCTCCGTTGGTGACGCCCCCGGTGCCGATGATGGGCACGTCCACTGCGCGAGCGATCTCCGCCACACAGCGCAGGGCTACTGGTTTGAGGGCGGGACCGGATACGCCGCCGACATGGTTGGAAAGCACGGCGCGCGCGGCGTGTGCGTCAATGAGCATGCCGGGCATGGTGTTGACGGCGGTGATGGCATCTGCGCCGGCATCGACCACTGCCTGCGCAATGCGTGCGATGTTGGGCACATTGGGCGCCAGTTTGACGCTGATGGGGATGTCGGTGGCGGCTTTGACCGCGGCGGTGACCTCGGTGGCGGATTGCGGCGAACCGGCAAAAGGGGTGCCGAATTCGTCGCCCACATTGGGGCAGGAGATGTTGACCTCGATCAGGTCGGGCTGCGCATGGCTGATGATAGCCGCCACGCGTGCGAATTCAGCGGTGGTGGGCGCGAAGATGCTGGCAAACACCGGTACACCTAATGCCGAAAGGCGCTGTTTGGCTTCACGCAGCAGGGGCACCTCTTCATCGGCGCCGGGGTTGGTGAGGCCGATGGCATTAATCACCCCGTCGCCCCAATCAATGGCGACCGGGTTGAGATGTCCAACGCGCGGTTCAGGCCCGCATGATTTGGCGGTGACCGCGCCTGCTCCGCTACGTGCGCAGCGTTCTAACAGACTGGCGCTGGTGCCCAGGATTCCGGAGGCCAGCACCAACGGGTTGGTGAGCTGCAGGTGCAAAAAGGAGCAGGTCAGGTCAGCGGTCATAGAAATGTTCATTCCTTTAAATAGGATTCTACAGAAATAAAAGTGTCAGAATCGATCAAAGACTGCGTCAATAGGGAGTGCAGAATCTCCTGTATGGTCAGGACGGCATGCACTTGCAAGCCATGCGCGGACAGGGCTTCGCGTCCGCCCTGCTGGCGGTCGATTAAGACCACAGCGTCATGGATGGTTAGGCCGCCAGCACGCAGTTGTTCGGCGGTCGTGAGGATGCTGCCGCCGCTGGTGATCACATCTTCGATCATCACAGCGATCTGGCCGGGCTGATAAGCGCCTTCGATTTGTTGAGCGGTGCCGTGCTGTTTGGCTTCCTTGCGTGGGTAAATCAAGGGAACTGTCATCTGGTGCGCCAGGATGGCACTGGTGGGCAATGCGCCCAGCGGCACACCGGCGATCAGGTCATAGATCAACCCCTGTAATTGGGCTCGGTAGGCTTCATACACCTGCTGCAGCAGGGCGGGGAAGGAAACCACGCGCCGCAGGTCAACATAAATAGGAGATTGTTTACCGGAAGCCAGCATGAACTGGCCGAACTTGACACAGCCGGCACGGAACAAACCTTCGATCAATTGTTCTTTGGCGGAGAGCAGTGTGCGCGGTTGGAAAGAAGCCCTCGCCTGGTTGATGGCGTCACGCAGTTGTCGGGCTGCTTCTCGCGGGTCATCGGCGTTGAGCACGGCGCGCGAGACCGGGATGATTATTCCTTTGCCGTCTGGGCGCAACCCGGCTTGCAAGGCTTCCGCAAGATCGCCGCCCTGCGCACCCACCCCCGGCGCGAGGAACCAGTGCTCCGGGCACAGGTCACGCATGACGGCCAGTGCCTGCGGTTGGGTGGCGCCGACCACGAAGCCGATTTGTTCGGGCGTGCCCCACTGGGCGGCCTGCCGGGCAAGGTGCTGGTACAGAGGCGGGTCGCCGTGCAATTGCAGCTGGGCGGCGGAGGGGTTCGAGGTCTGACACAGCAAAAATACGGCCTTACCGGGCTGCAGGAAGGGGCGGATGCTGTCTTCGCCCAAATAGGCGTTGAGAGTCACGGCGTCCGCGTCCCATTGTTGATATACAGCAGCGGCGTATGCCTGCGCGGTGGAACCAATGTCGCCGCGTTTGGCATCCAGCAGCAAGGGAACACCATGGAGGTGAATGAAATCAGCGATCTGCTGCAGGGCGCGCAACCCCGCCGGGCCGAACTGCTCGAAGAAAGCAATGTTGGGTTTGTAGCAGCAGACCAGGTCGGCGGTTTGGCGGATGATATTCTCCGCCCAGACAATCAGGCGTGTTTCGATATCGTCGCCGGGTGGCAGCTGCGCCTCCTGCGGGTCAAGCCCAACGCACAGCAAAGACTGGTTGGCTTCAATTACTGCGTTGAGACGCTCGAAAAATGACATGGGAATCCTTTCAGGGTTGGTTATGCCTGACCCAAAACGGCGGCCAGCAGCGCCATGCGCAGGAACATACCGTTTTGTACTTGGCGGAAATAAGCGGCGCGCGGGTCTTTGTCTACATTGTAATGGATTTCACCGACGCGTGGTAAGGGGTGCATGACGATCATCTTTTCTTTGGCCTGCTGCATCAACTCCACCGTGATCTCGAAGTAATCCTTCACCTCTTCATATTGGGCGAGGTCGGCAAAACGCTCGCGCTGAATGCGGGTGACATACAGGGCATCCACATCGCCGATCACGTCCTGCACGGTATCAGTTTCACGCACGTTGATACCTTTGTCGATCAGTTCATTCATCAGGTTCAGCGGCAGGCGCAGGACATCGGGCGAGACAAAGCGCAGGCTGACATCGTATTTCATCAGTAGTTTGGTGAGGCTGTGTACGGTGCGGCCGTTGCGCAAGTCGCCGACCATGGCAATGCGTAAGCCGTCGAGGGTGCCCAGTTCTTTGCGCAGGGTGAACAGGTCGAGCAGGGCCTGGGTGGGGTGCTCGCCGGTGCCATCGCCAGCGTTGATGATGGGCACGTTGGCGTATTTGGCGGCGCGCGCCACCGACCCGATTTCCGGGTGGCGCAGCACAATGATATCGCTGTATTGCTCCAGGGTCAGCATGGTGTCGATCAGGCTTTCGCCCTTGGATACTGAGGAATACTGGATACCCTGGGTGATGGGGATGACCTTGCCGCCCAGGCGTTCCATGGCGGCGATGAAACTGGCACTGGTGCGGGTGGAGGGTTCATAGAAGACACAGGCGAGGGTGTAGGCTTTGAGCAGGTCGCAGGTGCCGGCAATGCGTGCCATCTCTTCCATTTCCAGCGAGCGGGTGAACAGGTAGGATAGCATGTCGCGGTCAAATTGATCGACGGATAGGATATCCTGCTGGTAGAACCCATTGGTGAATTTTGGTTCACGGCGCATGGATTCGAGGTTGAACAAAGGTTTTAATTCAATGGGCATCATGTTTACAATCTCCTGTAGGAACTAACCAATAAATTTCAAAAAAAAGACCCGCACGGGGTCTTTAAGAATGACGAACAATACCATCACGGACAATCTCCTTGCCTTTGAACACCACCCGCCGTATGTGCCCCTGCATATCCATGCCTTCAAAGGGCGACCAGCCGCACTTGGTGTATAGCGGGTGATCGGGGAAGGTATAGCGCGCAAGAGGATCAACTTCCACCCAGGTTTCAGGCTGCTCGGGCAGATCGAAGATACGGCGCGGGTTGGTGTACATCAGTTCGACCAGGCGCTCATAAGTCAGGCGGCCCTGCGCGGCGGCGGTCAGCATCAATGGCAGGCTGGATTCAAGCCCCGGTACGCCCGGCGGGGGATTGTCGGACTGCTTCTCCTCCAGGGTGTGAGGGGCGTGGTCGCTGGCGATGCAGTCGATGGTGGTGTTGATATGCTCCCACAGTGCGTCTACATCACCCTGCTCTGCCAGAAGCGGGCGCATGTCGCCCAGACTGCCCAGTCTTTGCGCATCAGCGTCTGTCAGGAAGAGGTGATGCGGGGTAACCTCACAGGTGATTGGCAGGCCGTTGGCTTTGGCAGCGGCTATCAGTTCGATCTCCTCTTTGCGGCTGATGTGGCAGAGGTGCACACGGCGGTTGAGGGCGGCAGACAGGGCGATGGCGATTGCCACTGATTCGCCTTCCGCATGCACGGCGATGATCTTGTCAGGATGCCAGGCGCGCGCCACCGCCGTCAGTTGCGCCAGCCCCTGCACCCGCAGGGGGCCATAGGTCTGGTCCATGTAGAGTTTGAGAGCGGGGGCCTCAGTTTGCAAACACGCCAGTTCGGCGATGTGTTCACCGGAAGCACCGGCATATAAAAAAACATCGCACAGGCTTTTGCGGTCGGCGGTTTGCTGTGCGATGCTCCATTGATCAAATGTCACCAGGGGCGGGTAGGTGTTGGGCATGGCCATGACTGTGGTGATGCCGCCCGCCAGGGCTGATTGGCTGCCGCTGAAAAAATCTTCCTTGTGCTCACCACCGGGCTCCCGCAGGTGAACATGCACATCGATTAATCCGGGCAGAATCAGCGTTTTTTTCGGCATGTGGCTCAAACTTTCAATCGGCAAAACCTTCCATTTTTAACACGGTAACGCAGTATTGTCAAGCCATTGGCATAAGTGTAGCATGGC
>CAYMNB010000093.1:0-5516 GCA_964391725.1 uncultured Anaerolineaceae bacterium | reverse complement strand
CTCTGTGTCTGCTTTAATGACTGTCAGCCCGACGGAGCGTGAACCTGCGCAGCTGAGTTTGGGTCGAAGGATCGAAACCATCAGCCACAGACAATTCCCTGTTATCATTAATCCAACCCCTTTCACCCATCCCCAGGAGGAACCATGCACCTGAATGACCGCTTGCCCACCACTGTTCTGCAAACCCTGACAACCGAACGCTACACCATCGAATTGCTGGCAGAAGACAGCCCCTTTACCATCGACATCAGCGCCTCGCGTCTGCCCAGCCAGCGCGACGAGATCAGCCTGCACCTGCAATCAGAAACGCCTGCACGCCCACCGCTTGTCTATCTGCGCTGGCACCTCCCCATGACCGGTATCCATTTGCAGTGGCATCCGGCCTGCGGCGCTTCCCGACAGATCCGCGCCAATTGGGGCATGCACGGCGTACACAGCAAAAGCTCACGCAATGCGCCGGTGGTCAGCCTGTATGCCATGACCGGACAGAACCGCCTGACCTTCGCCTGGATGGAAGCCCTGCAGGCGACCTTCCTCGGCGCCGGTGTGGTCGAAGAGACCGCCGAGATCGAATGCCGGGCGGTGCTGTTCACAGAACCCATGCCGCCCCTAACGGAGTACCACACCAGCCTGATCCAGGATGACCGCGACCTGCCTTTTTCACAGGTGCTGGATGGCATCGCCGACCTGTGGGAAGTCAAGGGCGGTTATCAGCCCGCCGCAGTGCCTGAAACAGCGCGCCTGCCGATGTATTCCACCTGGTATTCCTATCATCAGCAGCTTGACCCCGCTGCGCTGGAAGCAGAATGCGCCCTGGCGAAACCGTTGGGTATGGACGCCATCATCGTGGATGACGGCTGGCAGACCGACGATAACGCCCGCGGCTATACCTTCTGCGGCGATTGGCAGGTCACCCCGGGCAAATTCCCCGATTTCAAAGCGCATGTTGCGCGCGTGCATGAACTTGGCATGCATTTCATCCTGTGGTTTTCGGTGCCCTTCGTCGGCAGACACAGCCAGGCTTATGAACGCTTCAAGGACATGCTGCTGGACCCTGAACACGACCAACCCGCCTGGCATGTCCTCGACCCGCGCTTCCCCGAAGTGCGCGCCTACCTGATTGACCTCTACCGATCCTTCATCACAGAATATGACATCGACGGCTTCAAGCTGGATTTCATCGATACCTTCCAATTCGCGCCAGAAACCGAATCTTCGTTGGGCGGCGGTCGCGACATTGATTCGCTGGCAGAAGCCGTTGACCGCCTGTTGATGGATGCACTGACTGCGCTGAAAGCGCTCAAACCGGACGTGATGATCGAATTCCGCCAGGCCTATATCGGTCCGGTGATGCGCAAGTACGGCAACATGCTGCGCGTGGGCGATGTGCCCAATGACTTCCACGGCAACCGCATCGGCATGGTGGATGTGCGCCTTTTGGCCGGGAACACAGCCGTGCACAGCGATATGCTCATGTGGAACCTGTCAGACAGCGTGGAGAGCGCCGCCATGCAATTGGTGCATGTGCTGTTCAGCGTGCCACAGATCTCGGTGAGATTGGCGGAACTGCCGCCCGCTCATCACAATATGCTGCGCTTCTACCTTAGCTTCTGGCGTGAAAATCGGGATGTACTGCTGGACGGCGAGTTCCTGCCCGAAGACCCCGGCGCCCTCTACCCCGTGGTGCAGTCGCGCACCCGCGAAAAAGGCGTCGCCGCCTGCTACAGCGGCCGTTTGGTCGATATCCGCGGCAGGGTGCCAGATATCCAGTACATCGTCAATGGCACGATGAACGAAGAACTGTTGATCAATTTTGAAGAAGAACCGGGCGCCTGCCAATTGACCATCTGGGATTGCGAGGGAGAAGAACTGCAATCACTGCAGGTCGATTTCTATGACGAGCCATACATGATTGCCATCCCGCCCGCGGGATTATTGCAGTTAAAAGCACTGCCGCCTGATGGTGAATAAAATTATCTGTTGATCGAAGATGCGGAAATCAGTAACGTCCGCCCAACTTATTTACACGGGAAAACGCCGTAGGGTCAACCTCACGCGGCGGGAGCGCACAGGGTGTCTCCCAGCGCAGCAAGCCAAACAAAGACTTGCGGCCGGTGCGGCTTCTTTCACCTGTAAATAAGTTCAGTTCACTGGCGGTGAGATCCTCCAGTTCAATATCCGGCTGGGTTATGCCAAAAAAGGCAGGATCACGCCGTGCCTGAAGAGAATATTCAAAGCGCATGGATAGGCTCCTTCTTCAATTGTCGGGTAAATCACAGCAAATCACAATCTGATAATTAAATTATAGCTGATTTTTTATGATTTTGGGAGGGGTTTGCCAGTCTGCGGCGGGCAGTTGTCAGGCAATTCATGGAAACAATTGACAATCACCGGCTGTATAATCGAATGGAATCATTCATTGTCACTGCATAGGAGGCGCTCAATGAGCACAGAGAAGCAGAAAGGCGCGATCAAGCAATTGCCGCGCAATGTATGGGCGGTCAGCCTGACCAGTTTTTTCATGGACATTTCCAGTGAGATGGTCATCAACCTGTTGCCGCTGTTTCTGTCAAATGTACTGGGGGTCAAGACCAACATCATCGGCCTGATCGAGGGCGTGGCTGAGGCGACGGCATCTTTGCTGAAGTTGTTCTCCGGCTGGCTTTCAGACAAATTGAAGAGCCGCAAATGGCTGGCGGTGCTGGGCTATGGCATCTCCACCCTCGCCAAGCCGTTTTTCCTGCTGGCGAATGCCTGGGGCACCATCGCCGGCGCGCGCTGGGCAGACCGCGTGGGCAAAGGCATCCGCACCGCCCCACGTGACGCGCTGGTGGCAGACTCGATCGAAGAGAAGCATCGCGGCCTGGCGTTCGGTTTCCACCGCGCGGCTGACACCGGCGGCGCCATGCTGGGGCTGCTGATCGCCTTCTTCGTTGTATGGCGGGCGCAATCCACCACCAGCCTGTTGACCGTTGACACCTTCCGCACCATCGTCCTGATCAGCCTGATCCCGGCGGTGCTGGCGGTGCTTTCTCTCGCCATCGGCGCCAAAGAAGTGACCATCAAGGGAGCGGCGCAAGCACCCAAATTCGGCTTCAAACAGCTGGGCAAACCTTTCCTGACCTTTCTGTTGATCGTGGGGCTGTTCGACCTGGGCAATTCATCTGACGCCTTCCTGGTGTTGCGCGCGCAGGAACGCGGTATCAGCGTGCTCGGCATTTTGGGCATGCTGGCGGTGTTCAACCTCATTTACGCGCTCATCTCCACCCCCGCGGGCGGGTTGTCTGACCGTGTCGGGCGCCACAAGGTG
Source organism: uncultured Anaerolineaceae bacterium (assembly GCA_964391725.1). Lineage (GTDB taxonomy): Bacteria > Chloroflexota > Anaerolineae > Anaerolineales > Anaerolineaceae > SpSt-1165. The sequence continues at coordinate 2,206 of CAYMNB010000093.1, read as the reverse complement.
TTGATCGGCGGCTGGATCGTGTATGCCCTGATCTATCTTGGGTTTGCGCTGGTGCAATCAGCCTGGCAGGTATGGCTGTTGTATATCGTATATGGCGTCTACTACGGCATGGCGTTCGGCACCGCCAAAGCCATGGTGGCAGACCTGGTGCCGGAGAACCTGCGCGGCACCGCCTACGGCACCTACAATGCTGTGCTGGGCATCCTCGATTTTCCCGCCTCCGTCATCGCCGGGGTGTTATGGCAGGGGGTAGGCCGCTGGACAGGCTTTGGTGCCGGCGCGCCTTTCTTCTTCGGGGCAGGCATGGCTGCCCTGGCCGTGGTGTTGATGGCCCTGTGGATGAGACGTAACCGCCCCCAGACCGAATGAATTATTTGACCGTGTCGTCGGCTGCCCGCCCCAATTGGTCGTAATAGGCGGCGCGGTCTTTTTTGTCGCGCTCATGTTCGGCATGCGCGTGATGCGCGACCTCTTCAGCGATCTCAGACGGCACCACGATCACACCGTCACCGTCCGCCACAATCATGTCGCCCGGGCGCACCTGCACCCCGCCCACACTGACCGACACATCTTTGCTGTCGAACTGCAGCCGCCCCTGCACCATGGATTGGCTGACATATACTGACCAGAACGGCACCTGCTGCAGGATGATCTCATCCGTGTCACGCACCCCGCCGCCATTGGTGACAAAGCCGCGTGCGCCGCGCGCCACGCAATCGAGGGTGTTGGCGGAGCCCATCAGCCCCACATCCACACCGGAGACATCAATGACGATGAAATCGCCCGGCTGAATGTCCTGCACCCAAGGATAGGTGCACACATTGTTGTAATACCAGCCTGACCATTGCATGTATTCTTCCGGTTTGAGAGCGGGGACAGTACCGCGGAAGGGCAGGTAACGCGCCGTGCGGGCGATGCCGAAGGCGCGCGTACGCCACACCGGGCGCACCGAAGGGTGCATGGAGGCGGTGTAATGGTAGCCCAGCGTGTCGAGGCCGTCGCGCACATCTGCCACGCGCAGGTCTTCATACAGGCTGAGCAAGCGCGTACGCGGTGAGGGGGTCAGGTCGGTCATGGATGTGACTCCTTATTATGAATAATTTGGCTGATAGGTGTGATTATATCAAGGACAGGCATCAGACAGGGTACAATGAAAAGGAATTTTTCAACGAACTACACAGGTACGAACACAAGGTGAACGTGGCAGAATATAACAGGGGTAAATGGATTTTCTTGGCGGTGCTCATACTGGTTCTGGCGGGGTGCGTCAGCAATCGCCCTCAAGAAGCAACCCCTACCGCCACGCGCACCCCTGACCCGCAATCACTCGCCTGTCTGCCCGATAATGACTGGGTGCTGGCAGAGGTCGTCCGTGTGGTCGATGGCGACACCATCATCGCGCGGATAGATATGGTTGATTACCGCGTGCGCTACATCGGCGTTGATACCCCCGAAACCGTACATCCTTCGCTGCCTGTGGAAGCATTCGGCAAGGAAGCCTCGCAGATGAACGAGGCGCTGGTAGGCGGCAAGGATGTTTATTTAATCAAAGACATTTCCGAGGTGGATCAATACGATCGCCTGCTGCGTTACGTGGTGGCGGATGGATTCTTTGTCAATTATGAGCTGGTGCGCGCCGGGTATGCCAACGTGGTCACCTACCCGCCCGACCTGTCGTGTGTGCGCACCTTCCGCTTCGCCCAGCAGGATGCCATGAATGAGAAGGCGGGCTTGTGGGGCCCGCGGGAGTGAGGGGGGGAGGATTTGCCTTCCTGAGCGAGACTCAGCATAGCTGAGTTGTAGCCGAAGGATCGAAACCGCCAAACATAGCCAGATTTCCCGCGGGTAAACATCCCCAGTTATTCCGATTCCTCCGCTCCCCGCGGTCGGTCGAAAAGACAGAATTTCTAACTCTCGGTCTCTTCCAAACCGTAGACAGCGCCCTTCAGAACCTTCAACGACAGCAGCGCGCACTTGAGGCGCACCGGCCCAAACTCAATGCCCATCAGGTCAAGCAATTCTTCCTTCTCGATCGCCTTGACCTCGTCGACATGCTTGCCGATGATATGTTCCATCAGAATATCGGCCGAGGCGGTTGAAATAGCACAGCCGGTGCCGTCAAACTTGGCATCGGTGATGATGTCATTCTCATCCACATGCACCATCACATGCAGATGGTCGCCGCAGAAGGGGTTTTCGTCCGCAA
>CAYMNB010000092.1:0-5536 GCA_964391725.1 uncultured Anaerolineaceae bacterium | reverse complement strand
ACCAGGCGTAGGCCATCGGCGCTTCGCCGCCTGGGCCGGGGAAGATCTCATCCAGTTTCTTGAGTGTTTCCGCATCGAGTTCGATGCTCGCCGCACGGGCAGCGCTCTCCAGTTGTTCGAGGGTGCGCGGGCCGATGATGGGCGCGGTCACGATCGGGTTGTGCAGCAGCCACGCCAGGGCGACTTCAGCGGGGGGATGCCCGATGGCTTTGCACAAGGCTTCATACTGTTCGAGCTGGTCGCGCTTTTCTTCGACCTGTTTGCTGAAGCCATCGCTCTTGCGGCGGCCGGTATTGTGTTTTTCCAGTGCGCCGCCCAACAGCCCGCCACCCAACGGACTCCAGGGGATCAGGCCCATGCCGTAATGGCGGCAGGCGGGGATCACTTCAAGTTCGAGTATGCGGTTGTCCAGATGGTAGATGCTCTGTTCGCTGACCAGCCCCATCAAGCCGCGTTTGTCGGCTTCCTGACAGGCGGTGGCGATATCCCACCCGGCGAAGTTGCTGGAACCGACATACACGATCTTGCCCTGTTTGCCCAGGGCGTCAAATGCCTGCCAGATTTCGTCCCACGGGCAGTCATGATCGACATGGTGCATCTGGTAGAGGTCGATCCAATCAGTTTGCAGGCGCCGCAGGCTGCCTTCGGCATGTTTGCGGATCTTGTAGGCGCTCAAACTGCGCCCGTCGCTGTTGACTTCCGGCAGGTTGGCTTTGCGGGTGACAGGGTTGAAAACCTTGGTCGCCAGCACAACGGCATCGCGGCGTCCGCCGCCCTGCGCGAACCAGCGCCCGATGATCTCTTCGGTGAGGCCGTGTTCCGTGTCCCAGCCATAGACATCGGCGGTGTCGAAGAAGTTGATGCCCAGTTCCAACGCGCGGTCCATGATGGCATAGCTGTCTTCTTCGGAGGTATGCCAGCCGAAATTCATGGTGCCCAGACAGATGTTGCTGACCAGGACGCCATGTTTTCCTAATCGTTTGTGTTGTACAGTCATTTTTAAAACTCCTTTTGTTTCTTACATACTATCAACCGCGGTTCAACTGGCAGGAGAGTTTTTTGCTTCCCGCCTTTATTACCAATCTTCTAACGCATTCTTGACCGACATCAAGAAGCGGTCGCCGCCTTCGCCATCCAAAATGCGGTGGTCGAAGACCAGCGACAGGTACACCATCGGACGGATGGCGATGGAATCATTGCCGGCTGCGTCGGTGATGACCACAGGGCGTTTCTGCATCATGCCGGTGCCCAAAATGGCGGCTTGCGGCTGGAAGATGAGCGGCGAGGCAAACAGCGACCCGCCGGTGCCGTAGTTGGTCAGGGTAAAGGTGCCACCCTTGACTTCATCAGGCTTGAGCTGTTTGTTACGTGCGCGATTGGCAAGGTCGTTGATGCGCTGCGCCAGCCCCTGCAGCGAGAGCATCTCGGCTTGCTTTATGACCGGCACGATCAGGCCCTGTTCGCCCAGCGCCACGGCAACCCCCAGGTTGATGCTGCGGTAGCGCAGAATGCCTTCCTCGGTATAGGAAGCGTTCACATCCGGGTTGTCCTTCAGCGCACTGATGATGGCGGCACAGAAATAAGCGGTAATGGTCAGGTTCACGCCCTGCGCCGCAAAGGCTTGCTTGTTGGCGGCGCGGTGCGCCAGCACCTTGCTCATGTCGGCTTCCATCACCGTCATCACATGCGGGGCGGTGCGCACGGTTTTCACCATGTGTTCGGCGATCTGTTTTCTGGTGGAAGAAAGCGGGAACAATTCGCTTTCGGGCGCCCCGGGCCTTTCTACCGGGGCCGTTGCGGTGCTGGGTTTGGGTGCAGGCTTGGCTTGCGGTGCTGGTTTTTCCTCTTTGCGGGGGGCTTTGTCGCGCTGTTCCACGTAATCGAGTACATCATTTTTGGTGATACGCCCGTCAAGCCCGGTTCCTGTTACCATGTTGAGATCAACATCGTGCATTTCGACCAGTTTTTTTACCAACGGTGATACCCGCCCGGTGTAAACATCTTGTTCGGCGTCCCTGTCAGGTTCTTCAGCACGGGTTTCTGTTTCGGCTCCGGGCGTTTTGTCGGCGGGCTCTGCTTCGGGTTCGGCTTCAACAACATCGTCATCGGGTTCACCGGTTTCCAGCGCTTCGCCGGGTTCGCCGATCCATGCCAGGATGGAACCCACCTTGACGGTCTCATCTGCCTTTGCCAGCACCTTCAATAGCACACCGGAAGCAGGGCTGGGAATCTCGGTGGTGACCTTGTCCGTCTCCAGCTCGACGATCGCTTCCAGTTCCTCGACGGTATCGCCTTCCTGTTTTAACCAGTTGACCACGGTCAACTCTTCTACACCTTCCCCCATGCTGGGGGCTAACAAACGTGTTGCCATTAATGCCTCCTTATTTCAATTCAGGGAAACGGGCTGGTGCCTGTTCCCGCATCAGGTCATATACTGCATCAAAAATCGATTCCGCATTGGGTTTGGAATAATAATCGCCATCTGCACCATACGCCGGACGGTGTTCGGTGGCGGTGAGGGTGCGCGGCGGAGAATCCAACCACTGGTAGCCCTTCTGTACTTCCAGCACCTGCTGCATCATATAGGCAGTGCCGCCGCCGGGCACATCCTCATCCAAAAACAGTACGCGGGCGGTTTTCTTCAACGATTCGACGATCATGCCGTTGATATCAAAGGGCAGCAGGCTTTGTACGTCAATCACCTCGCAGTCGATGCCAGCCTCCGCCAGCCTTTCTGCACTCTCCAGCGCAATGGTGACCAGTGCGCCATAGGTGACAAGGGTGACATCCTTGCCGGGGCGCACAATGTCAGGTACGCCCAGCGGCACAGTGAACTCGTTGAGGTTGTCGGGTTTGCGCTCTTTGCGGCGGTAGCCGTTCAACACCTCGATCACCAGTGCCGGGTCGTCAGATTGCAGCAGGGTGTTATAGAACCCGGCAGCCTGGGTCATGTTGCGCGGCACCAGCACATGCATACCGCGCACGAGGTTGAGGATACCCGCCAATTGTGAACCCGAATGCCAGATGCCGACCAGGCGGTGGCCGCGCGTGCGGATGATGACGGGGGCTTTCTGGCGGCCCGCCGTGCGCCAGCGCAGGGTGGCGAGATCATCGGACATGAGTTGCAAAGCGTAGATCAGGTAGTCCAGGTACTGCATTTCACAGATGGGCCGCAGTCCGCGCAGCGCCATGCCGATCGCTTGACCGAGAATGGTGGCTTCACGGATGCCGGTGTCAGTTACACGCAGCAGGCCGTACTTCTCCTGCAGGTCGCGCATGCCCTGGTTGACGTCGCCCAGCATGCCCACATCTTCACCAAAGGCGACCAGGCGCGGTTCTCTTTCAAAAGCGTCATCAAAGGCGGCATTGAGAATCTCGAAGCCCATCATTGTGGGCGAGTCATCACTGAACTCGGCGGGGACGACCGGTACCTTCAAGGGAGATTTGTCAGAACTGGAGTAGAGGTCCGAAGCATAGGTCTCCAGGTTGTTTTTTTCCAGTTGATTGGCAAATTTCTTGACCGCTTCGCGCGCATCCGATGGTTCCTCACGGGTGATCACCAGGGTTCTGTGCAGCGCTGAAGCAACGTCATTGCGCTGCAGAACGGGCACATCCTTCAGTGAGTCGCGGATGTTTGCCAATTGTTTGGATTGTGAGGAGTTTTTCGCCAGACTGGACAGCAAGTCCAGTGCCTGCTTGCGAATTTTCAAGATCGGCGCCTGGAATGCTTCCCAGGCGGATTTTCTCGCCTCTTCAACCGTCATGGCATCTTCTTTCTCCCATTGAGCCAATTCCTTGTCCGTGGCGATGCCTTCGGCGATGATCCACCGGCGGAATTGTACCAGGCAGTCAAATTCTTTCTCCCATGCCAGGCGTTCTTCATCTTTATAGCGTTCATGCGAGCCGGAGGTGGAATGTCCCAGGGGTTGCGTGGCTTCGGTCACATGCACCAGGGCGGGAATGTGGTGCTTGCGGGCGATCTCTCCAGCTTTCTGGTAGGTTGCCATCAGTTCAGCATAATCCCAGGCGTGTACGGAATAGAGATCATACCCGCTGTCGCATTCTTCCGCCGGGCATGGATTTCGCTGGAACCCTTTGAGAATGGAAAAGATATTCTCTTTTACCATTTGAAACTGGTTCGGCACCGAAATACCGTACCCATCATCGTAGATGGTGATCACCGCTGGCGCATGCAGCACACCGATAGCGTTGACCGTTTCCCAGAATAGGCCTTCTGCGGTGGAGGCGTTGCCAATCGTGACCCAGGTGACTTCATTGCCGTTGTGCGAAAAATCGCTGAATTGTTTCAGCTCCTCCAGCTTACGGTACAGCACGGAGGCATACGACAGGCCGACCGCGCGGGGCATTTGGGCCGCTACCGAAGCAATGTCGGCGCCAGAATTGTAGGAGTCCACCTGACTATGCCAATCACCGTTTTCATCCAACAGGTCCGATGAATAATGGTTATTCATGTTGCGGCCTGATGAATGCGGTTCAAGTTTGGGATCCGGATTGCCATAAATGCCGGCAAAAAATTGCTCCAATGTCAGCGAATCCAACGCCATCATCCAGGTCTGGTCGCGGTAATAGCCTGAGCGCCAGTCGCCTTTTTGGAAAGCATGCGCAATGGCGATCTGGGCAAGTTCTTTGCCATCGCCAAAAATACCGAATTTGCCTTTGCCGGTGAGTACTTCACGCCTGCCAATGACGGCTGCCTGACGGGATTTGTAGGCAAGCCGGTAATCCTCGATGATCCCTGCGGGATCAGGTTTAATAGAATTGTGATTTTCTTTTGTCATTATCCACCTCAATCTGACATGGTTATTTTTTTAGTTGTTCTTCTATAATATCAAATTGCCTTGTTGATTGCTACCGGAATTAATATAAAGTTTATAAGTTTGATTTTCACAGAGCGAAAACGCAGTGTTGAAGCCTGCCTCACTGAACATTTTTACGGTATGATTAGCGGGTGAGCGAGCCAACCAACCCCATCATTACCGCCATACCGCCGATGCCGCTATTGGCTGAAATCCGCCATTGCGGTTCCACCGCCGGGTTCGGGCGAGTGATCGAACGTCATGCGGTGCGTGCCATTATCCTGAAAGGAAAGCGACTGCTGATGCTGCATTCTGCCGTAAATGGCGATTATTTTCTCGGAGGCGGTGGGATTGAGCCAGGCGAGAGCCACGCCGATGCCCTGCGGCGCGAGGTGCGTGAGGAATTGGGTGCAGAGTTGACGGAGATCGGCGATGCGTTTGGCAAAGTAGTCGAGTGGAGGTATGCCATGGAGCCCGAATACGAGTTCCTGCGCTTCACGTCATACCTGTATTTCTGCCGTGTCACCGAAGGGGTCTGCCCGCAGAAGTTAGAAGATTATGAGCGCGATCTGCAGATGCAGCCGGAATGGGTGGATGTGGACAGCGCCATTACCGTCAACGCCGGTATCTGCGTGCGCCAATCGGTTGATCATATGCTGTGGATCAAGCGTGAATTGCTGGTGCTGGAGAAACTGCGGGAACACCTCTCCGGGCTGTCA
>CAYMNB010000091.1:0-5654 GCA_964391725.1 uncultured Anaerolineaceae bacterium | reverse complement strand
GCCCGCCCTGGATGCATGTTATCCATATCAGTGCTGCCGCCATCGGCCTGCTGCTTTTTCTCATATTATTGAACCGTACTCGTCAGATACACAAGGAAACGCCATGAAACTCAAAGAACTCCCCCGCGAACAACTCCTGCAAACCCTGGCTTATTACCTCGGTTTCATCTGTCTTGGTCTGGTGATGGTTTCCAACGGCCCTCACCTGCCCAACCTCATCGAACGCACCCATTCATCGATGGATCAATTCGCGGTCATTTTCGTCGTGGCTTCCTTCGGTTTTCTGGCTGGCTCCTACCTGGGGGGCTGGCTGTTTGACCGGTTGCCGGGCCATCGCATCATCAGTGCCTGCTTTGTGGTGCTGTTGATCACCCTGGCTGTAACACCCCTGATTGGTACCGTCTGGTTGATGGCGGTGGTTTTCTTCTTCACCGCACTCGCTATGAGCCTGATTGATCTCGGCTCCAACACCCTCATCACCTGGGTGCATGGCGACCAGGGCGGACCCTACATGAACGCGCTGCATTTCTTTTTCGGTGTCGGCGCGGCGATCTCACCCTTGATGATCGGGCGCTTCATCCTCGCCACCGGTGATATTTACTGGTCCTACTGGACCCTGGCAGCCTTGATGATTCCCGCCATCCTGATGTTAACCCTCGTCAAAAGCCCGCAAATCCGCGCAGAAACCAAGGAAAGCAATGTAAGTGTATCAAGAGCCGCCAACCGCACCGGCTTGATCTGGCTGCTGGTGGCTTTTTTCATGTTCTATGTAGCGGTCGAATCCAACTTCGGCACCTACATCGTGTCATACATCCAGCGGTTGACCAATGGCAACACTACTGCAACCGCCTACGAGATCAATTCCATCTATTGGAGTATGTTGACCCTCGGACGTCTGCTGGCCATTCCAATTGCTGCACGCCTGAAGCCACGCGCCATCATCACCATCAACCTGGCAGGCGCCGTCATCGCCATCAGCACCATTCTACTTTTCCGCCAATCATTAAGTGCGGTGTGGGCCGGCTCTATTATTCTGGGCCTCGCGCAAGCATCTACCTTCCCTACCCTGCTGATCTTTGCAGAACAGCAACTAAAACTCACCGGCCGCATCACCAGTTACTTCTACCTGGGCATCAGCATCAGTGGCATGGTCATTCCCTGGTTGATCGCCCAATTCTTTGAAGGCAATATCTTCTCAGTGATGATCATCCTGGGCGCAATGATTGGCGTGCAGGTGGTCAGCTGGCTGGTCATCAACCTGAATATCCAGCAGAAGGACCGGATCACGGCTTATGAACTTACCCAATAACCGCCTCAGATACGTACAGAGCGGCCTGTATTTTCTGGCCACAGCCCTGATGGGGTGGATTCTTGCCACGCGCGGTGCGGTCATGCCCCAGTTAACTACCCTCACCGGAGCTTCTCTCAGCCAGACCGGTCTGGTCATCACTACCTCATCGCTTGGCTTCATGGTCGCCAATCTGTTTGGCGGCCGCCTCTATGATAAATACAAAGGCCATCTCGTTTTGGGGATCTCGCTGCTGGCAACCGCCCTGGTGCTTTCCATCATTCCATTCATGCAATCATTGGTCGCTTTGCTGATCATCTTTTTCTTCTGGGGTATCAGCCGCGGCCTGGTCATTCTGGGCGTCAACACCCTGACCATCTGGATGTATGTAGAGAAACCGGGACCGGCGTTAAACCTGACCCATTTCTTCTTCGGCGTCGGTGCCTTCACCGCGCCGCTGCTGGTCAGCAGCCTGCTGTCTGTCACCAACGGGTTCGCCTGGATCTGGTGGATTAGTGCTCTCGCCTTCATCGCGCTGGCTCCGCTGGCATTACTTATCCAAAGCCCTCCCATCCGCCAGATCACACCCGCCAATCCGCAAGCCATCGCGCCAAGAACAATAAAGGAATTCCACCGCCTCATCTTTTTGATCGCCTTGTTTCTCTTTTTCTATGTCGGAGCAGAGATCGGTTTCGGCAGTTGGCTGACCACCTATGCCCAGGTGCGCCTGCCGCTTGACCAACTCAGCCGCTCCTACCAGTTAACTTCCGCTTTCTGGATCGCCATCATGGCCGGAAGATTGATTTCCATCCCACTCAGCGCGCATTTCACTGCCCGTCGTTTGCTGTGGTTCCTGATAACCGGATGTTTTCTCAGCCTGCTGCTTATTCTCGCCGGCGGAAGCAATTGGCTGATCCTGCTGATCGGTTCTTTTTTGTTGGGCACTTGCATGGCGCCAATCTTTCCGCTGGCTTTTGCGCTGACCGAAGAATTGATGGAGGTAACCGCCACCATCTCAAGCTGGCTCTTCATCGGTGCATCCTCCGGCGCTCTGTTCTTCCCGCTGATCCTCGGCCGCCTGTTAGAGTTCACCAACCCATCCAATATCATTTTTGCCCTGATGGCACTGGTACTCACCGCTGCTTTCAGTTACTTCCTGCTCAACCTCGCCATCCCCAGCCATCGCACCAAAATACAGGGCTGAGGTTTTTCATTTTGCGCACGCCTGAACACACCAGGCTGAAAATGATATGATTACTTTCACAGGAATCTATCGAGTCCTGTGAAATCTATTATTGAAGGAGAAATTATGTACGCTTTAACCAATGCAACCATCATGACCATCACCCAGGGCACCATCGAACATGGCACCATTCTGTTTGACAAAGGCAAAATTACCGCCATTGGTACGGATGTCGCCATTCCTGAAGACGCGACCGTCATCGACGCCACCGGCAAAACCATCACACCTGGTTTTGTCGACGCCCACTGCCACACTGGCATTTTTTCAGATGGCATCGGCTGGGATCATGCTGACGGCAATGAAATGACCGACCCCGTCACCCCCCATCTGCGTGCGCTGGATGCTCTCAACCCGGATGACATGGCCTGGCCTGAGTTGGTGGCCAATGGCATCACCACAGTGCTGACCGGTCCCGGCTCTGCCAATGTCATCGGTGGTATGTGGATTTGTGTCAAAACACAGCCCAAATCAACGGTGGAACAGATGATCTTGCTCGAACCCGCCGGGATGAAGATGGCGCTGGGCGAAAATCCCCGCCGCGTGTACGGCGGCCAGAAACGCCTGCCTTCCACCCGCATGGGCAACGCTGCCGTGCTGCGCAACGCCCTCTATGAGGCGCAGAACTTCATGAACAAACAGGAGAAATACGAGACAGATTTGGCTGAGTACGAAAAGAAAGCCGCCGATGGTGAAAAGGAAGCCAAACGTCCCACAGAGCCCGAACGCAATCTCAAGATGGAAGCACTGGTCAGGGTCATCAAGCGCGAATTAAAGGCACGCATTCACGCTCACCGCGCGGATGACATCATCACCGCCATTCGCATCTGCGAAGAATTCAACCTCGATTACACCATCGAACACTGCACCGAGGGTTACAAAATCGCTGATATCCTCGCTGAAAAGAAGGTGCCCGTCACTGTCGGGCCCGCCCTCATGTCACGCCCCAAGTTCGAAATGCGCGGAATGACCCCCAAAAACCCCGGCATTCTTGCCAAAGCCGGCGTCAAGGTCGCCATCCAGACCGACGAAATGTCGGGGGTGAAATTCCTCGCCATCAACGCCGCCCTGGCTGCCCGCGAGGGCATGCCTGTGGAAGAAGCCCTCAAAGCCATCACCATCAATGCCGCTGAGATCATCGGTGTGGCGGACCGCGTGGGTTCGCTCGAGGTTGGCAAAGACGCTGACCTGGTGGTGCTGCCCGGCCATCCGTTAGACTTCCTCTCAGCACCCGAAATGGTCTTCATCGACGGCGAACGCGTTCTCTAACGCCTAAACTGATTGATTATTACCAACGACAGCGGCAGCCACCGCTGTCGTTTTTTTATTCCTTACAACCTTTTCGCATCTGTTTACGTATTTGATTATGAGAACGAATGAAGACTGGAAGGAAAATTGCAATGAATAATGAAAGAAAACGTGTTCCCCTGCTGTTGTGGCCATTTTATGCCCTGTGGCGCCTGGTCGTGTGGATTTTGGAGATCACCGGCCGCACGTTGGCATTCATTTTGAGCCTGGTGTTTGTATTTGTCGGCGTGCTGTTGACCATGACCGTGGTCGGCGCTATTATCGGCATCCCGCTGGCCATCATCGGCGTGATGCTGTTTGTCGCCGCCCTCAGCTAACCCTGACCCCTCAACTGGTTTTACCCCAACCCTGGAGATCTTTTTCTTCAGGGCTATTCTGCTTAATACGTCCAGCGCTATCACCATTTTGTGCATTCCATCCCATAGAATGATGACCTTATACTTCGCAGAAACCGCTATAATCAAACCAATCACCATCACCAATTGGAGGAAACTATGACACAAGCAAAACCTGTCTCACCCCAAGGCCTGCAATGGTTCCAGGATGTGCGTTTTGGCATGTTCATTCACTGGGGATTGTACTCAATCCTGGCGAGCGGCGAATGGGTCATGCATGTGGAAAGCATCCCGGTTGCCGAATATGAAAAACTGGTGCCCGCGTTCAACCCGGTCAAATTCAAAGCCGATGAATGGGTCAGCCTGGCAGCTGATGCCGGCCAAAAGTACATGATCATCACCAGCCGCCACCACGACGGCTTCAGCATGTATGACACCCAACTCAGCGACTATAAAATCACCAACACGCCTTTCAAGCGTGATCCCCTCGCCGAACTCGCCAACGCCTGCGCCAAACGCGGCGACGTAAAGTTGGGGTTCTATTCTTCGCTGTTAGACTGGCACCACCCTGCCTACCGCTTCCGTGTAGAAAGCGGCCTTGCGTGGAACGATTACCTCGATTTCCTGCACGGACAGGTGCGTGAACTCTGCACCAACTATGGAGAACTTTCAGCTATGTGGTTCGATGGCGACTGGCCGCACCATGACATGACCGAAAAAGACGCTTATTTCGCGCCGGGCGGTTCTTTCGAATATGACCGCCTGTATGGTATGATCCATGAATTGCAGCCGCATGCCGTCATCCATAACAACCGCCACGAACAACCGCTGCCCGGCGAAGATATCCAGGGCTTTGAACAGGACCTGCCGGGCGAAAACAAAGTCGGCTTCAATACCACCGAGATTTACGACATGCCCATCGAAGTGTGCATGACCATCAACAACTCCTGGGGCGTCAGGAACAGCGACAAAGACCACAAATCAACCCGCAGATTGGTGCACAACCTGGTGAAATCAGCCAGCATGGGCGGCAACTACCTGTTGAATGTGGGGCCGACCGCCGAGGGCATCATCCTGCCGGTGCATGCCCGCCGCCTGCGTGAGATCGGTTCGTGGCTGCAAGTCTATGGCGAATCGGTATACAACACCCGCAAAGGCATCATCCCGCCCACGCCAGTGAGTGTCAGCACCCGCCGCGGTGATGTACACTATGTGCATATCTTTGATTATGTCAGCGACTGCGTGCTGTTGAAAGATGTGCCCGAAACAATCACCAACGCCGAATTGGTGCGTGACGGCACGCCGCTGGAAATGGTCTGGCAGAATGAACACGACCTGCTGCTGGTCATCCCCGCCGACATGCGCGACATCATCAACACAGTTGTGCGGTTGAGTTAATCACTTTCCTGCTTGATAAAAAGAACCTGGGCTTGTTGTCCCAGGTTCTTTGGTTTACTTAGGCTGTATAGGTCGAGGCGGTGGT
>CAYMNB010000090.1:0-5897 GCA_964391725.1 uncultured Anaerolineaceae bacterium | reverse complement strand
AGCATGGTCATACCGCTGATCAATATCAGGATCCAGGCGAGGCCCCAGATGACGCGCATGACCAGCAGCCATGCCAGTCCCTGAACAAAGCCATAGCCGAGGGTGGAGAAAAACGCCAGCAGCATGCCGCCGAGAAAGAAGGGACGGCGCGGCCGTGATTGGATGAGCATGCCACCCAGGGCATTGCCGGGAATGCGGATCAGGCGGTGGATGCCCAGCACGATACCCAGACTGGCAAGGGTGATGCCCACGCTGGCGAAGTGGGTGGGCAGGCTGGCGAACAGTGCCAGATCGCCGAACAGCGAAAAGGCGGTGGCAGCGCCCATGACGTTGGTCAGGAGGAATAATCGGCGGTTTGGTTCATCGATGCGTTTCAAAACAGGTACCTGCTTTTTGATCAATCTCAAGCTAACTATACCTTATCTGGCGGGGGTGGAAAGAAAATGAAAGACACCCAGTTTCCCATTGCTGCGCGCTGGAAGAAACTGGGTATCGGGGTTTCGTTATTGTGAAAAATAATGGGAAGCAACCCCATGACTGCCGTTAGGCTATGAAATTTCTGCGTAGCGGCGGTGGAGCCACCGCCGCTACCTGTTATGACATAAAGTCGCTTTGATGATTGGATGACGAGTAATACAGGCTAACCATACCCTATCTGATGGAGGTGGCAGGACAATGGAAGACACCCAGTTTCCCACCGCTGGGCGCTGGAAGAAACTGGGTGTCGGGCCTTCGTGATGGATAATGATAATAAAAAAAGGCTGTCCCGTTGTTTTTGGGACAGCCTTTTGAATTCATGAGTGGTTTGATCAGTCCAGGCGGATTTCTTTTCCGGCTTCGCTGGAGCGGTAGATGCCATCGAGAATCTGCATAACCTGCAGGGACTGTTCCGCCGGCACCGGTGAGGGAGCACCTTCGGCGATGGCTTTGGCAAATGCCATGCATTCCAATTGGTGCGGTTTGTCAGGGTCTTGCATCAGTTTCAATTCGGTGGTGTAGAGCTGTTTGCTGTTGTAATTGGTCTTGACCAGGCGGTTGCCGGGGTGTTCAATGCCGCCGTCGGTGCCGTACAGCCAGAAATGGAAGCCATCCATCTCAGCTTCGTGATGGAGGATCCAGCTTGTTTCCACGACCAGGGAAGCGCCGTTCTCAAAACGCACAAATCCGGCAGCGAAATCTTCGACATCATGCTGTTCAGGCACCGGGCCGCCGCCCCACGAGGAGAACATGCCGGGTTTGTTCGACATTTCGGTGCGGGCGATGCCGCTGACGGTGACCGGCTGGGGGTTGCCCATCAGCCACAGAGTCAGGTCAAGGACATGCACGCCGATGTCAATGCAGGGGCCGCCGCCAGCTGTTTCTTTGAGCCAGAAGGAGGGACGGGTGGGGAAGCTGGCACGCCGCAGCCACCAGGAGCGGGCATGGTAGATATCACCAAGCTGTCCATCTTCGATCTCGCGTTTATAGGCTTGTGAAGAGCCGTGAAAACGCATGTGCTGGGCGGTCATCAGGTATTTGCCCGACTCATCACGCGCGGCGATCATCGCGCGCACTTCTTCAGGGGTGGGGGCAAGTGGTTTTTCACAAATCACATGTTTACCGGCTTTGAGCGCGGCGATGGTGATCGGGGCGTGAAAAGCGCTGGGAGTGCATACATCGATGATGTCAATGTCCTTGTCTTCCAGCAGGTCTTCCAATCGGGTAGAGAGTTTGGTGACGTTGTGTTTCTTGCCCCATTCAGCAAGCATATCCTCAAATACGTCTGTGCCTGCTACTACCTCGGCGTGTTCTGACTTCTCCCAGCCGGGCATGTGGGTGTGCGCGATGCCGCCGACACCGGCAATACCAACCTTCAATATTTTTGACATGATCTTCTACTTCCTTTCTCTCGGTAACCATAGGGGCATGGCTTTTGCACCATGCGGGTATGCTGGTTATTCTACACTCTTGCGCTGATTTGTAAACAGCCCAAGCAGAACTTAAGAGCATTATCGGGTGGTGAACTGCTGATTGTAATGGAGGCAGCGCGGAGACGGGGGGATCATGCGGACCCGCACACCGGACAGGTGGGGTCTGTGCGCAGTTGGATGGTCTGGAAGGTGAGGTCGAGAGCGTTGTAAATGACAAGTTTGCCCAGCATGTTCTGCCCGATGCCAAGAATGAGTTTGAGGGTTTCGGTGGCTTGCAGGCTGCCGATGAGAGCGGGCAGCACGCCAAACACCCCAATCTCTTCACCACTGTCGCGCGGCGGCTGGCTGAACACGCACTGGTAGCAGGGGGCAGACAGGTGCGGCGCAAAGATGCTGCACTGCCCGTCGAAATGATAGACCGCGCCGTACACCATCGGCTTGCGGTGGGCGACACAGGCGCGGTTGATGAGCGTGCGCGCGGTGAAGTTGTCGGTGGCGTCGATGATGATATCGTATTCACCGACGATGGCGGCGTTATCTTCGGTGAAACGTGCGGGGTAGGTGTCAAGCCGGCAGTAACGGTTGAGTTCATGCAGGCGGCGCGCGGCGGATGCCACCTTCAACTCGCCCAGCGCGGCTTCTGAGTGGACCACCTGGCGTTGCAGATTTGTTTCTGTAACGATATCCGCGTCCATCAGGCCCAGATGACCCACTCCGGCGGCCGCCAGGTAGAGGGCATTGGGCGAACCCAGTCCGCCCAGTCCGATGATGAGGACAGAAGCGGCTTTCAGGCGCGCCTGTCCGTTCCGGTCAATGCCGGGCAGGAGCAAATGACGGTGATAACGCGCCAGTTCTTCGGGGCTGATGGCGTTGGGGTTCATGCTTTGATTGTAACAAATATAGCCAGTGGTATCAGGCGGTGCCGAACTGGCGGTCGCCGGCATCACCCAGTCCGGGCACGATGTAGCCGACCTCGTTAAGGTGATCGTCGATGGCTGCCAGGTAAATGGGCACATCGGGGTGGTCGCTCTGCAGTTTTTGGATGCCTTCCGGTGCGCCGATGATGCCGATATATTTGATGCGTGCAACCCCCCAACGTTTCAACAGGTCAACAGTAGCAGAGGCAGAGCCGCCGGTCGCCAGCATGGGGTCGAGGATGAAGCAAATTGACACGGTAGGCGCCACCGGCAGTTTGTTGTAGTACTGCACCGGCTGCAGGGTGTGTTCATCGCGGTAGAGGCCGATGTGCCAGACTTCGGCGGTGGGCAGCAATTCCCACACACCTTCGACCATGCCCAGCCCGGCACGCAGCACCGGCACCAATCCGATACGGTCTGACAGTTGCTTTCCTTGCATCTCAGCCAGTGGGGTAGTGACAGGCATCGGCACCAGGGCCAGGTCGCGGGTGGCTTCGTAGGTGAGCAGCACGGATATTTCACGGATCAGTTCGCGGAACTGGCGGGAATCGGTGTCGATCTGGCGTAGTTTGCTGAGTTTGTGCGCGACCAGCGGATGGTCAGAGTGGAAGACATTGCCCATGGTTCTCTCCTGCGATTGTGTGTTTTTGTTGATTATAGCCGAAACAGGGGCGTGAATGGTTGTAAAAAAAAATCGGGAATTCGATAATCTCCCCGATTTTTTACTGTTCATTGGCGGTTTGACTCACTCTTGCAACCCGTCCTGTGAAGATAAAACATAGTCGCTGTCGACGTGGTCGATCTGGATCCTGCCGGGCAGATAATTGGCAATATTGATGTGCCTGTCTTTTATAGTTTTGACCGCGACAGTGGTCAGCAGAGAGGATATTAAAATTTTGGCTGCGACAACGAGGATCAACAGGTAGATGGGCATGATGTTTTTCCTTTTCTTATACAGTTAACGGGTACCAATAAGTGCAGGCCTAAGGGACGGACCCCAACAGCATTTCGATGACATTGGGTCTGTCAAATTGTTCCTGCATCAACGGCAGGATGGCGGCCCAGTTGGGCAGCAGAATGTTAGCGCCTGACTCGGTGATGTAAGGGGTGACCATCTCGCGGGTCAGGGTCTGTGAGTTGATTTTGTCAGGATAAGCGCGCAGCAGGGTAATACCATAGCGCCCCCAGATCCAGACCGGGATGTCGGTGTCAACGATCTGCTGAGCGGCAACCATGATGCGCGGCAGGTGCAGCCAGGCAGCGGGTTGTTTCATGCGGCTGATGACCATCTGGACGAAAAACTGCGCCTGGCGCATGCGGAAGAAATCATCGGTGCCGGAACGGTCGCGCACAAAACGCAGCGCTTCATCGCCGTTGAGCAAGTGGCTGCCGGCGGGCAGTCCACCCATCGGCTCTGTCAGGATCACCGGAACACCGCCCATGGCATCTACCAGCAGGGGGAATTCTTCCAGCTTGATGCGCACGTAGTGATCAACCGGCACGCCGAAATTGCTTTCGACGGTATTGATGGCAGATTGCGGGCCGCTGCCGGGCGCGTTGACCTCGGCAAAATAGTGCGCGGTATTGATGCGGTTTTCGCCATACACGGGGATATTGACCCACAGATCGCGCGGGATAGAAACCATGTTGACATCCGCACGGGTGATGTGCAGGTTGGCGAGAATGATGGTGTCAGAGCGTGAGAGCCAGCCGCCTTCTTCGATGGAGCGGTCCAGCCCCAACACGAGGATATTGGGGTTGCTGGGGGCAAAAATGTAGAGAGCGATGGCACCGCCGATGAAAAGAATAGCCAGCAGCAGGCACGACATGGCATACGGCCTGGAGCGGCGGCGTGAGCGCGGCAGTTCTGCGGATGAACGCCGTTGGTGTGCCTTTTGAGACTTTGCCATTGGTGCAGGTGCAAGTTGCTGTTGACGCTGCCACTCTTCCAAACTTAGGCGCTGCTGTTCGGCCGGGGTAATTTGCGGCTGCGGCCGGCTTCCCTGGTTGCTGGCAGGACGCGCCATGTTGTAATCAGGCGGCGTCAGGGGTGGCGGCTGGGTTTGTTTGGCTTGCTGAGGCAGGCGCAAACGCGGCTGCTCATCTTCTTTATCGGGTATTTGTTCTCTTCGTTCGTTCATATCTCTTCTGTGCTCAAATAGTGCAGGTTCTGTTCCATCAAAGACGCAGGTGAACCTCACAAGGTTCCATTGGGTACATTATAGCGTCAAATGGCGCCAGGCATGTGAATGTCAGAGGGGATTGAGAGCCGCAGCGGCGGCATTTTGTAGGCTGTACCCGGCGTTTTGCAGGGCTTGCAGGGCTTGTGCGCGCTGGTGTTCTTTGAAAAGCAGGTAATCGGTGTCATAGGTGGATAGCGCAAAGACACTGACTCCTGCCTCTGCCAGCACCGCCGTCAGCCGTGCCAGCACACCGACCAGGGCAAAATCCAACGTACCCGCCACATGTAACAACCGCCAGCCGCTTTCGACCACCGCGTCGTTGGGCAGCAGGTTGCCGGCTTGCATCACCAATGAGGTTTCCTCTTCGGTGCGGGTCAAAGACCAGAAACCTTCCAGCGGCAGCCAGATGTTGGCAGCCTGGGTGTCGGGAGAAAGGCGGCAGATGATGTATTCCTGCGGATCGAGTATCAAGGTCATCGAACACATGCCGTCAAGGATACCACAGGTCTGGCGGCAAAGAGCAAAAAATACAGGCGGTTGATTTTTGCAACTCAAGCGCCTGTTTTCTGTGCTTTGTTGCCGCCAGATTATGGCAGCTGCTGTTGAATATCTGGCTCGATCGCTTCCGGGGTCACTGTCGGCTCATAGCGCTTCAGCGGGGTGCCGTCAGGGCCGATGAGGAACTTGGTAAAGTTCCATTTGATGGCCTTGCCCAGCGGGCTCTTGAGGTTGTCTTTCAAGAGCTGAATCACCGGATGGGTGTTCTTGCCGTTCACGTCCACCTTGGCGAACATGGGGAAAGTGACGCCGTAGTTCATCTGGCAGAATTCGGCGATCTCCTCTTCGCTGCCGGGTTCCTGGTGGGCGAACTGGTCGCAGGGAAAGCC
>CAYMNB010000089.1:0-5957 GCA_964391725.1 uncultured Anaerolineaceae bacterium | reverse complement strand
CGGCATCGCGCACAGTTGCGATCGGCAATGACGAACCCCAGCGGTTGACCCAGCTGGAATTCCGCTTGCTGTACACGTTGATGACCCATCCCGGACAGGTGCTTTCAGCGGATGTAATCGTGGAATCGGTGTGGGGGTTTAGCGATACCGGCAACCGCGAGCTGGTGCGGGGGTTGGTCAAGCGGCTGCGGCGCAAGGTGGAGAGTGACCCGCGCCAACCCATCTACATCAAAACTGCGCCGGGGGTTGGGTACTTTTTCACGGACCAAGAGCCAAATCCAGAATAGCGTTTGTATAATAACTGACCCTCAGCAGGGGCGAATTGCCCCTTGATTTGCACAAATTTGCCACATTTTTGACACAGGGTGGTGATATAGTTTGAACAAATTGGTTCTTCGGCATTGGTATAGGCGGCTTTTTTCTGTATGGTTGTTCACTGTTTGTTTTGTTCCGGCGAATTCACGGTGCCGTCGCGCATTAAGATCGGTGATCGCATTACCTGCGCGCACTGTAAAACTGTGTTTCGTGTGGTGTGGAACATACCGCTGGAAATTGACTGGCTTGAGATGCACGATGATATCAATGGCAACCTATCATCGGGAACCACCAATTCCGTGGAAAGCGAATTGGATTAGGAAAGTAACCATTGTTTTTGGAGGATTTGCATGAATGCTGTAAAATGTCTGTCTTGTGATGCAACCATCGAGATCGACTTCCGTCCCTTCCGCGGTGATTACATCGAATGTGAAGAATGCGGTATGGAGTTCGAAATCACTGCCACCAGCCCGTTGAAGATCGACTGGGTTGATATTGATGACAATGACGATTACGAAGACTACGACGACGATTATTAAGAATTTCTGTTTACGCCTGTCATCCTCAGCCTGATTCCTATAACGGAATAGATTCCTTTGAATCTCAACAAAACAGATGAAACAAGCCGGTTCTGGTTTCATCTGTTATCTTTTTAAGCGGATAGGGTTTGATTATTATTTTGACTAATTTTGGTATAATAATTTAGATAATAGGGAATGCAGATACTCGTTGGGTAGAGTTTGGCAAGGTTTATGGGCATTGCTTATCAATCTGGTACCGTTGTCAACGATCTCTGAAGAGACCGGTTGTTCAACGGAAGAACGGAGTAAGGTTTTGGAAAGCCCCCTGATCTCATTTGACCGCAGATTTGCCGAGAAATTGTTAGAAGCCCAGGCCGCAATACAGCCGGAATTGAAGCTGTATTCTCCTGTCGAGCGGCAGAAATCTGTGCGTGATATCCTGTTGCATCTGCAATTTTTGGATCAAGCCATGGCGGCAGAAAGCCCGCGCCTGTTCAGCGACTATATGCAATGGAACCAGGTGGTGATGGTGGAGCGGGGCATTGACGAGAGCAGTCTGAAAATTTTTCTGCAGATACTGCGCGATCATTTTGAAGAACTGTTGATGCCGATCGCTTATAATGCCGTGCTGCCCTATCTGACCCGTGCCATGGAAGACCTGGAAAATCCTGCCGTGATGGAAGATATCACCGCCATCCAGCCGGATAATCCATTCTACACGCAAGCGCAGGAATACCTGGAGGCGGTGCTGGGCACTGACCGGCAGGCAGCCTTGATGAAGGTGAATCAATTTGTGCGCGACGGTTTGACGATTAAAGACATTTACCTGCACATCTTCCAGCCCGTGCAGCATGAGATCGGGCGTTTGTGGCAGCGCAACCGCATCAGCATTGCGCAGGAACACTATGCTACGGCGCTGACCCAGCTGGCGATGGCGCAGTTATACCCGCAGGTGTTCACCACAGAGCGGGTGGGCTTCCGTTTGGTGGCAGCCTGTGTGGGCAGCGAATTGCACGAGATTGGTGTGCGCATGGTGGCGGATTTCTTTGAGATGGCCGGTTGGGATACCTACTACCTGGGCGCGAACGTGCCCGCTGCCGAGATTGTCAAGGCGGTTGAGGTGCAGAATGCAGATTTGCTGGCCTTGTCAGTGACGCTCAGTTCGCAGATCATGCAGCTGCGTGACCTGATTCACGAGATCCGCAAAGGCGTGAAACGAGATATTAAGATTCTGGTGGGTGGTTATCCGTTCAATGTGGATCCACGCGCCTGGCAGGTGGTGGGCGCGGATGCTTACGCGCCGGATGCGCAGACCGCCATCGATACCGCCTTTACCCTGGTCAACGTGACCTGAAAGTACAAACAATGAGCTCTTTTGCTGTGATCACGACATTGGATGGGACCTTGGAAAAGTGCCTGTTTGATGACAGCGGCGCCCAATTGGCAGTGCAGGTGGGCGGGGAATTTTCATTGGTGTTTGGCGAAGAATGGGTGCAACCATTGCAGGATTTTCTGTCGTCGCTGACGGAAGCTGACCCACCGGCCAATATCGAGATTAATGATCCATTCCATGCCGATGAACGCACGCTGCTGATTTCTGGCGGCCAGTGGGAAGACCAACTGGTGCTCACCGGGGTCAGTTTGGCCCAGAATGTGTCCCAGAGTCATTTGGAAGAGCTGATGCGCATCAATAACCAGCAGGTCAATATGCTGCGCTCGATGATCAAAGAATATCAATCACAGGCGGCTACTGTTGATGAGCGTTCGGTGATCGAGATGACGGAACTGAATAACCAGATGATGGACATGCAGCGCAAGCTTGCCAGGCAAAACGCTGAGTTAGGACGTCAGATTCGCCAGATGATGCTGTTGAACCGCATGAATGACGCGTTGCAGATGTGCGAGATGGTGGAGGATGCCTATAAAGCAATCGCTATCTTCACAGAAAAATTGTTTGATAGCAGCGGTGGACGTCTGTATATCTATCGACCGGAAGTGGAGACCTTTGCCTCGGTGACCAGTTGGGGGGGCGTACAGGATGGAGATGGCAATGGTTTTGATTCAGATGCTTTTTTGTCGGTGCTGAATGAAAAGAGCCAATCACGCCAATTGACTGGCTATCTGGAAGAGAAAAGCGAGGGCAATTACCTGTTCATGCGTTTTCCGCAGGAAGAAGACACGATCGGTGTTTTGCAACTATCGTTGAACCGGCGCATACCGGTGGGTGACCCGTTCTTTGCGGAATTCCAAAAGACGTTTTTGCGGCTGATTGGACTGGCGATAAAAAATGCTCAATACCGCGAATTGCTGGTGTACGATACCATGGTTGATCACCTGACCGGTTTGTATAACCGCCGTTTTCTGACCATGCAGATGGATCGTGAAGTCAACCGCGCCACCCGTCAGGGTTCGTATATGAGCGTGGTGATGCTCGACCTGGATGACTTCAAACTCATCAATGATGATTACAGCCATCTGGTCGGGGATCAATATTTGAACCAGTTTGCAGAGGTTTTGACCGGCTGTGTGCGCAAAGAAGATTATGTCTGCCGCTATGGCGGTGATGAATTTGCGCTGGTGCTTTCAGAGTCAAGCAAACAAGATGCCCTGATGGTCATTGACCGCATTAAACAAAACACCCGTTCGGTGTTGATCAATGACCGTACCATGTCGATCGATTTTTCTGCCGGGGCAGCCACTTTTCCTGATGACGGGCAAACCTCCGCAGAATTGATGCACAAAGCCGACCAGGTTCTTTACCTGATGAAAAACCGCAGGGTGGTCAGATAGTTAAATAGGCTATCTCAAAAGAGGCAGTGACAACCTGTTTGGGTTGGCTTATTTGACTGTGATCAATTCGTAGGATTGTGTGCCCAGACCAATGCTTTCTGCATGCAGCAAGCCGGTTTTCCAATCGGTATCAGGGTGAGTGGTAATGAACTTATCATCGCCGGGCTGCCAGCCAGCTTCGTCCAGTCTTGAGCCTGGGATCAACGGGGCTGCGTTGACCAAATCGACACTGGCGCGGTCAAGAGCTACCGGGTCAAAGGAAGCCAGCATACCCACATCGGCGGCGATAGGCAGGTCATTGCTATTCCAGCAGTCACAGTCTGGTGAGATATCCATGACGAAATTGATGTGAAAGGCAGGTTTGTCTTTGACCACCGCGTAGGCGTATTCAGCGATCTTTTCGTTGCAGATGTCGGAGGATGCGTTCCAATTGGCACGAGCGGCATTGTAGGCGCATACGGCGATACACTGGCCGCATCCCACGCATTTTTCATAATCGATGACGGCGAAGTTGTCGGCGCTCATGGTGATGGCGTGTTGGGCGCAGTTGCGCTCACACAGGCGGCAGCCTACACAGGCTTCACTGTCGATATAGGGCTTTGAGGTGGAGTGCATTTCCAGCTTGCCGCCGCGAGAACCGCAGCCCATGCCCAGGTTTTTCAGTGCGCCGCCGAAGCAGGTCAGTTCGTGCCCCTTGAAGTGATTCATCGAAAGGATGATGTCAGCGTCTGCCACAACCGAGCCGATCTTGGCGGTCTGGCAGTGTTTGAGGTTGATGGGGATCTCCT
Source organism: uncultured Anaerolineaceae bacterium (assembly GCA_964391725.1). Taxonomy (GTDB): domain Bacteria; phylum Chloroflexota; class Anaerolineae; order Anaerolineales; family Anaerolineaceae; genus SpSt-1165. Next base: position 1,543 of record CAYMNB010000089.1, on the reverse strand, counting down.
GGAAATCGGTGCCTTTCAGTCCATCGGCGATGATGACCTGACAGCCAAGTACATGCGGGTTAAAGCCGTTTTTGAAGGCGGTAGCCAGATGGTCAACGGCATTGGCGCGTCCGCCCACATACAGGGTGTTGGCGTCGGTGACAAAAGGATTGCCGCCTAACGAACGCACGATGTCAACGATTCGGGCAGCGTAGTTGGGGCGGATGTAGGCCAGGTTGCCCACTTCTCCGAAGTGCAGCTTGATGGCGGCCAGTTTCTTGTCAAAATTGAGGGAGTCAATGCCGGCGCGGCGCACCAGTTTCTCCATTTTGTCCAGCAGATTGATGCCTGGACGGGTTCGCAGGTTGGTAAAGAATACTTGAGCGGTCATGATGTCATATCCTTCGATTCGATTTTTCTTCATTATACGCCCAAAGAAAGGAATATCTTTTTGGCCGCCTTTTCATCACGAATTTGCCCCCAAATAGTAGAAAAAATTGGGTTACTCGAAATCAGTGGTTAACCGTCAGGTTATTTTAATAATACTCTTAATAATTTTGGTACAATGGTGTGAATTGTCCGGGGGAGATAAGCGCGACATGCGCCAAAATATTAACATCAGGAGAGAAAAAAATGGCTGAAACAAGTGTGGAAACAAAGCTGGTTCATAAGGCGCCAAAACGCGAACGCCGGGCATGGTATTTCTATGACTTCGGCAATTCTGCGTATGCCGCTGTGGTGCTTCTAGCGGTGTATGTGTCTTACTTCAAGGACACCGTGGTGGGTCAGGGGGCGGAAGGCACACGATTGTGGGGGATTGCGGTGGGTATTGCCATGCTGGTGACAGTGATCACCACGCCGATTTTGGGTGCGATCGCTGATTTCACTGGAAAAAAGAAATTATTCCTCCTCGTTTATACCAGCATTGTGGTGATCTTCACCGCCATGCTGTTCTTCGTCACCAAGGGCAATATCTTCATCGGTATGTTGTTCTTCATCCTGGCGGAGATCGGGTACCGTGATTCGCAGGTGTTCTACGACGCATTGCTGCCCGACATCGCCTATCCAGAAGAGATGGGCATTGTGTCCGGCAATGGCTGGGCGATTGGCTCCGCCGGAGGCATCGCCTGTCTGGTAGTGGTGCTGGTAGCCATTCTGCTGGTGCCGGCGGACGTGCTGGCGGGTTGGCTTTCGGTGCCAATCGAACAGCTGCCGCCCAACCTGGTGGTACGCCTATCGTTCGTTTTCACCGCGCTCTTCTTTGCGTTATCCTCCATTCCCCTCTTTTTGCGCTTGAAGGAACGCACCGAGCCGCAGAAATTGCCTGCCGGCGAGAACTATCTCTCGATCGCGTTCAAACGGCTGGGTGAGACCTTCCGCTCGGTAAAAAATTACAAAAACTTTATACGTTTTGTGATCAGTTTTCTCATCTTCAATGACGGTATCATCATGGTGTTGAACTTTGCCGCCATCATCGGTCTGGTTTTATACGGTTTGGAACAGCAAGCGCTGCTGATCTTTATGATCATCGTGCAGGTGACCAGTGTGGCGGGTGCCTGGTTGA
>CAYMNB010000088.1:3231-5962 GCA_964391725.1 uncultured Anaerolineaceae bacterium | reverse complement strand
CACATTTTAGAACAATGGTTCTAGAATGAATGTAAAGTGTTTAAATGCCGCTACAGGCCTTTTTGAGGCCTTTCTAGGGCAAATTAGATGGTTTTATCCCCAGGAAATGTGTTGTCACACTAGCCTACCGTCGTAAAACGCACAAATTCATAGGCGCAAACTCTCTGAATGCTGTCAAAAATAGTTCTGATCGAGTCATCGAGGACATTGATAAACCTGGCAACCCCAATTGTGGGCCATTGAGGGCTGCTGTTTGCCAGGAAACGAGCGAATTTTACCGGTAAACGGAAAAAATGCGCCCTGCTTTGCTTTGTTTCAGGGGGGATGGCCGTAAATTCCCCACGCGCATGGGAAGGTGGCTGAAAAATACAGTAATAATCTTCCATTACTCCTCACAATGACGTGGTATTACACAAAACAGGCTGGATATTTCTCACCACACTGTTTTATAAACGGTGAATCACCTTTACTTACTGGCGAAGGTGCTATTTTCTCCATCGGTTGTGGTGATAGTTCTTGCTCTCACTTCGATATTGAAATAATCTCGATCATCGTAGCGAACGGCATAAACACCAGGTGTCAGGTCAAAGCTTACCGTACCGGTGTTGTCTGTATACGCAGTGCTAATCCTTGATCCGGTCGCTGGATTACCGCTGGCGTCTGTGGTTTGAAAATACAGGCTGATGTACTTATTATTGACTGGATTTCCGTTGGCATCCTTGACCGCCACAACCATGCGCCCAAGGTGTACGACCAGTTGGGTTACTTCGCCCGCCTTGACGGGTATATTGGATTCGCCCATGGTGCCTACCGCATCACCCCAGTTATAACCATTGAATTCAGAAGCAATCACATAGTTACCAGGTGTAAGGTCAAAGACAACTTCACCGGTGTTATCTGTATAGCCTGTTCCTACCCGGTTGTCGGTCACCCATTCATCAGTAATATCTTTCCGCTGGGTGTGGACGGTGACGTATTTGTTGTTGACCACACTGCCATCGCCCCGAACGAATCCAACCCTCAGTCGGCCCAGTCTTAACACCATCTGGGTACGACTGCCTTGTTCGACAGGTATATCGGCTTCACCATATTTGTCAGAAGCAGATCCCCAGTTGTATCCAGAAAATTCTGCTACAACGATGTAATGACCAGCTACCAGGTCACACTGTACACGGCCAGCATTGTCAGTATATCCGGTACAGACGCGCTCATCTGTCACCCAATTGCCAGACAGGTCACTCTTTTGGGTGTGCACAGTCACATATTTATTACTGATGGCTGAGCCATCTCCCCGGTACAGATAGACATCCAGCCCGGTGGAGCCATTTTGCTGTGTTATTGTGACGCCCGAACCAGGCGGCACTTGCTCTTTTTCGCCGGCAGCCGGGGTAGGGGTCGCCGTCACCGTTGCTGTTGGAGAGGGTTGCGATGTGTAGGTGGTGGTTGCGGTAGGTGTCGGGGTGGTTTCCTGCGCTTCCTCCTGCGGATTTTGTTCATCAGGTATTAGTAAAGCTTCTTGACTTTCCGTGATGCTGCCAGGTTCCTGGGCTTCTGGTGTGGCTGAGAGCTGGACTTGTTGGGCAATGGCGCTGTCACGGGTTGCCTGCTGGTTATCAATGCTGGCTTCCCACAGTCTCAAGGCAACAACACCGCCAATGACACACACGGCCAGCAGAAAGATACCGCCGATAATGGTGGCTGTCAGCCACTTTTTTGATTTCTTTTTGGCAAATTCACTGGTCGGTGGGGCGGGCGTATGGTGCATCTCTTTTTCAGGAGCGGGGGGCAGAATGGTCTGTTTGGAATCTCCTCCCTGGGGGGAGGTGCGCGTTCCCTGCAGCAGGCTGGCTGCTTCTGCGGCATCGGCTGGTGTCATCAAAGGCAGCAGGGCGGTTTTGAGCGCTTCTACCGACGCATACCGGTCTTTACGATCAAAAGCAAGCGCTTTTTGTAAAATGTGGACCAGATCTTCCGGAAGGTTTCCGGCGAATTGCCTGGGGTCAATGATCTCGCCCTGCACCTGTTGTTCGAATATTTTAGAAGGGGTAGCGCCCCTGAAAGGCTTGGCGCCTGTCACCATCTCATAAAGGATGACGCCCAGGGCATACAGATCACTTTGTTCACTCACCTCGCCGTGGTATTGCTCCGGCGCCATATACGCCGCCGTACCCACGCCCAGTCCGGTGGCAGTCAGGGCGGTGTCCTGCGATTCGAAGGCTTTGGCGATGCCAAAATCGGCAATCGCCAGGTTGCCATAGCGGTCCAGTAGGATATTGCCGGGTTTCAGGTCGCGGTGGATGATGCCCTGCTGGTGCACCAGGGTCAGGGCGTTCATCACCGGCAGCAACATGCGGATAGCTTTGCTGAGGGGGAGAGGCTTGCCCAGATGCTGGCGCAACGACCCGCCGGGCATGTAGGACATGACAATGTATGGAGTGCCGCGCTGTTCGCCCACATCGTAGATATTAACGATCCCGGGCGTTTCCGACATACGCACCAGGTGCTGTCCCTCCCGCTGAAAACGGATGCGGGTGTTCTTGAGCTGGTTGGGCGCAATGGCATCGGTCTTGATCATCTTGACCGCTACCTGGCGCTTGAGGACTTTGTCTTCTGCGAGATAGACGGTTGCCATGCCGCCGGAACCCAATTCGCGCACAATTCGATAACGTTTGCCAATGATTTTCATGTGTTTTCTCCCTGGTAAGGTGACATCGATTTATTACTTCTGGCA
>CAYMNB010000088.1:0-3131 GCA_964391725.1 uncultured Anaerolineaceae bacterium | reverse complement strand
CCACATCAGCCAGGCGGGAATACTGGTTTTGGTTGGCTTCTCTTTCTCAACAGGTGCTTGTCTTTTCGGCGGTTTCGAGACTACCCTGGGCTGCTTGACAGGTTTAACTGGCTGGATTTCCTGGCTGCGCTGGTCGAAGGTGGCTTCTTCTACCGCCGCTACCACTTCCGGTTTTTCCTCCGCGACTTGTTTGACCTGGCTGCGCTGGGCCACAGGCTTTGGTGTACGGCCTGGGCGGGGGGTTTTAACTTCCCTCGTCTCTTTTTTTACCTTCTCTATTTTGGCGAAACCTTCCAACGTTAGCCGGCAGTGCGACATATCGGCAAAGCGGTCACTCACCTCGCGCGCCATCGATTTCTGCAGGTAGCGGTTGACCTTGACTGGCAATCCCTTGACCAGCTTGCGCGCGTCAGGCACCTTTTCCGTCATCACGCGCAGATACAGGTCCGAGGCGGTCTCACCTTCGAAGGGTTTCTGCCCGGTGATCATCTCAAACATGACCACACCCAGGGAGTAGATATCAGACTGCGGGGTGGCGGTGCCGCGCCACTGTTCAGGCGCCATGTAGGCAGCCGTGCCGACCCCCAACCCGGTGTCAGTGAGGGTGTGATCACCGCTTTCCAGCGTTTTGGCGATGCCGAAGTCAGCCAGCGCAAGATGACCATGGTTGTCCAGGAGGATATTGGAGGGTTTGATATCGCGGTGGATGATACCGCGCGCGTGCACGGTCTCGAGAGCCTGTGCCAGTGGCAGAAGCAGACCGGCGGCTTGCTGGTAAGGCATGGGGCTGCCCAGGCGTTCTTTGAGTGTGCCGCCGGGCAGGTAATTCATCACCAGGAATGGATTGCCTTCATGCGTGCCATAATCGAGCAGGATGACCACGCCGGGGATGTCACGCAGGCGTGCCTGGTTGCGGGCCTCGCGCCGGAAGCGTTCCATGATGCGTTCCAGCTGGCTGGGCGGGATCTCCTCACTGCGGATGAGCTTGACCGCCACCTGGCTGTTGAGCGCCACATCTTCCGCCAGATAGACAACCGCCATACCGCCCGCGCCCAATTGGCGCAGGAGTCGGTAACGCTGGTTGATCAGTGGCTGGTCGTTCATACTCTCATCCATTGTACTGCCTATGGCTGGGCTGCGTCCATGACGCAGCGGAAACCCAATATATAATTCATATACTCTGGCGGGCTGACATCACGGTTGGTAACACGAACATAGACAGGCGCGCTTTTCCAACTGCCGCCGCGCAGCACCCGCCACTCTCCCGAAGACGGACCGGTTGGATTGGCATAGGGTGAGTTTGCGTAGGCATCCGCAGCGAACCAATCACTGGTCCATTCGAATACGTTGCCGGTCATATTCAATAAACCATAGGGGCTGGCACCTGAGGGATAACTATACACACTTACCGGTCCGTTATTGTTGTTGTAGTTGGCTTTGGCTGTATCGAGGGAATTGCCCCAGGCATACAATCTGCCATCGGTGCCGCGCGCCGCTTTTTCCCACTCGGCTTCGGTTGGTAACCGCGCACCGGCCCACTGGCAATAAGCGGCGGCATCGTAATAATTTACCTGAATCACGGGCAAATCATCCTGATAGCGGGTGCCGGCATTGATTGGATAGCGCCAGGAGAGGCCGTCGTAGGCTGCCCATCGTCCTGATTGGTCATACTTATAGCCATAGCCCCAATTTTCTGCCCCGGTTACATAGCCAGTGGCATCCACGAATGTGGCGAACATGGCGTTGGATACCTCAACCTTGTCCATCCAATAGGCGTCGAGGTTGACGGTGTGTTGTGGTTTTTCGTTGGCTTTGGCATTGCTGTCACTGCCATCGCTGCCCATGCTGAATTCTCCCGCCGGGATGTACATCATCTCCATGCCGTCTTTGTCACGCCTCATCGAGGAACCGATGCCCAGCGGCGCGGTGGCGCTTGGCTGGGGTGTGGCGGTGGGGACCTGCTCGGTGGCGGTGGGTTGCTCTACTTCTGCTGGCGCAGGGGCGATGCTTTCGGTCGCCGTGGCGGTGGGCAAGGCAGCTTCGAAGGCAACCGCCTGGGTGGGCGGATTGGTCCGGGGGGCAGGATTGGAGCGTCCCCATAATGTGTAGGCGCCAACCAGGAGCCCCCCCAACCCCAGCAGGCACACCATGCCCAGCACCAGCCAACCCCAGGGAAAATCGTTCTTTTTTCCGCTCTCTCTACTCACCCGCGGCGCAGCGATTGCAGTTCTGTTGTGATCGGGTGCTGGCGCCAGGACATCAAAGGTGGTGCCTTCTCCCAGTGTTGGCTCTCTTTTGGTGGGGGCTGCCTGCCACCGCTCTGGCAGGGGCGAAACCGCTGGCAGGGGCTGGCCGTGCGCGATTTTCAGCAGCACCGTTTGCAGGTCTTGCATGCTCAGGTAGCGGTTCTCAGGCTGGAAAGCCAGCGCTTTGAAGATGACCTTCTCGACCGCCTCCGGCAGGTCCGGCACGAACTTGCCTGGCCGCTCCAACGGTTCAGTGGCCTGCAAAATGGCGATGGCTGGCGGGGTTTCGGCGTCATAGGGGCGCCGCCCAGTGATCAGTTCGTAGAAGATGACGCCCAAAGCATATATATCCACGCTGGGGGTGATGTGGTTTTTCCACTGCTCCGGCGCCATATACTGGGGCGTCCCCACGCCGTAACCGGTGCCGGTCAGGCTCACATCCTGGTCTTCCAGGATTTTGGCAATGCCGAAATCTGTCAGCATGACGTTGTTGGAAGCGGTGATGAGGATATTGGAGGGTTTGACGTCACGATGGATGATGTGGTGGCTGTGGGCGTAAGCCAGTGCGTCAGCGATGGGCGCCAGCAGCGCTGCCGCCTGTTGATAGGGGATTTGCTTGCCGGTGTAATTTTTCAGCGTTCCCCCGGGCTGATAATCCATCACCAAATAGGGCGCGCCCTGGTGTTCGCCATAATCATGCACGGAGACGATGTTGGGGTGCGAGAGTTTGGACATGGCTTTGGCTTCGCGCTCAAAGCGCGCGATCAGGTGGGCGTGCTGTTCGGCGGGGATGGCGTCGGTGCGGATCAGTTTGACGGCGACATCGCGTTCCAGGCGGGTGTCATAGGCGCGGTAAACGACCGCCATGCCGCCGCGTCCAAGCGG
>CAYMNB010000087.1:0-5985 GCA_964391725.1 uncultured Anaerolineaceae bacterium | reverse complement strand
TGATTATGGTCACTCCTCTTGACTTTAAAGACAGTATCTCGTAAACCGGGTGTCTGGGTTAACGCGTTTACGCCCTTTCGATTCCTCCGTTGCAGATGGCTGTGCCATCTTCCAGTCGGAAAGACAAAATCAATGAACGTGTAGGGGAGGGGCTGGACCCCTCCCGAAGAGATACGGGGTGATTCTCCCGTATCTCCTGACCAAAAACCAGCAAAGCTGGTTTCGCGAGTCAAAGGATCGACACTGATAGTGTCATACCAACAGGTGAATTATGGGGTGCACTCATTTCGATTTCTCCGCTCCCTGCGGTCAAAAGGATCGATACGGAGTTTATACTTTGGACTGAACCCAAGAAACAAGACACCGGTTTACAAGAATAAACCAGGTGTCTACAGGATAACCCCGCTCCGCGGTTGGCAATTGACCCCTGCAACATCACCCGCAAATACACTATAATTAGCCCATCCAACTGTTCAGAGCAAAGGAAGAACCCATGAAACGAACTGCCCGCTTGTTTGTTATGCTAATGCTCCTGCTTCTGCTGGCCGCGTGCAAATCCACCCCTGCCGATGGCCTCACCAAGACCAGCGCGCAGGATTACGGGTATCCGTGGTGGAATGACGCGGTCTTCTACCAGATCTTTGTACGCAGTTTCTATGATTCAGATGGCGACGGCATCGGTGATTTCAACGGCATCATCGAAAAACTGGATTACCTCAATGATGGCAACCCCAAAACCGACAGCGACCTGGGCATCACCGGCCTGTGGCTGATGCCGATCACGCCTTCACCCTCCTACCACGGCTACGATGTCACCGATTACAAGGATGTCAACCCCGAGTATGGCACCATGGAAGATTTTGAACGCCTGATCGAAGAGTGTCACAAGCGCGGTATTGTGGTGATCATCGACTGGGAGATCAACCATTCTTCCACCCGCCACCCCTGGTTCATCGCCGCGCAGGATCCTGACTCTGAATACCACGACTGGTACGTCTGGTCTGAAGAACGCCCCGCCTACAAAGGCCCGTGGGAGCAGGATGTGTGGCACCTGTCGAGCAGCAATGGTCTCTACTACTACGGCATCTTCTGGGATGGCATGCCTGACCTGAATTTTGAAAACCCGGATGTGAATGATGCCATGCTGGACGCCATCGATTTTTGGATTGCGGAGAAAAACGTGGACGGCATCCGCATTGACGCTGCCGCGCACCTGATCGAAGACGGACAGAACCAGAAGCACACCGAAGCCACCCATGCCTGGTTCCAGGACTTTCACCAGTGGTTCCGCGCCACCGACGCCGACGCGCTTGCCATTGGCGAGGTGTGGGACAGCTCCATCTACGCTTCTCGGTATGTCGCTGACCAGAGCCTTGATATGGTCTTCAACTTTGACCTGGCAGGCAAGTTCATGCAAGCCGCTTCCACCCAGTACGGCTACGCGGCGTTGAACGCGCTCGAAACCGAATTGACCTACTTCCCTGATTTTCAGATGGGCACCTTCCTGACCAACCATGACATGGCGCGCGCCATGACCAGCTTCCGTGAAGAGGTGGGCAAGGCCAAGTCGGCGGCATCCATGCTGCTGACTGCGCCGGGTGTGCCTTTCATTTATTATGGCGAGGAGATCGGTATGTCGGGCGGCAAGCCGGACGAAAACATCCGCTCACCGATGCAGTGGGACGACAGCAAGTATGCCGGTTTCACCAGCGCTGCCTTCCCCTGGCGGCTGCCGCAGAACGACTACACCGAAAAGAACGTGCAGGCACAGGCCAAAGACGCGGATTCGCTGCTCAACCATTACCGCACGCTGATTCAGCTGCGTGAAGCCTATCCCTCCCTCAAGGTGGGTGATTTCTACGCCCTGCAAACCAGCGACCCGCGCCTGTTTGTGGCGCTGCGCACCACCGAAGAGGAAACCATCCTGATCCTGATCAATGTGACCGAACAGGAGATTGATAATTACAAGCTGTCATTGGACCAAGGGCCGCTGAACGGTGTCTATACCGCCTTTGACCTGTTCAACGGTGACGAACTGGCGGCGGCGGAGCTGACCGCTGATGACAATGGCGGGTTCAGTGACTATATCCCCTATGAAGTCCTGCCCGCCTATTCCACCTATATCCTGTGGCTGGCGCCGTAAAACCGACCATTCACGCATAAAAAGACGGCTGTCGGCTATGACAACCGTCTTTTTTTATCGATAACCTATTGGCTCAATGCACGTTAAGGGTGGAACCGCCGATGAATTCGCGGATGACGGAATCACCCGGCACCGCTTCATCTTCGGCGATGGGGTGGATCTTTTCGAGCAGCTGGTTCACGCGCTTTGCACGGGTGAAGGCATCCTGCCGTAAGGGATCATCGGCAAATTCCTGCGCCCACTCGCTGAAAGAAGCGCCCAGTTTATGGGCATACAGCGCCAGTTCATAGGGCATGGCAGAATTGATGATGATGTCGGCGCTGCGGTTGTTGGGGATGATGTGGCGCAATTCGCTGGAGCGCACATAGTGCCAGTGGGTGAGTGTTTTTTGCGGGTCATAGGCGCGGAAAGCGGCATCGCGCAGCATGCGCCGCATCAGGCGGATGTCCGTCCAGCGCACATAATCGCCGTTTTCATCCTTCAACTGCAGCAGCGGCTCCAGATATACACGGAATTTCTCTTCGTCCGGCACCGATTCCGTCATGGGCGGATACAGCCCGTGCAGCGAATCGATCAGCAGCACATCGCCTTTGTGAAGCTGCAGCGGGGTGGTTTTCTCGGCGCGTTTGCCGGTCTTGAAGTCATAGAAGGGTATCGGCACCTCTTTGCCCGCCACCAACTGCTCCAGATGCTGGTTGATCAGCGCCATATCCAGCGCCTGCGGCGTTTCAAAATCATAATCGCCGAACTCATCCCTGGGGTGCATGGAGAGGTTGAAGAAGTAATTGTCCACATTCAGCGCCACAAAGCGCATACCGTGCCGGCTGAGACGCTGTTCGAGCTTGACGGTGGTGGTGGTCTTGCCGGAAGAAGAAGGCCCGCATACGATCACGATGCGAATCTGGTCTTTGTGTTCGAGGATGCGGTTGGCGGCATTCTCCAGGTCGGTGGCATAGGCAGCCTCTGACTCAATGATGATGTTATGCAGGTCGCCGTGCTGCAGGCGTTCGTTCAACCCGGCGATGGTGTTCACACCGTGGTCGCTTGCCCAGTTGAGGACATACCAGATCTTCTCCCAGGGCACATTGTCAGAATCCTTGATACCCAGCTGGCTCTGCGACTGGCGTTTCTGCGCGCGCTCATTGCGGTAGAGGATATAGGCTTTGGCAACGGTGGCATGCCCGTTCTCGATCAACACCTTCTCCACCAGGTCCTGAATCTCTTCAATGTGGGGCGGCTCCTCGCCGATATGCTGTTCGTTCAACAGCGCCACCACCTCTGCTGACAACGCAGCCGCGCGGCCGCGGTCTCGCCCGCCCACCGCCACTGCCGCGCGGTAGATGGCGTTTGTGATGCGGTCAGGGTTAAACGGCACCCGGGCGCCGTTTCGTTTGATGACAGAATCGATCTGTGCCATATCACACACTCCTTGCCTGTGAATGATGCATGTACCTGTAATTGTACAATAACTGGGCGGCGGAAGGAAACCCGGCGACCTGCCAGACAACGGCTTTTTAACGCCACGAGAGCCGAGGTTGTCCAACTCGGCTCTCATAAGGAGGAGAAGAAGAAAAATTTATGTTTACAATATTATTCTACAGGCAACGCCCACCCACTGCTTGACGCTTTCTATACGCGCCGTGGGTGAACACTGTTTCTTATCAAACTCTAATCTTAAGAAGCGCGAGAAACCTTAAAAAATCATTGAATGATCTCAGCGATCATGCTATCCAGCATCTCAAGAATGGCGGGCACCCGCTCCACGGTGGTGAAGGGTTGATACAGCTCCCAACCGGCGTCTGCCAGCACATTGCCAACCACCAGCCAGTTGTGGAACAGCGGCGGGCTGAAGCGCGGGTTCATCCATGCTGGCGGCAGCCCCCACGGCTGGTGCTGGTTGGCATACACCTCCAGCCAGGTCCAGGCGCCCTGCTGCACCGGGTAACTGCCGGAGGCAATGGCAAACAAGGCCTGGTTGCGCGCTTCAAGCAGGTAATTGAGATACAGCCAGGCCGCCATCTGTTCGGGCGGGCTGCCTGCCACGATCGCCGCGCCGTTGCCATTGACCAGCAGCGGAGAATCACCTTCGGCGGCGGGATAGGGCAGCACGATCCAGTCATCTTCATTGCCGGTAAACGCCATCGCCTGTTCTTGCACAAAGATGTCGCGGGTGGAGCCTGAATAGAACAGCGCCATGCGCTCGGCGAAATAGTCATAGGGTGTGGGCAGGCGGCTGACCCAGGCGCAGCCATCATCCGTCATCTGGCGCAGGGCGGTAAATGACGCTTCGCCCTCACGGGTGGCGAACTGGTAGGCATCACCCGGTGCCTCCGGCAGATCGTCATACCCAAAGGCCGCCAGCCAGCTTAGCAGGGCGTCGGCGTCACGGCTGGCGATATACCCGCCGGTGCCGTCATTGTCGCGGTCGTCATCCGCCAGCAGGGCTTCCTGAGCGGCGCAGGCTTGCGCCTGGAAATCGGCAAAGGTCGCCGGGGCTTCCTCGAAGCCCAGTTCGCGCGCCCAGCCCTGGTTATAGAACAATACATTGGCTTGCCAACTCAGCGGCATGGAAAGCTGCGTGCCGGCGGGGTTTTGGTGCTGCGTCAGCACAAAGGCATCCAATCCTGCCAGCATCTCTGCATCCCAGCCCCACTGCGCATGGCGCAGGTAAGGTTCTGCCGGCACCAGCCAGCCCTGCACGTGCCAGTCATGCAGCAGCAGCAGCGGCGCGGCGACCAGATGCGGCGCACCTTCGCCCGACTGCACGCTTTCGACAAAACGTTCCTGCAGGGTGGCGCTCGATCCCTGTGAGAAGACCGATACACGGATGCCCCACTGGTTCTGTTCGTTGAAATCAGCCGCCAGCTGACGCATCAGCGCGGCGCTGTCGTCGGTGAAGGGATGCCAGAAGCGCACGGTCACCCCGCGCAGGTCATCCTCTGTCACCTGCAGCAAGGGGTCAGGCGTGGCGCTGGGGGTAACACGTGTGCGCGTTGGCACAGGTGTGGCGCTGGGTCGCGCGGTGGCAGTTGGCGCGGCCGCTGTGGCGGTCTCCGCCGGGGGTTCTGCCGCTTCGCGGCAGCCTGCCAGCAAAAGCAGCGCGATCATCACTATACCCGGCCACAGGATACGTTTCATGGCTAATCAAACTCCGCGGGTAGGTTCGCATCGCGGTAGTGTTCAAAACAGTGCGCCAGATGGTAAGCGCTGGTGCGGCCTTCGTCCAGCGGCGGCAGGCTGTCTTCGGCGAAGAAACCGATCTCGTCGGTTTCGTGGCTGATCACGGATGATCCGCCCAGCAATTCGCACCGGAAGAACAGCTTGTAGATGTGGAAGGTAGAGGGCGGGTAATGGCGGTTGCGGTCGGCGATGATCAGCAGCTTGCGCGCCTTGACCTCGTAGCCCGATTCTTCGAACACCTCGCGCTCCACCGCCACGGAGGGCGTGTCGCCCACATCCACCCAGCCGCCGGGCAGCGTCCAGCGCTGGGTGCGATGTTCCTTCACCAGCAGGATTTGCCCGTCTTTGAAGACCACCCCGCGCACATCCACCTTGGGGGTGGCGTAGCCGTTGCGGCTCTCGTCGCTGAACAGCGCCAGCAGGCGCTCCGGCGACACATCACTCACCGCCGCCATCATCTCGGCCGCCAGCGCCTGGATCTGGTGATAGCGTTCGGTTTCGTAGGGGTTGTCGTGGTTATAGGTCAGCCCGCACTGCGCCACGCCCAGCAGCCGCTGCGCCCATTGGATGATCTTGTCTTCGTTCATGCGTTTCCTTGCTTCATCGGCATCATGTAGGAAACATTCTACCCGAAATCGGCGCTTCGTGCTGTGCGTGCAGGG
>CAYMNB010000086.1:0-6252 GCA_964391725.1 uncultured Anaerolineaceae bacterium | reverse complement strand
ATGCGTTCCTTGCCCTGGGTGAAGTAGCGTACTTCGTCGTTCTCATCCACATAGGTGATGTCGAAGGGCAGGCTGGTCAGCATCATGTTGAGTTGCTCGGGGGTGAGTACGCCGGTGTTCAGCGATAGATTCACTCCCACGCCGGGGGTGAAGGTGGCGGCTGTCTGCTCAGTAGCTTTGGGAGCGGGAGGTTGTGTTGGTTCCGGCGCTTTTGGCTGCCATTCCTGCCCGGGGCGCACCACGAAGTAGCCCAGCTCAGGCTCCTGATGGCGGATTTCGGCCCAATCCTTGTCCGTCAACCGCTCTAAAGAGGCGGGGAAGAGGATCTTCTCTTCTTTATAAATCATATCTTCGACACGGGTGCGCATGGGCTCATACAGTGAACGCAATTCTTTCAGGAAAGCGGTCCAGTCGTTGACGCGGTCCAGCCGGCTCAATTTAGCAGTGATCTGTTTCCAATCAGCACGGATCTCGTCATGGATGCCCCACATCACCTGTGAGGGGCCGGTGAACCCGGTGCGTTCCAGATAGGGGAAGAGCAGGTTTTCTTTGCGCAGATAGTGGCGGTTGTACTGCATCAATTGTTCCAGACGGTCGCGCACCAGTTCCATGGCTTCCCGTCCGGGCACCGTCATCAGGCCGTTGATCTGCTGCAGCATGGTGGCGGCGATCTCATTTTCGGCGCGCATGGTGTGCACGGGGTGGCCGGACATCGAATCCGGGGTGGGCGCGGCGTCCAGCGCGTCACGCACCACGGCGACATGCAGGTCGCACAATTTCTGAATCTCAGCGGCGGGCAGGCCTTCGTTGATCAGCATCTGTTCGGCTTCGGCGATGTCATCATAGGTAGCGACCTTGACCAGTTCCGCGAAGATCTCCTGTACATCCTCGACGCTTCTGCCTTCATGCAAACCCGCAAGGGCTTCTTTTAACATACGTTTGCGCTGGCTGACATTATCAATATATTCACTCATCAGAATTTCCTCCGGAATTTTTATCCTCCCATGAAATCGTGAACGCGCACTGGATGGCGCCCACCGGGCAGCTGCTTTCGCACAGGGTGCAGTAGGTGCAGCGCTGGGGGTAAGTGAACACCGGCTCTCCATTGACCATGTCCAGCGCATGCTCGGGGCAAACGGCGGCACAGATACCGCATTGCGTGCACAGGTTCAGGTTGATCGCAGGGAGGGTCCAGTCGTTCATCGTTTTCTCGGGTCGTTTCATTAGGTTTGTTGCTTCTATCATAGACCTGTCAGGAGGAAATCGCTACGACTTAAGTCGTATGGAGGAAATTGTTATCGGGGGTTTATCTCTGTGCTTCGCGTTCGAGCCCGGCGCGGTCGTTCAGCAAGATGCGGCTGCGGTCGCGGCGGATCAGGCCGGCGTCTTCGAAACTGCGCAGGGTGCGCCCGACCACGTCGCGTACGGTGCCCAGTGACTGAGCGATTTCATCCTGTGTATATTGGCGTAGCGGTAATTTGCCATCAGCCTGGTCAAGCAGAAAACGCGCCAGGCGCCCACGCACGGTGTGCAAGGACATCTGTTCGACCACCTGGTTGAGGTGTGATAGGCGAGCGGCGAACAGCCTAAGCAATGCGGCGGCAAAGTCCGGGCAATCAGCGATCAGGCGGTGGAAGCGCTCCAACGGCAGATACAGCAAAGAAACATCACTGACTGCCCTCACGCCTGCCCGGCACACAGGTTCTGTTTCAAAGGGAGGCACCAGGTTGAAGACCTCTCCCTGCCGCAATCGTGCCATGACCATTTCACGGCCGTCAAAGGCAATGCGGAACAGGCACACCTCCCCAGACAGCACCCAGAAAACACCGTTACAAGGGTCGCCTTCCAACTGCACGATCTCATCCGGCAGATAGCGGCGTTCAATGGCCGCCTGCGCCAGGCGGGAGGTTGTTTCTTCACGCAGAGAATATGAACAGAATATGGGCTGCCATTCGGGTTGCATGAATCTATTGTAGCGTGTTTCTTTTCCATCAGGCGCTTTTATTTAAAATCAACCTGCTCCGATTTGTGTTCACAATGGTATAGTCAATAGAAATTGAGAACCAGGAGCTGCCGTATGACGATCCCAAATGGTATCTACCCCACTATGATCACCCCTTTCACAGTTGACAACAAAATTGATTATGCCGTTCTCGAAGCGCTGGTGGACTGGTATCTGACCAATGGTGTACATGGCCTATTCGCGGTCTGCCAATCCAGCGAGATGTTCTTCCTCACGTTGGAAGAACGCGTCAGGCTGGCGCACACTATTGTGGAACTGGCGGACGGACGGATTTCCGTGATCGCCTCCGGCCATATCTCTGACCGGATCGAAGACCAGATCGAGGAGATCAAGGCAATCGCCGCGGCTGGTGCCGATGCTTTTGTGCTGGTAGCCAACCGGCTGGCTGGCGCGCAGGAATCCGAGGATGTATTCAAACACAATCTGGATCGACTGCTCACCACGGTGCCGGACATAGCGTTTGGTTTTTACGAATGCCCGTATCCAGACCACCGTTTGTTTTCCACATCGCTCCTGCGGCATGTGGCGGAAACGGGCCGCTTTCACTTTCTGAAAGATACCTGCTGCGACCTGGAACGCACCATTGAACGCATTCATGCGGTAGCGCATACGCCGATGAAGATCTACAATGCCAGTACGATCTTTTTACTCGAATCCCTGCGGGCAGGCTGCGCCGGTTTCAGCGGGATCATGGGTAACTACCATCCACAATTCTACCGCTGGCTGTTCGATAACGCCAATCATCCGCGCGCCGAAGAGATGCAGCTCTACCTGAGTATGATGGGGCAGTGTTTACAGTATCCGCGCAGCGCGAAATATTACCTGTCGTTGGAAGGACTCCCCATTCTGGAACACTCCCGCATGACACCGCAGGCATTGAACCCTGAGTCAAAAGGTTGGACGCGCCAACTGCAGCAATTGACCCGGCGGCTGGAAGCGGAATTTAAGATCGGCTGAAAAGAATCAGTCCTGCTGTTTTGTGGACAGCTGGGCGGCTTGCTTCTATGATTGAAGGCATACAGAGACTAAAGGCAGGTGAAACATGGACATAACTCTTCTTTTTGGCCCCTATGGCTCCGGTGCAGTGAAGCATATAGAACAGTTTTCACACTACAGCGTGAATGCGCTGTGGTTTCACATGTTTGACGCACGCGCGTTCGATGCCTGTCAACGCTATGGTATCCACGCCTGTGTCGAGTTCAAAACCTTCCGCGCTGATTTTGAACAGAGGCCGGAATTGATCCCGATCGGGGTGGATGGCAAGCCCATCCGCTACGGTAAGCTGGTGCAGGGGGTGTGCCTTTCGAACCAGGCATTTCTGGAAGAAACCGAACAGCATCTTGTTGACGGTTTGCGTGCCTTTGAACCGGCTGGCATCTGGTTCGATTACCTGACCTACGCGGGCTGGTTTGAAACCCCCGAACCCGACCTGCAGGAGAGCTGTTTTTGCGCGGCGTGCGTGGCAGATTTCTGCCAGGCGAAGGGCGTGGACGCACAAACCCCACAGGAGATCCTCTCTACTCATCAGGCGCTGTGGACACAGCACAAATGCGAGCGTATCGCCGCTTTCGGCCGGCGCTATGCCGACCTGGTGCGGTTGCACCGCCCACAAACCGTTATCGGCGCGTATATGTGCCCCTGGACGCCGGACGAATTCGATGGCGCGCTGCGCCGTATATTTGCGCAGGATTACCAGTTGCTGGCGGAGTTCATTGACGTGTTCACCCCCTTGATCTATGCCCACAAGAGCGGCCGCCCGGCGCAGTGGGGGCGTGAATTCCTGGAACAGTCGTCGGATTTCATCCCGTCTGGGTCAAAAATCCAATTGATCCTCGACATGCTTGATTATCCCGATAGTATGCAACAGACGGCAGAATCAGCCATCCCCAGCTGGGGGGTGCAGTTGTTCGGCGGTGAGCGGGTGTTTGCAGATCCCGCCCAGGCGTGCTTGTTCCAGCAATCGATCGAAACCATCTGCCAAAAGATCAACGGGTAATTACTTAAAGACGACCGTCCGATGAAATTCACCGGACGGTCTTAGCAGAGAGAAGATTCTTGTTGAGGCTTTTAAGGTTTCATCTCGTTCTCTCAATTGGGGGGGTACTGCTTTTGACTCAACCCGTCGAACCCCGAAAGCAGGTTCTTTGACGAAGCCTGCCAATGGTAGAGTTCGTCGCGGGCTGTGATCAACTCAGTGGTGTCATGAATGGCGGTCAGCAAATACTGCGGCTTTCCTTGCTGGTCAAAATGGATTTTGGAATGTGAACGCAAATAGAGGGTCTGCCCGCCGGGCTTCACCAGTCGGAAATTAAAGCGGATCTCATCGCGTACCGGGTAGGCGATGATGGTGTCAAGCAGTTGGGCGAAGGCCGGGCGGTCATCAGGATGAATCAGGCGGATGAGGGCGACATCGCTGGCAGTGTCCGGCATGCCGCACAGCGCGCACAGTTCGTCAGAAATATGTGAGCGCCCGCTGACAAAGTCATATTGCAGATGGCCGACCCTGACCAGTTTTTGGGTTTCAGAAAGCAGCAGTTGGCTGCGCTGCAGGCGGGCCTCTGTGTTGAGGCGTTTGATGGCGGTGATGAACAGGTACACGAGCTGTTCGCTGAAGGCAAGATCAAGCCTTGCCTCAAAATCGAGCACCATCAACGCGGTCAGTTGATTTTCTTCAAGCGATAAACGACGGGCGAGGATTCGTTTGGGAGGGGCCATGTTGGGTGGGATAATAGCGCGCGGGAATTGATCTGGTGGGCAGTCAAAACTGGTGAGCTGTTCAGAGAGCAGCCAGGCTTTCTGACATCTCGAGATGGTGATGCGGCGCAATCCTTCCGGATAATGCGCGCTGCTCCAACGATTAAAGAATTCCAGTTTGCGCGGGGCGCCGTTCCGTTCGATGATATCCATCTGGTCCAGTTTCAGGTCCGCCTGTACGAGCAGCACCACCAGAGAGTCTGCGCTTCGAACGAGTTCGGCACAGACTGTCTGGTGTACTTGCCTGAGTTCCTGTAATTTGAGGAGTGTTGATGTAACTTGACCAAAAATTTGGTTTCTTTGATTTTCCAGGTGGCGCGCGGTCACATCTTCAAAGAAGGTGAGAAGTCGCACCTTGCCACGGATTAGAATTCGCTGCTCGTGGGCGATGACGAAAATCACACGCTGATCACTGGTTTCCAGCGCCAGTGTGGCTTTCGCACTTTGGCCAGAATCAGCCGAACGAAACAGGTACGCCAGTTCCTGACCATCAGAGAGGATCAGGTCTTGCAGGCGTTTGCCCTTCAGTGCTTCGGCAGAATACCCGAGCAACCCGTTCAGCGCTGGATTGCAGGCAAGAATATGCCCGTCCAGGCCGTAGAGGACAATCGGTTCCACCGAATGCTGGAATAATTTATTAAAGAACGATTGAGATTCTTCCCATTGGTTCAGTCCCTGGTTGATCATTAACGCCAATGGCGCGCAGATCAGTACCGCCAGGGCGGTGTCGACCAGGGCATTCTGAATTTGCGCGGGCGTTTGCACCTGCTGCAGCACCGCTATGGCCACATTGCTCCAGATCAGGTACAGGAGCAACAGCACCAATAACATCAAACTGGTTCGCAGGATGATGCCGGGTGCGGCGCGCATGGCACGTCGCGGCAAATTGTTGTTCAGAATGGATTCAACCATGATACAAGATCAGTTTCCTTAAGAATCAAGCGGTCACTTCGCTGCAATGTAGGGAAGGCCTCAGGGTGATGTTGCTTAAGTTGTTACGCGCTTTGTGTACAGTTTGTTGCGATAAATTGCTCCTTTCACAAACCCTCGCCAGGCCGTTGTCAGAAACCCGGCTGGCAGCCAGTGCCAGCAACCCAATCACGGATTTCTGCAGGATATCATTGCAGGATTAATGCCAAATCTTAAATTAAAGGAAAGGAAGGAGAAATTGAATGGGGCAAGCCAGTTTTGAGAAAAGCTTGACAGGAACTTTTTTTGCGGTAGAATACTTTCTTGCGTGTTGTTACGGTTCACGCCTCCGAAAATCGGAACAAGAATCGTAAAGCTGGATCAAAAGCAGCTTAACAAATGGGAAGCAAGAATCGCCCAGACGCATCGGTAGGCAAGGAAAATTAGAGTTCCTTGACAAATCATTTATATCTGGTAGAATTAGATTCCCTTAGTCAAGACTGCAACATAGTCCAGCACAACGGAGAGATGGAAACCTGCTGAGAGAGAAAGCGGGTTTTTATTTC
>CAYMNB010000085.1:0-6324 GCA_964391725.1 uncultured Anaerolineaceae bacterium | reverse complement strand
TTTTTATTCGTTTTGCCAGGCGGTTATAGGTGTGATAGCTGTTGATCTCGTCTTGCTGCAACAAAAGCAGCTTATCACGAATGGCATCAGTGATAGTCGTTTCCATAAGTTCCTCTTTCGATTGCCTCAATACATACATTATAAGCCTGTGTATGTGAAGTTTTGCTGATTCTTGGGTACAATTGGCTGTATTGCGTTCGCTTTTTCATTTCAATTCTCTATACAAAACATTTCTTCGCAGGAGTAACCCCATGGCCAATAAAAAACGCTCGCTCATCATTGGTTTGACTCTGTTAATTGTGTTTACAACCGGGTGCATTCTGCTTCGTAGCATCAACAGCGAGGTAACGGAAACAATAACAGATACGCCAGAGATATGTATCACCGAGTGTGAAGAAGTGCTGTGTCCAACGGTAGCATGCCTGCCGGGTGAGACTGCGCTGGTGATTGATCCGAACGAACCGAAAATGATCGTGGGCGGTTTTGACTATACCAATGATTTTTACCCGGAAGGCTATGCGCGGGTATATGCAGTGGGTTTGTTTGATATGACCGGGTTCTTGCTGCGCGACAACGACTGGGTCATCCCGGTGGAATCGCAGGTATTGGGTTATCTGGACCTTGATGCCGAGAATAACAGCGCCACCTATCAGTTGAGCCTGCCAGCTGAGCCGCAAGGGACTTCTCATCTGTTCGGTGAGGCACAGGAGGGCGGAGTACAGATCTTTGCGATCGAATTTGCGCCCAACTGGACCGGTGGACCGTTTTATGTTGACAATGACGAATATCAGGGCTGGCCGGGATACCTGGCATCTGTGGTCACCGACCGTGACAATCAATCCGAAGTGATCGGTGGTAAATTGATCATCTGGGCCAATGATGACCAACAACAATTTCCGTCAGGGTATGGCGAGGATGGGCTGCTGTTCACCGATGATGACCCGCTGATGGCGGTTCCCAAAGGTTATGCCGTGATCGATCTGGATAGCGATCCTTTTGCGATCATACGGCAACCAGTCCCTGAGGTTATTTTGTTGGAGCCGCAAGACGCTGCGGTCAAAGATTTTTCCGCCATGACCTACACCGAAGCTTTCAACAACATGTTCGATATACTCTCGCTGCAATATGCGTTCAACGGTATTGCCGGAAAGCAGCCCGATTGGGACAGCCTGTATGCTGCCGTGTATCCCCAAGTGGAGGCGGCACAGGCAAACCGCAATGCTTATGCCTTTTATCTGGCGCTGCGCGAATTTGCCATGGCGTTTACCGACGGACATGTGGGGGTCAGCGGGGGTGATCTGGAAGGCCTCTGGGTGCAGGAAAACATGCTCGGCGGTTATGGGATGGCCATCCGTGAGCTGGATGACGGCAAGGTGCTGGTGGTGTATATTCTTGAGGGCGGCCCTGCCCAGCAGGCAGGCATTCAACGCGGGGCGGAGATTGTCAGCCTGCGTGGACTGCCGGTTGGCGACGCGATCAACCAGACAGAGCCTTACAGTCCGCAATCGACAGATTTCGGACTGCGCTATGAACAGACCGTCTTTGTGATGCGTGATGCGATGGGCGCTTCGATGGAGATCGGTTACATCAACCCGGGCCAAAGCGGGGTTGTGACCGTAGAACTTGATTCAATGATCGAATTTGACAGCCTGTGGGCAACCTATTTGGGCGGTGAGTTTGATGAGTTTGTGCTGCCAATCGAGTATAAGGTCTTACAGCCTGAAGGGATCGGTTATGTGAAGGTCAATAGCAATTCCGATGACCTCAATCTTGGGTATACGATTTTTGAGCGTGCCATGGAGCAATTCAGCGAAGCTGGCGTGCGCGGGGTGATCCTTGATTTGCGCAGGAACTTCGGCGGAACCCCTTATAACCTGGCGGGGTATCTGACGGATCAGGAAATTTCCATGGGTATTTTGAAATATTACAATGAAAATACCGGGACTTTTGAGCCGCGCGGAGATGACGAGGAGACCATTTATACGCCCATGGTGAAAACCTATTCCTTCCCATCATTGATTTTGCTGGTAGACCAGTTCTGCTATAGCGCCTGCGAGTTGGAATCCTATGCGCTCAGCCAGGTGCCGGGCATGGTGGTGATGGGATACAACCCGACTGCCGGGGTGGAAGCGGAAACCGCGCGCGGCAAATTTGACCTGCCCGGAGGTATCTCGTTCTCCGCACCGACCGGACGGTTTGAGTTGGAAGACGGCTCGATCCTGTTGGAGGGTGTGGGGGTGGTGCCTGACATTCGCCTGCCGATCACGGCAGATAGTGTGTTGTCCAGTGAAGACCTGGTGCTGCAACGTGCCGTGCAGAGAATTCTGACCGGGGATTAAACCAAACAATAGACAAGGAGAAAGATCATGCGATTCGGAGGACCCATTTTTCAATCCTATTCAACCCCGGAGGAGTGGACGCAGGCAGTGCTGGCGAAAGGCTACCGTGCTGCGTATTCACCGCTGGCGATTGAAGATCACTCCGCGGAAGTGATTCAGGGGTATGTGCAGGCGGCAGAACAGGCAGATATCGTGATTGCAGAGGTGGGCACCTGGTGCAACCCGCTCAGCCCTGATGAGGCGATCAGAAAAGCCGCCATTGAACGCTGCCAGAAAGGATTATGGCTGGCGGATGAATTAGGCGCACGGTGCTGTGTCAATATCGCTGGCTCATTAGGGGATCGCTGGGACGGACCGTGTGCGCTGGACATGACCGAGGATGCCTACGCCATGATCATTGATTCGGTGCAGGCCATCATCGACGCCGTCAAGCCGAAACGCACTTTTTACACGCTGGAAGGCATGCCGTGGATGTACCCGGATTCAGTGAGCTGCTACGCGCGCATGATGAAGGACATTGATCGCAAACAATTCGCGGCGCATCTGGATCCCGTCAACTGGATCAATACCCCCGAAAAATTCTTCAAGAACAAACAACTGTTAGAGGAGGCGTTTGCAGTGCTGGGCGACACCATTCGTTCCATCCATGCCAAGGACATACTCCTGCAGAATGAATTAACCGTTCACCTGCCAGAAGTGCGCATCGGTCTGGGCGGGCTGGATTACCGCGCTTTCTTATATCTGGCTGATAGATTACCGGCAGACACGCCTTTCATGCTGGAACATCTGCCAGCCGAGGAGGATTATGATGCTGCGGCGGCGGTCGTTCGGAAAATGGCCGCTGAAGAAGGTATTGCTTTATAAAAAGAGTTCAATATAACTCGTTTAGAGGTGCGAATGAAAGTATTGCACGATAAATTGGCGTTGATCACCGGCGGTTCCAGCGGGATTGGGTTGGCGCTGGCAAAAGAACTGGCGCGGCAAGGCATGCGGATAGCCATCCTGTCACGGCGTGCTGACGCGCTGGCTGCTGCGCAGGCGGAGATTCAACCGTTGAGCCAGCACGTTGTGCTGACATTGGCAGCGGATGTTTCGGACTGGCAAAAGTTAAGACCGGCTTTGGAAGCCTTTCAAAAAAGTGTTGGTGTACCGGACTTATTGGTGAATTGTGCGGGGGTGGTGCGACCGGGTTTGTTCGAGGAACTGACTGTTGACTTGTTTGACTGGATGATCTCCATCAACTTGATGGGACCGATCCATACCTGCAAGGTGATGGTTCCCGGTATGCTGGCGCGAGGCAGCGGTTATATCGTGAATGTGTCTTCAGTGGCTGGTTTTATTGGCACCTATGGGTACACGGCCTATGGAGCTTCTAAATTCGGCCTGCGTGGTTTTTCAGACGCACTTCGTTCAGAATTGCGCTCGCGCGGTCTTCAGGTTTCAGTTGTATTTCCGCCTGACACCGACACACCGCAACTGGCGGGAGAGACAGCTTACAAACCAGCGGTAACCAAACAACTATCCGCCAGCGCCTCGGTGCAGACGGCTGAGAAGGTGGCTGAAGAAATTCGCAAGGGCATCCAAAAAGACCGTCACCTGATCATCCCGGGGTTCGAAGGCAAAGCCATTTACTGGATGAACAATTTACCCTTCCGTTTGGGTTATCGTCTGATGGATTGGATGGTGAGACAGGCAGAGAAGAAAACCGCCAAAAGGTGATCGGCAACTAATCGGTGACTACATTGCAGTTAAGAATCTTTTAGGTTGCATAATTCTCTATGGAACTGTTAATAAAAACAGTGTAAAATTCTCTCTAAACAGCTTATGGCATCTTATTATCGTCAACAGGGCTGCAGGAGCTTAATGATGGAAAACAAAATCACAATCATAGAAGGACCAACGCCTGAATTCGAGGATATTCAGGAGAGCTGGCTGGTGGGCCAAAACGAAAGCCCCATTCCATTTGTGTTGCAAATGACGCAATTGCGGACTTTTAATGGCCCAGGGTTGGTGGAACGATGCCACCGTGCCTGGACTGCCAAGCATCCCATGTTTTTACAATACCGCGACCTGATGGGGTTGGAACGATCCGCTTCGATTGTTGCCGCGCGGGCAGTCGAAACCGATGATGGTGATTTGTTGTTGTTGTGGGTGCGCCGTTCTGAGGAAGATATCCAGCAAGAAGCGCAATATCCGAGCTTTGGCCCTGACGACATTGATGATTTGAATTGACCACAGCGAAATGAAATTGAAAACTGCTCCGGTGTCTGGAGCAGTTTTTTTATGTCTATTGCAGGTAAATGGGGTTAATCATCCAATTCTGGCGGGAGTTCATCAATATCAAGCGGTTGTATGTCTTCTGGCTGTGCGCTTTCATCGATATCCAGCGGGGGCAGGTGATATTCTTTCTGCGGGACAGGTGGTTTGGTCTGGCTGGCAGCCTGGGGTTGGTATAACTGCGTTCCGAATTTGCTGAGCAGAACGGCCCCCAACCCGATTGAAGCGAACAGCGCCGGTATGATCCATCCTACACAGGGCACACTGCCGATCAGCCAGGCAACCAGCGATAACACGAGGGTGCCGATACCAACACTGAGCGGTTCCACCCATTTGGTCTTGAACAGGCTGGCAATCAGGTTGCCGGTGAGCAGGGCGAGGGAAAACCAACCGTACAGGATTAGAAACGGCAGCGCAATGAAGCCCAGCACGGAGACGGGGGCGAGGATGCAGGTGAAAGCGATGAAGATCAATAATACCGGCACCACGAGGATGGTGAGGGCACCCAGCCCCAGACTGAGGGCGGTATGGTCGGTGATGGTCCTGGCGACCCGGTTCATGGGTTTCGCCATGAACAAAGCCAGCAAGACGGCGATCAGCGCCAGGCCGAAGGTCTGGACGATCCTCCACATCCATCGACCGATTGTTCTGACAATGGTATCAGGGGTGTATGTGAACTGAGGGATGGGTTCCGATTGTGGCTGTGGTTCTGAGAAGAACTCTCCAAAACTGAAGGTGAAGGGAAAGACACCGCTTTCGTTGGCTACGATATTGCCATCGATGCGAGCGCCGGGGTCCTGGTTAAGAATGCCTCCGAAACGCACTGCATTGCCGTAGATGCGCGCATCTCCTCGTAGATTGACGATGCCGCCGAATGAAGTCAGATCGCCGGTGACGGTGCCCTCTACAGTCAGTGTGCCTCCGGCGATGACCACGTCACCTCTGACTACGCTGTCTTTTTCAAGCAGGGCGGTACCGCCAAAGACGACCAGATCGCCTTGCAGGCTTTCACCTTCTCCCAACACATAGCTGCTGCCAAAGACCACATGACCGGGATCGTCACCATCGGAGGCATACACAGAAGGTGTGACGGCAAAACTGATGATCAATGTCAGCAGAAATGCCAATAAGAATTTTTTTCGGGTTTTCATTGGACAGTTTCCTTTTGAAGGGTAAGTTTCCATATAGAGACCAGCCATAACAAAGTCAATGTGAGCATGGCACTGGCGGCAGTGAGCAGGAAGGGGATCAACAATACAGTCGGAAGGAAGCCCGTGACTGTTGAAATGATGGCTTTCAGGCTTTCCCACAGGAATAGCATCTGTGCGCTGGCATTGGCGGTATTTTTAATGATCGTTTCAAGGGAATTGGTGCTGTAATAGATCACGGCAAAGATGAGCACGGCTGCCAGTAAACTGATCACAAGTATGGTGATGAAGCTGCGTACCTGCTTTTGCTGTTCTGCTTCTTTGCGTTTTTCAATACTTTGCGCGAAGCGAGCGCTGAATCCTGGGGCAGGTGCGGCCATTGGCAGAGGCTGATTAAGCATTCTGGATGCTTTCTGCCATTGCAGCGAGAGCTTGCGGCAGGATTCGCAAGTTGCGATATGTCTGTCTACTTCCTCTCGCTCCTCAGCGGTGAGTGCCTCTGGGGTCAGAATCATTTGTTCAAATTTTTTGTGGTTCATAGGTTTCCCTTTCATGGAGTT
>CAYMNB010000084.1:0-6628 GCA_964391725.1 uncultured Anaerolineaceae bacterium | reverse complement strand
AAAAACGCCCACCAGGAGTAACACAAAGTAGTTGCATCAAAACTCCCCGACCTGAATCGGGGAGTTTTTTCGATATTATTTTTGATATTTGGGTGAAGCGAGGACTATTCTTCTCGAATTTCATACCCGATGGCGACAAAAGTATATTGTTCCTCATAATCATGATCAGTATGAATTAAAATGGTGAGTTTACCGCCTCGCTCATCTTCTGCTTCCATGATAAACATTTCGCCGGTTTCCATTTGCGATTTAACCGTCCAGTCCGACTCTTTCATTTCGTCGCGATAGAAATCCATCGTTTCTTCAAAACTGGCAGGCACCAGGTAATGGACGCCGGTTGACACGCGGTCGCCAATCGTCTGACGCAGATAATGGACGCGGACAGCGCCGCGGTACAGGGGTACTCCATCGATATCCTGCCCGCTTACTTGTTGTGGCCCCTCTGTGTCACCTGATTGAACTGGCTGACCTACATCATAACTTTCTTGAAATTCTTGATCTCCGAAGCGACTTCGGTGGCTTCTTTGGCAAAGTTGAACAAGCCGCAGGCTGTCAGCAGCATGAGTGATATTACACTCAGGGTAATTAATAAGTTCTTGGTAAGTTTCATTATGGCACCTCCTTCTTTCTGTATATGCCTTTTGGGTTCTGCAGAACTTATGGGGGTGAGCTATGGAAGGC
Source organism: uncultured Anaerolineaceae bacterium (assembly GCA_964391725.1). Classification (GTDB taxonomy): domain Bacteria; phylum Chloroflexota; class Anaerolineae; order Anaerolineales; family Anaerolineaceae; genus SpSt-1165. The sequence continues at coordinate 5,947 of CAYMNB010000084.1, read as the reverse complement.
TCCTTATCGTTAACCTTGTACTATGAAGGGTTAACAACCCATTTTCTCTTTTCATTAGCAATAGCAAAAAATAACTATTTTTAATGAAAAATATGGTAGGATTGAAAAAATATCCCGCTACTTAAGGAAAAACTGAATAAATAAGGAGTATCCATGCCACAGCAATCACTTACTGACGACAGTGATGGGGAGCAGCGCAAAAGCAATATCGGCATTCGCATGACGATTCTGTATTCCATTGTGTATAGCGGTTTTGTGGCGTTGAGCGTATTTCAGCCAGAGATAATGGGCAGGAAAGCTCTCTTTGGCATGAATTTGGCAATTAGTTATGGCTTATTTTTGATTTTGTTCGCCGTCTTGCTGGCTGTCATCTATAATTTACTGGTAAAAGAGCCCAGGAACAACGGACGAAAGCCTGAGAGCCATGGTTCTGAACAGGAGCAGCAATCATGACCATTTTCATTTTCCTGGTATTTGTGGGGGCAGTGTTGGTGATCGCATCGCGGACAAGCCGTAAGTCGCAAGGTGTGGGCGGCTTTTTTGCCGCCAACAACTCCATCCATTGGGGGGTGAACGGGGTTGCGTTTGCTGGCGGGTATCTATCTGTTGCCAGTTTTTTGGGTATTGCCGGTCTGATCGCTTTCTTTGGTTATGATGGTTTTTTGTATTCTATCGGATTTTTGGCGGGTTGGATCATCGCCCTGTTCGTGATCGCTGAACCGATGAAACGCATGGGTACCTTCACCTTTTCTGATGCACTCAATAGGAACTTCAACAATCCGTACATCCGTATCGCGGCTGGTATTAGCGTGCTGGTGGTGTCATTGTTCTATCTGGTGCCGCAGATGGTCGGGGCAGGTGTGCTGATCGAGCCTTTGTTAGGCATTTCGCATTTCTGGGGTGTGTTGATTGTGGGCACCGTGGTGATCCTGATCGTGGCAGGCGGCGGGATGACCTCCACCACCTATGTGCAATTCTTCAATGGCGGTTTGTTGTTGTTGTTCGCGCTGGTTCTGACAATTGCAGTATTGATTCGCGGGGTGAGTACTGAGCGAAATATGCACGAAGAAGGGGATGAGGATCTGGCGAATTACCAGTACCAGGAAATCCCGCTAACGTATCAGGATGGGTCTCCTAACATCGTATCGGCAGAAGCGGAAATTGTTGGCAGACATGTCACTTACAGCCCCTATACCAACGAGGAAAGTGCTGTGTTTTACCGCCTGTCACGCCTTGTACCGGTCATTTTGCGGAGTGAATTTGGATACACAGCGTCGATAAAAGGGCGTGAAGTATATTTTGACCGAAGCACCAATGGTTCCTACTGGTCAGGAGAAGGAGAGGGCGACGATCTGTTTATACGGATTGAGGATTGGTGGTATCTGCAGGAGAAGGCTGATGGCAGCCAGAAATTGGTAGAAACGCAATTTCATGCGGTGCTGCCTGATGGCACCAGCCTGGTGAATGGGGCGTTGGAAGATCAGCAAAACCGTTTCCGCCAGGTAGGCGGGGTTTCTGCCATTCCAGCAGAATACGGCAGCACCACCGGGCCAATCGGCCCGTTCAGGCTGTTGAGTGTTTTTTCGAGTGAGGACACCATTGTTCAACAGCCGCGTTCGGTTTCCTTTACCTCAGAGGCAGGTGAGCGCATCACGATCTATTATGAAGAACCAATAGCGGGTGCTTTGTTCATGCGGCCAGGCCTGATGTTCCCGATTGAGCCTGAGCAAGGTGAACCACTGGCAACCACAGTGCTGCACCGGTTGAATTTTATTTCGTTGATGATGGCGCTATTTTTGGGGACAGCGGCGCTGCCACACATCCTGATCCGTTATTACACGGTGCCGGACGTCGAATCTGCCCGGAAATCAACCATCGTGGCCATTGCCGGGATCGGCTTGTTCTATGTATTAACCATGTATCTGGGCGTGGGCGCGGTAATCAGCGGCGGTTTGAACCCGACCACCAGCAATATGAGTGCGCCGCTGCTGGCGCGCAGTTTCGGTGAGGTGTTGTTTGCCATAATCTCTGCCATCGCTTTCACGACGGTGCTGGCGACCACGTCAGGCTTAATTATGGCGGTTTCGGGCGCAGTGGCGCATGACCTGATGGACAATATCAGCAAAAAGGAAATTACCGATAAGACCAAGGTGCTGGCAGGGCGTATCGCTGCTGTGGTGGTTGGCATTGCCGGTATCATCCTGGGCATCAGTTTCCGTGACCTGAACGTTTCCTTTCTGGTGGGTTGGGCGTTTGCTGTAGCTGCCTCTGCCAACCTGCCGTCGCTGGTGATGATGCTGTTCTGGAAGAAGGTCACGGCGAAAGGCATCATAGCCTCGATCCTGACCGGCATTGTCTCATCGGTCAGCCTGATTCTACTGAACCCTGATATGTGGGCGCGTTACGGGCTTGATCCTGCCACAGCGCCGATGCCGCTCAACCAGCCTGGCATCATTTCGATCCCATTGAGTTTTATGGTGCTGGTGGCGGTGTCGCTGTTGACCGGCAAGCAGGCCAAGAAGGAGCCAGTAGCGGCTTAAGAAAAGCCACGCAGATTGGGTCGTTGTGAATAAAAAGAGGCTGTCTTGATTAACAGACAACCTCTTTTTCAGGCGGGGAGGGCGGGATTCGAACCCGCGGCTGAGCTTTACACCCAGCAACCACTTAGCAGGCGGCCCCATTCAACCACTCTGGCACCTCCCCAGTAAAAAATCTCAATTTTTCAAAGAGCAAGCAGTGTTCACTGCTGTATTAGTGTAAAAATTGTGGCGGAGGGAGTGGGATTCGAACCCACGGTGGGCGTTAACCCACACATGTTTTCAAGACATGCACCTTCGGCCGCTCGGTCATCCCTCCAGTTCAGACTGAAGCAAGATACATTGCCCGTGTTCCCACGCGCCCGCAAATTATAGCATACCTGCCTTGGGCTATCAAGGTTACCCTTACATTCAGCCAAGCATAAAAAGAGTGAAAATTGTCAGGAAAATTGGCAGCAGTGCGAAAGGAAGGCACCCCAATTTCCTGGTTTTGCCCGCGTTTTCCGGGCTGGGTGTGTTCGTTGCCTCATCAGGCGGCATGCCGATGTGAGCGGGTACGCTGAAGATGATAATAGTGGTGTTGTCGTGGCCGCCGCGGGCGTTGGCAAGGTCGATCAACTGGTCAACGGCGACTTGCAGATTTTCACCTTGGGCGGTAACAATCTCGTGGATTTCATGCTCATTAACCAGATCGCTCAGCCCATCGCTGCACATCAATATGCTGTCGCCTGCCTTCAGGCGGGTTCCCTGGTTGGCCTCGGCTGCGGCATCTTCTTCATCGCCTGACAAATACATGCGTTCATCGACTTCTGGCGGGTTGTTTGACCCCAGGTAACGGCGGATGACGTGGTTATTGGGGTGTCCCTGCACCTGTTCAGGGGTGATCAAACCGATTTCCAGTGCATCTTGTATCCAGGTGTGGTCTTTGCTCAATTGATGAATCTCCGCACCTCGGAGCAGATAGATGCGTGAATCGCCCAAAGTAGCGGTATAAAGGCGGTTGCCGACCAATAGAGCGACCGAGGCGGTGGACCCCATCCCGGATCTGCCCTGGTCTTCTACGATGTTCAATTTGGCATGGAGCAAGATATCTTCACTGGCTTTTTGAACGGCTTTTTTTAACAAGGCAGGAATTTGCTGTCCATTCGATTCGGCAATCACCTGGGTGATGGTGTTTACCCCAATTTCTGATGCCACCTCGCCTGCCATATGCCCTCCGACGCCATCACACAGCACTGCGCAGAGGACGCGCGCATTGTTCTCTTCGCTGATCTGGTAAGCGGAGACCAGGAATTTATCTTCATTGTTTTTGCCTGACATCCCGGCGTTGGTACCAGCGGCGACAGGCACATGTGATTTTGCCATTTTTATCATGAAATACTCACTTTTGAGTGCTCAGGTTTGTGGGTCAGGCTGGCGCCAGGCATAGGCTGCCGGATCGAATCGAAATACTTCCTGCCCCAATTGGATGAGATCGCCCTGGTTCAACTGCACGCCATGTTTGCCAACCGGTGCGTAATTGACCCAGGTGCCTGTCAGCGAATCGCAATCGAAAATGGTAAAAACGCCTTGTTCACTACGTTTGATGATTGCGTGCTGCGGGCTGATGCTTGTTTTTTTAAAGGTGAAGTCTGCATCTCGGCTGCTGCCGATGGTCAGTTTATCACTTTCTAATACTATCATCATTTCGCTTTCGGAGGGTGAATCCGGGGAGAGAAAAACCAGCTTTGCCGGGGTGATTTGTTCCATGTAAGCAGCTGGAAGGTCGTTGGTTGCTTCCGTTTCAACTTCAGTTGGCTGTTGAGGGGCTGATGTTGAAAATTCCTGGGGGATTGACACAGGTTGGGTGAGCGGGTCCTGGTATGCCCGTGAAAGCTGTCTTTGTTCCATCAATGAACTGCGGCGCTGGCCTGCCAGTGTGATCACGGTAACCAGTATCAGGGCTGCCACTGCTACTGCAGCAGCGGTCACCAGACGTTGGTTGGCGAAGAAAGTCATTGGTTTGTCACCAACGGTGAGTGTGACCGGCATCTCGATGGTCTCACTGGTGAAGCCCAAACCATCGGTGATTTCTGCCTGCAGAACATGCGTACCGCTTTCAATGGTATCGCCGATATACCAATCAAAGCGATCATAGGGAGGGCTGGTGTTTTCCTGGTATAACTCGCCGTCGACATACAGGCGGCTGCTGGTGATGGTGCGCTGGATGCCATCTGGAAATTCAACCAGAAGGCGCAGTGTCACTGATTCGGGTGAGAGTCTTGCTTCGATGGCGTTGGCGGCAATTTCCCAGGTCTGCTCGATGTCGTAAGGCGGGGATAGAAATATAGGATTGGGTGGCAGCAGCTGCACTTCAAATGACTGTTGTGTGCTTCTTAATGTCAATTGCTCGTAATATACATTGACATTGAAAGCATGGGCTCCCGGTTCAGTCACCAGTGAAGAGTAACCGACCTGATAATAGTAACGCAGGGGTTGTACATACTCTTCGATGTCAGGCAGGAATTCAAGGCCGGTATAAAGGAAAAAAGAGCCGTTGGTGCGTTCGGCAAATTCTTTCATGAGGAAGGCGCTTTGTGAATCAGCCGCAAAGGCGGTGCCAACCAGCCAGATATGAACGGGCACTCCCTGTGCCTCGGCTTGCTCAATGAATGCGGGCAGCAATTCCAACAAAGTGTTGTTGAGGGTTGGGGTGATCCATAGAATCGCGCTTTTACTGCGCGCATTTTCCAGCGGTTCGGCAGCAAGATCCAGCGCGGTTGCCAGTGAATAAAGAGAAGGCGCTTCCGCCATAAAGTTGGGCTGGTAGGAGTCAAGAATGTTGGAAAAAGCGCGTGGACTTACATAGTTCAGCTCACGGGCGGTTTCGCCGCCGATCAGGTTGAAATTGTCGGGTTTGCCGGGCGGGATGGCTTCCACCCAGGATTGCAAGGCAAATCGTATGCGGTCCCAGTTGGTGTAACCGAGGTAGGTGTTGAGGAACAGGATGCCGGGGTTGACGGCAACGATGGTCTGCAAACCGGGCTCTATCAGTGCCACCTGATTGGCCATGAATGCTCGCTCTTCCTCAACGATCTCAACTGAGGAAGGGAAGAGGGTGGTGATGAAGAAACCGCCGGCATCATAGGCCTCGAGTTCGAAGCGGATTTGCGGAAAATCATTGGTGGATACATTATTGATACGCAAACCGGCTTTGCCGGTGATCACAGAAGGCTGTGTTGGATCGCCCTCTTCATCATCAGCAGAAACCGGCAACAGGCTGATTTGCAGCAGAAGCGCGATCAGCAGTGTGGCAAGGATCAATTTTGCAGTCCATTTCATGGAACTAATTGTAACGAAATTTATCAATTCGCGGGTGACAATTCATTAAGCTTGTGCAATGAGTATGTGCCGTTAGGGGCTTGTTTGCT
>CAYMNB010000083.1:0-6710 GCA_964391725.1 uncultured Anaerolineaceae bacterium | reverse complement strand
GTGTTGATATTGATAGGGCGGAACTCCGCCAAGCGACCCATGGGCGCGAATTGCATTGTATTCTTCTAACCAATCTTCCGTGATACTGCGCACCTCCTCCAGGGAATCAAACAAATAAGCATCCAATACGGCTTCGCGATAAGTATGGTTGAAGTGTATTAGCCAAGACTTGATCTGGCACGAGGAAATTATTCTGAACCTGTCAGGAAAAATAGACTGTCATCTTCCGCATTCCCATCATGGAAAAAAAAGTGATCCAATTGCTTTTCAGTTGCCAGATGTTTGCTTTCTTCAAAAGTTTGAATCGGCGTCTTCCCATCGCGGTTTATTGTTTGTTCCCCAAACAAACCAGCCAGCGTTAACCGCCTGGTTTGTTTTTTTATGAATTTGCACCGCTCAGAACAGGTCTTTGGGCGGCAAAATACCCAGGCGCTTTTCCAGGAGCAACGGGTTGCCATCCACATCTTGCAAGGCTTTGGGCGGATCTTGCTTCTGGGTGGCCAACGAGACAATCACCATGGCTGCCAGCGAAAATACCACGGCAGGCACCGATGCGATGTAACCGGCGTCCCACAAAGCCACTTCCAGGTCGCCCGCACAGGCAGCCAGGGCTGTCGGCAGGTACAGGAGAATGCCGATGATCCAACTGATAAACCCTCCTAAAAAGGCAGCCAATGAACCCCAATGATTGGCCTTCTTCCAATAGATGCCCAACACGAAGGGCACCACCTGTCCCACCAGCAACACCGTCCAGGCGAAGATGGCCAGCTTATAGATGGTGGCCGCGAAAAAGGCAATCGAAAGGCTGATCAGGCCAATCACCGCCACCATCGCCCTGGTCCAGCGCAGCTTGCTTCTGTCGGAGATTTCTCGCTGAAAATAAGGCAGTATATTTTCTGAAAAGATGGATGCCCCCGCCAAAATAGAGCTGTCTGAGGTACTCATCAAAGCAGACGTCAAGGCAGCCACGAACAATCCCGCCAGCAGCGGGTGCAGGTATTCGATGGCGGCATACACCACCAGGTATTCCGTTTGTGCGGGGGTGAGAGCGGGCAGCAGCAGGTACATGGCAATGCCCAGCAAGGGCGATAGGATGCCAAAACCGCCATACAGCAAGGCAGCCAGGTAGGTACCATGCACCGCTGTGGCTTCATTCTTGGCCGACATAGAACGCTGCATCAAATCCTGGGCAGGCAGGCTGCCCAAGCCCACCGCCATCCAGGCCGCCAGCCAGTAGAGCCACCCGGTCAAGCCCGTATACCCCAGATACCCTTCAGTGGCATCTGGCAATATGGTGAAGGCGTTCGAAACAAACATTGCTCCGGTGGTGTTCTGCAGGAACTGCTGCCAGCCCCCCACCTGCGACATCACCGTCCAGAAGATCAGCAGGATGCCGCCTGAGGTAAGGAACATCTGCATAAAATCCAACAGCGTATCTGCCCACATACCACCCAACATGGTGTAGAAAATGACCACCACCGCCACAAACAACATGCCTATCGAGAGCGGCCAGCCCAGCAATGCCTGTACGATCGCCCCGCCGGCCACAATTTGGGCAGCGGTCCAGCCAAAGTAGGCAATCAACTGGGTGATTGACCCCGCCAGCGCCATGCCTTTGCCAAAGCGCCGCTCAAAGAAATCGATGGCGGTCATATAACGCGCGCGGCGCATAATGCGAATGAAGAAGAAACCGGAGAGTGCCAGGCACAGCACAGCCCCAAAAGGATCAAACACCACCCCCTGGAATCCCCACTGATAGGCAGCCGAACTGGCCCCCATGATGGTTTCGGCAGCAAACCAGGTAGCCATGATCGATGCGCCCGCCAGATAGATGGGCAGGCGCCGCCCCGCCACGACATAATCATCGGATGTTTTTACCTTGCGTGAAGCCAGGTAGCCAACCAGCAACCGGATCAGGAAGAAGAACAGGATGGCAGCAATGATCCAGGTGATGGAATCATTTTGGGTGAAATTCATTCCTTACCCCGCCTTTCCCAAAGGCTGTTGCTGGGTGATGCAATGGATATTGCCGCCGCCCAACAGGATTTCTTTGGCATACACCCCCACCACCTTGCGTTCAGGGAAGATTTCCTGCAGCGCTGATAACGCCGCCTGGTCATGGCGGTCACGGAAGGTTGGCACAACCACGCCGTTATTGACAATCAGGAAATTGATGTAAGAAGCCGCCATGCGGTCACCTGCCAGACGCGGCAGGGTGCCGTCGACAGCATCCACGCCCTGACTTTCTTCTTCGCTGATCAACACCGGATCCGGTTGATGGATTTTGTGCACCTTCAACGTACGCCCGCGCGCATCCTGGGCGTGTACCAGTACTTCGTAGGCTTCGCGTGATATCTCATACTGCGGATCTTGCGGGTCATCTGTCCAGGTCACAATCACCTCGCCCGGGCGGGCTACTGTCATAATGTTATCGACGTGCCCATTGGTTTCATCATTAAATACGCCGCGCGGCAGCCAGATGATTTTATCAATGGCAAGATACTCAGCCAGCACAGTCTCTATTTCAGCCTGACTCAATGCCGGATTTCTGCCTTCGTCCAACAGGCATTCAGCGGTGGTGAAGAGGGTCCCTTCACCATCAACATGGATAGACCCTCCCTCCAGCACGATCGGCGCCCGGTAGCGGCCCAGCTCTTCAATATTCAGCACTTTTTGCGGCACAAGGTCGTCTTGTTCCCAGGGAAAATATAGCCCGTTGACTAAACCGCCCCAGGCATTGAACACCCAATCAATCCCGCGCACCTCTCCCTGGTCATTGATCACGAAGGTCGGGCCGCAGTCCCGAATCCAGGCATCATCATAGGATAGCTCGACCACCCGCACCTGGGGTGGAAGCATCTGCCGCGCATGTTGAAATTGGGCGCGGCTGACCCCCATACTGACCGGCTCAAATTGCGCTATGGCATTGGCTACCTCAACAAACGTGGATTGCGCAGGTTTAGCGCCCATGCGCCAGTTATCGTTCCGTTCCGGCCATAGCATCCAGGTTTTGGCATGCAACTCAAATTCACCCGGCATGCGAAACCCATCAGACCTGGGTGTGCTCTCAAATGTTGTATACATCGACAACTCCTCTCACTCTGTTTGATTATGCTGCCATGCCTTCCAAAGAAAACCACAGAAGGCATGGCAGACATGCTTTTTGCATCGGAAAGCGACCTTATTTCTGCGCTGGTTTGATCAAAAACTCACCCACCACCAGGGTCAACACCACACCGATCAGAACCGGCGCGGCAAATGCCCAATCGACAGGCTCGCCAGGCACCCATACAAAGAAGACCACCGCCTGGACAATAAAGAGCTCGCAAATCACCACCAACAAAGCCAGGAACCAGCGTGGCCCTTTCAACCGGTAGGGTCGTTCAATATCTTTGTCTTTGTCGCGCAGTTTCAAATAGGCGGGGAACATGACCAGGTAAGGCAGCAGGAAGACCATCGAGCTGAAAGCGAACAAGGTCCAGAACAGATCCTCGGCGGTACCGGCCATAAACCCATACAGAATGATCACGATCGTAGAAACGATACCGGTGATCAAAAAGGCATTCACCGGGGTTTTGTTAACCGGATGCAGCTTGCCAAAAACCTTGGGTAGTTCGCCATCACCAGCCGCCTCGGCAGCGGTTTTGTTGGCGCCCATGGTCCAGGTCACCATATTGGCAAAGAAGCTATACAGTGCCATGATGCCCAACACGACCACAAACGCACCACCCAGACCACCTTCACCAAACAGGATCAGGAAGGTATCAATGATGCCCTCCACCAGCCCCAGGTCATCCAGGGGCAAAGCCACCAGCATACCGACGGTGCCAAGCAAATAGAAGACAGCAATCAAAATACCAGAGAGAATGATAGCCCGCGGAATGGTCTTGCCAGGTTCTTTCAGTTCTTCTCCTGCCCCCGACATCAGCTCAAAGCCCATAAAATTATAGACAATCACCGGCAGGAAGAACAAACCGGCATCCCATTTGGGCAGCAGGGCGCTTAAGGATAGGTCATTGGCAATGCCATTGCGGGAAGCATACACAAAACCTGCCACACCAAGCACCACCATGATCACCGCTTTGAAAATGGCGCCAATATTGGGAACCCATTTGGAGGTTTCCAGGGTCACACAACCAATCGCCACCGTGATCCAGGTCATCACAATACCGATCAGAATTTGCGCCCACAAACCCAGGTCCGGTGCAAACAGTTGCGCAAACATGCCGGCAAACAGGATGTACACCGCCGGCATCCACAGCGCTACATTGATCCAATACAACCAGGTGGTGCGTGCGGCCCAGCGACCGCCAAAAGCGCGGTTAATCCACACATACAGGCCGCCCTGCTCAGGGTAGGTCGTGCCCAATTCAGCCGTGATCAAACCATAGGGGATGAAGAACAACAACAAGGTGATGATCCACCAGCTGATCGTCGAAGGGCCGATGGCCGCCGACGGGGCGATGGTATCAATCACCAGGATGGCGCAGACCGTGAACAGGGTCATGTCCAGGCTGCGCATGACACGTTTGAAACCTTTGGTAGAACTTGCTTCAGACATTTTCAACTCCTTACTCAGAATAATTTTTTATCGAGGAAAGCCTCGATTTTCGCCTGGTGGTACATCTGCAAGGCAGCGGTAGGGCGTTTCAAACGCGGATAGACAAACCAAACCAGCAGCCCTTTTTCGGTGTGCAGGCGGTTTTCTGACTGGTCGAAGATGATCGATTGCGGCGAATCAAGTACCTCATCGGTGGCCTCCACCCCGCGTGATGCCGGCAGACAATGCATTACCTTGCTATGGGCAGGGGCTTTGCGCAGCATATCCATAGAAACCTGGTAATTGGGCATGAAAGCCGCCCGGCGTTCCGGGATCTGGTCTTCCTGGTCGACCCACCACCACAGGTCCGTGTAAATAAAGTCAGCGTTTGCCACCGCTGCAGCAGGGTCCTCGGTCACCGTCAACGTACCGCCTGACACCTTGCAATTTTCCTCGGCAATCTTGTACCATTGCGGGTTCTGGTATTTTTTGGGGGCTGCATGGGTGAATTTCATGCCCAGCCGCGTGCAGATGAACATCAAAGAAGAAAGCACATTGGTAGCATCGCCCACAAAAGTAACCTGCAGGTCTTCCATCTTTTTGCCAGCCGGCATATGTTCGATCATGGTGAACACATCGCACAGGCACTGGGTGGGATGGTTGAAATCGGTCAGGCCGTTGATCACCGGAACCGTAGCGGCTTCCGCAAACCCGGTAACCGTATGGTGTTTGAGCGCGCGGATCATCACCACATCACACATGCGCGACAAAACCTTGGCCGTGTCACCCAGCGATTCACGTACACCCAGGTGAATTTCACCCGGCTTCAGATACAGGGCATTGCCGCCCAACTCACTCATCGCCACCTCAAAACTCACCCTGGTGCGCGTTGAGGGTTCTTCGAAGATCATCGCCAACGAAGCCCCTGCCAGCAGCTGTGGTGTGCAGTGCTGCTTGTCAGCTTCTTTGATCATGCGGATGGTCTCCAGCATGTCAAGGATGTCTTCTTTCGAAAAATCATTGATTTCAATAAAATGTTTGGTCATATGGCATTCTCCTTGATTTGTAAACAGGCATCGCTGCCTGGGTTTAACCACTAAAGGCGGAGGGGGGTGGCATCCATTCATCGATATTGCGCAATATGCCCGGCACCAAAGCATAGCCTTTGACACGTACCCCCGGGATGGAAGGCAGGATGGTGCGCAACACATGCCCGACCTGCTCGGTATCGCGCAGCCGCATTTCGATGGATATTTCATTAGTGCTGGTGCCATAGGCAAGATAGGAAACTTCATTCATGGCCAATAGCCGTGTGATGATGTCTTGTTCCAACTCGGGCGCGATTTCCAAAAAGATGTCTACCGAGATAGTGTAGCCAAATGCCTTTGGCTCTACCACCGCGGTAAGGCGGATTGCCCCCGAAGCGATCATGCGGTCGATGCGGTTGCGCACTGTGCGTTCGTTGGCTCCTACCATGCGGGCAATTTTTGTCGAAGACATGCGGGCATCTTTACGCAGTTGTTGAATGATCCGGTGATCCAATTCGTCAAAACCCTCGTAAGCCATTTTTACTCCTTATGCATTATTCGGTAATATTTATTTCCGAATAATACCATCATAAGCAACTTTTCGGCAATAAACAAGGGGGTGAGGCGGTACATTGGCAGCTAAAGCCGGAATTTTTAAGATGTTTTGTCCGATACGGAAAATCAAAATCAGCCTTGATCCATAGCTGCAGCAATGGACCGCAGTTTTCAACAAGAAATGGTCATGATTGATGACCAACAGGTAACCTGGGTGGACTCTCTCAGCCAAAATATCTAACCAAAGATATCAGTGCCAAGGACAGGTTCCTCAATGAATACCTCGCCAATACCACTGTTTCCAAAGCCTGATGATTCGCCACATGGAGGATTGAGGGTAAATAACCGTCCATGGGCCGAATCCACGCCCCGTGCCGCCGCGCGAGGGTCTTTGGATTTTCCCTCGAGGGAATGGCCCCCCTGCGGGTGTGTGACGCACTTATATTGAGTGTTCACAGCACCAAAAGTGAACATAGAGGGGTCTTAACCACAACTGAATAACCGTCTGTCGTTTTCTCAACCAACCCCTGTGCCCGGTTTCTACGACAAAATTAAAGCCATTGACTGGAAAAAAGAAGAGGTCGTAG
>CAYMNB010000082.1:0-6989 GCA_964391725.1 uncultured Anaerolineaceae bacterium | reverse complement strand
TTCTGGTTGAAGACCACGCCATCGTTGAACAGCTGGTTGTGCACCACACTCAACTGTACCTGGTTGGCGATCAACGGCTGGGTCACCGCTGTTTTGAGGAATTCGATCTGCGCGGCGGTGTGGTTGCTAACGCCGAACCAGCGCACCTTGCCCGCGGCATGCAGTTCGTCAAACGCGCGCGCGACTTCTTCGGGCTCCACCAGCGGATCGGGGCGGTGCAGCAACAGCACATCCAGGTAGTCGGTCTGCAGGCGGCGCAGGCTGCCTTCCACCGATTGGATGATGTGCTCGTAAGAAAAATCATAACGCCCGGGCGCGTCAGGGACGGGATCGCCGCCAAAGCGGATGCCGCACTTGGATTGCAGCAGGATCTTCTGGCGCAAGGCGGGATGCTGCGCCCAGACATGCGCAAAAACCTCTTCCTTGCTGCCGCCACCGTAGATGTTGGCATGATCGAAGAAATTGATGCCTTCGTCCAATGCCGCCTGAATGGTCGCCAGCGCCGCCTCGCGTTCATCACTCAGGCGCATGCAACCCAGCGAGATGCGTGAAACGGTCAGCTCAGATGTGCCCAATCGTATGCATTCCATGTTTTTTTCCTCGATTATTCTCTTTGCTTCCTTCGATTGTATCATCACAAAGCGACGGCGGCACCGGATTGAACCCCAAATAACAGGTGCCCGGCCTGTACATTTGTTCACACAAATTAGAATAAAAGAAGCACTATCACAATAATGATCAAAACACCATTTTCTCTGGTTGCATGAAATTACTTGGCGAAATTCATCACAAACCTGGGCTGCCTTTGCATGGCCGCACCATTGCGCGCGAGGCGGTCAGAGGTATTATCGCAGAGGGAACCCGCCTGTTGATGGTGTATTCCGCCCAGGTTGGTGATTACAAATACCCCCGGCAGCCACGATCGGCAGCCAGCAAGGAAAGCACGCATCCTTACTAATCGGTACCAGAGCCTTTTTCAATTGGGAGTGTTGGTTAACTGTGATCGAGCAGGTAAACTGTATGAAACTATTTGACAGAAACACCTCCTCATAGTACGATAACGTTATAATTTCAAGATTTAAGATGTTGTAAGTTCTGACTAGGCCATTTGAAGACGCTGTCTGGATGCAAAGTCTGGACGGCGTTATTTTTTGCAGCAGTTGTTGGAAACCTAAACGTTCTGAAATCTGAGAAGCAAAACATATTTTTTTAGAAAACAAAAGGAGTTTTCAACAATGAGTGAGCGTATTACTGGAACTGTGAAGTGGTTCAACGATCAAAAAGGTTTTGGCTTTCTGTCGCAAGAGAATGGGCCTGATGTCTTCGTACATTATTCTGCCATTATTGAATCCCAGGGATTCCGTTCCCTGGCTGAAGGCGATAGGGTAGAGTTTACGATTGAGCAAGGCGCGAAAGGCCCTGCCGCCGCGAACGTACGCAAAATCTAAGCCTGACCAGGCAATGACAACAATGCCCGCGGCTTAACGAAAGAGCTGCGGGCATTGTTGATTTTCCATGCAGTTGGATAGGTGCCGCATATAAACTGGCGTACAGTTCTGCCAGTTTACGCGCGTAAGCGAACAACCGCCCAGCCCACATCCGCCACAATCCACCCGATCATTCCAGCCCCCCTCTTCCCCTGCCTAATACTGATAGCACGGCAGCACCGGCAGGGTGCTGTCATTCATGTTCACTCTTCGATCTGTATGGCAGGATAGCGGTCAGGGAAGGCGGATTCACCAGCAAAATTCTCGATGGTAAGGTCTTCCACCGCGTAAGTTTGCAGGGCATGCCGGAAGTAATCGGGCGGATTTTCACCCCACACCACCTCGCAGTTGCGCAAAGTGATGCCGCGCGCCTTGTTGAGCAGGAATCCGGCGATGGGATGGTACAGGAAGCCTTCCTCAGGCTTATTGGCCCAGTCAGTCGGGCAGGGGCGGCGGTCATACTTGCCGCCTTCCCAGCGCGAAGTCTTTTCGATCTCCACGCGCACATTCTCGAACAGGATGTCCTGCATGTGGTCCGGCGTCCAGCCTTCGACATACACGCCGTTCTCACCGCGGCAGAGGATGTTGTTGAAGCGCACATTGCGCACATGCCCGATGCCGCGTTCAGCGTCCCACGGCACGGCGATGACGTTGATCGGTTCGCCCGACCCCCACCAGCCATGGTGGAACAGGCGTGTTTCCACGATCATGTTGGAGAAAATGACATTTTCCACATCGCTGCCTTCGCTCAAGCGCACCGCCAGCCCGCGGTGGCTGGCGCGGATGACGCAGTTGTCGATGATGATGTTGCGCATGGGGCTGCGGCATTCACAGCCCACGCAAATCGCAATGGAGGTTGAGACCAGTGTGCAGCCGCTGACGATGACATTTTCGCAGCCGTCGCCATAGGCGGCAGTTTCTTCGCAGGTCTTCAGCACGATACAGTCGTCGCCGCTAACGATGTGGCAATCACTGATACGCACATCCTTGCAGCGGTCGAGGTCGATTCCGTCGCTGTTGGGCAGTTTGAGGTCGTTTTCAATGCGGATGCCGTGAATGAGCACATCACTGCAGCCTGAGAGGCGCAGCGTCCACACCGCGCCGTCGCGGATGGTAACACCGTGGAAGTTCACTTTGCGGCAGCCCAGCAGGAAGAAAGTGAAGGGGCGTTTGCGTTGCATGCGGTAGATGAAGGGTGTGCGTTCGGCGATGAAAAAGCGCCCGCCGCCGTCGATGACGCCATTACCGCTGAAAGAGATGTTCTCGGCATGTTCGCCAGTGATGAACATGATCGCACCAGGCTGGTTGGCATCGACTGCCCCGCCGGTGAGCGCTCCCACCGCAAAGCGGGCGGTGTAATCTTCAACACGCGGGCTGGCTTGCAGCACCGCCCCGCTTTCCAGATGTAATTCCACGTTGGACTTCATCACCAGCGTGCCGGCTCGGAAGACCTTGCCGGCAGGAATGATCACCCGCCCACCGCCTGCCTGATGACAAGCATCAATCGCCTGCTGGATGGCGGCGGCATCATTGTGCTCGCCATCGCCCAGCGCGCCAAATTGCAGAATATTGAAATCAGACATCATACTCTCCTTCGTTATGGCTATGCCGGCGGTGCGGATTAAGTGCCAGGCACGTCGATGGATACCTCGTCGATCATAACCGAATGCGTACCACCTGGAGGGGAGGTAACATCAATGGAGAAAACGCCATAATAATAGTCTTCGCGCATGACATCAAAGGTGCCCATTCCGAAGCCATTGTAGGACAGGGTAAAGGCATTTTCGTTCAATGTGATCACCACAGTATGCGGATTGGTGATGCTTTGCGAGGAGATCGCCTGGCTGCCCAAATTATAGACAGTGCCCTCATAATAACGCCTGATAGTGGCGAGCATGTCTGACCCCTCCTGGGTCACTTCCAGTTCATAAGCCTGGATCAGATCTCCACCGGTGCCATAGAGCGCTCGCCACATGATTTTATAGCCATCATCTGCATCCCCACCGTTGCTGCTCAACCGGATGGTGAAGGTTGCATTGGTATAGTTCTGCGGATAGTAGGTGGTGGCGCAATGATGCCAGCACACCGCCGAGGGAAAGCCCATGTAATACTCTGCCGTATCCCATTCCCAGCGGGAATCCGGGTCAATCCAATCGGTCGGGTTGGCGGTGAAATCGTTGATATAAGTGGCAGTGCTGCCAGACATGGTAAAGGTCCACCATGGGCTCCAATAGCCGAAGTTGGTGCCGTTCAGCCCGCGCACATGCCATTTGTATTCTCCTCCAGCCAGCATATTGTCGATAGTCACCGAACATTCATCCGCACCGCAGATCGTACCTGCCAGGATCTTTCCACGATAGTAGAGATGGTCGCTGGCGGCATCGAGAACTTCGAGTACGTAAAAGGTTGCTCCTTCTACAGCTGAGAACTCAAAAGTTGGCTGATGATCACCAGTCGTGGCACCATTGGCGGGTCCAATCTGGTCGGATTTCATGATGCGAGTATAGGTAAAGTCGCGCCAGTTGCTCCAGGAGCCGACTACCATATCCGCTGTGTCCAAAGCCTGAACGCGCCAGGAGTAGTCGCCATAGTTGGAGTTCAAGTTCACCGGAATACGAAATTCACAATATGTGCCGCAAACGCTGCTGCTGGCGGTCCAGAAGCCGATTTCGTTATGCGCAGCATCTACCAGTTGCAGATAATAGCTATCGGCACCGGTAGTCGGATACCACTTGAAAGTTGGGCGCCCACCATACACGACAGCATCCACGCCCGGCGAGCGCAGCGCGGCTTGCGGCAGTGTGGTCTGCCAGGTGGTGAAGGTGTAATAGAGGCTCCAGTCGCCCTTGCCGACGACATCATACGCCAATACATGCCACTTGTAATCGGTTAGCGGCAGGGCAGTATTGAGGATGACGGTGCAGAAGCCGTCGCTGCAGCGCACGCTGCTGGCATAGGTGGCTTTGTGTGCCACGACATTGTCAGCAACCCGCTTGATCTCCAGCGTATATTTGGTCGCACCAGGCACCTCTGCCCAGATGAACGCAGGCCTGTCGATCGTTTTCTGATTTTTGTGCGGCTCAACCAGCACCGGAGTTCCCACCAGCGCGGCGGGTTCAGGGGCATCTTCTGCTGATACGAGTTCAGCCTGCACCGGCTGCACGAAGGTCAGGCAGATCACCATCAATAACAGAAATAACCCAGTTGGTTTCATATGGCAACTCCTTCATTTGTCTACGATGGGATTAACGGTTTCAAACGGGGGTATAAAGTATCTAACCTTGCTTCTATCTGGAGAGCAAGCAGGCATCATCCAGAAAGATTCCCTTGTTAATTCTGTCTATTCAACATGTTGTTCCCAATGTTCTATTATCGATTATATGTCGTTGGAACATTTTCGCAATAACCAATTTGTGGCTGGCAGGCTTGCAGGGAAACCTGTTTATACCGGTAAACCTCGCCACCTGATTTGATAACGATTAACAGCCCCAAGAACACATCATCTTCGATCGTGTAGATGATGCGTCAATCACCGGCCTTGAAGCGATACGGGTCGTCGAAACAACGCATAATGGCCTCCTTCAGCAGTCAAGCCGGCGGTGCCAGATGCAGGGTCAGGGCGCACACCGAGAGCGGCGGCAATTCCAACATGGCTTTGCCGTCTTCGCATGTCACCGCTGTGAAAGCCCGCGACTGGATGGCTTCCGGCTGTTCGTAGGTATTGAATAGTTTGGGGTCAGTCCCGCTCAAAATTTCACCATCCACCAGCGACACGATCTGACGGTCTGCCAGGTCAACGATCAGCGGTGCGCTTTCGGTCTGGCTGCGGTTGGTGGCAAACACATACAGGGTATCCCCGTTGAGGATGGCGCTGCTGTCAATGACATTCACGGTGCCATTGGTCTTGCCCTCATAGGTCGGGCCTTCCACCGCCGCGCGCAGGGCAACGCCGTCGCGGCGCTTGGTATACATGGCAAAGGGATAGAAGATGGACTGCACCAGCAGTTCATCGCCGCGCGTTTGCAGCGGGGCGATCACGTTGACGATCTGGGCGATGTTGGCGATCTTGACCGAGTCGGCATGGCGGATGAAGGAGTTGAAGAAACCCGCCACCACCAGCGCGTCTTCCAGGTTGTAGACTTCTTCGATCAGGTGCGGGGCGACCACGCCCTCGCCGTTGACCTGCTGGTTCTTGTACCACACGTTCCATTCATCGAAGCACAGGTAGGCGCGTTTGCTGCTGCGCCGTTTGGCCTGCACAAAGCGGCAGACGGCGTCCATCTCTTCGATCTGCTGGTCAATGGAATTGGTGACCGCCAGGTAATCGGCGGTGTCATTTTCGCGATTGCCCACATAGCGGTGCAGGCTGACGTAATCGCTCAGGTCACCGAGGTAATCAAGCACCACGGCATCCCATTCCATGTAGGTGGCCATGCCCACGCCGCACGAGCCACACGTGACCAGTTCCACCGAGGGATCAACATCTTTCATCATCTTGGCGGCTTGCTGCGCACGCACGGCATATTGGTCGGCGGGCACATGCCCCAACTGCCAGGGGCCGTCCATCTCGTTGCCCAGGCACCACAGTTTGACCCCATAGGGTTCTGCCTGCATACGCAGATCGGCAAAGCGCGTGCCTTTAGGAATGTTGCAGAACTCGACCCAGTCACGCGCTTCTTCAGGCGTGCCAGTGCCCAGATTGACGGTGATCATCGGCGTCCAGCCCATCAGGCGGCACATATGCAGGTATTCTTCGGTGCCGAACTGGTTGGTTTCCGTGCTCTGCCAGGCTAACTCGCGGATGTGCGGGCGCTGGTCTTTGGGGCCGACGCCGTCCTGCCAGTGATAGCCGCTGGCGAAGTTGCCGCCCGGGTAGCGCATGGCGGTCATTTTGAGTTTATTCAGCGCAGCGAGCACATCCTGACGGAAGCCGTTCTCGTCGGCATGCGCGCTGGCGGGGTCATACACGCCTTCATACACACAGCGCCCCATGTGCTCCATAAATCCGCCGAAAATGCGCTCATCGACCGGCGCGATCTGGTGCTGACTGTGCAGGAAAATGGTGGTGGGTTTCATCTACCGCTCCTTATATTCTCATGGTTATGGTGGAATTGTAACGCAAACAAGCGCCTTGTGGCAGATAGTTGGTGTATGAAAATGAAAGGTCGTCAACTGCTTTGATGATTAATCCTGTCTCTCCAACAGCCCGGCGGAATCAACATCCAGCAGCAGGCGCGCCTGCCAATATCCGCCGCATTCAGCATGAGATGGCACGCCAGGCGGAGTTGGTCTCGCATTCTTACTGCCAGGAGCCTAACCGGCGGGTGCGTATTTTCCGTAATTGATGATCGAATCACGGTAGGGACAGGGCTCGTATCAGCTTTGCTGATTCCTTGTCCCTGTCCGCAAAAAAAAGTTAGGACTGACACGGAGTTTATTCTTGTAAACTCTGTGTCTGCTTTAATGACTGTCAGCCCGACGGAGCGTGAACCTGCGCAGCTG
>CAYMNB010000081.1:0-6998 GCA_964391725.1 uncultured Anaerolineaceae bacterium | reverse complement strand
CTCGTCGGGCTCATAACCCGAAGGTCAGTGGTTCGAATCCACTCCCCGCTACTAATAACTGGAGCCAAACGGCTCCAGTTATTTTTATTTGGAAACTCTTTTTTGAGGAACATTGATGAACGGTTGTATAACCCATTCAGAGAATCATCCATGGTTGTAGTGTGAAAGAAACTTAACTATGAAGTGCTTTATTAATTGGAAAATGGCAAATAGGGTTTATAATGAGGCAGGATTATAAACAGAAATATTGACAGATGCCTAAGCCATCTCTCACCATTTGATAATGATGTAACAAGAGATTCCATTGGGACTGCCAGAAAACTATTTTGGCCACTTTATCCTGACCAGACAATATGTCAACAGGAGTTTTGTTCATGAATAATGCTAAAGTCCAGCAAATTTTGCAACTCGAAGAGCGAGCACAGCAGATTCGGAATATTGCACAAGAACGTGCAAAACAGATTGTGTTGGATGCGAAAGCAGAGGCACAAAAGAAATGGGAAGAGTCTTCTCTTGCCGCTGAAGAAGAGGCTGGCAGTATCCGAAAAAAGGCAGCATGTGAAAGCGACATCACCATCATTCAACAGCAGTCAAAACAGAAGATAACCCAAAAAGAGGAGTTAGCCAAAAAGAATTTTAATAAAGCTGTAGAATTTGTTTTGGCACAACTAACTTTACAGGAATGATGGATGGCAATTGCTCAAGTTTTCTCCTATTCCTCCTTAAACAGCCTCACCAGAGCAATGATGTCGTCATTGCTTGCGCCTGATGAATGGCAACTCTTATATAATGCACCAGATTTTCAGGGGGCAGCTGCGATCCTCCGTGAGAGCGTTTATGGTCCCTATTTACTGTCATTTGAAATGTCCGACCTGACACCACGCCGTGCAGTTTATGAGATTCGTAAGCGTTTGACCGAAGCCTATGTTCGGCTTATTGGTATTTCTCCTAAGCCTTTAAAAATAGTGCTTTCTGAATTGCTCAATCTTTATGAATTGGACAATC
This sequence comes from uncultured Anaerolineaceae bacterium, assembly GCA_964391725.1. Taxonomy (GTDB): domain Bacteria; phylum Chloroflexota; class Anaerolineae; order Anaerolineales; family Anaerolineaceae; genus SpSt-1165. The sequence continues at coordinate 5,993 of CAYMNB010000081.1, read as the reverse complement.
TCAAAGCATCTCTGCGCGGTATTGTGATCGGCGAAAGTTGGGATCGCGTTCGCCATACCCTCTTTCCGTTGGGTGATTTTGGCAAACTTCCCTGCGAAGCGATGATGGAAACGGGAAATCTTATGGATGCCACCGAATTGCTTAAAGGCACAGTGTATTATGATCCACTTTCAAGAAGCTTGCCCCGTTATATGCAAGAGAAAAATCTTTTTGTTCTCGAAGTTGCCCTCGATCTGGATTATTGGCGTCGACTGTGGAAAAGTTGCCAGAAACTTGCGCCAAGTGATTGGTCCCAGGTGCGCCCCTTGATCGGCACATTAATTGACACGAACAATCTGCTTTGGGCGTTACGCTATCGCATCTATTATCATTTGTCTGAAGAGGAGATCATCAACTATACATTACCTTTTGGTTACCGCGTTCAGGATCAGCAAATTCGCATGATTGCCTCCGGTGGCGATATTGAATTTATCCTTGGCGATCTTTATCCAAACTATCCTATGTTGAATGAAATACGCAACGATCCTCAACAGAACTTACCATTTTTAGAAAACTGGTTAATGAAGCGAAGTATCGATGTTTGCCGGACAATTTTTGCCGGATATCCCTTCCACGCAGGCGTTCCCGTCGCATATCTTCATCTGCTTGCGATGGAAATTGAGGATTTGACTGTACTCATGGAGGCTAAATCTATGGAACTGCCATTCAACCGGTTTAAGAACTTTTTGTTATTTAATCAGTCTTCTCGTGAAAAGACGTATCAAAACTAACTTCCAGGTGAAAAAATGTTTTATCCGCAAGAAATGTCCAAAATCGAGCTCGTTCTGCCTGAAAACCAGATTGTTCCTGTCATGGAAGCCCTGGGAAATTCGGGAAATTTCCAACAGATTGATATGAGCCATGTGTCCTCCGAATATCAGGAAGGAGAACAAATCGGCCAGAATTGGGGGGCCAAGGCAAGTACTTTCGCCGCATTGGAACGTCGTTTGAGGACTCTACTTCGCAAGTTGGATATTGATGAAGGCACGCCAAATGATAAAACCATTCCGCCGATTATGAATGAACGTATGATCTATCGATGGATCGAAGGGTTTGAATTGCAGGTTAATGAATTATTATTGGGTATTGAATCGGAGCATAAAAGCGAAGAGGAACTGCGCAACTTCATTCGTTTGTTGCAGCCTATCAAAGAGGTAGATTTCGAACTGGATCGTTTGCAGAACCTGGATTACATTTTCATGATTCTGGGAATTGGGCCGAAGGGTGGGCTGGATCGATTGAGGACCAGCCTTTCGCGTGTTCCTTTTGAACTGCTGATACTGGATGAATATGATGACCAGGCGGTTGTCCTTCTTGCTGGACCACGGCAGAATGCGGATGTGTTGGAAAGAGCAGCACGCAGCGCATTTATTACTCCCTTAAGAATCCCGGAGGGGTATCATGGCACTCCGACTGAGATGATAGAAGCAATGTCGGTGGATTTGGAGAAATTGGAACAGCAGATTGTCGGCCAGCAGGGAGAGATCGACCAATTGCGAAAGAGCCGTGAACACCAGTTTCGGCAGATCTTCTGGCAGGTTCGTAAAAGCAATATGATAGCCAGTGCCATCAACCGGTTTGGCAAATTACGCAATTCCTATCTGGTAGTAGGGTGGATGCCGAGTGAGCAGGTGGAGGTATTGCGCCAGAAGCTGAAGTTAATATCTGAGGATATATTATTCGAAGCCGTCACGATGAATCGTAATGCAAGCGACAGTCAACAAATCCCATCTTCGCTTCAGAATAAAGGTTTGTTCAAAGCTTTTCAGTCTCTGGTCACCATTTACGGGCAGCCCCAATATGGCGAAGTGGATCCGAGTATCTTACTTGCGCTCAGCTTCCCGGTGTTGTTCGGAGCTATGTTTGGTGATGCAGGTCAGGGGCTGGTATTGACATTGTTGGGAGGCCTTCTGGCAGGCAAGAAGATCAAATCGCTGCGAAGCGCCAGTGACCTTGGCGTTGTGGTGATGTTATGTGGTTTTTTTGCTACTATATTCGGTATATTGTATGGCAGTTTCTTTGGCTTGGAAAACCTTATTCAACCATTATGGTTTCGGCCGATGGATAATATCATGCAAATATTGATGATTACCGTTATTTCGGGGATCGTCCTACTCGCTTCTGCTTTTAGCTTGAGTATCTTCAATGCGGTTCGTCACAAAGATTGGACAAACCTGTTTTTTTCTAATCATGGGGTTACCGGTTTTGTGCTGTTTCTGGCTATCGTCGGGCTTGGCGCGAATATTATTGCGCCAAACATTGGCTTACCAACCGCGGTTTTTTCCTGGTTGGCTGTCATAGCCAGTATCGCGATCATGATTGCCGAACCTGTGGGGCGATTGATCAATAAGCAGAAACCTATTCTTCATGACAATATTCTTATGTTCTTCATTCAAGCATTTTTCGAACTTTTTGAGATAGTGATCGCCATTTTCAGTAACATCCTTTCCTACGTGCGCGTGGGGGCGTTCGCTGTGGCGCATGTGGGTTTGAGTTCAGTAGTCTTTATTCTTGCAGAGATGGTCAGTGCGAACCAGGGAATTGGCTATTGGGTCGCTGTTGTTCTTGGTAATTTATTCATTATTGGATTCGAAGGCATGATCGTTGGTATTCAAACGCTGCGTCTTGAATACTATGAATTTTTCAGCAAGTTTTTCAGTGGCGGTGGAAATCCCTTCCGTCCGATCAAGTTAGAGAACTCAAATACTTAGGAGAAGAAATGAACGTATTTATGTTTGGCATTCTGGTTGCGATGATCCCTATGATTCCTGCGGTAATTTATTTCATGCGAGCCAGAGATAATGCGCCACAGCAAGCTACCCAGCGCCTAATGGTTGGATTAAAGGCATTCAATGTGGTGATCGGGTTGATGGCTGTTGGGTTAGGGATAGTATGGCTGGCAACACCATCTTCCGTCTCTGCGGCTGTTCTCGGCGAAACTGCTGCCACTACAGGTGACCCATATGCTGCATTAGGCGCTGCGATATCAACCGGCCTGGCGGCGATCGGTGCTGGTATGGCGGTCAGTGGTACTGGTTCTGCGGCAGTCAGCGCGATAGCAGAAAAACCTGAATCGTTTGGCCGTGCCCTCATTTTTGTAGGGCTGGCGGAAGGTATTGCTATTTACGGCTTGATCATTTCATTTATGATTCTTAATCGATAAACAGAGATGAAGATTCGTGTGATTGGGAATTCTGAGGCTGTACAGGGTTTCGCGCTGGTAGGAATCCAGGGCGAGATTACTGCAACTGCAGACGAAGCCAATGCAGCAATTGACCATGCACTGGCTATGGAGAATATTGGCATCGTTCTCATCACTGAAGATGCAGCTGTATTGATCCAGGCACGGATTGATCAATTAAAATTTCAGAGTGAGATCCCTTTGGTGGTCGTAATACCAGCGCCCAACCCAGTTTCAAGTAAACAGGAATCCCTTAATGAGATCATCGAACGAGCGATTGGCATCAAATTTTAGAGGTATGGCTGATTGCAGGTCTGGAGAATAATCTATGGATGGAAGTGCCGCAAATACTCAAAATTTTTCCCGAACAGTCCTAAGAACCGCTGAACAGGAAGCACAAAAGATTCTATCTGAAGCACAGGAAAAATCCAATCAAATCAGAGAAACTGCTCAGCAGGAACGAGAGGATGCGGTTCATCAGGTGATCGCCCATGCAGTTAAAGAGGCAGATTTTATTCGGAATAAGAATCTTGCGACTGTGGAAGCACAAGTCCAAATGAATTGGCTGGTCAAACGCGAAGAATTGATCAACCAGGTTTTCGAAGAGAGCCTTGCTTCTCTGTACAAGATCGTTGAACAAGAAGAGTACATGACGATCGTGGAAGAACTGATTATCGAATCCATCTTCCAGGTCAATGACGAGAACGTTCTGATTCACCTCGATGAGAAGGCAAATCAATTGCTAGACAATTCTCGTTTGAAAGAGATCGCTGACGAACATAATGTAACCCTCATGCGGGGAGATGTGTTGATACGAAAATTTGGGGTGATTGCGCACACTGTTGATGGACATCGTCAATTCGATAATACGCTCCAGGCTAGACTGGAACGAATGAAGAGCAAGCTAAGGATGCCGGTCTATCAACTTCTGATGGGAGAAAAATGATGGCGATCGAAATTGGCAAAATCATCTGGGTCAATGGACCTGTGGTTCGTGTGCGCGGTTCACGAGAAGTGCGCATGTTGGAAATGGTAGAGGTGGGCGATGAACACCTGATCGGTGAGATCATTGGTTTGAACGATGATGTGATGACTGTGCAGGTCTATGAAGAGAACTCTGGCATGCGGCCGGGAGAGCCAGTGTTTGGCACAGGGATGTCGCTTTCGGTTGAGTTGGGTCCTGGTTTGCTGCGCAGTATTTTTGATGGTATTCAGCGGCCCTTGCCAGTGATGGAACGCAAAGAGGGAACATTTATCTCTCGAGGTGTGAAACTCACCTCGTTGTATCGTGGTTCGCTGTGGGAGTTCACTCCTGCGATTAAGGAAGGTGTTGAGGTTTCTGGTGGAGCCATTCTTGGCAGTGTTCCCGAAACCAATGCGTTGGAACATTTCATCATGGTTCCTCCCACCATGAAGGGAGTTATCACCTGGATTGCGGCGAATGGGCAATACAAACTGGAGGAACCTATTGCAAAGTTGCTTACGCCGTCTGGAGAACATGATCTCTCTATGCTCCAGCGTTGGCCAGTAAGGCGTCCGCGCCCATTTCTCCAGCGCGAAACCCCCAATGAATTATTGATCACCGGCCAACGCATTCTGGACACATTCTTCCCATTGGCGAAGGGCGGCGCTGCCGCCATTCCTGGTGGATTTGGCGCGGGGAAGACCATAACCCAGCACCAGATCGCCAAATGGTCGAATGCTGATATTGTCATCTATATTGGCTGCGGTGAACGCGGTAATGAAATGACAGAAGTGCTGCAAGAATTTCCTGATCTGATTGATCCCCGCAACAACCAACCCTTGATGGAACGCACGGTGCTAATTGCCAACACCTCAAATATGCCGGTGGCAGCTCGTGAAGCCAGTATTTATACTGGTATTACCATCGCAGAATACTACCGCGATATGGGATATGATGTTGCCTTGATGGCGGATTCAACCTCACGTTGGGCAGAAGCACTGCGTGAGATATCTGGCCGTCTGGAAGAAATGCCAGCGGAAGAAGGATATCCTGCTTATTTAGGTGCCAGGCTGGCAGAATTCTATGAGCGCGCTGGAAAAGTTAAGACACTCAACCATCGTCAGGGCTCGGTCAGCGTGATCGGCGCGGTCTCTCCTCCTGGCGGTGATTTCTCTGAACCAGTCACCCAGCATACTCGACGGTATATCCGCACATTCTGGGCGTTGGATAAAGCCCTTGCGTCTGCGCGCCATTTTCCTTCGGTGAACTGGTTGAACAGCTATAGTGAATATGTAGATACGCTAAACGATTGGTGGACGGCGAAGACTGGATATGATTGGCAAGAGCTGCGATCGCGAGGCATGGAGATAATGAACGAAGAAAGTCGTCTGAGTCAGATTGTGCAATTGGTGGGGCCGAGTGCATTGCCTGATGAACAGCGCCTCATCCTTGAAACAGCTCGTCTCATTAAGGAAGGCTTTATGCAACAAAATGCAATGGATGATGTAGATACATTTTCAACCATAGAAAAACAAATCAAAATGTTGGATGTCATTTTGTATTTTCACCGACGTGCCGAAAAAGCGATCCAATTGGGTGTGTTTGCTTCAGCATTACATTCACTTGATGTTGTCACGACCATCATCCGTATGAAAACCCAGGTAATTAATCGCAATGTAAGCCAGCTTGATGAAATTCGGGCACAGATCGACCGGGAACTTAGTGAATTGGAGCAGCAATACGTATGAGTATCTTAGCAAAATACAAAGGACAAGAAGTTTCTGGTGTATCACGTATTGAAGGGCCTAT
>CAYMNB010000080.1:0-7807 GCA_964391725.1 uncultured Anaerolineaceae bacterium | reverse complement strand
TCCCTGCGGTCGGTCGAAATGACAGAATCATTATACGTGTAGGGGATGGGCATGACATCTTCGCGCTATTGAACAAGAAACCCGGTTACCCACCGCTGCGCGCTGGAAGAAACCGGGTTTCCTTCAGTCTGCGCAAACCAAACTGGGCGTTTAACCCAGCGCCACTTCCAACTCCTCGATGGTCTTGCCTTTGAACTGGCTCCTATACAGGTTGTAATAGAACCCGCGCAGCGCCAATAATTCATGATGTGTGCCGCGTTCGGTGATCTCACCGTCATTGACCACCAGCACCTGGTCCGCGTTGCGGATGGTGCTCAGGCGGTGGGCGATGACGAACGCCGTATGGCCTTCCATCAGGCGCAGCAGGGCTTCCTGGATGTGCTTCTCGGTGCGGGTGTCCACCGAAGAGGTGGCTTCGTCCAGGATCAGGATCTTAGGGTTGGCAAGGATGGCGCGCGCGATGGAGAGCAGTTGGCGCTGTGATCACCGTCGGCAGCCAGGCGGTGACGCCTTCGGCCACCAGTCGTTCACACAGGCAGCGCAAACCCCCGATGGTCAGATCCGGCGCGTTGACATCCACCCCGAAAGCACCATTGATCTGCAGGTCACTGAATCCCTGCATCAGGTAGCAATCCGGCACAGTGCCGCCATCGGCTGGCGCCAGCTGTACACGGTCACCCTCATCAATCACGCGCCAGTGAAGACGGGTCAGGGAGTCAAACGCAAACAGGTCAGACATACAAAAATTATAGCCGAGGGCAGGCAACCTGCAATCTGCCAGCATCATATGAAACCTTCCTGCGTTATAATTTTCATTAACCAAACCACCTACCCATAAGGAGCAGATGATGACATCCGCTGATAAGCCTGAGGAAATGGCGCTGCGCGAACGATTGGGCGTACCGCCCGAAGCCAGGCATGTGTTGATCTTTTCTGAATCCAGCCACTGGGACCCCAACTGGCTGTGGACTTCCAACGATTATTTTGAAAAACTGGTCAAACTCAACCTGGATCAGGCCATCGCGGCATTGCAGCAAGAGCCGCGGCGGGTGTACTCGGTCGAATGCATGTTCTTCCTGCGCATGTACTGGGAAGCCTGCCCGCACCAGCACGACACCTTGCGCGCGCTGATCAACAACCGCCAGCTGCGCATCACCAACAGCGGCGTCACCACGGCTGACACCATCCTGCCATCGGCGGAAGCCATCCTGCGTGACCTGCTGCAGGGACAGGAATGGCTGCGCGCGCAGGGACTGGAACAGGAACCGACCCTGGCGTATTTCACCGACAGTTTCGGCATGTCCCCGGCGCTGCCCTCGCTGCTGCGCGCTGCCGGTTTTGACCGCACCGCCTTCACCCGCATTGACGGCATGTACTTCATGGGCAGCGACTTTGAATCGGGCAAGCACTATCCGCGCGCGCTATCCAGCGCCGAATTTTTAATGAACGAAAAATCACTGGATTTTATGTGGAAAGACATGAATGGCGCGCAGGTGCTGGCGCATTGGAACGCCTTCACCTACGGGCAGGGCGATATGCTGGCGCACAAAGGGCTGATGCGCATGTACATCATGCCGCTGGCGGTGCAGGCGCGCTCTGACCGCCACGTCGCCCACCGTATTCAGTCGTTTGCCGATGCGTTGCTGCCCCTGTCGCGCACCCCTTACCTGTTCTGCCCGATCGGCTTTGATTTCGTCGCCCCGCTTGAAGAGCTGATCTTCCTGCTCGACCGTTACAACCAAAATCACTTCGCTGAAAGCGGCATCTGGGCGGTCAACGCCGGGCTGGATGATTACCTGGCACTGGTGGAAACCCACAAAGAACAGCTGCCGGTGTTCGAAATGGACCCCAATCCCTACTGGACTGGCTTCTACACCGCGCGTCCACTGCTCAAACAGCGTGCCTACGAACTGACCGATGACCTCCTGCTGGCAGAACAACTGTCACTGCAGCCCGCCAACCGGGCGCAGGCGCAAGCAACCGCGCAGGCATTGGCGCCTGCCTGGTGGCTTTCGGCGGTTTCTAACCACCATGATTTCATCACCGGCACCTCGCCGGATGAGGTTATCTATGGCGAATCCTTCCCCATGCTGGCGCAAGCCTCCGCCGAGGTGAAAAAAGTGCTGTCGTCATTACAGGCAGGTGCAGCGGTTGAAGAAACCACCCCGCCAGCCGCCGCCCTGCCGCAATACACACGCGATGGCGATGTAATCACCATCAGCACCCCGCACTACACCGCGCAGATCAGTGAACGCCTGGGCGGCGCCATCACCGGCCTGCGCACACCCGCCGGTGAGACCCTGCTCAGCGGACTTTCCAACGACCTGGTCAGCTACCGGGATTCCGGCGGTTTGTGGCGCATGGGGTTGGAATATCAGGGCGGCACCTGGAAAGAAGATAGCAGAGCCAGCGACGCGCCGGCTTCCGTCACCATTGAAGAGACCGCGGAGGGCCTGGCGCTGCACACCAGCCTTATGTTGAACGGCGAAACTATCCAGCGCACGATGTGGTTCGCCGCGGTTTCACCCCTCATCCGCTGCCGTGTGAGCGGCAAAGCCGCCCCAGGTACCACCATCAACGTACGCCTGCAGCCCGAACATGCCTGCAAACGCCTGCACATGGACGCCGCCGGGGGTGTGGTCAGCCGTCCGCCGCAGCGGGTGTATACCCCGACTTTCTGGCCCTTTCAGCATTTCGCCCACCTGTGCGATGGGCAGTCGCATGGCCTCGCCATCCTGCAGCGCCATCCCGGCGCAGTTGCCTGTCTGCCGCAGGAAAAACAGGTGGAACTGGTCGCGCTGCGCAACGCCACCAAGGAAAAAGCCTACGGTTTCATCGGGTTGCCCGCCAACCCCGCCAAAGGCCATGTTAAAGAACCGTATGCCTTCGACTATGCCCTGCAGTTCACAACAAACGGCAATTGGCAAGAGAACGGCCTGCCTATGTTGGCAGAAGACCTGTTCAGCACACCAACAGCCCGGCCGTTATTCACCAGCGACCAGCCCATGGTGCGGGTGGCGGCGGTAAAAACCGCCTCGCGCGGCGAAGGCATCATTCTGCGTCTGCAGGCACCTACTGTGCCATCAACCCCTGTGCAGATCAGGGCTCACTCAATCACGGTGCAGTCTGCCGTACTGTGTGACGTACGCGAGCGCGACATTGCGCCACTGCCGGTGGTTGGCGACACCATCACCCTGACCATGAGCGGCACAATTGCCACCATCCGTGTAATGCCAAAGTAAGAACCAATTCAGGAGAACAAACATGTGCGTGATCAAAGTGAGTTTACTGGAAATAGACAAGATACTACATGCGCATATTTGATTTCTTCACCCATTAAGCAAAGGAAGTACTGCTGTGCAAAACAAGCATAAAAACCAAAAGTCACTGTCCACTGAACAGGCGGAGGAAATGCTCGCTGTGTTAACAACCCGCTATGAAACCCATCCGGAGCGCCATCCGGGCCTGGTTTGGGCAAATATCCAGGCAAAGCTGGAAGCCAAGCCTGAGAAACTATGGTCCCTGCATAAAATGGAAACAACCGGCGGTGAACCGGATGTGATCGGCGTTGATCAGCACACCGGAGCCATCATTTTCTGTGATTGTTCCCCAGAAAGCCCTGCCGGCCGCAGAAATGTCTGTTATGACCGGCAGGCATGGGAAGCCAGAAAAGCCAACCGGCCCGAGAATAACGTCATGGATATGGCCGCCGCCATGGGCATTGACCTGTTGACCGAAGAACAATACCGCCATTTACAGACACTGGGTGAATTCGACACCAAAACCTCCAGCTGGCTGAAAACGCCGCCCTCCATTCGCCAACATGGCGGGGCGATCTTCGGTGATCGGCGCTACGGCGCGGTATTCATCTACCACAACGGCGCCTCCTCGTATTATGGTGTCAGAGGCTTCCGTGGGTTGTTGCGGGTCTGAAGACAACCATTGCATCCGGTCGACATGCAATGGTGAACTTGTAATAACAGAATGGTCCCCTTCATCGCTAACATCTACTGGACAAATCGTAGAATCTATGCAATAATGTGTGCATAATGTAATTAATTTAATGTCTATTTGCACACATAAAAACAATGAATGTGAATCAACAACTTTTTTATATAGCGGAAGAACAGGCTGGTTACTTTTCGATTGCTCAGGCAAAAGAAGTCGGCATCCAGCGCCAGCAAATCTACCAGGGAGTAAAAACAGGCAGGTTTTGGCGGGCGGCAGCGGGCGTCTACCGGTTCGTTCAATTCCCCGCCAGCCGCCATGAAAATCTGCACATCGCCCTGCTCAAAGCCGGGAAAAATGCTGTGGTGGGTTTTCAATCTGCACTGTATGTTTATGAGCTTGCTGATTTAATTCCTGATGAAATCCATCTGATCCTTCCGCGGACCAGTTCCAGGCGCCGCCCGGGCATCCGCATGCACACCACGCAAATAGCAAAAGACGATATCACTATGGTGGATGGCCTGCGTATTACCTCGGTTGCCCGAACGATCAGCGATTGTGCCTTTGCCTTTGTGGAAGAACAACAAATCCATCTGGCAATTTCGCAAGCGCTTCAGCGAGGTATGACCACCAGACAGCAATTAATCGACCAGGCGATGCACCGCCCCCATCGTGTACAGAAATTGATTCTGTCCATACTTGACAAGGTGACGAATGAAATATAACACCGGGGCAGCTTTTCGCCAGGCATTAGAGAACAGACTGCGGACAAACTACCCGTCAGGCTCACTACCCAGGTTGCGCAAGATGATTGCCTTTGAAAGATTTATGGCTCACCTGGATGACCGCTGGATATTAAAAGGTGGCTATGCCTTACAACTGCGGAACCCACAAGCCCGAACAACGCAGGACATCGATTTGCTGGTGAAAGATATTCCTCTAAAACTAATGTCGGAAAGCCTTGTCACTGCTTTGCACCAAACTTTGCCAGATTACTTTGAATTTTATGTACAGCAGACCAACCCGCTGGATACCCAACCAAAGATTCACCGTTTTCTCATAACAGCCCGGTTGGCTGGCAGAGATTTTGAACGCTTTCATATTGACATCGGCACCCAGGATCCTGTCGTTGAATCCCCTGAACCATTAATGCCGCCCGATTTACTCTCTTTTGCAGATCTCTCATCGGCTCCAATTTTGTGTTATTCAATTTCCCAACATATTGCCGAGAAAATTCACGCCATTGTAGTAACCAGGCAATCACCTTCCAGCCGGGTGAAGGATATGGTGGAGGTGTTGCTATTGGCCCAAATTCAAAAACCACTCAGCATTACGCAACTTCGCAGTGCGCTTGAACAAATTTTTACAGCCCGGAATACACCGATGCCTGACCACTTTGACCACATCCCCACCATATGGCTTCAATCTTACAATCAATTGAATAGCGTGATGGGACTGCCATTTGCCAACTTTCAAGAAGCCAATCAGAAGCTAATCGAATTTATTGAACCGGTTATTCAAGCCAACATTGCTGGCAATTGGCAGCCTGACTTTTGGCAATGGAAATGAGGCATATTTATGACAAGAGAATCAGTAACAACAAACCTCCCGCCAGAACCCAGACAGGGGGTAGTTATTTATTATTGACTATGTTCAGAGCGATGCTTTGGTATCTCCCGAGGAGGTGTAGGAGATCAGGGTCAGGGTGGAGACCAGCAGCACCAACGCCGCCACCAAAGTGACCAGGCTCACCATCCAGATGCGCAGGAAACTGGTGGCAATACCGATCGTGACGATGACGAATAACAGGAACATGCCGCGCGTGGTGTGCAGGTTGGCTTCGAGTTTCTCGTTGTGGAACTTGCGCCACAGGTAGAGTCCACCCAGCGAGAGAGCCGCGCACAAGATACCGCCCACGATCATGATTAAAAGACTGTTCACACCTGGCAGATCGAGTACAAAAATAGCACAGGAACCCTGCAGGCGGGCAGTCGGATAGGGGGTGCGGGACTCAATGCGCGCCATGACAAACTGGCCGTACACGGCATTCTCTTCACTGAACTCCCAGCGCGCGATGTAACTATCGCCCGGGTCCAGTACCAGATTCTGTTTGGTAAATTCAGCCTCATCAATGTAATAGCCGCTGGAGATCGTGGAGAGCACCGTGGGGCGGATGACAAAATCATGGGGGTTGCGCACATGCAGGGTGATGACACCGGTCTCGCCCGGCGTCATCATCACCGGACAGTTCAGCCCGCGGATACCGCTGGTAGCGATGCGTGACGGAAAGAACCAGTAGGCTTCCAGGTTGCCCCAGGTGGTAATGCCGATGAAGGCAATGCCGATGATCATGCCCAGCATAAAAATGACAATGCCAAGCGTCGCTAACAGTCTTTTTTTGGTAAACATCTTCTTTCCTTCGTTTTCTAACCTTTTCCTTAATTATATCAAATCAGGCCCGTTATCTGCCGGGTTTCCTTTCATGATAGGGTGTCATCTGGATGGTTAAAATTTACACAGAATGCCGGGGTGTTCATACAAGAACAATCAAATACCTGTATAATCAAGTAAGAATCATCCCTCTTTGCGAATCCCCCATCACTCCCAGGAATCCGCATGCAAAATCCCATCTTTCTGGCATTGGTTCAAAACGCAGCGCTGCTGCTGGCATTGGCGCTGGTGTTTGATATTTCCGTGCGCCTTTGGAAGTTACCGCGCGTTTCGCTTCAGCAGGTGCTGATCGGGCTGGTGGTAGGCGGCATCGGCATCGCGGTGATGACGACCCACTGGCAATACGAGCCCGGCATCATCTTCGACACACGTTCAGTGTTGTTGTCTGTCACCGGGCTTTTCTTCGGGCCGCTCCCAACCATCATCGCTGTGCTGATAACTGCTGCCTTCCGTTACCAGCAGGGCGGGGCTGCCACCGTCATGGGTATCAGCGTGATCACCGCTACCTCTGCACTGGGGCTGGTCTGGCGGGCGGTGCGCAAAGGCGATCTGGCACATATCAGCTGGCGTGAGTTGTATCTTTTCGGGCTAACTGGGCATGTCATCATGCTGCTGCTGGCCTTCACCTTGCCCTTCGAAACCGCCCTCAGTGTCCTGCGGGTGATCTCCCTGCCGGTCATGGTCATCTACCCGCTGGGCAGCGCCGTTCTTGGCAAGTTGATGGCTGGCAGGTTGGTGCGAGAACGCATGACGCGCCAGCTGCAGGAAAGTGAAGAACGTTACCGGGTGTTGACCGAGAATATCAAAGATGTGGTGTGGGTGCTGGATACCGAAACCCTCTTTTTCCGCTATGTCAGCCCTTCAGTGGAGGCGCTGCGCGGGTATACGGTGGAAGAGATCATGGCGCTGCCGGTGGACGCTGCCCTCACCCGCCAGGCAGCTCAGGAACTCAAGGAAATGATCCGTGAACGAGCTTCCATGTACCGCCGCGGTCAAGTAACCTCTGGCGAATTCTTCCGCGATGAGGTCGAACAACCCTGCCGCGATGGTTCGACCGTGTGGACAGAGGTCATCACCTCTTATTACCTGAACGAACAAAGCGGTCATGTGGAGATCCGCGGCGTCACGCGCGATATCACGGAACGCCGTGAAGCCCAAGAGGAGATCCACCGCATGAATGAAGAGCTGGAACAGCGCGTGAAGGAACGCACTGCCCAGTTGGAAATCGCCAATGAAGAGTTGGAAGCCTTTGCCTACTCGGTATCCCACGACCTGCGCGCGCCTCTGCGCGCAATTGACGGTTTCAGCGCCGCACTGGAAGAAGAATGCAGTAACGCTTTGGGAGAAGAAGGGCTTCATTATCTGGAGCGCATCCGCTCCTCCACCCAACGCATGATGACATTGATCA
>CAYMNB010000079.1:0-7974 GCA_964391725.1 uncultured Anaerolineaceae bacterium | reverse complement strand
CAAAGAAAAAACCCTCCAGACTCCCAAAAGAAAACGCCTGCGGCATGAATGGTTGTTGAGAGATGGGGGAGAAACGCAGTGTCCCTTCCCGTGTTTTGCGGGAAGGGAAAGCATCCAGATGCGTTTTTCCATCTGGGTGCAGGGTTAGGAAAGTTTCAGTCAATTTGCGGGCTGTCGCCGCCCTCGTCGAATTCACCGCCATAGCGCATGCGCAGATACGATTGATAGCGCTGCTCATGCACCCTGCCATCGCTCACTGCCGCATGCACCGCACAGCCGGGTTCATGCGCCTGGTGGGTGCAGTCGCTGAACTGGCAGTCACGCACCAACTCGCGCAATTCAGGAAAATAACCATCCAGTTCTTCCGGTTCGGTGTCCCACAGCGCCATGGTGCGCATGCCGGGTGTGTCCGCCACATAACCGCCCTCCGGCACGTCGATGGGGAACAACTGACGGTGAGTGGTGGTGTGGCGCCCCTTGGTGGTGGCGTCGCTCACCTGGCTGACCGCCAGCCCCAGCCCCGGCATCATGCGGTTCAGCAGGCTGGATTTGCCCACACCCGACGGCCCGGTCAGCGCCGACAATCTGCCCTTCAACAGCGCGAACAGTTCCTCCACCCCCTGCCCTGTCTCCGCCGAAGTATAGTGCACCTCGTAGGGAATCTGTTCATACAAGCCGAACAAGGCTTTGGCGGTGTCCATCCCCACCAGTTCGACCTTGTTCGCCACAATAACGGGTTTGATCTGGTTCTTCTCCGCCACCACCAGGTAGCGATCCAGCATACGCAGGTGCGGCTCCGGGTTGGCGCAAGCGAACACGAACAACACCTGGTCGGGGTTCGCCAGCAGCACCTGCTGGTATAAGCCGCGCGGGGTGGGCGCCAGGCGGATGAAAGCGCTCTTGCGCTCCTCCACCTCTTCGATCACACCAGTGCCATCGCTCTGTTTGGTGAAATGTACAATGTCGCCCAGCGCGGCGATGTCGCCGGTTTTGGGGCCGCGTTTGAGCCGCCCGCGCAGGGTGCAGGTCACTTCTTCGCCGTCATCCATCTGTACGGTGTAGAAGCCGGATTGATAGCGCAAGACAATGCCGTTGAGGGGATACTTACTCATGCATTAATCGCCAGGGTGGTTACTGCCGGCCGGCTACTCACCATTGCCGTTGTTCTCTGCTTCTTCTTCCTCTGCTTTGCGTGTGGCTTCACGCTCTGCTTCTCTGGTCTCCTGCTGCACCGCTGTCTGGGTGTATTCGATATCCAGCAGGGTGGGGGTCTGCGTGACCCATACCCGTGATTCCCACGGATACACACGGGTTGCCCTGCCCTCAAAATACAGTTCAACCACACGTCGGAAGATGGGCGCCGCTACTTCGGAACCTTCACCGGCATATTCCGCGATCACCGCGATAGCAATGTCGGGCTTGCCGGGGATATTGGCGTCGGTATAGCCTGCAAACCATGAGTGCGGGCGTGTCACCGAAGTTTGCGCGGTGCCGGTTTTGGCATACACCGGGTAGCGCAGGGTGCTGAAAGTGCCCCAGGCGGTGCCGCGCGGCTGTCCCGTCACCCAACGCATGGCTTCGGTGATCGAATTCAGCGTGTCTTCAGAGATCGGCAGCTGCCCGTTCACAATCGGCGTGAAGGTGCTGACCGCGTTGCCATTGACATCCGTGTATTGTTCGACCAATTGCGGTTGATAGAGAGTGCCGCCGTTGCCCAGCGCGGCGATGAAGGTTGCCACCTGCAGCGGTGTCACCTGCAGGGTGCCCTGCCCGATCGCCAGCTGGACAGCGTCACCTTCATTCTGCGGTTCAGGCACATTTCCGGCAGCTTCGTCAATGCCGGCAATGCCGGTGCGGCTGCCCAACCCAAAGCCCTTTGCCATATCCGAAACCATGTCGGGGAAGTTCTTCCGGTAAAGGTCCAACCCGATATGATAAAAGTATATGTTGCACGAACGCATCAGCGCTTCTTGCAAATTGAGATCGCCGGAGGCAGCAATCCCACGCTCCCAGGTCCAGTCATAAAAGACCTGCCCGGGTAGATCCTCGAATGTGTAACCACAGTAATACATGCTCTCATTCTGGAAAAGGCCGCTTTCCAACGCCGCTGCCATGGTGATGATCTTGTACACCGAGCCCAGCGGGTAGCCGGATTGGGTAGCACGGTTGATGGTGGGACGGTCAGGGTTGGAAAGCATCTGGTTCAGCTGGTAATTGCGGTTGACATTGTCGGCATTAAACAGGTTGGGGTTGAAGGTCGGCGATGAAGCCATTGCCAGCACACGCCCGGTGTCGCGTTCCAGCACCACAATGGCACCGGTTTTGCCGCTCATCGCGCGCTGCACCGCTTCTTGAAAATCAAAATCCAGCGTGGTGGTCACCGAAAGGGCGGGATATGAATCAGTATGGCCCAGGCGGTCAATGACCTGTCCGTCCGGGTTGACCACATACAAATCTGCTCCGCGCTGCCCGCGCAGCTGCACTTCACTGCCCTTCTCAATGCCGGACATGCCCACTACCTCGCTGCCGACATAACCCTGTGCGCGGTAATCATCCAGGCTTTCCTGCGGGATCGGCTGCACATAGCCGATTACCTGGGCGGCGGATTCACCGGCATAATAATAGCGCGCGGTGAACTCGTTCAGCCATACCCCCCCCGCCGCATAGATCTGTGTCAGGCGCTGGTCAACCTTCTCGGCAGGCGCGTCGCCCACCGCCACATACCAGTCGGTGCCGCGGGCATATTCAAATAATTGTTGGATATCGGCGGTAGGCATACCGAAAATGCGCGATAGCTCTGACAGCATGCTGCCCTCATTTTGGATACGGTCGGGCTGAATGCCGATGGCATATGCCTTGGTCTGGGCGGCAAAGATCTCGCCGTTGGCACCGTAGATATCTCCGCGCGCCGGCACAGACACGTCCGCCATCAACCTGTTACCACCGCGCAGCTGCGGCATGATCAAACCGTCATGCCATTCGATTTTCCACTCACCGTCTTCCAGCACCAGGTCCATGAGCATGTCGCCGGTAGTATATTGCTCAATCAGATTGCTTGCCATTGTCACACGGTAAACGATCTGCGCGGATGAGGTGGTGGTCATTACCGAAAAGATCTGGTAATCGATATCCGTCAGCGCCATCGCCAGGGACACATTGTTATAACGCTGTGTGAAATCTTCCAGCGGATTGGCGTCTTTCGCCAGTGCGGTGAGCATATCATGCATCTCCGCGTAACGTGATTCGCCCCAGGCAGTCAGAAACGTCTCCACCGCGGCTTCAGCGTCAGGCACCGAAGTCACCTGGATTTCAGCCGTTGGCAGCGGCTGCGCCGTGGGGGTGTCTTCCACGACAATTTCGGGGGTAGGTGTCACATTCTGGCAGGCAGCCACCAGGATGGCAACCAGCAGTAAAACAGAAAGCAAGCGATTTTTCATAGCTTATTTATACCTTTTAAAGGATGTTGCGATACACGGGGCATACATAAGAAAGGTTTAATTGACAGTTGGTGGGGGTTTCCTGCGCCAATGGCAGCCCGAATTTGCGCGCCGCCCTGACCACATGGCACAGCGGCAGCCCCATCACACTGGCAAAACAACTTTTAAATTCTTCAGCCGGGTGAAACCCGCGGTGTTGGATGCCATAAGCACCGGCTTTGTCAAATGGGTCACCGCTGGCGATGTAGGCATCGATCTCTGCATCGCTGTAGTCGCGCATGCGTACCGGTGTCACACACACATCTGATTCGCACTGGCCGCTGTCTGCCGCCAGCAGGGTGATGGCGGTACCGACATAATGCTCGCGACCGCGCAATGCTTGCAGCATCTCGCGCGCGTCCTGCGCATCAGCGGGTTTTTCATACAGATCGCCGTTCATGGTGACAATGGTGTCGCACGTCAAAATCAACTCACCTGGTTGGGCGAAACCAAGCGCTGCAGCGGCTTTTTCACGCGCCAGGCGCCGCACGAACGCCAGCGGTTCTTCACCGGGTTGGCGGGTTTCGTCAATGTCCGCTGCCTGCACACGATAGTCCCAACCGGTCCATGCCAGCATTTCCTGCCGGCGCGGCGAGCCTGAAGCCAGTAATATCTTTGCTGTTTCCATATGGCATGAATTGTAGCATAGTTGGCGGTATGACAGCCCTATGATTTGAGGACGGTTGGGTTACTTGTATCAGGCTGAGGGTGACACTCCCAAATTGGCTCTGTCTTTTCGACCGACCACAGGGAGCGGAGAAATTGAAATGATTGAATATGATTAAGTAGTGGTTATGAGCAATTTCCTACCCCTAACCCCTCCCTGCAGGAAGGGAAAATGTGACGAAGTCACATGGGGTGGATTTGTCTTTCCGACTGGAAAATGGCGCAGCCATCTGCAACGGAGGAATCGAAACAATTAAACACGTTCGTTCGTCGGTGGTTGCGATATGTCAGGCACGGTGGGATCCTTCACGGAACAAGCTACACATGTTCACTTTCGTAGATGACTAAAGACCGGCCCTCCCCCATTACTTTCTGGCACACCGCTTGCACAAAAATGTTTACTTTCTCAAATCAATCAGGGAACCAAATCACCAGGAGGGACGTCTTTGTTATGAATGTAAACGATGAACAAAAGGAAACCATAACCATGAAAGAACGCTTTTTCTTTTTTACCATCTTCGGCCTGCTGGTGCTGGTGGGGCTGTTTGCCCTGCAGGGCTGTGCTGGCGGCAACCCGCTGGTAGGCACCGCCTGGAGCCTGACCGCCATCAATGGCACGCCGGTGATCGAAGGCACAGAACCTTACCTGATCTTTGACGAAAACAGCGTCGGCGGTAACAGCAGCTGCAACTCTACCGGCGGAGATTATCAAGTCAGTGGCAACCAGATCACCTTTGGCGCTCTGGTCTCCACCATGATGTATTGCATGGAACCCGAAGGCGTGATGGACCAGGAATCAAACTTCCTTAACGCACTGTCAAATGCGGCTACCTTCAACATCAGCAGCAACCAGCTGGTAATTGAAACCCACGACAGCGGACAGCTGACCTTTGTGAGCCGCCCCCAGGACTGACCTGTAGACGCTACTCCCAGCGGCGCTGGCTGTTTTTGATCTCTTTCTGGCGGAAAGCCTCTTCGAGGTCAATGTCATAGCGATTGGCGATGGCACATAAATAAATGAAAATATCCACCAGCTCCTCATCAATGGCACCCGCCTGGGTGCCGTTTTTGTCTATCTTGATCTGTTCCTGCTTGCGGATGGCGCGGAACAATTCGCCCACTTCTTCGCCCATCAACAAGCACTTCATTAACACCGTCTGTTCAGTGAATCCGCGCTCTTCTTCAAGCGCATATACATACTGTTGAAAATCGTTGAGAGTTGGTTGTTCTTTTAAGGAAGGCATGCAAACTCAAAACGTGCGGCGCTGGATAGAGCTGCTGTCGCGGTTCTTGGTCACCAGGCGCGGATTGCCTTTGTATTGCAGAAAACTCTCGCCGCTGGATTCCACCACGATCTTGTTTTCGACCTGCACCTCGGCAATGCTTTTGTCCGACAGCAGGAAGCTCGCCTGCTGACTCGCCAAATCAAGCGCACGGTATTTACTGGAACCGCTCAGCACAATTTCCTGCTGCACAGCGCTGCCGCTCACGGTGACATTACTTGACCAGTGGAAACGCCCGCTGAATTTCTTCACCGCCAGCTCTTCGATCTTGACCGAGATATGTCCGCGCGTGCTGACCTCAAGCATCTTGCCCTGGTAAGGGCCCATCTCAAGGTTAGAAATGCCTTTGAGCTCAATCGACTCCAACTCGCGGATTGTCAGATAATAGGTGACATGGCGCAGGGTGAAGCTGTTGGCGATACGTTCGCTCCAACTGCGGCTCATGCCCAATTCGAGGCAATCGCCAACCATTTCAGTCTGTATATTGGGCAGCATATGGCGGTCTGATTCCACCATCAGCGATTCTTCATTCGCCTGGCTTACCACCAGCCGCCCGATGTCGTTCATGACGACATGGCGAACGTTCTTGACAGGACGGTATTCTTGCTGCTCCAGGTCTGAGGTTGGCATACGGTCATTCCTTCGCTTTAATCATCTTCAGAGTCCGAACGGTTGCGTGAGAGCGCCTGCACCACAACGATGACACCCACCAGGATCAGCGCAAGCGGCCACAACATGTCTACGGAAATATTTTCATAATGGTAAGCGGCGTAGAAGGCTGCAAAGCCCACGCCGCTGGCAAACACCAGAATGATGCCGCCGCGGTCAACGCGTTCACGATTGACGAGATTGGCCAGCAAGATGCCCAGCCCGACAAAACCCGGGATCAAGGGCCACACGAAAGACCAGCTCGCCCAATCATTATTCATCATCTGGTACAGAAAGATCCCGCCCAGGCCGGCGTTTACCAGCCCCGGAATGGCAAAGTCACCATTGCCGCTAAGCACCATCGCCACCAGAAACAACAGCCCCAAACCGATCAGAATCATAGGCCACTGGATATAGTCATTCAACGCCGGGTAGATCTGCATGGCTGCCAGCAGAATGCCCAACAAAACCAGGATAATGCCGATAAAAAGAGTCGTTTTCTTCATAGTTTTCTCCGCAATTTCTTCTTTCTTATTATACCGATATTTGACAGACAGCTAAACGGCAGGGCAACACCAACATAGGCGCCCGCCGGTTGCGCTGTCAAATCCACCATTAATTACGTACCCACCAGCACAATGGCCGCAATTGACATTTTTCTGTCTCTCCACCCTCATTATTGGCAACCCCTGAACCGCTCAACGTACGCGGCGCTTCCACTGTGACTTCAGTTCAAGAGAACGCGGGCTGGCGTCACGCTCCATCTCCAGAAACTCGCGCAGCAGGCGGTTGAACTGGTTGTCCTCTTCCAGCATGGGGAAGTGGCCGCTGTTCTCAAAGATGAACGGCTGCATACACACCGGGTATTCTTCCTCCAGCAATTCTGCCGGCGGCGGTACCAGCGGATCATGCCCACCATACAACAGCAGCGCGTTAATTTCGCTTTCGTAAAAGTTCTCGTGCAATTCCAGCGATTGGAACTCCAGCAAAGGGCGGGTTAACGCGGTAGAATCCGCTTTTTCTGCCTCTGCGCGCACCATGGCTTTGTGTTCACTTTCCGGCATGAGCCAATCGACCAGATTGACCGGTGATTCCGCCAGCAAACGGTTGCTATAAACGCCATTCAACGGGCAGTTGGCAAGCACCATACGCGCTACCTGGTTGGGATGATTGATGGCGTAATGCACCGCCACCAGCGCGCCCAACCCATGCCCCACCAGCGCCACCCGGCCCAAAATGCCCAGTTCGCGCAAAAAAGCTTCCAGCAAGCCGGATTGGTCTTCAAGGCTGTAGTAGGCATTGGCTTTTGCCGTATCACCGAACCCCCACAGGTCAATGGCATAAGCGCGAAATCCGTAGGCAATTGACTGCATGGTGGGCACCCAGTAACGCCATGAACCCGCCCAACCGTGCAAAAACACCACTGGTTTTCCCCTGCCAAGCACTTCGTAATGTACCACCTCTGAATTACAGACAATCGCACTCATGAATTGCTCTATCCTTCGCCAATCTCATCAACGACCGAACGTATGCGGTCGATCAACTCGGTCGGGTTAAAAGGTTTAATCAAATAATCTTCCGCCCCCACCTCAAAACCATGCTCCACTTCGCTCTCCTGCCCTTTGGCAGACAGGAAAACAATGGGGATATGCTGTGTTATTTCATCATCCTTGATCAACTGCGCCGCTTGATAACCGTCCATACGCGGCATGCGCACGTCCATTAATATCAAATCAGGCCGCTCTTGCCTTGCCAGTGCCACCGCCTCTTCGCCGTTCACCCCGGCGACCACCTGGTATCCGGCGTATTGCAGGGTGTAGATTACCAGTTGGCGGATATCTTTTTCATCTTCAACGATCAATATTTTAGCCATAAACGATTTCCTCCTTGCGCACCGGCAG
>CAYMNB010000078.1:1636-8069 GCA_964391725.1 uncultured Anaerolineaceae bacterium | reverse complement strand
ACAGGCGGGTTTAATCAGGGGAATCTTTCCCTTGTGTAAAGAACAAACCAAACAAACTCAACCAACCATTCATTATTTACCAGGAGGATAGACAATGGCAACTCTGCATATGGAAGTCGATAGCGTTCGAACCGCACAATCCAAGATGGTGTCCGAAAAAGACAACATGTTGGGCCAACTGGAGAGCCTGACCAGCCAGATCAACCAGACGGTGGGATCAGCTTGGATCGGCAACTCAGCCAACGAATTCCAGGAGGCTTACGAAGGCCTGCGCAGCCAGATCACATCGCAGCTGGAGCAGTTGGAAGCACTGGCGCAAAATCTCGCCTCTGAGATCGCCCAATGGGAAGACATGGCCGCCCGCATGGGGTAATTCGTTTTTCCCGGTTCCTACAACCTTAGTTCCCCGCACATGCTGACCATTTATGTGGTTGGCATGTGTTTGGCATTATTTCATAATTCTTCATCCCCAAAAAGGACCGTGACATGTCGCCTTCCTATCTGCAAAACGGCAAAGACCGCTACAATATTGCCATGCGCGAACCCTGGCAGCTGCCTGAGGATGACATCAACATCCCTGCGCCGCCACACCCGCCGGCAGCACCTGGCAATATCAGCCTGTTAACCCTTATCCTGCCACCAGCCATCATGATCGCCGGCACGCTCATCTCCACCGTCTTGATGGGCAACCGCAGCATCTTTGTCGCCATCCCCATGGCATTGATGGGGCTGGGCTATCCCGCCGCCAATTTGATCACCAACAAATTGGCGCACAAAAAATATGCCGAAGCCACCCAGCAGCGCCAGCAAAGCTATATCCAGACCTTGCGCGAGGTGCGCAGCCAGATCGAAAGCCGCATCGAGTTACAGAGGCAGGTCATGGAAGAGGAATTCCCGCGGCTACAAACCGTACTGGAGATCGGCATGGCTGCTGGCAAAAACCGCCGTATGTGGTGGCGCCGCCCCAATGAGCTGGATTTTCTCAACCTGCGCGCAGGCACCAGCCTGTCAGCACTGTCCTTCGCCATCAACCCACCCAATTCACTTACCCAGGCCGATCCCCTTAGCGAACTGCCCTTTGAACTGATCGAACACTACGAGACGGTCGATAATCTGCCCTTCCTGGTGGATCTGAAACGGCTGGGCAGCCTAGTAATCCATGGTGATTCCTTCCGCAATGTTTTGCGCCTGATCCGCCGCCTGCTGGTGGATATCATCGTGCATCATTCACCGGAAGATGTGCATGTCTTTGTGCTGGCTGACCGCCTGAATGCGGCTGAAGAATACGAATGGCTCAAATGGGTGCCGCACACCCATGCCCTCGACAGCAGTTATGAGGGGCGCAACCTGCTCTTTACCACTGACCACATCAACAATTTCCTGGATGTGCTCAAAAAGATCCACACCGACCGGCTTGACTTGGTGAAAGGCCATAGCAGCAACGAAACACGGGTGCCAACCCCGGCCCTGGTACTGCTTTTGGATGACAATGGCGCGATCCGCCAGCATGAAGATGTCCGCCGCATCGCCGAAGAAGGCCACCGCACCGGCATCTACCTGCTTTTTCTCGGCAATGATAGCGTACCCTCCACCTGCCGTGCCCGCATCGAGATCGACAACCACGGCAGCCTGCATTATTTAGAAACCATCGAGCTGCAGGGCAGCGGTAACCAGCGCAACGCCCAGGCAGAATTGCTGCAGAAGAAAGAGATTGAGCCACTGGCACGCACCCTGGCAGGGCTGGAAGTCATCGGCGGTAAAAACGCCTATACCCTGCCCTCACTGGTGCGGGTGGTGGATATCCTGGAGGGGGATCCTTACTCGGTCAGCGATGTCGTTGACCGCTGGAGCCGTCCGCTGGTTGAATCTGAACAACTGCTGCTGCCAATCGGTCAATTCGTCGACCGCGCCGGTTTGTCCACCTATGACATTGACTTCCGCCCCGAATCCAAAGGCGGTAAAGGCGCCTACCATGCCATGATGATCGGCACCACCGGCAGCGGCAAAAGTATCTTCATGCAATCCATGGTGCTGGCTGCCGCCCACAAGTATTCGCCCAGGCAGATCAACTTCATGTTCATGGACTTCAAAGCCGGTGCGGCTGAGTTGAAAAAAGTGGCCGATCTGCCTCATTCGGTCGGTATGGTCACTGATCTCAGCCCGCAACTGGCTGACCGTGCGTTGCAGGCATTGGAAAATGAACTGGCGCGGCGCAAGGTGGTTTTTGACAATGCCGGTAAGATCACAGATATCTGGGATTTCAACCGCCGCTTTCCCGACGAAGCCATGCCGCAGCTGATGGTGGTGATCGATGAATTTGCCGAAGGCATCAACACCCTGCCCAACCTGGTCGAACGCCTCAAAGAATTGGGGCGCCAGGGACGCGCTTTTGGCATGTACTTCTATCTCGCTAACCAGGAGGTCAACTCCGCCGTTGACCAGCTCAAAGCCAATGTGAGCTGGTATGTGCTGCTCAAGGTAAACCGCCAGGAAGAGATGAACTTTATCGGGAAGAACCTGACGGTACCGCCCGGCCGCGGACGTGGTTATGTCAGGGTGAAATCCGATGTCACCAGTGTGCAGAGCGCTTACGCCGGGCTGCCCGCCAATCTGGAGAATTCCGAAGCGGCTGAAGTGGAAGAATATGTCCTCTACACCTTCGGACCCAGCGGTGAGCGCCAGGAGCTGTACCGCCATGACCCGCGCAGCCACCTCAAGAACCAGGGAGCTGTCTTTACCGAACTGGATATGCTGGTCAATACCATCAAACAAGCCTCGGTAGCGTTGAAGATCGAAAAAGCGGCCCCCATCTACCTGGAACCGCTGCTGCCAGTGATCACCTTGCAGCAGGTCATGCGCCAGCTGGACACGTTTCGCCAGTTTAACGGCACTGGTTGGGAAACCGCCAACGGAGAACGCAATATCCTGCCGCTGGGCTACCTGGACATCCCCCAACGCTGTCAGCAGCTGCCCTTCTCCCTCAACTTCAACGAAGAGGGTGGTCATTTGTGGATCATCGGCACCCCCGGTTCCGGCAAAAATTCTGTGCTGCTCAGCCTGCTGAGCGCGCTGGCCCTCAGCCACACCCCGGCGGAAGCCAACGTGTATGTCCTGGATTTCGGGGTCGGCGCGCTGAGCTGCGCACTGGCCCTGCCTCATACCGGTGCCGTAATCCGCGCGCACGAGACCGAGCGTATCGAGCGACTGTTCCGCTTCCTGGAAGAGAACATGAGCCAGCGTACCGAAACCGATTGGCGCAGCGAAGGCTGGCCGGAATTGTACCTGGTCATCAACAATGTCGCCGATCTGCGCCAGCAATACCCGGAACAGGCAGAAGGGCTGGGGCGTTTCATCCGTTCGGGCGGTGCGGTGGGCATTCATGTCATCATCACCTCCAACCGCGGCTCAGAACTGCCACGTACCCTCAGCGGCAATATCACCCGCCGTATCGTCCTGCAGTTGACCGAAAAACAGGACTACATAGACATCATCAACAAAGCCGTGCCGCCATTGACCATGCGTACCGAAGGGCGTGGTTATCTGATGGCTAATGGTGACGTGGCCGAATGCCAAGTAGCGTTGGCAGATCCCGGGCTGCTGACCTGGCATGCGCAGACATCTGACGCCAGCCATACCCAGATAGACCAGACCCAGCGCGCCAAAGAACAGCTGCTGGCAGAAGCCAATCATGTGGTCGAGCAACTGGGGCAACAAATGCGGAGCGCCTGGCAGGAAAACCTGCCCAAACCGATCGACGCCATGCAGGACGAGTTATCCCTGCCCGCGTTCCAAAAGAGCGTGGCGCACAGCCAGCACCCCTATCATACCTTCCCGCTGCCGCTGGGCTTATACTACGACACCCTGTTGCCCGCCATCGTGGATGCCAAAGGCGAGGTGCCTTTCTGGACCATCCTGGGCCCGCGCCAGAGCGGTAAGTCCACCCTGCTGTTGAATTTCATCTGCCAGCTGCTGCATAGCAAACCGGACCTGGTCTGCTTTGATGTGCTCAGCTTGCGCAAAGGCCTGCTGTCACAGCTGGCCGGGCAGGATGAACGGGTCACGGTCACCACGGCCACCGAAGACATGAAAGCCATCCTGGATGGCTTCCCGGAGAAGTTGGCCCAACACAGCGATCGCTTCCATGTGCTGGTGATGGATGACCTGGGACTGGCCTTTTCTTCCAACAACACCGCCCTGGTGAGTGCCTTGAACGGGCTCAGTGACGCCCTGAACCTGGCCCACCATGACAATTACCTGATCGTGATCGCCGACCTGTACGCCAACCTGAAGAATCCGCAAACCTTCTCCTCCTCCTTCATCAAGACCTTCCAGCAGAGCCAGACCGGTATTTTCCTGTCAATGGATGACACCGACATGCAGTGGTTTAACACGCGGATCAATCTACAATACAAAAAGCGGCTGAAATGGCTGCCGGGACGCGGGTTCCTGGTCTATAAGGGCAATACCGAATTCCTGCAGACCCCGCTGATCACCCCGGCTGCCATAAAAGCACTGACCACCACAGAGGAGGCCACCTGATGGGAGAGATCGTTTGCACCGTACAATACCGCCAGGATGACCGCCGTGACCTGGTGCTGCCGGATCACATCCCGGTCAATCAGCTGGCGCAGACCGTTGCGATCGCCCTGGGCATGCCCCAGCACAAAGAATACTTCTACGAGCTCGCCGTCAGCGAAGGGCCATCCTTCCGGCGTCTGCCGGGTATGCGCAGCCTGCAGCAAGCCTTCATCCGCAACGGCAGTGTCCTGCAATTGATCCAGGAGAAAGCCACCCCCGGCGCGACCGGGTTCCTGGTGGCGGACAAAGACACCCGCTTCCGTCTGCGCGACCGCACCCTGCTTGGGCGCCTGACGCGCACTAACTTTGTTGACATCGATCTGACCACCCTGGATGTCGAGAAAGCGGTATCGCGCAACCATGCCACCATCCTGTTTACCGGGGATGTGTTCCTGGTCAAAGACAACGGCAGCCGCAATGGCACCTTTGTCAATGGCATCATGGTGCCGCGCGACATGTCCCTGCCACTTCATCCGGGAAATGAACTGTGTATCGGTTCGCTGGAGAAAGGAGTGCATCTGACACTGCAAATGCAATGAATCACACCGAAAATGACTGGCTGATGCGCAGCCATTGCTCGATCTCATGGGCGGTTTGGAAGCCAAGCAGGTCCAGTTCGTCCGCCAATTGTTTGATGGCGGTCGTGCAGCGGAAGAGATCGTCAAGGAACGCATCTTTGGCCGGGCCTTCCCAGTCAGTCAACGCCATCCTGGCATACACCAGATCGGCCAGGTCAAATACCTGGTCAGCGGTTAAGTGCATTTTTCGAATTAGCAAATCGGTGGATTCTGTGTCAAGATGAATGAGGTTGGTCACATTGTATCTCTCCCTGATAGTATAGATTGTATCAAAAATTCGCAAAAAAAAGCCAATCCTGGCAAAAGAGTTTCGGAGGAGCCATGCCCAAAAATCAATACCCCATCGCCCTGATTCTGCTGATCACGTTTGTGTTGTCCATCGTCACGCCGGTGCTGGCCAACACCGCCAATACCCTCACCGTGCATGCCGTGGAGGTGGTCGCCAACGAAGACGGTGAATTCTACACCGTGCAGGTGCGCGTATCTGCCCTCGACCGCAGCCTGAAACCAATCACCAATTTGCGCCAGGGTGATTTCAAAGTGTTCGAGGATGAGCAGCCGGTGGAACTCACCGGCGCGGAATTTTCCAGCGCCCTGCCCAT
Organism: uncultured Anaerolineaceae bacterium; assembly: GCA_964391725.1. Taxonomy (GTDB): domain Bacteria; phylum Chloroflexota; class Anaerolineae; order Anaerolineales; family Anaerolineaceae; genus SpSt-1165. The sequence goes on along the minus strand of CAYMNB010000078.1, from coordinate 2,311 downwards.
CAATGTCATCCTGGTGCTCGATACCAGCGGCAGCATGAGCGGCGAGCGCCTGCGCCAGGCGAAACAGGCAACGGTCAGTTTTATCGACAGCCTGTATCGCGGCGACCAGGCGGCGGTGTTCACCTTTGGCAATGATGTCAACAAGATCGTGGACCTGACCGACGACCTGAATAGCGCCAAACGCCAGTTTGAGAGCGCCAACATCGTCGCCATCGGGGCAACCCGCCTGTACGATGCGGTCTATTCCGCGGTGCAAATGGCACAGACCCTGCCCGACAGCCGCACGGCGGTGCTGGTGCTCAGTGACGGTGAGGACACCAATTCCATCCAGACCGCCGACAGCGTCATCACACTGGCGCGCTCTGCCAGCAGCAACGTGCCCATCTACACCATCGGGATCGGCAATGAATTCGATGCCGGGGTGCTGACGCGCATGGCCGAACAGACCGGCGGCACCTACAGCCAGAGCACACGCGATGCCGATTTGCCGCAGTTGTTCAACGAAGTGGCGGAACAACTCGCCGCCGAATACCTGCTGACCTACACCTCCAGCACCGCCCCCGGTGACCACACCATCAAAGTCCAGGTGGATAGTGTCAGCGCGTCACGCACTGTCACCTTCCCGGCCCTGCCGCCGCGCGTTTCCTTCGCCTACCCGCCCAGCGGGACCCTGGT
>CAYMNB010000078.1:0-1536 GCA_964391725.1 uncultured Anaerolineaceae bacterium | reverse complement strand
TGATCGGCGTGGTGCTGGCCGCCCTGGTAATCCTGGTAATCGTGGTGGTGAAGATTGGCAACAAGAAGAAAGCAACCGGCGAAGCCGAGAAGGTGTCATTATTCGACACGGAAGCCACACTGGACGGGTTTGCCATGCCCGCGCAATTCCTGGGCACGGTCACCATCCTGGGCAGCGATGACGCCATGATGAAGGGCAAAGAATACCGCCTGATGAAACCGGTCACCACCCTGGGGCGCAGCGTCAGCAATGACATCGCGCTGCCCAAGGACAGCGCCGTATCGCGCAACCACGCCCGCCTGGTGTTTGAAAACGGCAAGATGTACCTGCGCCAGGTGATGAAAACAGCCTCCGACGGCAGCAAAACGCCCCCCACCTACGGCACCTTCCTCAATGGCAAACCTATCAAGGAAGAGGCACAGCTCAAATCCGGTGACGAGTTCAAACTGGGCAGCCGCGCCAGCTTCCGCTTTGAAGCCGGTGAAGCCCTCAAGCCAGCGCCTGCCGGCGATGAAGGCTCCGAAGGGGTCACCATTGATGGCATCCGTATCGGAGATGATTTGATTGAAGATGACGATACCCGCAATGGTTAACCGCCCCTTCGGGCAACCAACCACACCGAAAGGATAGACTCATATGTTGACATTTGGCAGACAACTGGACGTGGGCATCAAACGCAAAGGCAAACCCAACCAGGACGCGCTCGCAATCGTCAATCCGCGCTCCGCCCAACCGCTGCTGATCATCGCCGATGGCATGGGCGGTTATGAGGGCGGGGCGGTCGCCAGCCAGATCGTGATTGACACCCTGCGCAAAGCATACAAGCAGCGCAAACGCAAAAAAACCGACCGTCCCGGCCTGCTCAGTGAAGCCATCCTGGCAGCCCACCGCGTGATTGTCGCCCGCGCACAGAAAAGCGAGAACTTTGCCAGCATGGGCAGTACGGTGGTGGCCGCCGCCATTGATGAGAAAAATGACCAAGCCCTGGTGGTCAATGTCGGTGACAGCCGCGCCTACCTGATCACCAAGCAAGCCATCCAGGTGGTCAGCCATGACCACAGCGAGGTGGCAGACCTGGAACGCACCGGCGCGCTCACCGCGCTGCAAGCGCGCGACTACCGCCGCAAGAACGTACTCACCATGTCACTGACCGCCAGCCGCCCGGAAAGCACCATCCAGCCTTACAGCGACATGGTCAATTTCCCGCCGGGTGCTGTCCTGCTGCTGTGTTCAGACGGGCTGTGGGGCGTGGTGCCGGGCAGCGTGATCCAGGCGATGGCGCTGGAATACCCGCCGCAAAAAGCCGCCCAGAAACTGGTGGAGCTGGCCAACGCCAGCGGCGGGCCCGACAACATCTCCGTGCTGATCGCGCGCCGCAGAGGTGAGTGGTGCCAGTACAAACGGGAGAATTCTGTTGACATGGAAGATACCTTCAGCGGAGTGAAAAAAGATGAGTGATTTCAGCGGACAAGCCATCGCCCACTACCATGTCATCGAGAAACTGGGCCACGGCGGCATGGCCACCGTCTACCGCGC
>CAYMNB010000077.1:3091-8121 GCA_964391725.1 uncultured Anaerolineaceae bacterium | reverse complement strand
CTCGGGCGGGGCGGCTTTGACGTAGCTGGGGCGGTGGCCCTTCTTGGTATCGGCATACAGGGTGAATTGTGACACCACGATGGCTTCGCCGCCGATATCCTGCACCGACAGGTTCATCTTGCCTTCTGCATCGCCGAAGATGCGCTGGTTGGCGATCTTATGGGCCAGGTATTTTGCTTTTTCTTCGTCATCCTCCGGGCCGATGCCCAGCAGGATCATCAAACCGGGCCCGATGGCAGCCACCACCTGCCCGTCAACAGTCACACTGGCGCGCGTCACGCGCTGGATCACCACACGCATGCGCTACCCCCGGTAGGGCGCCAGCCCGATAGCGTCGCGTACTTCGCGAAGGGTCTCATTGGCGATCTTGCGGGCGCGGTCGGCGCCGTCATACATCATATCCAGCACCTGTTCGGGGTGGGCGGCCAGTTCGGCGCGTTTTTCTCGGAAGTCAGCGAAGTACTTGTTGATATTTTCTGCCAGCAGGCGCTTGCAAGCCACACAACCGATCTCGGCGGTGCGGCAGTCGCGGTTGATGCGCGCCACGTCTTCAGGACTGGTGAAAATCTTGTGCAGGCTGAAAACATTGCACACATCCGGGTTGCCGGGGTCGCTCAAGCGCAGGCGCGCCGGGTCGGTCTTCATTGTCATCACCACTTTGACCGTTTCTTCAGGGGTGAACGCCATTTCGATGTGGTTGTTGAGGCTCTTGCTCATCTTGGCTTCGCCGTCGGTGCCGATAATCTTGGGATATTCGGTCAGAATCATCTTTGGCTCGATGAGTACATCGGTGTTGTAACGGTAATTGAACGAGCGCACGGTTTCGCGCGCAAACTCAAGGTGTGACTGCTGGTCGATGCCCACCGGCACCACAGTGGCTTTGTAAAGCAGGATGTCAGCCGACATCAGCACCGGGTAGCCCAGCAAACCGTAATTGACGTTGTTGGGGTGATTTTTGACCTCTTCTTTGAAGTTGGGTAGCTCGCTCAATTTCCCCAGCGGTGACACCATCGAGAGGTAGGTATGCAGTTCCAGCACCTGCGGCACCTGTGATTGCACGAACAGGATCGAATTTTGCGGGTCGATGCCCGCCGCCAGCCAGTCCAGCGCCATTTCCAGCGTGTTCTGGCGGATGTTCTCTGTGGTTTCCATGGTGGTCAGGGCATGCACGTCCACGATGCAATAGATGCATTCGTAGTCTGCCTGCAGGGCGACATAATTTTTGATAGCGCCAAAGTAGTTGCCCAGATGCTGCCGTCCGGTGGGGCGTGCGCCCGAAAAAACTCTGCCTTTTTTCTCACTCATTGTCTTTTTCTCCTGTTAATTAAAAAAATTCGTCTCGAAAAAACTCGGGACGAACGATTGAATCAATTTGCTGATCATCATCCGCGGTGCCACCCGCTTTAGCCTTCCATGTGGCAGGCTCACTCTGCGTTGATAACGGGCGCTGCCCCGGCCAGAAACAATTCTGACAGCTCCAAGTTCCATTCACTGCGGCTGTACGTGCAGGGTTTTCACCATCACCTGCTCTCTGGGGCGCCAGCGCCGCGGCTACTATTTCTCTTCGTCGCTTTTATTTTCTGTGTAGTTTAAGTATAGCGGGATTGGGGGTGCTGTCAAGGGAGAGAAGATGCCAGGTGTCCTTCCGGCTGGCCGCAGCGAGTGGAGGAACCGGAATGGCACCCCTTGACAAGCCTTTATCATTTGTGTAATATAACACTTATGTTATATAAAACCAGAGGTATATTATGTCACTCGAACACGCCATCTTAGGATTTCTCAATTATGAACCGATGACCGGCTATGACATCAAAAAAATGGTCGATCTGTCGGTGTCACACTTCTGGCCGGCGGTGCAAAGCCAGATCTATCGCACCATGACACGCATGGAAAAAGACGGCTGGCTTACGGTGGAAACCGTGCCGCAGGCCCCCCGCCCGCCGCGCAAGGTTTATCACCTGACGCCAACCGGCCGTAAGGAACTGTTTCGTTGGTTGAATGAACCCCAGCCGGCTGCTGAAGTGCGTCTTGCCTGGCTGATCCAGGTATTTTTCGGCGGACGCCTCAGCGATGAGCAGATCATCGCCCTGCTGGAGCATCAGTTATCAATCCAGCGTCAGCGCCTGGCTGGTTTTTCTGCCATCCCAGAGGAAAACGCGGAAGACATGGCTGATGACGATCCGCGCGAACGCTTTTTTTGGATGCTGACCGTAGATTACGGCGTTGCTCAGGCCATGGCGCAGGCACAATGGCTGCAAACCGTGATTTCGCTGATCAAGAACAAAAACTATCGCCTGCCCACCCTATCCCCTATTAATGATGAGGTATCTGATGAAAACAATTAACCTGTCCCCCCTGATGCGAATTGTCCTGGGCCTGGCGCTCTCTCTGCTGGGAGGTGCCGCCTTCATCCTGGCGTTTCCGCCTTATGAAATCTGGCCGCTGGCGCTGATCGGCTACATTCCGGTGTTGATCGCCCAGCACCGCATCCTGCCGCCGAAACTTTCTTCTCTGGCAACGGCGGTTGCCATCGGCGTGTGGCTGCAAGGTTACCTCGGGCCGGTATTCGCCCCTATCGGCACTTTTATGGTATGGCTGCCTTTGATCGCAGCTGGTATCAGCTTATTGCTGGACAACGGTTTGCGCAAATTCCACGCTAAAACCAATTACAAATGGTTCGTTTTGGGTGGGATCACCGCCTGGGCAGGCAGCGAAATGATCCGCCTGTTCATTCCTATCGCCGGTACATGGGCCTTCATCGCCTATCCCTTCTACCGCCAGGTGTGGCTGATCCAGCCGGTCACCATCTTCGGTATCATCGGCATGGGTATGCTCATTATGTTGGTTAACCATGTGCTTTCGCTGTGGCTGATGCAGTGGCTGGACCGCCGCTGGCAGTTAGCGCCCGACGCACCCGTCATTGAAGCCGGATTGCTCAAACGCTGGCAGTTGATCGGCGCCGGTGTGGTGTCAGGTTGGGTCATTCTCAGCCTGCTGCTGGTCAATATCCCCCTGAACACCCCCATCCAGACGGTGGCCGCCGTGCAACCCAATGTTTCCGTCATTGTTAGTGCCAATATTGGCGAAAAAGACACTGCTGATGCTTTGCGCGCACGTATGGTGGAACAAACCCGTGATGCCGCTGCCCGGGGAGCACAATTTATTGTGTGGCCTGAAGGCTCTTTCCTGGAGGATCCACAGGTGGAAGACCGCTTCAACCTCACCGGCCTGGCGCAAGAGACCGAAACGCATCTTGGTGTTGGCTATGTTGTGGTCATGGAAGAAGGTTTCCGTAATGAAGCCACGGTCATCAACCCGCAAGGCCAATTTCTCGGCGTATTTGGCAAGGACCACCCGGTGGTGTTCGGCGGTGAAACCAGCCTGACACGCGGCACTTACCCGGTGTATGAAACCCCGCTGGGTGTGCTGGGAACCATCATCTGCTATGACCTGGATTACACCGACACCATCCGCAAACTGGCAGCGCAGGGTGTGCAGTTGGTGGGCGTACCTTCCAATGATTGGGGCAGCATCGCCGAAAAACATTATACCCATGTCGTCTTCCGTGCTGTCGAAAACCGTGTCGCCATGGTCAAGGCGGACGGCGGCTTCAATTCCGCCATCATCGACCCATACGGCCGCATTCTCGACCTGGCAGTTTTTCCTGAAGGCGGCGAAGCCACCCTGGTGGCAGATGTGCAGGTCGGCAGCGGCAATGGCACCATCACCACCCGTCTGGGTGACTGGATGGGCTGGCTTGGACTTGGTTTCATGATCTTCTTCTCTTTTGGCGGCGGCTGGCTCGAAAAACGCGCAGCCAAAGAAAAAGCTGATTGACGATCACAACTTAGATGCCTCTATCAACACAGCCGGTTTCATTTCACCGGCTGTCTATTTTTTCAGGCAACCTTTTCTCGCCGCCGTTCCTTCACCAGCAGCATACTGAGCATACCCGCCGCACCGCAAGCCGCCCAGAAGGCGAAAGCCAGCGATGGATTATTCTCCGCGATGCCGTTTCCGATGGCCGGCATGATGATATTGCCCAGGTTGATGAACAAGAATGCAAAACCGGTCGCGGTCGCAGCATAGCCCGGTTCTACCCCGTCGGCATTGATCACCATGGCAAGGAACACGGCCATAAAACCGTCACGCACTGCGCCGGCGAAAAGCACCGCCGCCCACACCCAGCCGCCGTTGACAAACCCCACCGCACCCATACCGAAGGTGGTAATCGCCATCATCAACAGCACAATTGGTTTGCGCCGGCGCACGCGGTCAGACAGCAGTGCCAGCGGCAGCGTGAACAGCATGCTGATCAGGTGAAAACCAGCCAGGGCATTATCCGCTGCGGCGGCCTGCCAGCCCACTGACCGCAGGTACAGTGGCAGATAACCGAGAAACGACTGGATGGCGCCGCCCAATCCGAATAACGCCAGCCCCAGGAACCACGAATTGGGCTTGCTGGCAATGTGGAGGAACGATTGCAGCATGGATGGACGCTTGATCTCATGCCTGGTTTCCTCAGCTGTTGATGCAGGTGCAGCGGGCATCAAGAACCATGGCAGCACCAGCAGGATCGACACCCCGCCATAGAAGAAAAAGACATTGCGCCAGCCGCCCAGCCAGGGCGACAGCACTGTGGCGCTCAAGGTAGAACTGAGAAAGAATCCCAGCGCCATACCCATCGAGAGAATCCCGCCTGAAGCGCCCAGTTGATGATCTGGAAACCACAACCGGCTTAGTTTGAGTCCGCTCATCGTGATCAACGGACCGATCAGGCCCATCAAAATAACGCTGAATACGAGAAAACCAAAATTGTTGGAGAGGCCGCGCAATGCACCCGCCAGGCCTGCCAGCACAGCGGTCACCTGTAGAACACGCTTGGGGCCAAATCGGTCAATGATGCCGCCGCCCAACAAAGCAGAAAAGATGGCGGGCAGCGCACCGATGCCCCACACCACCCCCACCTGCACCAGTGACAGGTCCAGGTCAGCGGCGATCTCGGCGAACAGCACCGACATACTCATGCC
>CAYMNB010000077.1:0-2991 GCA_964391725.1 uncultured Anaerolineaceae bacterium | reverse complement strand
CAACTGGCGGTGTGATTGCAATTGCATGAAGATCAGGGCGATGAACATGGCACTCAGCACAAAATCAAGCCCCAGTGGGCGCAGATCACCCAGCAGCGAACCAGCCAGCATACCCATGGCACTGCCGATCACCCACGAAGCCTGCGAAAAGGCATTGCTGATGAAGTAAGTGCTGCGCGGGAGCCCCCCTTGCGCGAAAGAACTGCTATGCAGGGCAAAGGTTTCATCGGTCAATTGCAGGCCGAACAGGGTCAGCTGGGCGGGCGGCCAGGGGCGGTTATCCTCGCGTAAGCGCGGTGCGATCGCCGCTGACATTAGCAGATGGCGCAGATTGACGATGAAGGTGGTGGCGATGATGGACAGCGGGTGCATGCCCAAACCGATCATGCCTGCCCCGATCAACTGGGCCGATCCGGCAAAAACGATCACAGACATCAACACCCCGTTGAACAGGCTCAACCCGGCTTCCTGCGCCAGTACACCGTAGGCAAAGCCCACCGTCAGGTAGCCCAGCATCACCGGCAGCGCACGCGTGATGCCCTGCAGCCAAACACTGCCCTGCTTAACCTGTGCCAATTCCGATTCTGCCATAACCTCTACCTCTACCACGCCATCCACCGATCAATGCGCGAATTTTAACATGGAATCCTGGGGGTTGTGGCAGCAAATACTGGAGTTCTCAAAGAAAATCTCTATTTTTACATGAAAAGAGTTACCGCGATTAGCGACAACTCTTTTCATAGTTGGTTTTTCCCGGATGAACCTGCGATGGGCGGGGGGGCAGGCGGCAATCGCTTGCGGGCGGCGTTGTGCGTCGATGTCTGGCGGTTTGAACGAGGGGCTGCGATGCTGGCTGTGATAGGATTCGTGGGGACAAGGCTGCGTCGATGAAGCGGTGTTGTCCAGTGCAATGTATCCTAATTCTACCCCCGGCCGCCATGGCAAAGGTTAAGAATCTGTCAAGAAAGGCCGCGTTTACTTTAGTCTTTCCTCACAAATCGCCTGGTAGCCGCAGCCTGCGCAGCGCGCAGGCTGACCGTGGCTGCGGTGCGGGATCACACTGACCTTATGATGGCGCATCTCGCCCAGCAGTTCCACCAGTGACTGCTCCAATTCACGCGTGAACGGTATCTGAAAAGCGCGATCCTGATAGCGGATGATGCCGTAAGGGGGACGCTTGCCGAAATGTTCTGCCACCAGCATACAATACGCCGCCATCTGGTAAATGTGGCTGTCATAAGGTTCATGCGGCGCACGGCGGCTTTTCACTTCCACCGGGATCTCGGCACCGCCCTGGCGCACGATATAATCGGGTTTGCCGCTCAGCCCCAGCACCGCCGAATACAGCGGCGGCACCGATTCACCGCCATGGCGTGAACTGTCATCATACACCACCCGCCCGCGCGGCAAACCAGCATCACGCTGACGCTGGCTGCCGCCGCGCAGCAGGAACAGCGCAATAATGACCAGCGCGAACGCCAGCAGAATATAGACAATGGGGTTCATGACAGCAGCGCCATCACCACACCGGCTGCCAGCAGGAGCAAAGCGCCCCCCAGCAGCACCCAGCCCGCCTTCTGCAGCAAACCTGCCGCCGCCACACGGCCGCCATGCACCTGATGATGGCGGCTGCCCGCATCCATCAGGGCCTGGTTTTCCGAAGGCATGCCCTGGCGTTGATACCACCAGGCGCGCGCACAGAACAGAAAACTGCCGATTTCAGAAGCCCGAATGGTGCGCATGGCTTATTCTTGTGTGCTGTCGTCCTGCAGGTGCAATTGTTCCATCAACGCTTCCATCGCCTGGGCAAGGTGATGCTGGCGCATGCTGATGGTCAGATCGCCGCGAGTGCGTTCCAATACCCCGCGCACCACGTCAGTCTGACGGCGCAAGCCGTAGGTGACCGCGTCAGGGTAGTCGAAGGTGACCAGTTCGGTGTAAATTTCATCCATGGCTTCCAGCAGCGCTTCCGCGTCCTGTGAATAGCCTTTGCGCAGGATATCCAGCGCGCGGCGGCGCAGTTCGGTGGCCGCCTCCGCCATGCCCTTGGTATAGGCAGCGTCTTCCGCCCCCAATGCTTCGGGGGTGGGGAAGGGCGCGCCCTGCACCAGGGCGTAGGTGATGTGCGCTTCGACATATTCTTTGATGGCGTCCTGCGTATACCCGGCAAAATACAGGTCAGGGTATTCCGCCAGAAATTCCTTTAACACCGACACCACCTGGCGCATCTCTGCCAGGTTACCCTCCACATCTTCAAATTCTTCGCGGTGGATGGCACGGATGGTGTGCGCCGAAAGGCTGGTCAGCGCGCGTGACTGCTGCAAGGCGTGATCACGCGATTGCGTTCTGGCGTCAAAACGGCTGCGTAAGCCGTCGGTGATCTCTTTCAGGTTCGGAATCGTATTAGAAGTCGAGGAAGTCATCGTCACTCAGATCGCCGAAGTCAAAGTCTGTGCTGGAGGTGGTCACGGCAGCATTGTCATCCGAGGGAGTGGAGGCAGTATCGCCGCGCCCGCCGAGGAAGCGCACCACACTGGCGGTGACTTCGAAACTGGCGGCGGGAGTGCCGTCCTGACGGCTCCACACACGCGGATTGCCGGATTCATCGCCGTTCATGCGGCCTTCCACCAGCACCTGGCGTCCTTTTTGTAGATACTGGTTGACGGTTTCGGCCTGTTTGCCCCATACTGTCACACGGAACCACACGGTGCGGTCCACGCGCGTGCCGTCGCGGTTGGTGAAGGAGTTATCGGTGGCGACATTCAAGGTGCAAACGGCCTGGCCGGTGGACGTGTAGCGCAATTCAGGGTCGCGTCCCAGACGTCCGACGATAATAATAGTATGGTAACTCATGATTTTTTCCTTTTCATTCTTGGAGTTGGTTGGATACAGGGAGATCGATTCAACAAGAAGAGCATTTGATTTACTTTGTGATCTCTGGGGTTAATTTTAACATACTTGTGGATTTTACAAGGAGGAATTGCGTTTTTT
>CAYMNB010000076.1:0-9297 GCA_964391725.1 uncultured Anaerolineaceae bacterium | reverse complement strand
GAAGTGATTGAAATTTCTGACATAGGCACCATCCTGTAAGGTTAACAATTGGTCAGACCCATTATAGACGATAAATATCCGCTATAATAGAGAAGGAAGGAAACCGGTTTATGGCTGTCATTGTCTGCCCCAACTGTCAACACAATAACGAAGAGAACATGCGTTTCTGCGTCATGTGCGGCACTACCCTTGCCAGATACTGTCCGAATTGTCAATTTGCCAACCCGCCGCTGGCGCGCTATTGCGGTATGTGCGGCACCAACCTGTCTGCCACCGAAGGAACTGCCCTCTTGGCAGGCGCGCGTCCCAAACCAGTGCCAGCCAGTCTTACCGTTCCGGCAGAAACCATCCCGACCACCAGGCCGCAGACGGCAGGGCCTTTCGCCGAGATCACCCCGCGTGAACTGGTCGGTGAGCGTCACATGGCAACCGTGCTGCTGGCGGATGTGCAGAACTCCACCCGCCTGATGGAAGTCATCGGCAATGAAGCCTGGGTGCGGGTGATGAACCACATCTTCCAGGTGTTAGAAGCCGAGATCTACCGCATGGGCGGCGAGATCGACCAATACCGCGGCGATGGTGTGCTGGCGTTCTTTGGCGCGCGCTCCGTACATGAAGATGACCCGGAACGCGCCGTGCTGGCTGCGCTGATGACCCAGCGTTCTTTCCACCAGTTTGCCAAACAACTCAAGAAAGAATATCCCGAGGTTGACCTGCGCCTGCGCATCGGCATCAATACCGGTGAGGTGATCGTCACCAGCATCGGCAGCGAGCAGCACCTTGAAAAGACTGCCATGGGCGAAGCCATCGCCGTGGCAGCCCGCATGGAAAGCTCTGCCGAACCCGGCACGGTGCTGGTCAGCGAGTATACCTACAACCTCACCCAGGGGCAATTCGACTATGAATCGCTGGGCGAGATCGAAGTGAAGGGCATTTCAAAACCAGTGGCTGTCTATCGCCCGCTGCGCTTCAAAGAACAATCATTGCGCGCCGCCACCCGTGCCACCCATTGGATCGGCAGAACCAACGTGGTCGAAACCCTGCATGAAAGCATCCTGGATCTCACCAACGGCAATGGCTCCATTGTGATGATCAATGGCGACAAAGGCATGGGCAAATCCTATCTGATCAACCATGTGCGCCAGGAAATCCGCCGCGAACACATCCTGCAAGCACGCGCCAGGGGCGAAGAAACCCATGACCACCAGGAACCGCATTATTGGTGTGTGGGCGCCTGCCGCTCGTACGGCCAGGCCTGGCCCTATGCCCTGTGGTTCGACCTGCTGCAATTCTGGCTGCGTTCACTGCAGGAAGAACACCATGCCAGCGCTTCGGAAGTATTCTACAGCTTCATGGAAAGACACTGGCCGCAGGAACAAAATGGACTGGTGGCTTACCTGAGCCATTTCCTCGACCTGCCTATGGAAGAGGAAAAAACCCACTATCTCGAACAACAGGAAGCCCAGCTGTACCAGAGCCATTTTTACGAAGCTATTCGCGAATGGGTACAGACATTGACACGCATCAAACCACTGGTGCTGGTATTTTCCAATTTGCACTGGTGCGATGAACCTTCGCTTGACCTGCTCAAATTCTGCCTGCCGTTGAGCGACTCTGTTCCGGTGATGTGGCTGATGACCATGCGGCCGGTGCGCAATTCTCCGGCGTGGAATTTCCGTCATTACCTGGGCACCGAATATCCTCACCGCCTGGTATGGATCGAGGTCAAGCCCATGACTGCCGACGAAAGCAACCAGTTGATCGACCAGATCCTCGGGTCAGACTCGCTCGACAAAGATGAACGTGACTATATCTATCAACGCAGCGAAGGCAACCCCTATTATTTGCGTGAGATTCTCTTCACCATGATCGACAAAGGCGTACTGGTGTTCAATGAAGAAAGCGGCACCTATGACCTCGACCCTGACCGCGAACTGAACGAACTGCCCGACAGCCTGCAAGGCATCCTGCAGGAATACATCGCCAATTTGTCAGCAGAAGAACGGCATGTGCTGCAGGTGGCATCGGTAATGGGCACGCGCTTCTGGCACACCTTGCTGCTGCGCATGCTCAGCATGGATGAAGACACCCTGAACCGCCACCTGACCGGTCTGCAGCGCCACCAGCTCATCCGCGAAGAATTCATCGAAGAAGACATGGGCATGCGCTTCACCTTTGTTTCAACCCTCATGCGCGAAGCCGCCTATGAAAGCCTGCTGAAACCGCAGCGCAGCGCCTACCACCGCCAGTGCGGCGAGATCATTGAACAATGGCTTGAGGAGCATGCCAACAAAGTCTCGAACCTCAACCAGATCTATGCCTACCTGGCGCACCATTTCGAGATGGCTGGCGTAGCGGAGAAGCAGATGACCTACCATGTCAAGGCGGCTGAAATTGCCGAAAACCTGCATGCCAACGAAGAAGCCCTCTACCACCTCGACCAGGCGTTAAAGGTCAACCAGGCGCTGGCGGAAGGTGTAGAAGGCGAAGAACGCAAAGAAATCCTGCGGACGCGCTTTGATATTCTTTCGCAGCGCCGCTGGCTGCGGCTGATGATGGCCGATGTGCGCGGTTCACAGGAAGACGCCGAGGCAGTCCTGCGCCTGACCGAAGAAGAACTGGCAGGCGAACCCAGCCTGCGCATCGACGCCATCCTCATGTTCGCCTATCCTTCCACTTTCAGCCTGTTCACCGTGGAAGAATCAGAACGCATGGGCAACATGTGTGAAGAAGCCCTGTATCTTTCGCGCAAGCTGGAAGACCGCCAGCGCGAAATGGAAACGCTGGTCAAGATTACCTTCCTGCGTGCTAACGCCAGCAACCAGAATGTGTATGAACCCGCCATGCAGGCGCTCTCCCTCGCGCGCGAGCTGAGCGATGTCAACATGGAATTCAACATTCTGCTGAACTTCGGCTATTACCTGCTGGGGCATGACCAGACCGATGAAGGTATGCGCTATGTAGATCAGGCCCTGACCCTCAGCGACCGGGTGGATGACCCGCTGGCGCAGATGAATGTGCTCAGTGTGATCGGCCCCTCCTTCGAACGCACCGGCGATTATCACCGTTGGCTGGTCGATTATGAAGAGAAGCGACTCGAACTCAGCCGTCAGATCGGCAGCCGCATTGCCGAGGGCAATTCATTGATGAATTGCGGCATGATCCGCGCGATTTATCTGGGTGATTACGACCTGGGTCTGGAACAACTGCAGGAAAGCATCCGCCTGTTGGGCTCAGCGCCTTCGCGTTTGTTTGCCATGCTGCGCCTGGCGCAAGCCTATGTGGAACTGGACAACCAGGAAAAAGCCCAGGCAACACTGGATGAATCTCAGCCGTTGACCGTTGATTACACCATGGAACTGGCGCGGGTGGGCTACCAACTGGTGCAGATCATGTTGAACAATGAACAGGACGATTTGCAGCGGCTGATGGTGGCGCTGGAACTGGCGCAGGATATCGACCGTCTGGCACTCGATCATGGCATTTCACACCAGTACCGCATGGCAGCAGCCTCACATGCCAGCTCCGTCCACCGCAAGTTGGCAGCCTTGCTGGGGGGTAAAAAGAACCTCAGTGACGAAGAAAAAGAGCGCCGCCAATACCATCTCGATCAATCACTGGCAACCGCCGAACTGTCGGTGTCCATTTACGAAGATTACGGCTATACGAATGCCTCTGAAATCACCGGTGAGTGGATCCTTTACCGCATGGGGCAGGCTCTCATCGCCCGCGGACGCCGTAACGACGCCCTGCCCTTCATCCGCCGCGCCCATGAAGAGATGATGCGCAAGCATGACCTCATCCCCGAAGGTTCACCTCTGCGGCGCACCTTCCTTGAAAATATCCGCCACCATCGCCAGATTCAGGCGGCCTTCCGCCTGCTGACCTTCTAACCCCTTCACAAGAACCACGAAAACGACAAAAGACCGGCACTGCGCCGGTCTTTTATAAGAAAAGGAGGTCAAAATGAAAAAGACTTACGTATCAAGGAATTTGCAGCACCTGCCCCTGGCTGATTACATACGGGGCTACCAGGTCGTTGGCAGCGATGATCTGCTCAGGTGACACATCGCCGTAGTAGCAGGCCACTTTGTAGATGTTGTCGTTCCAGCTGACGGTGTAGGTAGCGGGATGCGCGCGCAGGGCACGTGCACCGTGCGCTGCTGTATTCCAGACGCTGTCCTGCGGAATCTTCAACACGGCACCCGGAGAAAGCACAGAATTTGTGCTCAAGCCGTTGAGAGCCAGCAGGCTGGTGATATTCACATCAAAGCGGCGCGCGATGCAATAAGGGAATTCATCTGCTTGCAGCGTGTAGCTCTCGGGGCGGGTGATCTCGGGAATGGTTACTTCAGTTGGCTCAGGTTCGGGGGTTACTTCTTCCACCGGCACTTCAGCTTCTTCTTCGGTTTCTTCGCCCTCGGGTTCTTCCACCTCTTCGATAATCTCGATGCCGTTGTCTACCTCAGCCTCTTCCTCAGCGGTGTCGGTAATGTCCAGCGTGGCGATCGGAATGGCCAGGGTGGGCATCACCACCGGTTCGGTGGTCTTGGGGCGGTTGCAGCCGCCCAGCAGCAGCAAACCAGCCAGCACAACGATTATAGTTAACAGTGAAATTTTTCGCATTTTTTTCTTCATTCTACTTCTCCTGAACGTTCAGGTGTTTATTTCTTGTTGCCAGAAAGACGGCAGCAATCTGCCTCGGTGAATCCAATATAGCATAAGTGGCAAAAAAACAACAAACAAACACACTCCATGAATCTCAACCAGCCAAAGCGCTGTCAACCATTCTGATGCAATTCCTATGCCAGACAATGAAGGAAGATTATTTTTTACCGAGCAGGGTGCGCATGCGCTGCAGCGCAAAACGCACATTTTTCACCGCGCCTCGTTCATACTGGTTCAAAGTCAGCATGCGCGCCGCCGAAAAATGGCTCAAGGCGATGATGCTGTCCTGTATCAACGGCAGCAACTGTGCGCTGAGCGCCTCGCGGGCCTCATTGCGCGTTTGTTCTATCTGTTGATCACGCGCGCGCAGCCCGCTGAACAGGCGGTTAGAGAGCAGAAACATCGCCGTAAAATGACAGGCGGTCTGCACCAACTGGTGCATGTTCTTGCTGTAGTCGATCTTGCCGCGTTTTGCCAGCGCTATCGTGCCGATCAGGCGGTTTTGCACCTTGATAGGCGTCACCATCACCAGTGCACCCAGCCGTTCCAGATTGACAGCCTGCAGGTCACTTTCGCCAGCCACCCAGGCCTCGCCACTTTCAAACACCCTGGCGCTGAGTTTGTCCATCCACTGCTTGTGCAGCGCGGCGGTTACACTCTGCGGCATGTTGCGGCTGGCTGCCAACAGAAACTGCTGCGTCTCAAAACTTTCCAGCACCACCCACCCGCGGTGGCTGTCGGTGGCAGTCATCAAAATAGCAAGCACCTGTTCAACGGCATCAAACTCTGAGCGGCTGGTATGCAGGACATTCTGGATATCGACCAGCGCCTTCATTTCACGCGCGGTCAGCTCCAGTCGGTAGTTGGCTTCGCGCAGCTGCTCCGCCAGCGCTTCACGCTCGCTGTCTTCACGCACCTCATCCATGACCTGTTCTATCACGGTAAATAATTCCGTCTCGCGGAAAGGTTTCAGGATTACTTCCTGCACGCCCACGCGGTAGGATTGCACAATATCTTCCGGATCGCCCTTCGACATCAGCTCCACAGCAGGCGCCTGAATGCCTTCGGCGCGCAGCGCCAGCATCAGGTCACGCCCGCTCAAGCCAGCCATATCGTGGTCAAGCAGCATCACATGCGGTTGAAAGGCAACGGCGTGCGCCAGGGCTTCGTCTGGCGTCGCGCAAATCAGCAGGTCATAGCCAGCGGATTCGAGCGACGGTTTGCCGATCATCCGCAGGGTTTCATCGTTATGGATCACAATCAATAAGCGAGGAGAAGGTCTGACAGCCATGGTTTCCAGATTTTCTGTGCAATCAATGGCTTAATTGTACATTAAAACTCATAATTAAAGAAAATGGTCACAGGTGCCATAGCGCCTGTGACCTATATGTTCTGCCAGGGGTTACAACCTGTCACAAACCGCTTTAACCGCCTCCACACACTGGCGTGTGGCTGGGATCGGGTCGCTGTAGTCGCCCTCGTATTCCAGCGTGAGCGTGCCCGCAAAATCGCTCTCATGCAGAAAACCCATCAAGGCAGGCAGGTCAAGGTTTCCGCTGCCTACAATCACGTCTTCGGGTTTGCCGGCGCGGTCAAAGATGAAATCTTTGATGTGCACACCATACAGGCGGTCGGCAAAATGCTTGGCTACCTGCACCGGATCCTCGCCGCTGTCCTGCATCCAGGCGGTATCCAGACACAAACCGATATTGGGGGAAGTCGCCTGGAATAACTTCTGCAATTCCGTGATCGGTCCCCAGCGGTGTTTGCGCCCATGGTTGTGCACCATCACACGCTTGCCGTATTCTTCACACAGTTCCTCCACCAGCGGGATCTGCTCGACGGTGAAATCGACGTTGATGGTGTCAAAACCGGCTGCCTGCGCGAAGGCAAAGGTTTTGCGCGCCACCGCCTCATCCGAAAAGCCGATCACGCCGAAGGTCGATACCAGAATGCCCTCGTTGGCGCAGCGCAGCAGAAAATCACGGTGGTCGTCGCGTTCTGCCGGGTTGTAATGGCCGGGCCACAACTCCATACGCCGCACGCCGCAAGCCTTCAGGGCATCGAATAATTCCTCTTGGGTTTGAAACACCCGAAAACAATAGGTCTGAATGCCAAGCCGTTCAAATAAGCTACTCATAGGTTTCCTCCGTTTTATGTTGTGTTTGGTATTCGAGAATAATTGGTAAAATGTCAAACAAATCACCCACAATGCCCAGATCCGCCACCTGGAAGATCTGCGCGTCGGGGTCTTTGTTGATGGCAATGATATGGTCAGCGGTCTGGATACCCGCCAGGTGCTGGATGGCGCCGCTGATGCCGCAGGCGATATACAGGCGCGGCGAGATGGTCTTGCCGCTCAAACCCACCTGCCGCGGATAGGGCTGCCAGCCGTAATCGACCGGCACGCGTGATGCCGCCACCGTGCCGCCCAAACGCTCTGCCAGCTGTTTCAGCAGCACAAAATTCTCCGTGGATTTCAGCGCACGTCCGCCCGCCACCACCACCTCGGCGGCTTCGATGGCGTCCTGCGCTGTGTGGGGGACAAAATCAACCTGCTCTACATCCGTCGCCAGCAATGTTGGCGGTACGTCAGCATATACAACCTCGCCCTTTCGCGCGCTGTCTGGCGCAAGGGCTTTGCGCGAACGCGGGCGCACGGTCGCCATCTGCGGGCGCGCCGTGGGGGTCTTGATGGTGGCCATGATGTTGCCGCCGATAGCAGGACGTGTCTGCAGCAGCAGCCCGCTCTCCGCTTCAATGGCCAGTCCGGTGCAGTCAGCGGTCAATCCGGCATCCACCAGCATCGACAGATACGGCATCACCGTGCGTCCGGTGGTGGTGGCCGCCGCCAAAAATACCTGCGGTTGATGCGTGCACACCAGATGCGCCAGTGCCTGCGCATACGGTCGCGGGCGGAACACCGCCAGTGCTGGCGCCTGCACCACGATCACGCGGTCTGCTCCCTGCGCGATCAAACGCTGCCATTGCCCCTCATCGTCATTTGCAGTGAGTACCACCGCGGTCAGTGAACCTTTGAGGTCATCTGCAAGCCCGCGCCCCCAGGCAAGCAGCTCAAACGAAACCGGGGACAACCCCCCATCCTGCCCGCATTCAGCCAGTACCCACACTGCCTCAGTCATGACTGCCCCCGGTCAGGTCATGTTCCTGCAGATACTGCCAGAAGCGCGCGGCTGCGCGGTCGATGTCTTCGGCTGTGGCGGCATCAATACGTTCGCTCTGCCGAGTTATTTTGGGACTGGCGATCTTGACCACACGGGTGGGCGAGCCATGCAAGCCGATTTTGGCAGGATCGGCATGGATGTCTTCCGGTTTCCACACAGGCATATGCATACGCCGCGCGCGTTTCATCCCGTCCAGTGTGGGCAGGCGCGGCGAAGCGATCTCTTTAATCACGGTCAGCAGCGCTGGCATCGGCAGCGCCAGTACCTGACGCCCCTCTTCTGTCAATCGTTCCACGCGCAAACGCCCATCTTGCATTGATTGAACGTGGCTGACATAGGTTGCCAGGTTGATATCCAGCAGCGCCGCCAGGCTTGGTCCCACCTGTCCGGTATCGCCATCCGTGGCGCGTTCGCCGCACACAATCAGGTCAAATCCTCCCAGGGCACGCACCGCCTGTGCCAGCGTGTAGGCGGTTGCCCAGGTGTCCGCCCCGCCAAAGCGGCGATCAGACAGCAGCACGGCATCATCACAGCCCATCGCCACCGCTTCGCGCAAAGCCTGGTCTGCTTTGGGCGGCCCCATCGTGATCACGGTGACGCTGCCGCCACAGGTTTCCTTCATGCGCAGGGAGGTTTCGATGGCATACAGGTCAAGCGGGTTGATGATCGCCTCCAGTCCGCTGCGTTGCATGGTGCCAGTCTCAGCATCCATGGTAACGTTGCTGGTTTCAGGTACTTGTTTGATGGCGGTCAATATGCGCATGGGCAACCATTCCTGGCAGGTGAAAGTCCAGATTATTGTAACATCCCAGCCGCAATGTGCAACCCAATCTGAAAGAATGCGTATTCAATAGTAGAAACGAAAAGAAAATGTATTGAATGAAAGGTCTGATGAGATGAAAAAACATATCTTAGTTTTATTGGCAACCGCCATGGCGGTATTGAGCACAGCCTGCTTCTGTTCTTTGAACGGCTTGCAGCAGGCGCTGAGTTTTAATATTGAACGCGGCTCCGGCATTGTGGTTGAAGAAACCCGCACAATCACCGCAGTCAGTACGGTTGAAATTGACGGTTTCGGTATGCTGCATTTTGAACAGGGCGAAACCCCCTCGCTGGTCATCGAAGCCGAACAGGAATACCTCGACCGGCTGGAAACCATCGTGGTAGGCGACCGGTTGATCATCCGCCCCAAAAAGGGCTGGTTCACCGGGCTGATCCCCACCAAAACCCCGCAAATCTATTTGACCCTGCCTGAACTGTCAGAGCTGCAGCTCTCTGGCGCCATCCGCGCCAGCATGGAAGAACTCAACGGCGACAAGATCACCATCATCTGTAACGGCAGCAACGATCTCGAAGTGGGCAGTGTGGTCAGCGATGAACTGGTCCTGAAAGTGGCGGGCGCCGCCAACTGGTCCATCCAATCGCTGGAAGTGAGTGAATTCAA
>CAYMNB010000075.1:0-10040 GCA_964391725.1 uncultured Anaerolineaceae bacterium | reverse complement strand
ATCAGACGGAAATTCTCACGGCTTTCACGGAACAATTCAAGCGCGTTGGCAGGACAATCTCTGACGCAAAGAGCGCAGCCGGTGCACTTTTCGGGGTCAATGATGATCGCACCGCGGAAGCCCTGCGGCAATTCCAGCGGCGTGAAGGGATAAGAAACCGTGTCAGGTTTCTTCATCAAAGCAGCTATAAGCGCTGGCAGTAATCCGGTATTTCTTCTGAACCAGTCCACATCAGACTCCCATTAAAATCACTACCGTTAATTGTAACAGAGAAAGCGGCACAAGAATTTTCCAGCCCAGGCCCGCCAATTGATCGATACGCAGGCGGGCAAATACGGCGCTGGCGGTGCTCAGTAAAAGGATCATGGCCAGCCATTGGATGAGGAAAATGCTTATGTTGAGCAGGGGATTCCCAGCGCTGGTCCAGCCAATGTACAGGTTAATGATGAGGAAAATCCCAACCACCGCTTGAATATTCATCACCAGATGCCAGAAGCCCAGCTTGACCCCGGTGAATTCTGTCAATGAGCCAGCCACCACCTCTGATTTGGCTTTGGGGATGTCAAGCGGATCGCGCTTCAGTTTGCCGATCAAGCCGATCATGGCCAGCAGAAAACCCAAAGGCTGGAACAGAAGGAAAGCGCCGGTTTCAGATTGGCGGGCGATGATCTCTTGGATGGACCAGGAACCGGCCAGCACTGCCGGGCCGCTCAGGGCGATCAACAACGGAACTTCGTAGGAGAAGAATTGCAACAAAGAACGCGCTCCTCCTAACAGGCTGTAGATACCCACCGATGTGACGCCAGCGAGATAATAGGCGAGCGTAGGGATGCTGAGCAGGAACAAGACAATGATCAGATCACCTTCAAAGGATTCAGGGCTGAAACCTGCCACCGGCACATAGATGCCGGCGGTCAACACCGCGCATAGCGACACGATAGGCAGAGCGATTGCCACCACCTCGTTAGCACCTTGTGGCATCAGGTCTTCTTTGCTGAACAATTTAATGAGATCTGCCAGCGGCTGGTACCAGGGCGGGCCGATGCGGCGCTGAAAACGTGCCAGCAGTTTGCGGTCAAGGAACTCAAACAGCCAGCTGCACAGGTACAGGAACAGAAAGCCCGGGAAAATCAGTAAGTAGAAAAGAACTTCGAACACAGGCGCTGCTCCTTAACGATCCGCGCAGGCGATGCATAGGTCAACACCCGCCAAAACCACCGGAATATCAGCGACATGGATTTGCGCCAACTGCATGGGCATGATGGCAAGGGCGGGCAGGGTTGGCGTTCTGATTTTCAACCTCGCAGGGTACTCGGTGCCGTTGGAGCGCAGGTAATAGACCACCTCACCACGTGGTGCCTCAGAACGCACGACCACTTCGCCAGCGGGGACTTTGCGGCGGGCACGCACACTGATATTCCCTTCAGGGATGGCCTGTAGGATTTTTTCACACAGCAGCAGGCTTTCATAGATTTCATAAATACGTACATAGGTCCTTGACCAGGCATCTCCATCAGGATGGGTAATCACACTGATATCGAGCCGGTCGTAAGGTGGCAGGGGGTCATCGCGGCGCATATCGACATCCACACCTGAGGCACGCGCGACCGGACCGGCCAGCCCATATTGCCGAATGAGGTCTGCTGATAATGGAGCGACGCCGTGGGTTCTGGCTTTGATGCTGGGCTCGCGCTCAAATATCTGCATGAACTGTGTGATGCGTTCATGCAATTTTTGCATTTTGTCCGCCATCATGGGATGGTGTTCTGCGTCTACATCAAAACGCACTCCACCGATCTGATTAATGCCATGCGAGACGCGTCCGCCGGACAGTTCTTCCATAATATCCAGCACCAGTTCACGGTCATGCCATGAGTGCATAAAGACCGTTTCTAAGCCGACATGTTTGGCGAGAACGCCCAGCCATAACAGGTGGCTGTGAATGCGTTCCAGTTCACATAGCAACGCACGGATATACTGTGCGCGGGGGGGTATTTCGATGCCCAACAGGGCTTCTACGGCATAACAGAAAGTGGTGGTATGCACATGCGAGCAGATACCGCATATGCGTTCGATCAAGGGGATATTTTGGGTGTAGGTGCGGCTCTCAGCAAGTTTCTCAATGCCGCGATGGACGTAGCCAAGGCGTAAAGTACCGCCCAGCACCTCTTCGCCAGAAGCATCAATGCGCAGGGAGATCGGTTCTTTTAGCAGCGGATGCTGCGGGCCGATGGGGATGGTGATCTTTTCTTTCATACAGATTTCTCCTTCCGCCGCATAGGCGGCCCCTCGTCCCAATCATCGGGCAGTAAAAGAGGCGGTGTTTCTTCCCGGTTGGTGATGGTGATGCCATACATCTCGGCGACTTCGCGTTCATAAAAATCCGCACCAATGATGATATCCATGAGGGAAGTTAGCACCGGCTCAGCAGCGGGAAGCCAGACGATGAGGGTGTAACCACCGCCTTGCCAGAAGTGATACATCACCTGGATTTCATCTGGATGGTCCTCTCGTTGCTGGGCGGTGATGGCGGAAAGGTGGGTGAGGTTCAGCTCCTCCATCAAGGCGGCAACGATGTCATGCAGATCATCCGCTGCGATGGTGATGGCGGTTTCGTTTATGATGTGACCTGTCAATTCACAGGGTTGTTGGGTGTGCGCAGAGACACAACGCAGGAAGTCTTCGGGCATTAGTTTATTTGCCATGGGCGATCCTTTCTTGTAACTGAACGAAGGCTGCAATGATGGCTTCGGGGCGGGTGGCGCAACCTGGCACATAAAGATCAACCGGCACCACTTTATCAATCCCGCCCAACACAGTGGGGCTGCCCTGGAAAACGCCGCCGGTGATACTGCAACTGCCGACCGCTACCACCCATTTGGGGGAAGGCATCTGTGAATAGATCTGAAGGAGGCCTTCTTTGCTCTGGCGGGTAACCGGACCAGTGCACAGCAAAACATCAGCGTGGCGCGGTGAACCTTCGGCGAGGATGCCAAGGCGTTCGACATCATAACGCGGGGTGAGCAGGTCAAGGATCTCAATATCGCAGCCGTTGCAGCCACCGCTGTTGTAGTGGATGACCCACAGCGAGTTCTTTTGCGCCCAACGATAGATGGAATTGATGGTTTGTCTTAGCCTGGTTCTGCCCTTCATGATTTCGACTCCGGTTTTGCCAATACATAGGCACTGATGGAAATACCTAATAAATACAACAGACCCACACGGTGGGATGCCCAATCCAGCGGCATGATGGAGATAACCAGGGCGGCGACATGTAGAATACCAAAAAGCAGACCGATGCGGAAAAATGCCTGGTAGGAGAGCTGCACTTCAGTTTCCGGGAATATCTGGCCGCTTGCGTAGGGCATGTATTTGCCCGGGTGGTCTTTACCTTTGGCAGAAAACCGTAAAATGACAAAATAACTGGCGGTTGCCAGAATCAAAAAAAATAGAAATACCAATGGTGGGCTAAGTAACAGGGGTTTGATCATACAGCCGCCACTAACCTTACTACATTCTCAATCAGGTTGATCCAGGGTGTGGGGAATACCCCGGTTACGATTACGATCAGCGTTAAGACTACCACAGGCACCCCAATCCACAGGGTAGAAGTGACCGTTAGTTGATTCTTTTCTAATGATTTCAGGTTGGCTCGTGATCTCTGGTATTGTTTGACCAGCATGGGCAGGTACCCGATCGATCCAATCACGGTGCACACCAGGAATACTACCAACCCGGCGATGGCGAAGGCGTCTCCAGCGGTCAGGGCTGCTGCGAATATCAGCCACTTGCCGGTAAACCCTGCCAGCAAAGGAATGCCTGACAATCCTGCCAGGGCAGTGCTGAAAGCAAAAGCGTTCAGTGGGACCAGCCGGTTAGCGCCCATCAATTGATTGATATCACCTGTGCCGAAGCGGTATTCATAGTTACCGGCGGTGAGGAAAGCCAGGCATTTCATAAACGCAATGATCGATAACAGGTAGAGACCAGCCGCGTATGCACTGGGTAATTGGTAATAGAAACCAATGCCCAGGGTAAACATCAGGTAACCGGTTTGGGCGATGGAGGAGTAGGAAAGAAAGCGGCGCAGCTGCTGCTGGGTCAGCATGCGGATGACGCCAACCAGCATATTGAAGGAGGCGAATACCATCAGATACAACCCTAATTCCTGTGCTGTCATGCCAAGCTGAAGGATGATCATTGGCATGATGAATAACATGCTTTTGGAAGTGATGCCGGCGAACAAGCCGCTGACAGCGCTGGGCGCGTGGTGATAGACATCCGGCACCCAGGTGTGCAGCGGTACGACCCCGGCTTTGATGCTGAAACCAACCAGAAAACACGCCGCCCCTATGCGGGTGAAATCGTTGGTCATGCTGGCAATCTCTGTCAGGTACAGGCTGCCGGTGCCACGGTAGATGTAGTAGATGCCCAGCATCATGGTCATGGTGCCCAGGCTGCTCATCACGAGATATTTGAACCCGGCTTTTACGGCTTCTTCTTTGGTAAAGCGGAAGGCAATCAGCGCGCTGCCGGTGATAGTGGTCAATTCTGCCATCAAGAACAAGTGAAAAATATCTGCAGCAAAAAACATACTCACCAAACCGGCTATGGTCAACAAGATAAGGGGGTAAAAGAGTAAATAACGCGGGTCACGCGAGAGGTATTCACCGGAATAAGCACAGATGAACAGGCAGATGAAACAGGCAATCCCGCCGATATACACACCAACGATGTTGGGATAAAACAGGATCCCTCCCGGCTGCCTGATGCCGTAAAAAAGGTCATTGATGTTCGTGAGATCAATAAGTGGCTGCACAAGGTTTAATAATGCTGCCAGAGCACCCGCCAGGACCAGGATCGCCAGCAAGGCTTCGATTTTATTGCTCAATCGCAGGGCGCGGGTGAGCACATAGATCGTAAAGGCCCCACCCATCAAAATGGCAATCGGCAGGATGACGGCGATATTTCCTTCCATTATGGCAGCCCCCCCAGAATGGACACAAGGCCAAGCTCTGACCATGTCAGCAGGGGGCCGGGTGTGAGGCCTTCGATAATCAAAAAGACGGTGACCGCTACAGTTGAGATCAACAGGGCTTTGGAGATGTTTGTGTCGACTTTTTCAGGTTTGGTATCACCAAAGAATATCTTGCCAAAGAAGCGCAGGGAATAGATGACGGTGAGGATTGATCCCAGGAGGGTGATCACGGTCAGTACGATGGGAAAACCGGAGTCGAAACCACCGGCAAAGATCATCCATTCACTGTTGAAGATACCCAATGGGGGCATACCGGAGATGCCGAGGACGCCAATGGCAGCACAAACGGTGATGACTGGCATTTTTTTTGCCAGTCCGCCGATCTTGTCAATGTTTCGTTCGTGGGCGGCAGCCAGCAGGATGCCCACCACCATGAACAGCAGCGCTTTGACAATGGCATGGTAGATGACATGCATGATGCTGCCCACCATGCCATCATGGGTCAGAGAACCGAGGCCGAACAGTATGTAGCCCATCTGGCTGACGGAACTATAAGCGATGATGCGTTTGATGTCTTTTTCTGCCAGCGCCATCAGGGCTCCATACACCTCAGAGATCAGACCGGCGATCATCATCCACAGGGCAAACGGCTGCATGGCTTCGAGTGAGAACAACGCCACCGGAAAGCGCAGGACACCATAGGTGCCCATGGAGAGCATGGCAGCGGCAAGAATGATGGTGACCGGCATGGGCGCAACGGTGTGGGCATCCGGCAGCCACAGATGCACAGGGAAAATGGCCATTTTGATACAGAATCCGATCAGGAAGAAGATGATCATGAACACTTGTGTCTGTGCTGGCAGGGATGCTGCCTGCACGGTCAGTGCGGAGAGGCTGGCAGTACCGAAATTGACATACAACAGAATCAGGCACACCAGCACCATCAATGAGCCGATGTGGGTGATGATGAAATACTTTAATGCCACCCGCAAACGATTTTCGCCGTGCCCCCAGCTGATGATGAGCAGACAGGAAGCGATCAACATCAATTCCCAGAAAATGTAGAACAGAAAGACATCATCCGCCAGCGTGGTGCCAGACATGCCCAGGCTGAACAGCAGCAGTAGGGCATAATAATAATGGCTTCTTTTTTCACCGTCTTTGTCGCCCAGCGAATAGATCATGGCAGCCAGGGTGACAAGCACTTCGGTGATGAGAAAAATCAATGAAAGCCAGTTAAGTTCGAGGCTGAATGATATGCCCATGTTGGGAATCCAGGGCAGGGAGAAAACTACCGACCGCCCGGCACGCAATTCTGAGAGCAGGATGATGGGGATGATCAAAGCGCAGCTTTCGCTGATGATGCCAAGAATGGCGGCCTGGGTTTTGGTAGCTTTTTTCCAGAGGATCAGGATAATGACCCCCAATACCGGTAACAGGGTGATTCCAGATAGCAAATAAGCATAAGTATTCATCATTTACTCCTTAACCCATCATCAAATATACCAGAATCACAACCAGCACCACTGGTATCCAGATGAGATCCCAGCGGATTTCTTTGGCTGCTGCTTGAATTTCCTGCTTATCGATCGAACGAAGCGCCGTTTGAATACCCTCATTGGCTTTGTGGCTGACCTGTTCTTCCTGTCGCAGGGCTGATTTTGAGATCCTGATCAGCCCGCTGCCCAATTTTGTCCAGATTTTCTCCATACCGCCTTCAATATTGGTGTAGACCCAATCAGCGGCCTGAAGAAATCCATCGCGCACTTTCACCAGCCCATCATGAAAGACCCCGATCTCCAGTTGATGATAGAGCCAGGCTGCTATCTCGTAGGTAAATAATGTGAGTGGTAGGCGTTCTTCGGGGTGGACAAGGACTTGCTGCAAGGTCTTTGCAGTAAGATCACGTTTTCCCATCAAGTATAACCAGGCACTCGCCAGCACCGTTAACGC
Organism: uncultured Anaerolineaceae bacterium; assembly: GCA_964391725.1. Lineage (GTDB taxonomy): Bacteria > Chloroflexota > Anaerolineae > Anaerolineales > Anaerolineaceae > SpSt-1165. The sequence continues at coordinate 3,109 of CAYMNB010000075.1, read as the reverse complement.
CATCCAGGCGATGATGGCTGGCATCGGCAGCTGCTGGCAGCCTGCGAGCAGAAAGGCTGTGTTGAGGGCCAGTAATAACAAAGCACTGCCCAGAGGGGGCAAAGAAACCTGCACCCGTTCTTGATACAGCAGCACAATCCTGGCTGCCAATGCGATAAACAGATAGAGAGCTAACAGATCAGGAATAAGGTATGCTGCCAGCAAGATTGCCATGGCGCTTAACACACCGTTGAGCAGCATAAAAGGCGAAAAAGGGATCACGCGCAGGTAGCTAACCAGCATGATGGCAAGCAACATGGCGCTTGCCAGTACCAGTGTGACAATTTGAAACACTGATTGGTATTGAAAGATGGGGGCGATGCGATACAGCAGATAATAGCCCATGGCAGGCATCAGGATGGCGCTGATCCAGATGGTGATGAATTGCTTATTCTCGCGGGCAATCTGCAGCCAGCCGCCCATCGGGAACAGCGCTACTTTAACGATCACGGCAAACAGGAAACCCGCCAGCACCCATGCCTGGCTGTTGAATGGCATTTGAGCGGCTTGCGTGATCATGGTGTTAATGTCAAGGGTACGGGCAGGTTGATAGAGGATCAGGATGGCTGCCAGCATACTCAAGTCGCCCAGACGCAGGATCAGGAAAATTACGCCAAACGGAATCAAGTTGGCAAAAGATACAATTGCGGTCAATGCCACCAGCAAACCGACCACCTCGAGGGCGATGTAACGCATCATGAACTGTCCGCTGTAGAAGGCCAGGCATCCGGCAGAAAGCGCTACGCTGATGAAGATGGCATGCACCCGCGCTGGAAAAAATGCCAGAGGAAGGCGGTGCTGCCATGCCAGCAGCCACAATCCCGCCAGACATAGAATGAACAGGATGGTGGGGGTGGCGGTGATGCTGAAGGTGATGGCTTCATTGAAAAACACCAGTGTGGTGGAAAAGTCGTGGTCACCCAGCATTAAAAGAGAGAGTAAGCCTGCGCTGTGGATGGCCAACAGGACATAGAAGAATCTACGCAGGGTGGTTTGCCCCAAAAACACGAACACACCGCCAAACAGCAGTGGGATGCCCATCAACAGCAGCAGGATGATGGAGGAGGGATCAGTCATTTTCCTCCTGCGCTGATATTCTATTACCCTGAGAAGTGATGGTTTCATTGTGGGGGTGTTTTGCGATTTGGATGATCAGGGTAAGGGCAAGGCCAATGACAATGGCTTCGATGATGAGGGCGGTGATAACCATGGATTGCGCCAGATAATGATCTTGATATTGCCAGCCGGTGATGACCAGGCCGAGGGTGACGCTTTGCAGCATCAATTTAAGCCCCACAATCTGACGGATGTAAGAGCGGCGCACGAAGAAACACAGCATACCGATCGCAAAGACCAGTAAGATACACAGGTGGACATAAGCAATCGTCCAATCCGGCAGCATAAGATCAACCATCCTGTTCGTAGTCCTCCATGGGAAGCAGAGCGGCAATGCCCAGTGTGCCTGCGAAAATTAACACCACCTGCGCCAGCAGGTCAAAGCGGCGCACCTGCCAGAACCAATCACGGAAACCGGTTTCGACGGGCGGTGTGAGTTCGTTGTTGAGGGTGCGGTAGGCGAACCAGCCGGCGAACAACAGCAACACCACCAGACAGGCGATGATCAGGCTGCTACGTTTGATCTTCATTGGGGGCATCTCCTGTGTTTTTTGCCAGACTTGATCCAATAATGAAGAGCACACTGACCAGACCAGCGCCCACGCTCAGTTCAAACGCACCGGCGATGGGCGCGTCGAAGAGAAAGAAAATGATCGCCAGGATGACACTGCCGAAACCAATGGCAGATATTGTCCAGATGAGGCGGCGCGCCAACAGTACAAACAGGGCGGTGATAATGAAACCTGTCGTTAGTATGGTGATCAAGATGGCGTGGCTTGACAAGATGACCTCCCTGGCTTGTTAGGGTTCAATCGCTTGATTTTTTCATGTAAAGCGATCGGTAGATTGATTTCTTTTTTTATTGTATCCGCAGTGGATACTTCTTTGGGTTGATGATGAATCTATCACCATCCCCAGTATCCTTTGTGCTTTCCTATTGTCGATGGTAATTTATTATACGTGACGTCGAAACCAGCGTCAAACCAGGGTTGTCGCCCTCTGCCCCTTATGAAAATGGTTTTTTACTTTTCGAATACTGACAGGCCGATTGTGTTGCTATAATGAAGCCACAAGCTGCGAATGGTGTGCTCATGAATAACCAAGTCAAACTTTTCGAGATATGTCAGTTGTTTACCTTTGAGGGACAAGTGACGAAGGTACAACCCTTTGGTCATGGCCATATTAATGACACGTTTCGGGTTGAGACCATCACACCCACTGGCGTGGAATATGCCTATGTTATCCAGCGTATCAACGAACGCGTGTTCACCAAACCATGGCAGGTAATGGAAAATATGGTGTCAGTCACCGGCCACATTGCAGGCAAGGTCAAAGAAGCGGGCGGGGATGTCGGCCGCGAAGTGCTGACGATTGTGCCGGCAAGGAATGGCGCGAACTTTGTGATCGACGAAGATGGAAACTATTGGCGCGCCTGCCGTTTGATCTCAGGCACGGTGACGTATGAAACCGGTGAACATCCACAGGTGATGTATGAGGCCGGGTGGGCATTCGGAAGATTTCTGGCGCAATTAGACGATTTCCCTGTATCACAACTGCATGAAACCATTCCAGATTTTCACGATACGCCAAAGCGCTTGAAGCAATTTGAACAGGTCGTCAGTACTGACCCGGTGCAGCGCGCGGGAGTTGTGCAGGCGGAGATCCAGTTTATGCTGGCACGCGCCAACGATTGTGGAAGCGCTGTGGATGACCTGGCATCAGGTAAGCTGCCTCGGCGGGTGACGCACAATGACACCAAGATCAATAACGTGCTGCTGGATGAGCGCAGCGGAAAAAGCCTGTGTGTCATCGATCTGGATACTGTGATGCCGGGCTGTGTGCTGTATGACTTCGGTGACTTGATCCGTTCCGCGGCATCGCTGACCGAGGAAGATGAACCAGAGGCGGAACAAGCTGGCATTTCCGTTGCAGGCTTTGAACATTTGGCGCGTGG
>CAYMNB010000074.1:0-10480 GCA_964391725.1 uncultured Anaerolineaceae bacterium | reverse complement strand
TGAGCAATCGATCATGCTGGTCCGCCGGGATTGATTCGGTGCGGATCAACTTGAGGGCCACCTCACGCTCGAGACGGGTGTCATAGGCACTGTAGACGATGGCCATGCCACCCACACCGAGGCGTGTGGTCACCCGGTACCGGTCGATTTGTTTTCCAACGTAATCCTGCATAATCGCTCCTGCCTGGTTGTGCCCCGTAGATTGCCGGGAAGGAATATAGTGACATTGCTGATTATAATGGAAATTTTTCCCTCGAGGGAATTTTGCCCCCTGCGGGTATGAGAGGCGATACTTTTCGTTTCAAAGCAGCAATATCATCTGCTGGTGTGCTGTGATTGGTACAGTTTTTGGGACCTTGACAATCGGGAAATACACATCATTCCCACGTGGGAATGTAACCCTTCCCCTCTGCGAGTGTGACACGCGCTTATTTTACGTGTTCACAGAGCCAAAAAACAAATGTGGCGGCCTTGCGACCGCCACATATAGTGTGACCCATATAGGACTCGAACCTATAACACGCTGATTAAGAGTCAGCTGCTCTGCCAATTGAGCTAATGGGCCATTGGTTTGAACGCTTTATTATACCGTCAGCGCCGTGGACGGTCAAGCGCTTCTAAAAATCACTGCTCCCAAACCAATAACACAATGAACCATGCCAAATCCCGCCAAAAACCGTATAATCAAGGCAGGAATTTTTCCCACTGAGGAGGACACCCATGTTTCCCAATGCCTTTTACTACTGGCGGCCGCACCCCTGGCACGGTCTGGAATGCGGACCCAAACCGCCTGAACTGGTCACCGCCTATATCGAGATCACCACCTTTGACTCGGTCAAATTCGAGATCGACAAGATCACCGGCTATGTACGCGTCGACCGCCCCCAGCGCGCCTCCTCGCTGCCCCCCACCTTGTATGGCTTTATCCCGCGCACCTATTGCGGCCCGCGCGTGGCAGCCCTCAACCCCGTCGTCGACAAAGCCGATGGCGACCCGCTTGATATTTGTGTCATCTCCGAACGCCCTATCAACCGCGCTGAGATCCTGCTCACCGCCAAGGTCATCGGCGGCATCCAACTGGTCGATCACGGTGAAGCCGATGACAAGATCGTCGCGGTGCTCGCCAATGACCTGGTGTGGGCAGATATCGATGACATTGAACACCTGCCGCATGTGTTGATCGAACGCCTGACACATTATTTCAAAACCTACAAAATGATCGAAGGCGAAGAAGAACACACCTACGTCAACCAGGTCTACAACGCCGAGTTTGCCCATGAGGTGGTACAGGCATCCATCTATGATTACCAGCAGATTTATGGACTCGACCAGCCCCGCCACTGAACCGCCATTCCCACCCCCTTGTCCGGTATAATTAACCCCAGTCTGCCCGACCTCACCCGCCGATTAACGAACCTGCAGACCCCTCAACCACCATGTCAATTCGCAACCTCATCATCCTAAGCCAGGTCAACCCGCCCGCCCAGCCCAGCCATGTCCTCATACGCGAGCGTGTTTCTTCCTTATTAAGAACCTCTCTCACCTATCCGTTAACCATGGTACAGGCCGGCACCGGGTATGGCAAAAGCACCGCCATCATCTCCTTCGTCCATACCCAGCCCACCCCCGTCCACTGGTTCACCATCTCCGGTACTGATCGCGACCCGACCTTGTTCCTCGCCAAGCTCTTCACCGCCTTTAATCAGCACAAAGAAGGCATCGGCGATGAAGCCCTGCGCATTCTCGATATGCCCGATGCCACCCAGATGGAAGCCCTGATCGCGCTGGTCAACGCCGCTGCCACCCACATCACCACCCCCGCTCTGCTGATCCTGGATGACTTCCACCGCGTGCGCGACATCACAGAAATCACCCAGATGGTCAACTGGCTGGCGGAGAACCTGCCGCCCAACCTGCACCTGGTCCTCGCCAGCCGTCACCCCATCCAGCTGCCCTCGCTCAACAGCTGGCGGGTGAAAGACACCGTCTATGAAATCGGCAAAGAAGAACTCGCCTTCACGCGTGATGAGATCCACCAGTTATTTTCCGTGGAATACCACATGGAACTCTCGCCGCAGGAAATTGAGCACCTGGCCAAAAAGACCGAAGGCTGGGCCATTGGCCTGCAGATGATCTGGCAGACCCTGCGCAGCAACCCCGGCATGACCATTCTGGATGTGCTCGAAAATCAGCGTGATTCACATGCCGCCCTGTTTGAATATCTGGCGGAGGAAGTCCTCAACCGCCTTGATCCTGCCACCCAGCGTTTTTTACTGCGCACCTCCATCCTCTCGCGATTGGACAGCAGTACCTGTGATTTCCTGCTGACCAGTGATATGAGCGACGAAATCTTGCGCAGATTGAACAACACCGGCATGTTCATCGAAGAATTGCGGCCAGGCGTCTATCGCTATCACCAGATCTTCCGTGAATTTCTGTTGAACCGTTTGCAGCAAAATAGCGATGAAGCCCTCGAACTGCACCGCAAGATCGCCAGTTACTTCACCGCCCACGAATATTGGGAGCAGGCTCTCTTCCACTTGATTTCTGCCGGTGATTACCGCCAGATCAGCCAGGTATTGGAGAACATCGGTGAAAGCATGATCCGTGACGGCCGTCAGGAAACCGTGCGTTATTGGATACAAGCCATTCCGGAGCCCCTGCGCAAAAACCTGGCCTATATCAATTATCTGCTGGGCGAGATATACCGCCTCAGCACCGATTTCGACCCCGCCCTTGAATACTACCACGCCAGTGAACGCCTGCACCGCAGCGCCAATAACGACTATGGGGTGAGCCTGGCGCTTCGCGGTCAGGCGCAGGTCTATCTGGACACCATCAGGCCGGTGAATGCCGACCAGCTGCTGCAGGATGCCCTCAAGCTGCTCAACCCAAAAGAGAACCCCCAGCAATACGCCGATCTACTGGTGTTGGCTGCGGAAAACCAGCTAAACCTCGGCAACCCTGACGGTGCCGAAAGCCTGCTTTCGCAAGCGCGCCAGCTGCGCAGAGAACTCGATGATGAAACCGATCTGATCCAGGCACGCATTCTGCTGCGCACCGGCCGCATTCACGAAGGTATAGCACTGCTGTCTGAACGCGAGAACGACCAGCAGCTGCCGGCCCATCTCACCCGCCCGCAGCGCTTCCACCGTGAAGCCTCCCTGTTGTTGTCGCTTTTTTTTGCCACCATCGGAGATATCGAAAAATGTGAATTCTATGCCCGCCGCGGTATCTCCATCGGCGAAAAACTCCAGTCAACCTTTGTCCAATCTGTTGGCTATATGCGCCTGGGGCATGCCCTGCAGCTGCGCTATCACCATCCCTGGAACACCAAAGGATTTGACCAGGCGCTGGACTATTATCAGCAAGCCATTGACAAAATCGATGTCGTCCGCATCCACGTTGAACCGTTGTGGGGCAAATGCCGCGCCCTGGGCTACTCCGATCGTATTGAGGAAGCTCGCCAGATGGCACATGAAGCACTCGAAATCGCCCAGAAAGCCGGTGACCGCTGGATGTGCCTGTTGATCCACCTATCGCTGGGCGCCGGACAGGTGCTTACCGGGCACTATGAACAGGCTAACCAATCACTCACCACCGCAGAATCCATGGCAGTTTCATTGAAGGACTCCTACCTCCTGTCTGTGGTGCGCATGTGGTTGGCGATCAACGCCTGGCACCAACACTTCGAGAACACTGCCTTCTCCTACCTTGAGAAACTCATCCCCATGGTACGTGAACATCACTACGATTACCTCCTGTTAAAGGAAACCTATCTGGGCTTGAAAGACCGCTCCTTGCTCCTGCCATTGCTCCTGGCTGCGCGCGAGAACGGTATTGAAACCCCCTACCTTTCCTCGCTGCTGCGTGATTATCCGGCAGATGAACCTGCCTACCACCCAGGATACAGCCTGTGGGTGCAAACCTTTGGCGCGTTTTCCGTCTGGCGTGGCAGCCAGGTGATTGACAACACGGATTGGAAACGAGAGAAAGCGCGCCAACTGTTCCAGCTGCTGGTGGCGAGCCGCGACAAATGGCTCTCACGTGACCAGGTCCTGGCCATGCTCTGGCCCGATACCCAACCGGATACTGCCGCCAACAACCTCAAGGTGGTATTCAACCAGCTCAACCAGGTGCTGGAGCCAGAACGGCCGCGCGGCGCCCAACCCTTTTTTGTTGCGCGCCGGCAGGAACTGTACCGCCTGAATCCTGCCGCTCACATCATAGTGGACACGGATGTCTTCATGCACGATGCCAGCACCGATCAGCTCTCAGGCCTGCAAAACGCGGTGGAGCTCTATCATGGCCGATACTTTGCTGATTCAATGATACAGGAATGGCTGGTCGTCGAAGAACAATATTACCACCAGCAATACCTGCTGGCAGCCGAGAAATTGATCAACAAGCTCATTGAACAGAATAAACTTGAGCAGGCCCTCCCATACACCTATCAGGTGCTGTCAGCAGACCAGTTATGTGAATCCGCCTATTGCCAGCAAATGATCATTTTTGTGCACATGGGACGCTTATCCATGACCAGAAATGTTTACAAACAGTGCGAAGACACCTACCAGCGCATATTCGGTACACCTCCAACCGCGAAAATTTCAGAAATATACGAGGGTCTGATCAATTCACAGTAAAAGCGACGAATTCTCCTTCTTTGTAACCAGCTTGTAACCGCTTTGTAATGCCAGCGTGATATTCTTGGTTTGCATAAAATCATCATTTTATGTATCTGGTTTTGTGCCTGAGAATATCAAATCAAGGAGAGTATCAAAATGCGTCTCAAAGAGAAAGTTTGTTTGATAACCGGTGGTGCGGCTGGCATTGGCAAAGCTACCGCCCAAAAATTTTTAGAGGAAGGCGCCACGGTCGTCATCTGTGACGTCAACGAAGAACAGGGCAATGCCACTGTCGCAGAGTTGGGCGGCAATGTCACCTTTTACCAGGTGGATGTCACCAATCGCGAAGCCGTACAGGCCTGGGTGGATGATGTCATCGCCAAATTCGGCCGTGTCGATGTACTGGTTAACAATGCCGGTATCACCCGCGACGGTTTGTTTGTCAAGTTCAAGGACGGTGAAGTGGTCAGCCAGATGTCAGAAAAAGACTTTGACCTGGTAATCAATGTCAACCTGAAAGGGGTGTTCAACTGCGCCCAGGCTGTCACCCCCCAGATGATCAAGCAAAACGGCGGCGTCATTTTGAATGCCTCCTCCATCGTCGGGCTGTATGGCAACTTCGGGCAGACCAATTACGCAGCCACCAAATTTGCTGTGATTGGCATGACAAAAACCTGGGCGCGCGAATTGGGCCGCTACCAGATTCGTGTCAATGCTGTCTGCCCCGGTTTTATTCTCACAGAGATGGTGCAGAAAATGCCTGAGAAGATTCTTGAAGGCCTGGCTGCCAAAACCCCCCTGCAGCGCATGGGCGTTCCCGCCGATGTCGCCAACCTGTATGCCTGGCTTGCCAGTGATGAGGCCTCCTTCATCACCGGCGCTGCTTTGAGCGTCGATGGCGGTATGGTGCTTGGCACCTGATCTTTCATTTCGTAATAACATATACAAAAGTCAAAACAGAGGTAACCTATGTCACGTTATGCAACCATTATCGGCACCGGACGATACCTGCCCGAACAAGAAATCACCAATGAAACCTTTGCCGGCTGGATGAACGAAGTCAGCCCCAAATTGGCAGAGGTGGTGGGCAAATTCGAAGCCAGCAGCAACATCAAAACGCGCTTTTATGCCCCCGAAGATTGGGCGACATCCGACCTGGCGGTAGAAGCCGCCAAGGATGCCCTCAAAGACGCCGGCATCACCCCTGACCAGGTGGACATGATCATTTTGGGCACTGATTCGCCTGATTACATCACCCCCGCCTGTTCTGTGGTCGTACAGGAGAAATTAGGTGCCAAAAACGCCGGCACGTTCGACGTCGGCTGTGCCTGCGCCAGTTTCCCCACCGGCCTTGCCATCGCCGCGGGTTTCATTGCCACCAACCCCAACCTTAAATATATCCTTGTCATCGGCGCCTATTTAATGCACCGTCTGGCAGATTACAAACACGATGTAATCAGTTTCTTTTATGGTGACGGTGCAGGCGCGGCGGTGGTTGCCGCCGACGACAAACCTGGATTCATCTCCTCGGCATTGTTTGCGGATGGCGCCTACTATAAAAACTGGGGGATTTACGCCGGCGGCACCGCAGAACCCGCCACCGTTGAGAATGTCACCAGCGGCAAGACCCAGGTGCGCCTGGTCACAGCATTCCCCCCCGAAGTCAACAACGAAGGTTGGCCCAAGCGCATCCGTGAAGTTGCCCAGAACGGCAATTTTGCCATCGAAGATATCGATTTTGTCATTTTCACCCAGGTGCGCCTGAGCAGCATTGAACTGGTCATGGCAGAACTGGGTTTACCGCTGGAAAAAGCCCACTGGATCATGGACAAATGGGGCTATACTGGCTCAGCCTGTCTGCCGATGGCGTTCGATGATGCCCGCAAACTGGGCAAGATAAAATCCGGCGACCTGGTGGTCTTTATCGGCTCAGGCGTCGGCTATAACCAGGCGGCTGTCGCCTTCCGCATGCCCTGAAGATAAGAGGAGTGTTGAATTCATGGATGTCAGCCTAAAAGTCGAAGAAAAAATTCTCACCCTGTCAGAAGCAGTCGCCCTGGTGAAATCCAACCAGACCATCGGTGTTGCCATTGCCGGTTCCGAACCGGTCGGTTTGATGACCGAAATTGCCAACCGGTGGCAGGAACTCGAAAATGTTCATTTTTGGACCTGCCTGCCGATGCGCAGCTACGATATCTTCACCAAACCTGAAATGGCTGGTCACTTTTTCAACGAAAACTGGTTTTACAGCGGCACCGACCGCATGGTGCACCCCGAAGGACACGTTTCCTACATCCCCAACAACCTGCACCTCGCTGCCTCAGACAAACTGTATTCGACACGCGGACATCTGGACGTGTTCTGGGGCACCGCCACCCCGCCCAATGAAGAGGGCTACATGTCATTGGCTTTGGGTTTGGTTGTGCAAAAAGACCTGCTGCAAGCAGCCGATCTGAAGATCCTCGAAGTCAATAAGCACATGCCCTGGACATACGGTGACACCCTCGTGCATATTTCCGAAGTCGATTACATCGTCGAAAATCATGCTCCCCTGGTGGAGCTGCCCTCGACCGCACCCAGTGAAACTGAACAGATTATTGGCGGGTATATTGCAGAATTAATTGAAGACGGCGCAACCATTCAGCTTGGCATCGGCGGAATCCCCAACGCGATCACAGCCTTTTTGTCGAATCGCAGGGACCTCGGCGTACATACAGAAATGGTCGTTGATGGCATGGTTGATCTCTTCAATGCCGGGATCGTGAACAACAGCAAGAAAACCTTGCACCCCGGCAAAATGATCGGCGCCTTTGCTCTGGGCACCCAAAAGCTGTATGACTTCCTGAATCACAACAGAGATGTGGAAATGTATCGCGGACGTTATACCAATGATCCTTACGTGATTGCTAAAAACAAAAAGATGATCAGCGTCAATACAGCCCTGCAGGTCGATATTCTCGGCCAGGTATGTTCCCAGAGCATCGGCACCCGTCAGTTCAGCGGCACCGGCGGACAGCTGGACACCCACCGCGGCGCGCAGATGTCTGAGGGCGGGCGCGGTATCATTGCCCTGCGCTCCACCGCCAAAAACGGCAGCATCTCCACCATCGTACCGACCCTGGCGCCCGGCGCAGGTGTCACCGTTCCTTCCCAGGATGTTGACACCATCATCACCGAATTCGGTGTGGCAGAATTGCGCGGCCGTTCGGTCAAAGACCGCATGGAAGCGTTAATCCGTGTGGCACATCCCGACTTCCGCGAGTGGATCCGTGATGAAGCCCACCGGCTGGGCATTGTCCCTAAGGTCACTTTTTAGAGAAAGGTAACCAAAATGACACAATCAATTACTGGCAAATGGGTGCAGATCGAAGGGCAGGCCTACGCAGGCTTGTGGTTTGATTTCAGAGATGACGGCACCTTTGTAGCAGAATATGCTCCGTTGGGGGTGGTCTCCAGCGGTACATACACCATCGACGGTGACGGACTCATCACCATACAACAGAAAAAGCATACCTTTGGTTTGCTGGGCGAATTTCCCGGGGTTTATGCTATGGATGGCAATGAACTCAAAATGGCGCTCTCCAGTGCTGCCGGGCAGCCCAGGCCCAAAGATTTGTCAGAAGCGCGCATTTATCACAAAGCGCAAGACTAAGATTGGATCGTGATAATATGACCAAAAAAACAAAACGTGGTGTAGCGGTCGTCGGTGCGGGGATGAGCAAGTTCGGGGCTTTCCCCGACAAAACCTCGCGCGACTTGTTCGTTGAAGCCTACCAGGAGATGAAGTCGACGGTTGATAAGGGCCTGGACCCTGCCCAGATCGAGGCTTTTTTCATGGGCAACTTCAGCGCTGACCAGTTTGAAAAACAGGCGCATTTGGCGCCTATCATCGCCAGCTGGGTCGGTCTGGCGGGTATCCCGGCTTTACGGCTTGAAGATGCCTGTGCCAGCGGCAGTGTTGCCCTGCGCCAGGCATCTCTCGCCATCGCCTCCGGCCTCTATGATGTGGTATTGGTAGGCGGGGTTGAGAAGATGACCGACCTGCCCATCGGCGAAGTGACCGATGCGCTCGCCAGCGCCGCCGACACCCAGTTCGAAATTCCGGCCGGCTTTACCTTCCCCGGTTTCTATGCCGCCATGGCGACCGCCTATCTGGACGAATATGATGCCTCACCGCAGGCTTTCGCTCATGTCAGCATCAAGAATCACAAAAACGGCGCTTTGAATGAAAAAGCCCAGTTCAACCAGACCATCGCTGACATCATGGAAAGTAAAAAGCAACGTGCTGCCGCCAAAGGCTATCCGGTGCCAACCTGGAACAATGAATTGGAATTCTTTGCTGACCCGGCTGGCAACCCCAACATCGCCTGGCCGATGACACTATTCGATTGCTCGCCTGTCTCCGATGGCGCCGCGGCTGTGTTGCTGGTGGCCGAAGAATTGGCGTATCAATTCACCGACACACCCATCTACATCATCGGCAGTGGTCAGGCCAGTGATGGTGCCTTGACCGAACGCGACACTCTGTCAGGCATCCCTTCTGCCGCCAAAGCCGCCCGACAAGCCTATGACATGGCTGGGTTAACATCTGACGATATCGATCTGGCGGAAGTACACGACTGCTTCACCATCGCCGAAATCATGGCATCTGAAGATCTGGGATTCTTCCCGCGTGGTGAAGGATGGAAGGCCGCCATGGCTGGGATGACCGCCAGAGACGGCGTTCATCCTATCAACACCTCTGGCGGGCTCAAAGCCAAAGGCCATCCGGTGGGGGCTTCCGGCATCGCCCAGGTGATCGAGGTATGGAAGCAGCTGCGCGGCGTCGCCGGCGAACGCCAGATAGCGGGTAATCCCCGCATCGCCCTCACCCACAATGTCGGCGGCACCGGCCAAACCTGTGTGGTACATATCTTTGAACGGAGGGACTGATCATGACCACCTACACCCCTGAAAGCAAACAATTCTTCACCGCCCTGCAAGACGGCAAACTGATCGGTTCTGCCTGTATCGACTGCGGGCATGTGATGATACCCCAACGTGTGATCTGCACCCGCTGCCATTCAGATAACACCGAGATCGTTGAATTTGCCGGTGAAGGCGTGCTGTCTGCTTTCACCATCATCAACGTCCCCCCCACCGCCATGGCGGAAGCCGGTTTCAGCACGAAGAATCCCTATTGCTCCGGTATCGTCACCCTCACAGAAGGTCCCCGTATCAGCGGCCAGATTTTGAATGTGGATGTCGCCAATCCCCAAACCATCAAAATTGGCAGCATGGTGAAGATGACCACCGTCGAACGTGAACACAACGGTGAAAAGAAGATCTTTCTTGCCTTTGAGGTAGTTTAAAGGAAGATAGTATGCCGACTGCCCTGGTGAATGGAATTAATCTGTATTACGAATTGCACGGACCGCAAGATGCCGAGGTGCTGGTGCTTTCTAATGGCATCATGATGAGCACCGCCAGTTGGGGGTTCCAGACCGCGGAACTGGCAAAACATATGCGCGTGTTGTTGTATGACTGCCGCGGCATGTGGAAATCAGACCATCCGAAGGGGCCCTATAGCATGGAACAACATGCCGACGATCTCAAAGGGTTGCTTGACGCCCTCGGCATCCAGCAGGCGCACATCGGCGGCATCTCTTATGGCTCCGAGATCAGTATGCTCTTCGCCATCCGCTACCCGCAGTACACGCGTTCATTAATCGTCATGGACGGCGTCAGTGAAATTCACCCGCTGCTCAAAGGCCAGACCTATCCATGGTTAATGGCAGCCAAGAACAACGATCCTGAGCTGCTGCTGCGCACCTCCTATCATCTCAACTTTGCCGAGGAATGGATCCGCGCCA
>CAYMNB010000073.1:0-10660 GCA_964391725.1 uncultured Anaerolineaceae bacterium | reverse complement strand
AAGGCATCAGCCTTCCAAGCTGACATTCGCCGGTTCGAATCCGGTCGCCCGCTCTTTTTCTTTTTAAATCGCCGCGCCATCAACCACTTTTCTCCAGTACAATAATGGCAAGCACACCACATTCTAGGAGGAACCCCGATGAAAGCCATCATGGTCATGTTTGACACCCTCAACCGCCGCATGCTGTCTGCCTATGGCTGCGAGTGGACCCACACCCCTAACTTCCAGCGTCTGGCAGAACGCACGGTGGTCTTTGACAACTGTTACGCCGGCTCGATGCCCTGCATGCCCGCCCGGCGCGAGATCCACACCGGGCGCTACAATTTCCTGCACCGCTCCTGGGGGCCGTTGGAGCCATTCGATGTATCCATGCCCGAAATCCTCAAAGACAACGGCATCTACACCCACCTTGCCAGCGATCATTATCATTATTGGGAAGACGGCGGCGCCACCTACCACACCCGCTACAACACCTGGGAATTCTTTCGCGGACAAGAAGGCGACCCCTGGAAAGCCTCGGTGAAAGACCCGTCCATCCCGCCCATGTTGGAAAATCATACCAAGGGATTGCGCCGGCAGGACTGGGTCAACCGCCCCTATTTGGACCGCGAAGAAAAACAACCACAGCCCCAGACCTTTCAGAATGGCATCGAATTCATCCGCGACAACCACCAGGAAGACAACTGGTTCCTGCACATTGAAACCTTCGACCCCCACGAACCGTATTTCACCCAGCAGCACTACAAAGACCTCTATCCGCACGATTACAACGGCCCCCATTTCGATTGGCCTGACTACAGGCGTGTGGACGAAAGCCCCGAGGAAATTGAACACGTCCGTTTTGAATACGCGGCCCTGGTGTCCATGTGCGATCATTACATCGGCAAGATCATTGACATCATGGATGAATACAACCTGTGGGAAGATACCATGCTGATCGTCAACACCGATCATGGTTTCCTGCTGGGTGAACATGATTGGTGGGCAAAGTGCGTCAATCCGTTTTACAATGAAGTCATCCACACGCCTCTCTTCCTCTGGGATCCACGCAGCAAAGCTGTCGGAAAACGCCGCAGCAGCCTCGTTGCCACCATCGACCTGGCGCCAACGCTGCTGGAATACTTCGGCATCACCCTCCCCGCCAGCATGCAGGGCAAGCCGTTGAAGGAGACCGTCCAGCACGACCAGCCCGTTCATGAGGGAGTGCTGTTCGGCATCCATGGCGGGCATGTCAACGTCACCGACGGTCGTTACGTCTACATGCGCGGACCCAAACAACCCAACAATGCACCCTTATTCGAATACACCCACATGCCCACCCACATGCGCGGGCGTTTCTCAGTGGATGAATTGCAGGATATCACCCTGGCAGAGCCGTTTGATTTCACCCAGGGCTGCCGCACTATGCGCATCCCAGGACGGGAGTGGTCTGATTATGCGCCCTACAAAACCATGTTGTTCGATCTCCACAACGATCCCCATCAGGAAATGCTCTTGCTGGATGATGGTGTTGAGCTGCGTATGGCACAGTTGCTGCTTGATCTGATGCGTGAGAGCGACGCACCTGTCGAACAGTATCAACGTCTTGGCTTGCCATTGGAGGGTGAGGTCAGCCATCAACATTTGCTGGCACACGAACAATACGAGGAAGCCCTCAAAGTTCGATAAGAACTGTCCATTCGGGTATACTTTGAGGCGCAATAGCTGTTAGTGGTTCATCTTGCGAGGTGCCATGAAGAAAGCAAGCGACAACACCATCTTTTTTTTCAAAAGTTCCCCGTGGCTGGCCTGGGCAATCTTCTTGATCTTAGTGGCTGGCGCAATCGCTGTGCGCATGATCGATGTCAGCGACCTGCCGCTTGATTACAACCCCACCCGCCAACTGCACTCTTTCATCATGGCGCGCGGTTATTTCTACCAGATGGACACGCCTGCCACCCGTGAATTACCTCCGCACATCCGCCAATTCGGCATCACCAGCGGAGAGGCAGAACCCGTGATTGAACCGCCGCTGTTCGAATACCTGAGCGCTGTTATCTATGCCATACTGGGCGGAGAGAATATCCTCGTGCCACGCTATCTGTCCATCCTGTTTTGGATCTCAGGAGCGCTGCCTTTGTTTCTCATCGCCAAACGCCTGATGAACGCCAGTGCCGCTTTGGCTGCTGCCGCCGTCTACCTGTACCTGCCCTTTGGTGTGATCGCCAGCCGCGCCTTCCAGCCTGATCCGTTGATGGTGACCGCCATCCTGTGGGCGCTCTATTGCCAGTTGCGCTGGCATGAGCAGGACAACTGGAAAACAGCCCTGGCAGCCGGACTCACCACCGGCTTTGCCGTGCTGGTCAAAGCACCGGCGGTCTTCTTTGTTGGCCTGCCATTGGCAGCCCTGGTGTTATCCAAAGGACTCAAACCCGCCCTCACCAACAAGCGTGTCTATGTGATGGCCCTTTTGGCATTGCTGCCTGCCCTGCTGTATAACTGGCTCAGCGCCACCAGCGGTGGCAACGCCGATTCTATTTTCGGCGGTCGGTTCTTCCCCGCCCTCTACAGTCGTCCCGCCTGGTACGCTGATTGGCTGGCTATGATCAAATACGCCGTAGGCAATCATTTCCTGATCGCAGGCTTGCTGGGCGCTCTGCTGGTGAAAAAGAAAGCATTCCGCTGGTTTCTGTTATCGATGTGGTTGGGCTATGTGTTGTACGGCTTCATTTTCGCCTATCATATCTACACGCATGACTACTATCAACTGCCCCTGATCCCGGTGGTGGCATTGGGTGTAGGTGTGGTATTCTCATTGCTCTATCGCCAGATCGCGGCCATGAAACCCAACTTTTTTATCAAAATGGCAATCATCCTGCTGTTGATTGCTTCGGTAGCGCTCAGTGTGCGTACCAGCCGCGGTTTGTTGGTGCGCGCCGACTACCGCCATGAAGAAGCCTACTGGCGCGATATGGGTAGCAAATTCGACCAGAACACCCGTGTGATCGCGCTCACCCATGACTACGGCTACCGCCTTGGTTTTTGGGGCTTTCACCGTCCCTCGTTGTGGCCCTCACAAGGCGACCTGACCGCCAACACCCTGATGGGCATTGAGTATCCTGATTTCGCGGATTGGTTTGATGCCCAGACCAAAGGGCAGGATTACTTCCTCGTGACACTGCTCAATGATTTTGCCAGCCAACCGGCGCTGTATGATCACTTGTTCGCTCATTACCCTTACGAAAGCGGTGACGGGTATTACTTGTTTGACCTCAACAACCCGCTGCAATCTCCCTGAATAATCCTGAGCATAGAAACCAACAAACCTCCCGAAGTTCAGGAGGTTTGTGTTTGTTTATCGACTCAGATTACTATGGCACTGCAATCAGGCGCATGTTGCTATAAATATCACAGACGCCATCCAGATAGCGGCACACACGGAAATAATAGGTCTTGCCCGATTCAAAGCCAGCTATCGTCGCAGTTCGGTCTGAAGGCGAGCTGACCCGATACCAATCATTTTCCGGGAAGGTGGGTTGATTGACCACATCAGACCACACTACCTTGAACCCCTGCGGAAAGCTGCCTTCAGCTATCCACTTCACCGTCAAGGACCCGCTGCCTTCATCGATGATCGGATTCAGGCTGATCGAACTTGCATCCGGTGTCGGCGATTTTACTTCGGTGATTGGAAGGGTGATGGTCTTCACGTTGCTATATAGTACACAGGAACCGCTCACAAATTTACACACACGGAAGTAATACTGGATGCCTTGCGTCAGTCCGCTCACCACTGTATTGCGGGCAGTGCTGTCGTTCAAATATTTATAGCTGTCACCAGGATATACAGGCGTTGCGTTCGAGGATGAATAAACAACCTTGAACCCATTCGGGAATGAGCCTGAGGCTGTCCATACCACCTTGACTGCGTCATAGTCATAGCTTGACACCGATTTCAGCACCAGCGAATCTGTGCCACCGCTGCCATCAGACAGGGTGATCTTTTTGACTTCACTATAGGTGTCGCAACCAGCACTGATGATGCGGCACAGGCGGAAGGTGTAGGTCTTGCCTGCCGTCAGGCCTTTAACAAAGGCAGAAGTCGTAGCTTCCTGGCTGATTACAGCCTGTTGACTGCCAGGATAGGTGGGTTTGGCAGTGCCCTCAACCCATAAAATGCGGTAACCATTGGGGAATGAACCTGTCTTCTGCCATTGAATTTTCACCGTACCAGGCTCTGTTTCAACCAGCGATGTAATTGAGAGGAAAGGAGCGCCGCCACCGATAGGTGTGGGGGTAGCGGTTTTGGTAGGCTTGGGTGTGGGGGTGGCGGTTTCAGGAACCAGGTAGGAGATGATGTTCGAATAAACAAGACAATCTCCACCGGATACGATACATACACGGTAATAGTATGCAATACCTGGCAGAAAACCTTCGATTGACAGGCTGCGCGCATCTTTATTCTTCAACCACTTTGATTCACTTTCCGGATAGGTTGGTGTATCCGTGTGGCCTGACCAGATGACGCGAAAACCTTCTGGCGCAGCGCCGTCCAATGTCCACTGCACGGTTACAATGCCCTTATCGTCAGTATCGATATCCGTTAAAGTAACCGAACCTTCGGGGAGAGAGGTGGAGGTAGGCGTTGCTTCGGCATCTTTGGTGCGGGTGGCTTTAGGCTCTCCTTGCAGGCTGGCTTGACCAATAGACTCGTTATTGCTAACCGCCTCAGGGAACACCACCTGGATAGTATCGCTAAAACCGCTGCAAGCGCCGTCTTTCACGCGGCACAAACGGAAGTAATGCGGGACTTTCTCATTGATCTTCACATGGATTTCACGGATATCGTCCTCCATGATCGGCACCCAACCGTGTTGACCGGGCAGCGGAGCGGGATTATCGGGAGACCAGGCCAGCATGAAACCTTCAGGGAAATCACCTTCGGCTTCCCAACGCACCGTCACCGGGCTTTCCGGGTTGGAAGAATCAAACGAAAATGCCACAATTTGCAGAGAATAAATCTCAATCTCACCTGTGCCATCTCCGCGATCATCTTCCGCATATTGGGTGTAGACAGTTGTGCGTTCGCCGCAACCAGAGATCAATAGGAAGATCACGGCAAAGAACAACACAAAGGTAAATTTTCTAATTTTCTCGTTCATAAGCGGTTCCTTAGCGAATGAATACATATTTACGATCGTCTGGGAACAAGGGGGAATGGGTAACAACAAAGTTAGCCAGACACAATACTACCCATTAATCATGATTATAGCAAGAGAAAGACTCTGTTACCCACAAATTATTGTACTGCATCCTTACAGTCCTGTTAAGCTTGTTCAGGGCATGAGATCATAGTCTTTTGCCAGGCACATCTTGCCTGGCGTATAATCAGGTATTGGCAAGGAGAAACGCACATGACGAATCAGAACATCGACGTTACCATACAGCAGCAACAATACGACACCCGCTCTGCACAGGCCTGGGCAAAGGCAGGCAAAACAGAACAATGTGTGCCTCGTTATCTGCTGGCAGGCGCCTGAGAAAATCCTGAACTGGCATATGGCGTAATAATGGTACAGCGCTGGTGGCGTTAGCCGATCAAGCCCTCTCTTTCTGCCTTAACACCCGCTTTGGCACAGAAACTGAGCGGGAATGAGTGTCGTATCCTGCCGAATGGTATCCCCGCATTTCTGTATTGGCAAAGTAGAATGACCTGAGATTACGTATAAAAAAACCTCCCTGCGGGGAGGTTTTTTGTATGAGCGCGGAGGGATTCGAACCCGCAACCAATGGCTTAAAAGGCCACTGCTCTACCATTGAGCTACGCGCCCTTAACGGAAAAAATTGTAACATGATTTCTAAGTTTTATCCAGAAAGCAAGTGCTTTTTTCTATTCATCACCGGCCAGATACATGGCTTTTTGCCATGGTTTCATCTTCAACTGTTCTGCCAGCTGTCCGCGCAGGGCAAACAATTCATCGCGCAAGGCGGCTGCCCGTTCAAATTCCAGGGCTTGTGCAGCCGCGCGCATCTCTTTCTCCAACTGCCCGATGAATCTCTCCAGATCTTCATTAGAAAGCGAACTGGCACGCACCGCAATGCCATACGCCGCGCCGTCTTCCGCGATTGCCATGGCTTTTTCTTTTTCCTTTGGCAAAAGGGAATCAGTCAGGTCACGCACTGCTTTAAAGATCGAAATCGGTTCAATGCCATGTTCGAGGTTGTAGGCAACCTGTTTCTCGCGCCGGCGGTTGGTCTCATCCAGCGCTTTCTTCATCGCATCAGTCACCTGGTCAGCATACATAATCACTTTGCCATTGACATTACGTGCCGCGCGGCCGATGGTCTGGATCAGGGCGGTGGCAGAACGCAGGAAACCCTGTTTGTCGGCATCCAATACCGCCACCAGCGATACCTCCGGCAGGTCCAGCCCTTCACGCAGCAGGTTGATGCCCACCAGCACATCAAACACGCCCATGCGCAGATCACGCAAGATACTCACCCGTTCGAGGGTGTCAATTTCTGAATGAAGATAATGCACGCGCATGCCCAATTCGAGCAGATAATCAGAAAGGTCTTCTGACATACGCTTGGTCAGGGTGGTCACCAGTACGCGCTCCCCCGCCTCCATGCGCTGATAGATCTCACCCACCAGGTCATCAACCTGTCCCTTGGTCGGGCGCACCTCTACCTGCGGGTCCACCAGGCCGGTCGGACGGATGACCTGATCCACCACCTGGTTCGTAAGCTGCATTTCATACGGACCGGGCGTGGCACTGGTATAAATAGTATGCCCCATATACTTCTCAAATTCATCGAAAGTTAAGGGGCGGTTATCCATCGCTGAAGGCAGGCGGAATCCATACTCCACCAGCACGCTCTTGCGTGACTGGTCGCCGCGGTACATGCCGCGGATCTGCGGGATGGTCATGTGCGATTCATCGATCACCAGCAGGTAATCTTTGGGCAGATAATCCATCAACGTCCACGGCGGTGTGCCGGCAGCGCGTTGATCCAGATGGCGCGAATAGTTTTCAATACCGGAGGTATAGCCGACTTCACGCAGCATTTCGAGATCATACTTGGTGCGCTGTTCGATGCGCTGTGCTTCCAGCCATTTTTCCTGCGACTTGAAGTAGTCCACCCGCTGCTTCATTTCTTGTTCAATGTCATTGACCGCCTTTTCAAAGCGGTCCTCATTGGTGATGTAATGTTTGGCAGGAAAGATGGAAAGTTCCATCAACTCCTCAAACACCTCGCCGGTTAATGGGCTGTACCCCATGATACGTTCAACCTCATCGCCCCAAAAAGAAATGCGATAGGCTTTGCGTTCTTCATACGCCGGGAAGATCTCGACCACATCACCACGCACACGAAAAACCCCCGGACGCAGTTCAAGGTCATTACGCTGGTATTGAATATCGACCAACTGCCGCAGCATGGCGTTGCGCCGCGTGATCTCACCCAGGCGCAGGCTGACCACACCGGTGTTATAGGCGGTCGGATCCCCCAGGCCATAAATACAGGAGACCGAAGCTACGATGATCACATCCTGCCGTGAAAGCAGCGCAGTCGTGGCAGCCAGGCGCAGGCGGTCGATCTCCTCATTGATCTGGGTTTCCTTTTCAATGTAAAGATCGCTCTTGGGCACATAGGCTTCTGGCTGGTAATAATCGTAATAAGATACGAAGTAATTGACCGAATTATCGGGGAAAAAGTCCTTGAACTCGGCATATAACTGGGCAGCCAGGGTCTTGTTGTGCGCCATCACCAGGGTGGGCACCTGCAACTCCTGAATTAAATTGGCAACGGTGAAGGTCTTGCCCGTACCGGTGGCACCCAACAACACCTGGTGCGGATAGTTGCGGTCGCGGATGCCTTTCACCAATGATGCGATCGCCTCCGGCTGGTCGCCGGTGGGCTGATAAGGGGCTGTCAATTTGAATTCCATAACCCTAATTTTAACACAACGGGGTGCAATTTTCTTGCTGTCAAAAACAGCAGCATCCTGTGAAGGTGAAATCCCCGGCCAAAAATTTACAACGGAGGGTGACCTTGTATATAATAGAGTCATGTTTAAACGAATCATCCAGACCGGCGTGAACCTGACACGTGTGGGGATACACACACTCGCGGAAACGTTGAAACCGGAATCGCCACCTGAAGCACCAGCGCCAAAAGAGGCCCTACGTCCAAAGCCTACTGCTTCGTCTATCTCGTCCCTGAGAGCCAACTTGATACGCCAGGCAGGCCTGAAACACAGCCGCTCTCATTCTTTTGCGGACGAACCCCCGGCCATTCTCAAAAGCCGCATCCCGAACCTCACTTTCATGGCAGTAGGCAGCGGTAAGACCATTGAACTGGCGAATTTATTCAAGCCGGCGGTGCTGTTTGTCAGCAACCGCGACAATGTGGACGCACCCGCCCGCTGGAATGGAGAGATCATCCAGCGCTTCTATCCCCATGCAGCACCGATCTTCACCGCCAATATCATTGTATTGAATGAATTTCCGCTGCCCACGCGGCCGCTTGTCAAACGCGAACTGCACAAAGCCTATCAACGCATCGCCAGTCAATACTTCAGTGATCCTCGTGCTGCCGTTGATTGGGTACACATCCTGCCTGACTGGCAGGCGGAGGTGTTGGCCAGTTTTCATCTGCCACTGCAACGCCCTCTATTGGCTGTCATCCTGTTGAACCAGGACGCACGTCTTCTCAAGATTGTCCAAACCCCTGACCCAATGCCGGAGATCGAAAAAGCCATCAACGAGTGGCTATAACACTGGTTCTTCTTCAGTCAGAGCAGCCAGCCATTGGTGCGCCTGGCGCGGTTTCTCCAGCACGATCACCCGTAGATGCGGGAACTGCTGATTCTCAAACAGTTCTCTGTATTCTTTCTTACGCCGCCAGTAGGTGCGAAAAAACCATAAAAGCAGCGAATCACGGCTAAAGAATTGCGTTTTGAACGATTCCTGACAGCCCGGAAATATTTCTGTTTTGTCCCTGATACGCCGCACAGTGCGCAGCAGTAAACGTGTGAGGTTGACGAAAAACGGGTAATTCAGCCAGATGACGGTATCGGCGTTGTTCCAGACCAATGCCCGTGACTTACGCGTGTTGCCGTCAACCACCCAGCGTTCTGCCTGCAGCGCCCTTGTTAGCAAAGCGGTATATTCTTCGTCATCGCGTTTCTGCCAATCCGGCAGCCACATCAGGTCATCCAGATGGATGGCTTGCGCATCAATAGCCTGCGCCAACCGCTCTGCAAAAGTGGATTTTCCGGAACCGGTAGTTCCTACAACCGATACACGCTGCATGGAACTCCACCTCACGCATTCATTTGGGCTATGTACTCACGGTAGCGGTTATAAAGATGCCCTGCCTGCAAGTACGAAGAATTGGGGCTCATGAAGTGTGAAAACTCGAAGGTAATGCCCTTTTCCACCCCCACCTGGTGGGCTGCCTTCAATTTCAACCACAGTTTTTCCCATTTGATCGGCGGGAATTTGATCGGCATGTCACGGTCGAAGGTCTCAGAGTTGGTCCAGCAGCGCAACCCATAACGGTCTGCCAGTTTTTTGTTGACCTCCAGATAAGCAGGCAGTTCATGGAAGTCTACATGCCCATCCTGAAAAGCGACAATGTCGACTGCGCCGGCAATACCCGCCATGACCTCATCCCACTCCTGTTCATGTTCTTCGGGGGTAATGCCATCCTGTTTGTAGATCTCGCCCCCAAAAGCGTTGGGGGTTTTGATACCGTCCATCCACGGCGAGATTAATACCGGCAAATTATTGTCAGACAGGGACTTACAAAAGCGCCCCATACTGGCATACACATCGATGATACCGCGGGTGCGCCGGCTGACTTCCTGGGTCAGATACCAGCCTTTGAAAGCCTGCCGATTTCCGTATTTCGCCCACACCTCTTCTGTGGCGGCTTTGTTCAGGTCAATCTCTTTTTGGAACTCGCCGCGATGCCAGTAATAACCCGAATCATAAGTGCCGAAATAGAACTGCATGGCGTGTTTTTCCGCCAGGGTCAGGAACAGGTCTACCAGGTCCATCACCGGGCGGTGGCAGCCCTGCCGCTCGATCAGCACCTCAGAAGGATAGGTCAGTTGGCGTTTGTGGCCGCTGCGGATGAGGATCACAGTATCAATGCCGATGGCCTGCATCGCCTGAAAATCACGCTCCCATTCGACTGGACCCCAGTTTTGGTGGGGAATATCATGCGAAATTTCATCCAAAAAAGTGCCGGTCAGGGTGGTTATCTTTTCCATGCCAAACAATCTCCCGTAAAAAGCTAATGTGGTGAATTCGTTCATCTTTCATTCTACTATGCCTTGGGGAATTTTCAATTCTTCCGCCCGTTACATCGTACTTCATGAAGTATTACTTCCGTCATAGATAGTCACAGGAAGCGTGACTGCCATCATGCGTTCATAAGACGAAAGAACCAATCAGGCTTTCTCATGATATGATAAAATTATTCTCATATTAGCATAGAGAACCCACGTTTTGAAATTGTTGCCGTTTGATTTGCAGGATAGGAAAAAGGTACCCCAGGTTCAATAACCGCCTGACCGCCTTACTTGGTCAACGGTGTCAAGAGCGTTAAGTATGTCAGATAACAATCCGCTAAACAGTCCCCTATTATTAGATGCCCTTCTGACCCTTGC
>CAYMNB010000072.1:7208-11700 GCA_964391725.1 uncultured Anaerolineaceae bacterium | reverse complement strand
TGTTGATATCTATGATGAAGAAGGCAAAATACGTCAGGGCCGTGTTCTGGAAGCAGGAGAAAATTTTGCTATCGTAGAGGTATTCTCCGGTACAACCGGGTTATCTATTGACAATACGCGCGTTCGTTTCCAGGGACGTCCGTTGCGCATCTCAGTTTCGTCAGAGATGCTGGGCCGGATTTTTAATGGTCTTGGCGATCCCATTGATGGTGGGCCAGAACCGCTTGCTGATAAGTATGCCAATATCAATGGGCTGCCGATCAATCCAGCAGCACGGAAATATCCCCGCGATTATATCCAGACTGGTATTTCAACCATTGATGGTATGAATACATTGGTGATGGGGCAAAAGCTTCCCATCTTTTCGGGAAATGGTTTGCCGCATGACCAGCTGGCTGCCCAGATCGTTACTCAAGCGGATCTGGGGACCGCGATGGATCGGCCTCAATCACAAACCACAGAATTCGCAGTCATCTTTGCTGCCATGGGGATCAAACATGATCAGGCTGCGTTTTTTCGTGACACCTTCACAAAAACAGGTGCGTTAAGTCGTGTAGCCATGTTCCTCAATCTGGCAGATGATCCTCCTGTTGAACGTATCGTTACTCCACGACTCGCCCTCACTTTGGCTGAATACCTGGCTTTTGATCTGGGAATGCATGTCCTGGTAATTATGACAGACATGACCAGTTATTGTGAAGCTCTGCGTCAGATATCAAACATACGCGGTGAAGTCCCAAGTCGAAAAGGCTATCCAGGATATCTTTATTCTGATCTGGCGCAAATTTATGAAAGGACCGGTCGTATCAAACTCAGTTATGGTTCTATTACACAGATTCCAATCCTGACGATGCCTAACGATGATATCACTCATCCAGTACCTGATCTGACCGGTTATATCTCTGAAGGCCAGGTAGTGCTGGATCGCAGTCTTTTCCAGAAAGGCATATATCCGCCGATTTCTGTGCTTCCGAGCCTCTCTCGTTTGATGAAGGATGGAATCGGGGCCGGAAAAACCCGTGCTGATCACAGCCATCTGGCGGCGCAGTTGTATGCGGCTTTTGCGCATGTGCAAGAAATTCGCGCTCTGGCTTCAGTAATCGGGGAAGAAGAAATGTCCAGCATTGATCAGCAGTACCTGGCATTTGGCAATCAATTTGAACTTGGGTTCGTCCGACAGGATCATGATGAAAAGCGAAGTATTGAAGAAACATTGCGATTGGCGTGGAAATTGCTATCAATGCTCCCGCTTGAAGAATTGACACGGTTGACGGCCGATGAGATTGATCAGTATTTTGGTAAGTTTTAATGGCGCGTCTCAATATTCCTCCTACCCGCAGTAATTACCTGAAGATCAAAAGCGATTTAACTTTTGCACGGGAAGGATTCAATATTCTCGATCGAAAAAGAGAAATACTAACCAATGAATTAATTAACCTGGCACATGAGGCTGAAGTATTACAGGAAAAAGTGAATGCATTGTTTGCCAAATCGTATCAAGCCCTCGAAAATGCGCGCCTTACTATGGGACAGGAACGTGTGGAATGGGCTGCGTTTGCTGTGGAACAAACGATCTCCATCAATATCAAATTCCGTGGCGTGATGGGGGTTGCCATTCCTGTAGTCAGTGCGGAAGGTGAATTGGCAGAAATGCCCTATAGCTTTGGCGATACGATGGCGACACTGGATGCGGCCTCGAATGCGTTTCGGGAGGTTTTGGAATGGATTATAAAACTGGCTGAGATTGACTCCTCTGTGTGGCGGTTGGCAAGAGAATTACGGAAAACCCAGCGCCGTGTCAACGCGTTGAAATATATATTCATTCCTAATTATGAGGATACGCTGGATTTTATTCAGAGTGCGATTGAAGAACGCGAACGCGAGGAAATCTTTCGCCTAAAACTTTTGAAGCATCGTAAAGAGAACACCGAGAAGCATTCTCAACTGTGAAAACAATCATTGCTGGTAAAGGGGGCAAGTAACCGTTTGTTGGTATGGATTAGGCGTATCTTCGTATTGAACCAATCATTGCTTTGAAATCTGCCTGGTTTGATTTACAATAAAAAAGAATAAGGAGCAAATATGAATGAGATTGACCACCTATTCCATCATATCTTGGTTCCGACCGATGGGTCCCAACCCTCAAATGATGCTGGAGAAATAGCAGTTCAGCTGGCTCTAATCCACAATGCCCGCCTGACTTTTGTGTATGTGGTGGATGACTCTGTGGTGGATAAACTATCGATTTCTATGCAAAAAAACAAAGACACGGTAATTCGAGAATTAAACCACTCTGGTCAGCAATACCTTGACTATCTTGTTCGCATGACCCGCAATACAAATATCAAAACGAATACCGTGATATGCCAGGGGAATCCATGGGCTGAGATCGATCGTCTTGCCCGAAAAGAAGGGGTGGACCTTATTGTGATTGGTCAGGTAGGGCGCAGCCTTACGCGGCAGACTGTTATCGGCCCCGTGGCCGAAAGAGTGATCCAGATCGCTCATTGTCCGGTCCTTGTCACCAAATGAGGATATAGATGAGCTGCCGTAATGGTCCAGGGGGATAATCAAGTTTCTTTTGTTGTTTTCGCACGTGTTAGATTTGATACTTTTTGCACCAGGCTGCCAATTGTGATCCATGCCACGCGCGTGGCGGTGATTGTGCCTAAACCGTAGGTATCGAGTTCAGGGGCGAACTCCACCAGGTTGACCCCAACGACATCATAGTTATGGATGATGGTCTGGAACACGTGCAGCACATCCTCATATTGCAAACCACCGGGTGAGGGTGCGCCGACAGCTGGCATGATCGAGAGATCCAGCACATCATAATCCATGCTGATATAGACACGGCTGCCGGGAGGAAGATGCTGCGTCACCGTCTGAATTCCACCCTGGCGGTATTGTGCCGCTGTGATGATCTGGGCGCCATAAGCTCTTGCTGCTTGAATTTCCTCTGCACGTGCGCTGCCAACGCCGTGGGCGCCAACTTGAATGATGCCTGAAACCCATGGCATCTCCGAGGCTCTGCGCATGGTGCTGCTGTAGCCGTCTTTGATGCCGTTGACTTCGTCACGCCAATCGATATGAGCGTCTAATTGTAAGATGGTAAATGGCGGTTGGTCTGAAAATGCCTGGAATACGGCGATGGGGATGGAATCGTCACCGCCCAGAACCACAGGAATCACCCCCGCCTTTAGAATCTGCCGCATGGCTTTGATCGTTGCTTGCTTGTTATAGCTGGGGGCTTCAACGATACCCGGTACATCAAGACCATCCACCACGCGTACGCTGCCGTTGCCTAACAGCGTTCCATCCATATCAAAATCCCAAGCGATGGGATCCTCCGTGTAGCGAATGGATTCCTTGCGCAGAGCTTGTGGGGCATGGATCGAATGTAAGTCGTTCAGGTCATACGGCGTTCCGTGTGGGATGCCCAGAATCGCGATGTCGGCTTCCAGCCTTTCCAGGTTGGTGCATGGCGGAAGATTGGCAAAGGTGAGAGGTTTTTTCTCCATGGCTCAGGTGCGTTTCGCCATCTCCAGACCAGGGATGGTCAGGTATTTTTCTAATTGATTGAGCAGCCAGGAGAGAATTCCGATCACGATCAAATAGATCACCCCGGCGGTGAGGTAGGTTTCAAATGGGTTGTAGTAGCGTGAGACCAGCTCTTTTGCCACGTTCATCAACTCCGGTACTGTGATCAGGTAGACAATGGAGGATATCTTGATCATTGATATGGCTTCGTTGGACCAGGAGGGAATTGCAAAACGAAACGCCTGGGGGATGATTACATAGCGAATCGCCTGCAGTTTGGTCATCCCGATCGAGCGGGCTGCCATCATCTGCCCGCTTTTGATGGCCTGGATTGCGCCTCGAAAATATTCTGCCTGATAGGCGCTGCTGTTCAAGCCTAACGCGATATATGCAGATAAGAATGCAGAGAATGTAATGTTGAGCTGCGGCAGCCCATAATAGATCAGGAACAGCTGCACCAGGGTAGGTGTGCCACGCAGAATCTCGATGTAAGCAGTGACAATCCAGCGCAGCCATTTGGGGCCATAAACGCGGGCCAGCGCGGCGGGAAAACCGATTACGAATCCAATCACCAGACAGACAGCAGATATTTGGAAGGTGATGGTCAGGCCTTTTAGTAATTTGGGCATTGCGATCAGGAGGAAATCAAAATAGGTCATGTGCTTTCCTCCTAATGTAAGTGGCTGATTTTGCCAAGGAATTGTTTGGTGCGCGGCAAATCGGGGTCGTTGAGGATCTTCGCGGGCGTGCCCTGTTCAACAATCGAGCCGTGTTCCATGAAAACGATACGGGTGCTGACATCGCGCGCAAAACCGATCTCATGTGTGACACAGATCATCGTCATGCCATCCATGGCAAGGTCTTTCATCACCACCAGCACTTCACCTATTAATTCTGGATCGAGGGCGGAAGTTGGCTCATCGAACAGCATCACGATGGGATCCATGGCGAG
>CAYMNB010000072.1:0-7108 GCA_964391725.1 uncultured Anaerolineaceae bacterium | reverse complement strand
GCAAGGTCAATGTTGGTTTCTTTGTTGGTCAATTCTACGCCATTCACCCAAACCTCTCCCTGGTCAGGAATGGTTAACTGGTTGATGCATCGGAGCAGTGTGGATTTGCCGGTCCCGGATGGACCGACCAGCACGACGACTTCGCCTTCATTGATATCCATGGATATCCCTTTCAGGACTTCCAATGTGCCAAACGATTTGTGGATGTTGACCAGTTTTACGATGGGGTCTGTCATGTTATTCTCCATGGGCGTAACCGGGAATGCGCAGTTTGAGTTCTAAGGCATCAAGACCACGATTCGTGAGAAATGTCAAAATGAAATAGATCGCAGCCACCGCAATGTAGGCGATAAATGGTTGGTATGTACGCGCGCTGTAATACTGCGCCTGACGCAGGATCTCGGGAACACCAAGGATATACACCAGTGAGGAATCTTTGATAACAATGGCGGCTTCGTTAGACCAGGGGGGGATGGCGTGGCGAAATGCCTGCGGCAGGATAACAAACATAATAGCTTTTTGTTTACTCATCCCAATCGAGCGGGCCGCCATCATTTGTCCGGCAGGGACCGATTGGATCGCTCCCCGGATTATCTCTGCTTGATAAGCACTGCTGATGATGGCGAGTGCCAGCGACGCTGACCAGAAAGCCGACAGGTTGATGATCCTGGCGATCAAGAAATAAATGATCAATAGGAGCAAAATATGCGGCAGTGAGCGGATAACAGTTACGTACCCGGTGATTAAGGTGGAAATAAAACTGGTTCCGTACACCCGCAGTATTGCGAGGATGGTGCCAAAGAGCAAACCGGTGCTCAAAGCCACCCCGGTGACGCTCAATGTAACCCGCAGCCCCCTGAGTATGTAAGGTATCAGAACGGTGATCAGTTCCATAAGAGATTCTTCCTTTCAATGCAGGTTATATCCACAGGGGTTTGTCCCATAGTTTCACTTTCTGCCCGATACCGAGGTTTTTTGCATTTTGAAAGATGCGTTCTGCGACCACGATATCCAGACAGCCCATGCCGAGATTCGCAAACAGGATCTTTTGTTCTCGTGATGTACGCCCTTCCTTCTTGCCAAGGATGATCTCACCAATGTCGGTTATTTCACCTTCATTGAGCAGTCCTTCTTTGGCAAGGCGGGTGGCTGTGAAGAAATCCCATGTTTTGAGGGTGTTCCAATTGTCAGTAACGAGTTTATCGGTTTCCAGGAACACCTCGTCTTTGCCTTCTTTGGCTGACATGTGGGCGTAATAGCTGCCTGTTGGAATCCATTCACTATTGACGAAGGGAGTTCTCGAGGTTGTCTGGGTAGTGATGATATCGGCACCTTTGAAGGCTGCTTCCACACTATCCACCACCAATACCTTGATCTGGTCTGAAAATTCTGCCGCCAGTGCTTCTGCCCGTTGTTGATTGAGGTCATATAAGCGGATTTCTTCCAGTGAAGGCATAGCAGTGGTCAGGGACATGATCATCGTCCGTCCGATGATGCCGGCACCAACCAATCCGGCAACTTTTGAACCCGGATTGGCTAAATACTTTGCGCCGACCCCCGCCACTGCGGATGTGCGCATAGCCGTGATGAGTCCACCTTCCATGATGGCATGGGGGATGGCGTGCTCCATATCATGCAGCAGAATCACATCAACGCCCATGGGCATATCGCCGCGTCTGGCATTCGCCATGGATTCTGCCGCCCATTTGTGTCCCAGGCGGTTGATCTCACCTTTGACATATACCGGCATAGAGACAGCCAGGTAATATTGTTCTTCGCCTGTTTCGGGGTGATCAATGCGAAATACAGGTTTGTGGGGCTGTTCAATCTGGCCAGACGAGAATAATTTATAAGCAAGTTCCACATCTTCCTGGGTTGCTTGCATATCCAGACCGCCAGCAGCGATCACATCTTCCTGGGTCAGGAAAAGAAACTCGGGGATGTAATAATCTGTCATTTTTTGTTCATTTCTGTAGTGTGTGAGAGTCAGGAACGAAGT
The DNA here is from genome assembly GCA_964391725.1 of uncultured Anaerolineaceae bacterium. GTDB lineage: Bacteria > Chloroflexota > Anaerolineae > Anaerolineales > Anaerolineaceae > SpSt-1165. Next base: position 5,109 of record CAYMNB010000072.1, on the reverse strand, counting down.
CGAGGGAAAACACTCCGTTCCTGACATATGATTGATTTGGTGATGTTCTTAAGAAATTCGTCTATTCAATGCCGTATTTGTCAAGCACACTGCGGATGAAACCTTCGTTGAGCATGTCCTGTATATGTTTGTTGATTTCAGCAGCCAGGGCATCTTCGCCTTTCATGAGCGCAATTGCCTGACCATTGGGGTCAAACGGCTGGCGCAGCAACTCAACAAAATCGAATTGGTTATCTGCCAGGAACTGCTTGCCGGGTTCGAGATCCATCATGGCAACATCGATACGACCTGCATCCAGATCCAACGCCACTTGCTCATTGCGTTCGTACAGGAACAGGTTGTCTTGTGACATCAGTCCGGGTTCGATCAGGTTTTCTTCCACCCAGTACTGCATGATTGTACCTGTCTGGGTACCGATCTTATAATCGGCCATTGCCATGGGATCATCAAAATCGATGCCTGAATCGGCTTTGGTCAGCACGACATTGTCGCCAGCATAGTAGACCATCGAGAAATCGACCTGTTCTTTGCGCTCATCGGTGGAAGCCATGGCAGCGATGGCGGCATCGACTTTGCCTTCCTGCACCGCGGCAACCAGGGTATCAAACCCAAGATCCTGGAATTCAACTTCGACACCCATGCGCCTGGCGAGTTCGGTCATGATCTCCATATCGGCGCCGACAAAGTTATCGTTCTCATCTTTGTATTCCCAGGGTTCGTAGTCTGCCGAGGTGCCGACGACGATTTTGCCTGCATCGTTGATTGCGTCCAGGCGGCCTTTCTGCGCACAGGCGGTCAAAGCCAGCAGAAAGATGGCTGCGATGATGATGATTTTTGTGTACTTTTTCATTTTTTTCTTCTCCTAAGATTATTTGTTCAGCTTCAATTTTCAAACGACTTCGGTTTTATTTTTCATTGGGATTGATTTTGTGCAAACACACCTCCAATATTTCTAATGCGTGATTGATCTCTTGTTCTGTCACGATCAAAGGCGGGATGAAACGAACCACCTGCCCGTCTGGACCAGCCATGTACCCCAACAAGCCAGCTTCTAAAGCGGTATTAAGGATCTTCATGGCTGTTTCCGGATCGGGTGTCTTTTTTCCATCGGGTTTGACGATCTCCAATGCCAGCATCATACCGACGCCGCGCACATCACCAATGAAATCATGCTTTTGCTTTAGCTGCACCAGGCCGTCATAAAAAAGTTTTCCCATGGCTTTGGCATTGCTGAGGATATTTTCTTCCGCAAACACCTCCTGCACTGCCAGCGCGGCCGCACAGGCAACCGGGTTGCCTCCAAAGGTGGTGCCATGTGATCCCGCCCGCCATTGGCTCATAATGTCACGGCTCGATACAGTTGCGCCTAATGGATACCCATTGGCGATCGCTTTGGCGACTGCCAGGATATCGGGAGAGACACCAAACGTCTGCGCGCCAAACATTTCTCCGGTGCGGCCAAACCCGGTCTGGACCTCATCAAAAATGAGGAGTATCCCATGTTCATCACAAATTTCTCTGAGCTGATGATGAAATTCTGCGGGTGGTGCGACATATCCGCCTTCCCCCTGCACCGGTTCAACCAGTATTGCGGCGACTTCATTGGGTGGGATGAAGTGTTTGAAGAGGCGCTGAATACTCGCCAGGCTCCATTCGACTGCCTTTTCTGGTGTATCACCGATTGGGCAGCGGTAGGGATTGGCGTATTCCGCAAAATAGATGCCCGGTACAAATGGCTGATAGTGTTTGCGATATTTCGATTTAACGGAGGTCACCGAGGTAGCACCATAGGTGCGCCCGTGAAATCCACCAGTGAATGCGATGATTCCCTGACGTCCGGTGACATAGCGCGCCAGTTTGATGGCGCCTTCCACCGCTTCCGAGCCGCTGTTACCAAAGAAGAACATATCCATATTGGCGGGCATGACTGTAGGCAGCACTTCTGTCAGCTTTAAGATCGTCTCATGCATCACGATGCCAACTGCGCTGTGTGTGACTTTTTTCATTTGTTCGATGGCGGCATGTAAAACCTTGGGGTGGTTGTGTCCAAGGTTGGTTACCCCGATGCCAGAGGTGAAGTCCATCACTTTCTTCCCATCTGTTGTGTGCAGATAGGCACCCTGGGCACTTTCGATCATCAACATGGGCCAATCCTCGGCGAGTGATGGCGCCAGGTTCTGATGGATTCTGCTGGTCAATTCTGTGTCGTTTGCTTTCATGTTTCCTTAACCCTTCTTCTGTGTGAATTTGTTGTTAGTGATAGGCGCGCCATAACCAAATGCACCATAATATTGGCAGGTTTTGGCGGCGGATTGTGCAGCGAGCTGTAATGCTGTTGGCAATGGTGTGTTTCCGAGATATTCCACCAGGAAGCTGGCGGCAAAAGCATCCCCTGCACCCAACGTGTCGACGATATTCGTAGCTGGTACCACTGGCTGGCTGTAATACTGCTTTCCATCATAGACCAGTGCGCCTTGCTCTCCACCTGTGATGATCACGATCTCAGGACCCTGACTGGCAATCCATGCCAGTAACTCACGGTTTTCATACAGGTTGGCGGTATGTGAGGAGAGCAGTGCGATGTCTACATGTTTGGCAAATTGCGCCAGGTAGTCCTGATCCCAATCGCTGGTGAAGTCAAACGATACTTTGGGGGATGTTTTGTGTAATTCAATGATATAAGGTTCGATGAAACTATACAAGCTGGTATGTACCAAATCATGGCTGGTAATGAAGGCAAAGTCGGCTTCGGTGAGTTGAATCTGTCTGCAGACCCCCTCACTGTATTGCCCAAACACCCGCTCGCCCTCCACCACATTCACTTCGCAATAGGCATTATCGCCGCTGACGATTCTGCTGTGGGAGAGATCAATCCCTTCGTTGTTGAGCGAATCCACAAGCAGATTGCCCCGTTCGTCATTGGCAATCCAACCCAGGTAACTGGCAGCCGCGCCGTAACGATGCGCCAGCACGGGTACATTTACCGCGTTGCCGCCGGGGTACATTTTCCCCAGATGCAGATAACAATCCACGGTATTGTCGCCTACGCCGATGATGGACACCATTTCAGTACACCACCTTTCCCATATACCGGCGGGTAGTCATTGGGTGGTCGCGCAAGAGGGCAATCGTTTCCACCAGATTGGTCAAGGCGGCATCAACGATCATGGGGGCAACCAGCGGGCGAATTTCTGGCGTGATGCCGCTCATCGGAAATTCCTTCGAATCGTAAACGATGGTATTTTGTGAATATTGTTTGGTGAATTCGAGCACCCGTTCGGCTATCGGCCGGCTGGGATCCTCGCCGATCAACAATAAGAGCGGTGTGGCTTCATCAACCACCTCAAAGGGACCGTGGAAAAATTCAGCGGCTTGCAGGGCATGGGCGTGCATCCGTTGCATTTCCATCAGGAAGCAGCTGGCAAAGACATAAGCAGTCGTATACATCGGCCCGGCGCCGAGAACATACAATGGCTGGCTGTCTTTCAGTTTTTCTGCCTGCAACACAGCAGTGGAGATGGTTTGCGCTTTGGCTTGTGCCAGGGCAGCAGGAAAGTGGGGAAGCGATTCCATCAATGCTTTGTGGAAGGGCCAAGCTGGCTCTTTTTGCGCCAGAAAACCGCTCAGAAAAGCAAAGGTCAGCATAAAGGCAGAGAAGTAGCCCTGTTCGGTGCTGCCATAGGCGATGGTGTGATCGACTGCCTGCCCCAATGGTGAATCGGCTGATTGGGTGATTGCCAGTGATTGGGCGGACGATTGCCGGGTGAATTGGGCTGCCTCAACCGTTTCTTTGGTGGTGCCTGAATGGGAGCCAAAGATTACCAGGCTATGTTCATCCAGCGCTAGCGGGGCATGCAAGACAAATTCTGCCGGGAAATAGCGGTGAAAAGTTGTATTGGCTGCGTATTTCGATGCCCAGTATTCCAGGCAATAGAACAGGTGGTGGGGAGCGCCGCAACCGACAAAGAAAATTTTACGGATGGGTTGTTCTGCGAGCTGCCGTGCAATTTCGAGGACTGTGTCGAAAAGTGTCAGGGAACCGGAAAATTGTTCGAGGAAATGAGATTGGTTGAATTCAATGATCTTGCCTGACGCTTTCATATAGTCCTACTCTTTAAAGCTATATCTCCATCACATTCGTGATGCAGTGGTCGATATACATCGAAATTACCAGGTTCAACTGGTTGTTTACTGGAGCTAGTAGACTGGTTGTCGATGTTTTGGTTTGCATTTTATGGTTTGATCTGACTAAGTTTGTGAGAATTTGATTGAAATGGGTGAAGTGTTCCGAGGATATGCTTAAGATAGCAGAAAATCTCAGGTTATACCAGATAGAGTTCGGTATTTGCGGGAAGGTTCGTTTGTGAAGCTGTAGTTTCTAATGCCTGAATCTGGTATGGAAATTTTCCTACGAGTTTCGGGTAGATGGGGTTCGCTTCCCGGCTGAGTATGTCGAAAGAGTTCGTCGAGGCAATGGGACTGCCCGCTCGACGGCAGTGATGTAAAAAGGGATTAATTTGGGATTGGATAAGACGGGTTGTTTCGACATTGGGATTAGGATACTTAGAACTGGCTTATCTGTCAATAGCAAACAGGGGATTAAGTGGTGAAAAAATGGATTGGATGGCCTGTTTGCTGTAAAAAAGAAGTCAGGCCGGCAGGCGTAAGAATCCATGTGGCAGTGTTGACCAGCGGGTGACACTGGATGGAACCCGCCTGCCACAGATCCTGATCGATCCATAGTTCAACCTTGAGATCAGGGTCATTGATCAACGACAGGGGTGAGACGGCACCCGGCTCAATCCCAAGATGGCTGTGCAGTCGACCAGGTGAAGCCAGAGAGAGTCTGGTAGAGCCGGTCTGTTGTGCCAATGCGGCCAGATCCAGGTCTTTGCTGTCATCGAGCATTACCAGAAAATGGCGTTTGCCTTTTTTATCGCGCAGAAAGAGATTCTTGGCCGGCGCGCCCTCGTTGACAGGAACGAACTGTCTGGCTTGCTCGCTGGTGTAAACGGGGGGATGCTCAATTTGTTCATAGGAGATACTGAGTTCTTCCAGGATTTCAATCAGGGTTTGGTGTGGCACTTTTTTTCGCTCTCCAATCTTTCA
>CAYMNB010000071.1:0-12252 GCA_964391725.1 uncultured Anaerolineaceae bacterium | reverse complement strand
GCAATAAATTGGGAATTATCAAAAGATCATTCAAAATTTCCAACTCCTCAACCTAAACCCCCCTCCATATCTAAAAAGCCACAGCTAATTGACTTTGCCCCAGAATTAAAATTCAAAGACAAGGTTTTCAAAAAGCGAAAACAGGAAAAGGAGGAAAAAGCGCAAACAGAATGGCTCTCTGCACTGGAAAACTGGGAAAAAGAAAGGCAAAAAATTGAATATGAGTTTGAACAAAAATGTAAAGAGTGGGAAGAAGCATTAGCCCAGTTTGAAAAAGAACAAGAAGAAGCTAACAATCTTATTGATGAAAAGATAAAGAGATTCTATGCTTACGAGCCTGAAGCAATATTTTCATATTTTCAGGAAATTTTAGATAAATCTTCATATCCTGACTATTTCCCAAGTACATATGAAATGGATATGGATATAGAAAATAAGATATTGATTCTGGACTATGAATTGCCAGACATGTCTCAGTTGCCTACCTTGAAGGAAGTCAAATACATCCAGACACGAGATGAATTTGTTGAAAGGCATATATCACAAACTGAGACTAATAGGCAATATGATGAAGCCCTCTTTCAGGTTGCTCTTAGAACACTCTATGAATTATTTGATGCTGATATTAATGACAACTTATCGCTGGTTGTGTTTAATGGCTATGTGAACTCAATTGATCCAGCAACAGGAAAAAAACAAATGGCCTGCATTCTTTCGATCCAAGCAAATAAAGAAGAATTCACTCAACTTAATCTTGCAAATGTTGAACCAAAAGCCTGCTTTAACAACCTAAAAGGAATTAGCAGTGCAAAATTATACAGCCTCACACCCATAGCACCAATCATGGTGATTGACAAAGAAGATCAACGTTTTATCTCCAGTTATAATGTCGCAGATTATGTTGGTGAAGAAACAAACCTTGCTGCAATGGATTGGGAAGATTTTGAACATTTGATTCGCGAGATTTTCGAAAAAGAATTCCAAAGCAATGGCGGTGAAGTAAAAGTAACACGTGCCAGTCGTGATGGTGGAATTGATGCTGTAGCATTTGATCCAGACCCAATCCGAGGTGGCAAAATTGTTATTCAAGCAAAACGCTATACGAACACCGTTGGTGTTTCAGCAATACGTGACCTTTATGGAGCTGTTATCAACGAAGGAGCAGCAAAAGGAATTATTGTAACAACATCAAATTATGGTGCGGATTCATATGAATTTGCGAAAGGGAAACCATTGACCTTGTTGAATGGTAACAATTTACTCAACTTGCTTGAGAAATATGGTCACAAGGCTAAAATAGATTTAGCAGAAGCGAAAAAAATTTTAAAGGGATAATAACAGCGGTGGTAGACCTTCCGCCGCTACTATCTTAGATGATAGCAATTCTGTTATCTGAAGAACATAATCTCTTCCCTACATATACTGAAACATATCCCCGGCAGACACAAACGTAATGGGCAGCTCATCGCCGACGAGCGGGCGCAGCCATGCTTCCGCCCAGCGCATGCCGGCTTCTTCCTGGATGAAATGCCCGGGCAGGATCATGCCTTTGGCTTTACCCAGCAGGGCGGCATCCTGGATATACAGCGGCAGCGTCCATTCGACCACCTCGCCTGGAATGACCACGTCATATTGCCAGGCGGCCGCCACCTGCTCATTGTTGCTCCAGTTGGTGCTCTCGTTGGGCAGCAGATGGCCGCAGAATCCGACGGTGGAGACTTTGGCGTCCAGGTTGCCGATGTAGCGGATGGTCTCCAGCCCCATGGCTTGCTTGACATGCTGCACCAGTTCACCGAAGGTTGTTTCGGGCAGTTTGATCTGCGACATTAATCCCGCGCCCGGTTGTGTGTATTCCAACCAGCCTAACTGTTTCATCATGTAGTGAAAGATGCCGTCGGGTCGGTGGGTGTGAATATGGTCATGGTCGCGGTAGATGACGATGCCATGATTGAGTAAAAGCTGGCGTTTTTCCTCATAAACCTCGTTGCCTGCCAGCCACTCGCATTCATCATCGTAGCCGCTGTAAAAGGTGGGTTCATGCACAAGGATGAAATTCGCGCCCAGTTCGATTGCTTTGCGGATCACGGCGACGGTGGGGGCGATGGATACCGCAATACCGATGCATTCCCTGTCAGGGTCGCTGCCGATGATGACATCGCAGGTGCGGCGGTCACCGAGATCAGGGTGATAGGCAAGAATTGCGTTAATAATCTCTTGAATGGTCATGGTACATTCCTTAATTGTGCGATTAATGGTTTGTGAATTGTATCATGCTGGGATTTTCAAATGAACCATGGGATTTGTGCCGTCGCTGCCTTCTCTTTAAAACACAACACCTGGTTTTTTCTCGTAAACCAGGTGTCTTAATCATTGCTCACTCTGAGCCTTTTCGATTATGCCACTCGCTGCGGTCGGCGAAAAGACACTCTTTTTGAGCGAGGTCAGCCCTCGCGGATCCAGGTGCCGATGGACATGTCGCCGCTGAGGGCGTTTTTGAGGGCGTTTTCTTCCCACAGGTTCAACACCAGTACCGGCAGGTTGTTGTCCATGCACAGCGACAGGGCGGGGCCGTCCATCACGTTCAGGCGGCGCTGCAGAGCGTCAATGAAGGTGATCGATTCAAATTTGACCGCCGACGGGTTGGTTTTGGGATCCATGTCATACACCCCATCCACCTTGGTGGCTTTGACCAGCACATCCGCCCCGATCTCCATGGCGCGCAGCGCGGCAGCGGTGTCGGTCGAGAAGTAGGGGTTGCCGGTGCCGCCGCCGAAGATGACCACGCGCCCTTTTTCCATGTGGCGGATGGCGCGGCGGCGGATGTAAGGTTCTGCCACTGATTGCATGCCGATGGCGGTCTGCACACGGGTGACCACGCCGATGGCTTCGAGCGCGTCCATCAGGGTGAGGGCGTTCATGACAGTCGCCAGCATACCGATGTAGTCGGCGTTGGCACGGTCCATGCCGTTGGCTATCTGGTCGCGTCCGCGCCACAGGTTGCCGCCGCCGATAACGATGCCGACATCGATGCCCAGGTCGAACACTTCTTTGATACGTTCGGCGATGAAATTGGCGCTGGTGGGGTCAATGCCTGCCACACCCGCGGAGGGCGCCAGGGCTTCGCCGCTGATCTTCAGCAGCACACGTTTGATCTTTTGTTCCTGTTCCATTTCTCCCATATCCTTTGTCTTCTTGCTCTGATTATAGCTGTGAATGTGCCAGAAAAAAAGCCACCCGATCTTGTTTTTCTGGTGGCTTTTTCATCTTCATGATTCGATCCTGACGGATTATTCCTCGTCCGTTTCTGCGCTGCTGGTTTCACCCAGCCCCCAGCGGACAAAACGGCGCACAACGATATTTTCGCCGCAACTGGCGACAGCTTCCGCGATCAGGTCCTGCACCTTTTTGCTCTCGTCGCGGATGTAAGCCTGGTTGAGCAGCACGTTGTCTTCTTTGTACGATTTGACGAAACCTTCCACGATGCGCGGAATGATATTTTCGGGTTTGCCTTCGGCGCGTGCTTTGGCGGTGGCAACTGCGATCTCGCGATCCAGCGCTTCCTGGGGAATGTTCTCTTCGCTGATATAGAGCGGGGCGGCGGCAGCGATCTGCAGTGCGATCTCGTGAGCCAGATGGCGGAACTGCTCTGAGCGGCCGACAAAGTCGGTTTCGCAGTTGATTTCCACCATGACGCCCACACGGCCATCGCCGTGGGAGTATTGTTCGATCACGCCTTCAGAGGCGGCGCGGCCAGCGCGTTTGGCGGCTTTTGCCAGGCCGCGTTCGCGCAGGTAATCCAATGCTTTTTCCATATCGCCGTCAGACACTTCCAGGGCGCTGCGGCAGTCGAGAATGCCGACGCCGGTTGCGTCACGCAGTTCTTTGATTTGAGCGGTTGTGATTGCCATATTTTCCTCGTTTGTTCCTACTTCTATTCTTTCTTACTCTTCAGACTCTTCAGATTCTTCTTCGTCTTCGATGTCATCGTCGTCTTCTTCGATGTCATCGTCAGCGGGTTCTTCCGTCACTTCTTCTTCTGCAACGGGCTCTGCATCGTCTTCAACCTGTTCGGTCTCTTCTTCTTCAACAACGATCTTGGCGAGGGTGGAAGCGCCCAGCAGGTCTTCGTCACTCAGTTCAGGCTCATCCACACGGATGGCGCGGCGTTCGCGGCGGCGGGTTTCTTCATCGGAGGCGCTGGTCTCTTCTTCCGCCTCGTCTTTTTCAGAGAAGGCTTTGGCTTCCAGTACGGCATCGGCCATGTAAGATACGATCAATTTGATGGCGCGGATGGCGTCATCATTGGAGGGAATGACATAGTCGACATTCTTGGGGTCACAGTTGGTGTCCACCATGGCGATCACGGGGATATTGCGCAAATTGGCTTCGTGAACGGCGGTGGCTTCGCGCATGATATCGACCACGAACAGCAAGTCGGGGGTGCCGGGCATCTTGCGCACACCACCCAGGCGTGATTCCAGACGATCAATGTCGCGCTGAATCATCAAGCCTTCTTTTTTGGTCAGGCGGAAGATCTCACCGGTTTCCTGCATGTTCTCAAGGCGTTCCAGTTCTTTGAGGCGCTCTTTGATGGTTTTCCAGTTGGTGATGGTGCCGCCCAGCCAGCGCTCGGTCACATAGGGCATGCCGCAGCGTTCGGCTTCTTCGCGGATGGTTTCTTGTGCCTGGCGCTTGGTGCCTACAAACAGCACAGTGCCGCCGCGGCGCACGGTTTTTTGCACCAATTCCAGTGATTGCTGCAGGGCGCTGACCGTTTGCGACAGGTCAATGATATGGATACCATTGCGCTCGGTGAAGATGTACTGACGCATCTTCGGGTTCCATTTGTTGGTGCGGTGACCAAAATGCACGCCGCTTTCCAGCAGCTTCTTCATAGAAATATTTGCCATTTTTTAAATCTCCTTGCGTTTTGTTTTCCGCCCGTTCGGCAATCTCACGGGAGGAGCCTCCGTTTCTTTCATTCCATTCCCTGACTGTCGTTTTTCCTTGACAGCACGCGGGGAGTGGTCCAGAAACGTGTGTGATTTTTCCCTTGGGCGTTCCGCCTTCAGGTTTCGTTTTTTGACCGCGCTTAGTATAACAGACCCGCGGTGGATACGCAAGGGGCAAAGGTGTTACGGGTAGGTGAGGCCGTCCAGCAGCCAGCGTTGTTGGGCGCCGCTGTAGACAAAATGGGCGATGAAATCGTGCTGAGTTACAGTGCAGGCAGCACCGGTTTCATACACGAAATGGGCAGAGATGCGCGCGTAGGTGCCGGTGTTGTAGGTGATCACAGGATTGGATACAGTGATGTCGCATACCTTCATGGCTTCGTAGCCGTCGATGTAATCCTGCAATGAATTGCCATGACGGCGCTCCTTGAATGCAGGGGTGAGGTTATTCCAGGCGGAGCCATAATCGCGGCGTACCACGGCATCAAAGTAGATATCGAGGAAGGCGGTTGAGATCGGCCCGGTCATCAGTTCTTCGACGGGGGTCGGTGTAAAGGTCGCTTCGGGGGTGTCGGTTGGCAGAGGGGTCTCGGTCGCTTCTACGGCAACCGTGACCGTGGCTGGCGGTTCGGGCGTGGCGGTGGGGCTGGCCAGCGGCAGGGGGGTGTTGGTGAGGATTTCGATAGCAGGGACAGCATTTTGGGTTTCGGCAAAGATGGCATCCAGCGTTTGCAGCACCGATTCTTCCAGCGCTTCTTCAAACTCCTGTTCTTCAGCAGGGGATTGCCGGTCAGGCAGGTTGCAGGCGGCCAGCAGGCACAGCAAACAAAGGGCACAACCAAAAATGAATGTTTTTTTCAACATGCAAGCACCGCCTGTGATTTTAATGTGAATATATTGAGAGTATAGCATTAAGTGAGAGGGATAGGGAACAGGGGTTTGGTCTGCATTCTTAAGGATTTTGTGTGTTTTTGGGGGTGCGAGTAGAGCCAAGTATAAAATCTTTATAAAATCCGGCCAAAAGGATTGCATTTGGTGCTGTCTTTCGGTATGATTTTATTACATTTATAGCTTAAAAATGATCTATTTCCTCTCAGGAGAAAATTATGAAAAATCGAAATCGGATCTGGATGATCGGTTTGCTGGCAAGCCTGGCGGTGATTGTTTCTGCCTGCGCGACTCCGGCGGTTTCAGAAACAGAAGAACCTCTCCAGGAAGAAATGATTGTTGAAGAATCAATTGTAGAAGAACCCGTAGAAATGGAAGGTGATGATGGTGTTGACATGGATGATAGCCGTGATGATGACGTTATGGTTGATGAAGGCGATGATGAAGCCGAAGCCGGCAGCGGTGAGGGTGAGAGTGCACCCGCGCCGTCGGTAGAGCTGCCTTCCGATGAAGAAATGATGGCGCTGCTCGAAGAAAAGGTGCAGGGTGGACACAGCTCTGCTCGTGTGCTGAGTGCCTCGTATGACTATGAAGGCTGGATAGCGGTGCTTGACCGCATGATCGGTTATGGCGCTGACATCAACGCAGAAGAAAAAGAATTGCTGGCGGTGTGGCTCGCCCAGCGTAATTGAAATTGATACATAGTATCTCTCCGATTGTGAACTGAATTTTGGGACAACAAACAACAGGCAAACAGGCGCTTGACCGGCGCCTGTTTCGTCATTTATGGGTCAAAGTTAATCGGTTGTCAATTCCTGCTATAATGGAGGTAGATGAACCCAACCGAGAAAACAGAGGAGGCCGACCATGGCTAAGAGCAGCGTAGACCAATATAGTATCCGTGTGAGCAAAGCACTCCCCTATCTGCCGTTCGAAGAAGAAGAAAAGAAAGTATGGCTGGAAGACCTCGAACGCGAGGGACTCAGTGAATATCTTGCCGGTCAGATCATGGAAAAGATTCCGACCTTAGAACGTCCCGAAGATGAGCGTGAAGACCGCCGCCTGCAGCAGACCATCCTCAAGGTCACGCAGGCCATCCGCCAGTGGCGCTTGAGCCAGGGCTTGAAAAACACGCGCAGCGGCAGCCGCCGCTGATTTAACTGTCGTTCGATGGTCTATAACCTGACGGAAATACCGCTGGGGCTGCCGGGTGCCGTATACCGTGCGCCGCTGCCCTTTGGCGCGTTTGACCTGCAACTGTCCACCCTGACCGAGTTGCAGCAGGCGCAGGTGGCTGTGGTCTATTCGCTGGTGGAACCGCCAGAATGGACCTTAAAAGCCATCCGTGACGCGCGTAAAACGCTGGCGGAGCTGGGCATCCAGCGGGTGGATTTCCCCATCCAGGATTTCTCTGTGCCGCAGGAGGGAGAGGCGTTTCAGGCGGCGGTGGGCGGGGCATTGCAGCATGCACAGCAGGGCAGGAGCATCGCCGTGCATTGCAACGCCGGCATGGGCCGCACAGGTTTGTTCCTGGCTGAAATGGCTATCCAGCATTTCGGCTGGGGGGTCACGGAAGCGGTGGATTGGCTGCGCCAGTACATCCCGTACGCGGTGGAGAATGAGGAGCAATATCAATTTTTGCTGGATCTGCATGAGGAATAGGGCATGTGACAGCGGTTGTGAGCGATGTACACAACCGTAGTTTAATAGATTCATAATTCCTACATGCTATAGAGTAAGTAAATTTAATTATTGATTAAGAAAGACCATGATTATCATCTTCTATTTGATAAGGCACCCTTAACAGGTTATCTTTAATTAATTTTATAGTGTTCGGGTCAATTCTTCCAGCTCGGTTTTTTGCGCTCCACTCTGCTATTCCATCATAAACACAATGTCTTAAGTAAGTTGCTACATCAGTTGAGTTTAAACTGGACCAATAAGGATGAGATGAATTAATGATGATGATAACTTCATTCTCTGATGGTTCAGTAAGCACATATGGGTCATTAGGGGACATTTCTTCAAGGTAAACATTAACAGATAGGTTGCCTACAGTTACTTTTAAATCCACTTGTCGTGTATTTATTATGTTCTCAACTAACACATCAATAACATGCTGAACATCTTCCTGAGTTGGAATTTCTGTAAATTGGATTTTATCAACCATATGAGGCGATTGGAGTTCTCTTCTAATTTCATCTATTGCCGTGTTTGTTGCAATTTCAGAGGGCCCCCTTCCTTGATCTCTACCGCGGCGATATTCTTGGGCATGTTGCTTATAGTCATTGCATGCTTTCAATAACATTTCTTCGACTAATTCTTCCTGATCACCTAGCCATAAAATCTCATCTTTGGTGTGACTGACCTCAAATCCATCTAAATGAATTTCACCAACTAAGCGCTGGTTAACAAGATCATTTGATCCTTGTTCTTGACCGTATAGCAATCGTGGTCTCCATGCTTCTGGCCACCCTTTGATCACACGGTCACTTTGTAGGATCGAAAAACCAGCTTTGGCTCGACTACCATGTTCAAGTATTCCTACCCATCCATGGATAGTTTTATTGTGCACAGTAAACTGGAAAGTCTTGCGAAGTGTTTCACCATTCACATTTTCTAGTAATTCGGGTTCTTCCCAAGCGAGGGTTCGATTTCGCCACTCTAGTTGGAGTATTCCATTCCGAATATCAACCCTGTAGATAGACTTTAAGTAGTCTTCAATTTTCCCTAATGTTCTACCTTTAAATTCTCTGTTATGCTCGTTAATTTCAATTAGAGTATAGTGTTGCTCTTGAGGCATGTTCTCGTGATATTCATACTCCAAATCGAGGTTTCCTTGTAATATATTATCAAGTTTCAATGTAACTTTGTGTTCTTCCGTTTCACCAAGTTTTTTCGTAGCAATGCTCCACTTATTTCCCAACCAAAAGGCAGCAGTTTTCATTCCCAACCCGTATCTGGATCTTCCACTGGTAATAGCAGGAGGAATAGCGAGAAATAACGCACCTTCCAATTCCTCATAACTCATCCCCATTGCATTATCAAAAATTCTTAGAATATCGTCTTCATAAATAATTCTGACATTTAGTATCTCATTTTCTGAGGTGTATGTCTTGTCAAGGATTTCTTTATTATTAAAATACGATTGTGTCGAGTTATCGACAAATTCTGCGATGGCATGCCATGGTTGGTACGCTAATCTTTTATACGAACCCACTATATTTGCCCCAAACTGTAAACGCATTTTTACTACTCCTTCAAAGTAATCTCAAATTCTTCATTAGATTTTTTTGATAAAACATAAATCGTATCTTTTGGTAAGTGCAATTCATTTCCTAAATACTTAATCAAAACCGCATCTTTCAGGTTAATTCTTTTCCATTCAGTTACCATGTCAGCATACTTAACGAAAAATTTTTTGTTTTCTGGTATATCCAGTCCCCCTGGTGAAAATATGGATAAACACGTGCGGAAAAAAGGATGAATTTTGCATTCGGATGATACAGAATTTACTACGGTAATTTGGTCGCCATTTACTCGGAATAAGCATTTATTTTTAAGTGATCTAAAAAGTTGTATTATGGTGATTAATGCCTTTCTTTGTTTTAGAACCGGTATCCATTCCGGTACCGGTGAGTTAACAACGACCAGCACATTAGGTTGTAAACCCTTAACCATATCTTGTAAGCGGTTATAACAAAGAGAAGTTTGGCTCTTTTCATAAATATACTCTACACTTGCCTTGCTGTAATATGCATTTGCTAAAATTTCTATTTGTGGTACTACGTGATAGTTTAACGAATGATTACTTAATTCAACCTCGCCAATCCACCAGTTTCTGTATAGATTGTCTATTAGAACAAAGTCTGGCTTTGCTGTTCCCTCTTCAGATTCTACTGTCTGTTTGAAAGGTAGATAATGAAAGCCAGGGAAAAATGTGGATGAATTAGCCCTGATTATTTCTTCGAATTCATACTCAAATAATGAATCTGGAGATACTTCATGATACCATTCGTTATCGTATAAAATTCTAGCCATCCACAATACCCGCCTCATACCAGAAAGTTTGCGTAATTTCCTGTAAATTGTTCGTTTCTTTGATTAGTCTTCGTTCTTCCTGATCAGTAATATATATAGTGTAAATACGAGCAAAGTCTTTATCCTTACTTGGACGCAGAACTCGCCCTAACCTTTGGATCCTCTGACGAGAGCTCGCGGTTGATGATGCTATGATAGCTAACTGTGTTTCAGGAACATTCATTCCTTCGTCTAAGGCTCGGCATGTGACAAGCACATTAAAAATTCCCCTTCGATATAATTTCAAATTGTCTCGCCTTAACAGTGGGCCTAATTTTGAATGGTATATAGTTGCTCGATGCCCTCTTGCTAATAATATTGAATAAATTTTGTTGGCCGCATCGACTCTCTCATGGAATATGATAGTTCTCATATTAGGATTTTGTTCAACAATACTTGCGGTAGTTGGAATTCGCATTGTGGCTTGGGACGAAATGGCTGCTCTCTGTCTTAATAACTTTTCTAATTTTTCTGTCGATCCTGTCCCCTCTTTAAATTTTTGGTATTCTATGGCAGCTTTTTTTGATAGTAATCGATATTTCTCTTCTTCATCTAGAATAAATTTTGTTTTAATATTTACCAGTTCAAATGGTGTGATTACACCATCACGATAAGCATCTTCGTAACCATATCTATAAATGATGGCACCGAGCACGGGAACTACACGCTCTTCAAAACCAGAATCATATTCTCTCTTAGGTGTTGCAGATAATCCCAATGTTGCTGAATGATTGCCTTGGAGTGCTTTTGAGTTTTCTATACTCCCTGAGCGATGACATTCATCGACAATTAAGAAACAATCTTTTTCAGTGGAAATTTGTGGTGCCAAGGTTCTTGCCGTATTGATTACCATTATATTAATTGCCCCAATTTGGTCGGATTTTTCTGATCCCGAATAGGTCGATATTATGCTTTCTGGGACATGGAAATCGTCCTGTAGTGATATAAGCCATTGATCTAGTAATGCTGTTGTAGGAACAATAATAACGACGCATCCTTGAGGAAAAGCAATAAAAAATTTCTCAATACACATAAAAGCAAAAAAAGTTTTGCCACCTCCAGTAACCACTTCAACAACCCCTCGTTTATCGCCATTCCAAATCCAAAGGGCATTTTGTTGCCAATCTCTTGGCTTAGTGGTTAAGTGGAACATCTCGGCCATTATTTTCCCTCAATATTAAAACTAAACCATCCTTTTGAACCTTCTATGTAATCTGTGTTTGGTTCTATCGATACCCATCTTCTGTTTAATTTCTCAGCAGCAAACCCTGTTGTGTTGCTGCCTGCAAATGGATCAAGGATTAAGTCATTCTCTTCTGTTAGAAAATTTATAAAAAACTCTGGAAGACCTAAAGGCATTCTCGCTGGATGGAGAGGTATTTCCTTTTGTTTACAATAATTTAGATATTTTGATGAGGACTGAGTGTTTGCTAGCGTAATGACATTCGATGGTATGGCGCCGTTATTGTTAGACAAAAAAGATTCTTCACCGATGTGATGTTCTGATGGACGCTTTCCATGATTATATTTCTTTCGTTTCAGAAGATACTTCATGGAATCACTGTATTCACTCAAAACGTTTCGATTATTTGCCTTCGGGCGTTCACTTTTGGACATCCACCATAAGTGCGTAAAAGCATCCTTCACTCTAATCCGTTCAATATTCACCCATTGAGCAGGGCCTGGCAGCTTTGCAGGATTATTCCAAATAAATTGTTGACATAAAAAATAATTGCCTTCATCTAAGAAATTTAATAATGAGCGAAGCGCCAAAGTTGACATCACAGGCGAGCCTTTTTCCCAAGAGTTTCCTAATTCTATGACAATAGACCCAGAAGGTCTCAATAGGTTCTTAAATATTGTCGCAAATGATGAAAACCAGTTAATATACTCGTCTCCAAGGAGATTACCATATTTCTTTTTTCTATTTAGTGGAAATGGGGGAGATGTAAATATTAAGTCCACCATCCCATGTAAACCTTCAAAACTAGGCGATGTCAATACTTCTTCAGAAATTCCTTTAATACAGATCCCTTTTTCGGTTCTATAAGCTATATTGGTATTTAGAGAGTCTATGATCATAATAATTATTATATATAGAAAAGAGGGAAAGGAAGAGGTATATAACTGCACAGATACTTGAAATTCAAAGTTTAGCTTATTCCCCATTATCAGCTTCGTGTCTCCACTTTTTTTGTCTGAAAAATAAAGAGCGCGAGGAAGTCCTCGCGCTCTCAACAACTATATAGGGTTTATGATCAAGCAGATTGCGGCAATACCGCCGCCAGAAACTGGCGGATCTGTGCGTCCCACAACAGCCATTCGTGCGTGC
>CAYMNB010000070.1:0-12598 GCA_964391725.1 uncultured Anaerolineaceae bacterium | reverse complement strand
TGCAACAACAAGAAACCAATTGATCTGGCTTTATTTGAGTTGCAAAGAATTCTTGATTAATTGGTTTGACCATAAAGAATGAAAACTGTCCGTTTCGATCAGGGCAGTTTTTTTCTACTCTAACGACTCTCCGCCGGTAAAAGACCGGTAGGGTGAGAGTTGTTCCAGTATTGTTTCGTCTGTTTTTGTGGAGTCCTCTGCGAGAACTCTGGCAATCAATTTGCCGATACCAGGCCCAAGCATAAATCCCTGCCCGCACATGCCGGCAGCGATGAAGTAATTATCGGCCTTTTGACTCCACCCAAGCAAAGGGGATCCGTCAGGTGTCATCGGGTACAAACCACTCCAAGTTCGGCGTACTTTCACAAATTCCAGCGAGGGCATAAGTGAAAGGATTCTTTGGGCTGACAAGGGCAAGAATTGTGAGGTCTCCACCTGTTTTGTGCCCCAGATGGGTGGTGAGGGGGTCAGGCAAAATAAAATTTGGCCGGTGGCGTGCTGATAAAAATAGATATTGGTACTGTTACCTACAGCGCGCATATCGACAATCATCGGGTTCAGGAATCGTTGAACAGGCTCAGTAACCCCGGCTTCGTGCATATTTGGCCTGACTGGCAAATGTTCATTGAAGAAACCTCCAATATCTGCCACATAAGCGCCGGCGGCATTGACAAGATAATGACTGTGGTATTGGGCTTTCGTTGTGGTAACTTCAAAATCTCCGCGATGAGTGATTTGGACGACCTTCTCATCAAACACAAATCGAGCCTTATTCTTTTGCGCGGCTGAATAAAAAGCGTAGATTGCTTTTAGGGGTGAAGCGCTGCCATCCTGGGGCGAATAGGTTCCCCCAAGGAGGTTTTGCCTGTTGAGTGCGGGAATCACTTCGGACAATTCTTGTGCGGATAACCAAACCAGACCAGTTTGGAGAGGTTTCTGCTGTTCAACAACGACCAGCAATTCATTTTTGGTGTCTTCATCGTAAGCCACAAAAGAATAACCACCCCGAATCCACTCAATATCATCACCGTGTGTGTGTTGCCAAGTATAAAATTCCTCCAGGCTTTCAAGGCAAAGGTGTACTTTGGCTGGATTTGAATGGGTCGCACGAATCCCACCGATGGCAGCTTTATTGGATCCCTGCCCAACACTGGCGTTCTTATCAATGACCAATACCGAAAAACCTTTTCTTGCCAGATAATAGGCAGTCGGGGTGCCGACCGAACCGGCGCCAATGATAATGACATCATAACTGCGCTCAGTCACCAGGTTGCCCCTTTCCCTGGTTTGCCAATGTTTTGAAGTCGACTTCAAAGAACAAAGGTCGGGTTGTGTTCAGGGTAAATTCCTCAGGCGCATATCCGGCTCTACGCAAGATTTGCTGAATCAGAGAATGGCACGTTTTTGCACCGCAAGCGCCCATACCTGCTCGCGTAATGGCTTTGATCTGGTTTATGTCTGTGATGCCGTCATCTATCAAAGCTTTGATTTGGCCATAGGTCACTCTCTCGCAGCGACATATGATGGTTTCATTGGTGACTGCTTCAAAGAAAGAATCATTAAAGGCGTCAACATTCACCAGCGTTTTTTGAAGCTGAAAACCTGCCACAGCATTAGCGACGTTGGCTGGCACTTTCACTTTGATGAGCCAGGTTGAGTTTTTTGCAGGAGCTATATGTTCAGGTATTGCATGGTATATGACGTTCCCGCTTTGATCGGTCAACGGGAGTGTCTCGGGGAGCCTATCAGGAAAGAATTCTACAGGGAGGGTAACGGTGGCAAAATCACTGTCTTTTGACCGATCCACGATGGTTATGGCCAGGCCCGGACAAATGCGCACACACTGGGTGCAGTTTATGCAGGCACTTGGATTTTCAAGGTAAATTGGCGGATGCAAAATATCTTCTTCCGCAATGATGATGTTGTGTATCGGACAGACCGCAGAGCAAGGGTTGCAGGGAATCTCTTGATTGCAGTGAATGATTGGCATGACAGGTGAATCTGGTAACTCATACGAAGGTGCTGTCACTTCACCTGGACGCGCGCTGAGAAGTTTCAATGTATTTCGGAGTTGGATTAAGTCCTCGTTATGCGCATAGCCAATATTCTGTAATATCTCACAAGCAGCTATTTTTCCTGATATCATCGCTGCGGAGGCTTCGGCAATTTCGTTGGCATCACCTGCTGCATAAGCATCTATTTCATATTCAACAGCTTTGGTAAAAAGTTCGTTTACGGGTAATAGACCAACCGCAATGAGAATAGTGTCGCAGGGAATGGTGCTTTCTGACCCTTTCACGGGGGAGAAAGACGAATCACATTCGGCGATGGTGATCGATTCTACATGATCTCTTCCATTAGCGCTGACAATGGTGTGCGATGTCAGGATCGGAACACCTAGCCGGGCCAGTTTATCTCTGTGGACTTGATAACCGCCACATTCTGGCATGGCTTCGATCAAGCCTGTCACGGGAATACCCGCTTGTAAGGCATGGTAACCGGCAATTAAGCCGACGTTGCCGCCGCCAACGATAAAGACTGATTTGCCTGGCATGACCAAATCACGGTTGACCAATGTTTGAAAAGCCCCGGCACCAATCACACCCGGCAATGTGTTGCCCGGGAACATCAATGAATTTTCACGGGCGCCTGTGGCGAACAATACACTCCTGGGTGCGATCAGCAGGTATTCGTTCTCTTTGTTGACCACGCCAATTTTTTTGTCACTGAATACCGCTACAGCTTTGCAGCTGGCCCACATAGTTACGGTCTCGTAAGCCTGGGCATTCTTGGTAAGTATTTCTGCAATCTCAATACCGCGATGGCCTGCATAAACCTCCTGTGAGGATCCAAAAAACCGATGCGTTTGCAAGACGAGTTTGCCGCCGAATTTGGCTTTGTCGTCAATCAACAAAACCTCGATACCCAGGGAACCTAATTTTCCTGCCGCAGACAGTCCTGCTGGCCCGCCACCGATGATCAAGACTTCCGGCTTGATTTCTTTTGGGGCTTTTACTTTCATGTTTTGCGGGAATGATATTTCGATGGGGGCAGGCAACCCGTCCAACAGGCGAATAGCCATGTTTTCTTGCAAAGGTGTCATGCAGGCTTTAAGGGGGACACCATCAACAAGCACAGTACATTGGGCACATTGTCCATTGGCACAAAAAATGCCTTGAGGAGAATGGTCTTTATGGTGGTGGCCAAAAACATGGAACCCGTTAGCGATTAATGCGGATGCTATGGTATCATGCGTGTAGCCAAATAATAATTTACCATTCCACAAAAAAGGTACTTTCTTTGAGTGATCAACTGGAAGAATTGGGTGCCGGGTGATTCGATTATTTTCCATTATTCACTTTGCAAATTATTGGTAGGTTCTATTGGTTATACTGACTGCGTAAGTAAGCTTCGATAAACGGGTTCAAGTTTCCATCAAGTACCGTATGGGCGTTGCCTTCTTCATGGTTAGTGCGGTGGTCTTTTACCAACTGGTAAGGATGCAATACGTAGGATCGAATTTGGCTTCCCCATTCTGCTTTTTTATAAGCTCCGCGAAGCTTTGCCATTTCTTCTTCTTGCTCTTCGCGTTTCATATCCAACAATCTTGATTTTAGCACCTTCAGGGCGTTTTCACGGTTCTGCAGAAGTGACCGCTCATTTTGGCACGAGACGACAATATTGGTAGGTAAATGGGTGATTCGGATCGCAGTTGAATTTTTCTGCACATTCTGTCCGCCAGCGCCAGCCGATTTATAGGTATCAATTTTTAATTCATCAGGGCTGATGATAATTTCATCGTCATTGTCGACTTCCGGCAATATCTCAACCATGGCAAAGGAAGTATGCCTCCTGGCATTGGCATCATAAGGCGAGATGCGCACCAATCGGTGGGTGCCTTTTTCGGAGCGGAGATTTCCATAGGCATACCTACCTTCAATGGAGATGGTTGCTGTCTTTATCCCGGCTTCTTCGCCAGGCGTGAAGTCAATAATGGTGGCTTCATATCCATTGCGTTCGCACCAGCGCAGGTACATCCGTTGCAGCATTTCTGCCCAATCCTGTGATTCTGTGCCGCCTGCACCAGCATGAATGGCTAATAACGCGTTTCCACAGTCATATTTACCTGAAAGAAAGGTGTGGAGCTCTTTTTGTGATAATTCCTCTTCAATTGCCTCTATCTCATTTGTGATGTCGGAGATGAAGCTTTCATCTTCTAACTGCGCCAATTCCAACACATCGTTGATGCGGGTTTGAAATGTTTGCCAATCTTCCACTTCGTGACGGATAGCCGAGAGAGCTTTCATCAGTTTCTGGGCATTGGTTGGATCATCCCACAAAGATGACGCGGAAGCTTGTTCTTCCAGTTCATTCAACTGTTTGAGTTTTGCTGGAAAGTCAAAGATACTCCATTAGGTTGGTTATTTTCTGCTGAGCTTCCTGTAGACGTAAAATCAATTCGCGCATATTCACTCCATATACTTCATTAATTTTTTGAAAAAATTCCATCGACGAAGGCAACAGGATCAAAAAGCAGCAAATCTTCCATTCCTTCTCCCAAACCGGTAAACAAGATCGGCAACCCCAGTTCTTGTTGGATGGCAAACACCATGCCGCCTCTTGCTGATGAATCTAATTTGGTCAAGATGATGCCATTGATATTCACAGCTTCACGGAACGCTTTGGCCTGCTGCAGGGCATTCTGCCCGGTGGTGGCATCTAACACAAGCCAAACCGCAGAAGGGGCTCCCTCCAGGGCTTTCCCGGCAACTTTGTGTACCTTCTTTAATTCTTCCATCAGGTTAAAACGGGTGTGTAAACGACCTGCGGTATCAATAATGGCAATATCAACTTTTCGCGAGAGAGCAGCCCGCACAGTATCGTAGCTGACTGCGCCAGAATCTCCCCCTTGCTGCCCGGCAATGACGGGCACGTTTAATCGTTTGCCCCAGGCTTCCAATTGATCGATGGCAGCGGCGCGATAGGTATCGGCGGCACCCATTATGACAGATTTTCCCTCTTGCTGGAAACGATAAGCCAATTTGGCAGCGGTGGTTGTTTTCCCGGAACCATTCACCCCAACCATCAACAGTACATGTGGGTAAGGTAGGGGGAGCAATTCAAGAGGCGGTGTTTGCAGTCTCGACAATAATTCATTGCGCAGACAAGCTAATAACTCATCACTTTTCAGGATGCCTTCCTCAATGACTTTCTTTTTCAAAGATTGAATAATCTCTGAAGTGGTATTAATCCCGATATCTGATTGCACCAGCAGTGCTTCCAGTTCGTCCCAACTGTCGCTGGTGATTTCTGAAGAGCCAAGCGCTGCAACGATACGCCCAAAAGTAAAGCGACGGGTTTTTTCCAGTCCCTGAATCCATTTAGAAACGAAATTTGCCATGTGTGAATTATATCATTGGTTGCGTGATTGCTTCGCCGCCAGTTGCCCGCAGCCAGCTTTGATTTCGGTGCCACGACGCAGCCGCACGGAGACCGGTATGCCATATGTTTGCAGGTATTCAGCAAATTTCTCCACTTTTTGTGAGGAACTGGCAGTGAATGAATGCTTACTTTGCGTATCGTTGACTGGAATCAAATTCACATGGCACAACATTCCTTGTAAAAGATCTGCCAACGCACTGGCGGTTACTTCGTCATCATTCACTTCCGCAATAAGTGCATATTCGAACGTCACACGGCGGTTGGTTTTCGCAATATAGTAGCGTACACTCGCCATAATGGCAGAAATGTTGTAGCGCTGATTGATGGGAATCAAGACGTCACGTTTTCGGTCAAAGGGTGTGTGCAGGCTGACAGCCAAGTTCATTTGACGTTTTTCATCGGCAAACTGGCGGATTTTGTCAGGCAGTCCAACAGTTGAAATGGTAATGCGCCTTTCACCAAGGTTGAAGCCTCCATGATCGTTGAGAAGGTCAATTGACTTCATCACCTGTTCGTAATTTAGGAAGGGTTCGCCCATACCCATGTACACTACATTGGTAACATGGTTTCCACCCTTTCTGAGGTTCCGCTCGATATGCAGAACCTGGTCGACAATTTCACCTGCGGTCAAGTTTCGAAAGAAACCCATCTGACCGGTAGCGCATAATGAACAACCAACTGGACAACCGACCTGGGTCGATAAGCATACGGTATTGCGCTCGTGATAGATCATCAAGACTGTTTCGATGAAGTGACCATCCTGTAATTTGAACAGGATTTTTTGGGTAAGTTTATCCTGCGAGTAAATGGTGCCTACTGGTTCCAGGCCACTAAAGAAAAAATCCTGAGATAATTGGGCTCGCAATTCTTTTGACAATGTGGTCAAGGCTATAGGGGCGTCAATTAACTCCTTGTACAATGCCTGCCAAAGTTGATCAGACCTATATCCGGGCTGCTGTTTTTGATGGAGATAATCCTCCACTTCTTGTTTTGACAAATCAAAAATTAACTGCTTACCCATTCACACCCAACAAATCTATGATCTCGTTTAGATCTTGAAAAATATAATCGGCCTCATTCGCTCTTTCCGCAGATTCACGATCGGTCACGCCGGATAGTACTAAGGCTGTCTGACAGCCAGCGTTCTTTCCGCTAAGAATATCTGTTTCGATACGGTCGCCAACAACCAGCACTTCGTTGGCAGGCAGTTGCATTCGTTTGAGCGCCATTTCAACCATTCTGGTGAAAGGTTTACCGGCGATATGTGGTTCCACACCGGTTGCTGCGGCGATGGCAGCCAGGATAGCACCGGTGCCAATCGTCTGCCCCGATGGGGTAGGAAACGATTTATCCGGATTTGTACCAAAGAATTGGCTGCCATTCCGGATAAATAATGCTGCCTGGCTCATTTTGTCATAAGTGACCTGGCGGTCCATCCCGACAACAACCGCCAAAGGCGAGGTTTCTGAATAAAAAAAACCATTTCTTAACAGAATATTTCTCAAACCGGATTCGCCGATGATAAAAAGCGGTCCGCCCTTTTCAAATCGTTCAAGCAGCAAATCTGCCGTAGCGTTAGAAGAAGTGATAATCTGGGTTGTTTCGCTGGCAATGCGGAATCCTGCCAATTTTGCAACGTACTGGCTTTCATCCCGGGTGGAATTATTGGTAGCATACATAACTTTCAGGTTGCGCTTCCAAATCTTAGAAAAAATGACAGGAAGATCACCGATGGGTTCAGTGTCCTTCCAAAGAACCCCGTCCATGTCGAGTATTAATCCCTTGATATTGTTTAGCGATTGTTTCACGGTATCTCCATAAAAAACGGATAGCAGTGGAATCGCTATCCGTTGTGCTAGTCTATCTGATTGTAATACTATTTTTCTGGAGGTGATAATACTTTGTCTACCAGGCCATATTCTACAGCTTGTTCTGCATTGAAGTAAACATCGCGGTCGGTGTCTCGTTCAATCACTTCTAAGGTCTGTCCGGTCGCATCCGACAGAATCGTGTTGAGGCGGGTCTTTAGCCTGAGTATTTCTTTGGCTTGAATTTCAATATCAGATGCCTGTCCCTGCGCACCACCAAGCGGTTGATGCAGATGGACGGTGGCATTCGGCAGCACAAAGCGATGGCCTTTGCTGCCTGCTGTCAGTATGACTGTGCCAAACGAAGCGGTGACGCCGACTGCAACGGTATTGATCACGTTGGGAATCATCTTCATCGTGTCGTAGATTGCCAGCCCACTGTAAACTACACCACCGGGTGAATTGATGTACATTTGGATTTCACGTTCAGGATCTTCGCGGCTCAAATAGAGCAATTGGGCGACGATCGAGTTGGCGACCTGGTCATTAATCGGCGTTCCCAAGAAAATTACGCGCTCTTTAAGCAACAAGGAGTAGATATCATAGGCGCGTTCACCCCGGTTGCTGGTCTCAACAACCATGGGAACGAGAGCGGTTATGTCATTTGTATTCATAGTATGGTCCTTTGTTCTATTCAACATTCTGCGATTAAAGGGCAATGAAGCCCAGATAGTGTCTGAGCTTCATTATAAATTGACATTGTTAAAGAAATGTATAAAAAGGCGGGTTTATTCGGCTTCTTCCTGAGATTCACCTTCAGCTGACTGGATATCTTCCATGATATCTTCTTCAGTGATCGTGTTTTCACCCAACATGTTCTTCTCGATCTCTTCTTGTTTTCCCGATGCGATATTAATGATTCGACGCATCAGTTTATCGTTTAAGAGCTGATTGGCTGAATCCATCGTGATTCTGCGAGAGATATCGTCTGCTTGTTTTTTGGGAAGTTGTTGCAGGTAATTCATCAAACCGCCCTGCATCATTGTTTCTGCAACCTTTGATTGCAATTCATCCGGGTCTACCCTTAATTCCTCGGCGCGCGCGACTTCTTCCAGCACCAGAGCTCGTTTGATACGGCGTTCAATGTCTTCTCTTGATTCTTCGATAAGCTGGTGTTCGGTTGTGTCGTTGGCTTTGAGATAAGCTTCCCATTCCATTCCTTGACGCGATACCTGCTCCATGAGTTGGTGCAGGTAGGCGTGGCCTTCGTCATGAAATAATTCAGGCGGATACTGTGCTGTGGAGCCTTCAACGATCTCATCAAACACTTCGGTAACATAACCGTTTTCAAATTGGCTTTTGCGATAACTTTCAACCTGTTCGCGGATTGAATCCTTCAAAGCGTCAAGTGTCTGGAATTCAGGATTCACGATTTGGGCAAACTCGTCATGCAACGATGGCACATCGGCTTTGGAAATGGCTTTTACGGTGAAGGAAAATTCTACTTCTTTCTCAAACAAGTCATCGGTTTCATCAACTTCGTTGAATGTGTGGGTGGTGGTTTTTTCGTCGCCAATATTCATCCCGATCAACTCTTGCATGAAGCCCTGATAAGGCATCACATCCTCATGGTCAAATTCTTCGTTGACATAAATGGATTGGGGGGCATCTTTGCTGATGACAGGTTCCTGCTCTTCTGCCGGATTTAGAAGGGTCTGTGTCATTGACAATTGCACGATGTCGCCAGATTCTACGGCTCGATCGGTCACAGGCTCTGTTACTGCATTTTGAATTTGCAGATTCATCAAAACCTGGTTGACTTCCTTGTCGCTGGCAGGTTCAAATTGATAGTCCTTACGGATGCTTCTATAGTCGCTCAGCTCAACCACGGGTGCTAATGGTACCAAAAGCTGAAAAACCGGGGGTTCTTTGGATGTAATTTCTATCAGTGAGCCAGGGCCATATGGCTCAACGGTTGCTTCTTTCAAAATGTCCGGATACTTTTCATTCAATAGAGATTCCAACGCTTCATCGATGATGACTTCTTCTCCGAATTGGCGCACGATCACGTTGTATGGCGCTTTCCCTGGACGAAATCCCGGGATCTTGGATTGCCGGGCAATTTTCCGGGCAGCTCTTTTTTTGTGACTTTCGAGCATATCCTGCTCAAATTCAACGGTTAACTCGACCTGATTTTGTTCATTGGCTTTGACTGTAATATTCAACTTGACTACCTCGCAATATGTTTGTTGGTGGGGAAGGAGGGGCTCGAACCCTCACGTCTTGCGACACGTGATCCTAAGTCACGCCTGTCTGCCAATTCCAGCACTTCCCCGTGACCTAAGGATTATATATCAGGCTGGATTAATCGTCAATTTTTTTGTGTTGCATTTGTCAGCGCAAAGCAGTAATGACCTATTTGTCACCTACTCAGTTCCTTGCTGACACTGTCCAATATGTTTGACAAACCTGCATATCGACATTAATTAAATATCAAGGTTTACCACCTCTTTGGCGTGGGTTTGGATAAATTTTCGCCGAGGAGGTACCGCCGCGCCCATAAGCATGTCAAAAGTACGGTCTGCCTGGGCAGCGTCTTCGATTGTTACCTGTAAAAGTGTACGATTTTCAGGGTTCATGGTTGTGTCCCAAAGCTGTTCGGGGTTCATCTCGCCCAAACCTTTGTAGCGTGATAGGGCAACCTTTTCGTTCGGGTTAAATTCTTCCATCAATCGTTCACGATCGGCTTCTGTGTAAGCATAGAGGGTTTTTTTGCGCTGTACCATGCGGTAGAGCGGGGGTTGGGCAATATAGAGATAGCCATCCTCAATAATTTCGGGCATGTAGCGGAAGAAAAAGGTCAGTAACAGGGTGCGAATATGACTGCCGTCTACATCAGCATCGGTCATGATGATGATGCGGTGGTAGCGCAGGTGAGCGATATCGAAATTGTCACCCACACCGGTGCCAAGGGCGGCGATCATGGCTTTGACTTCGTTGTTGGAAAGGATTTTGTCGAGCCTTGAACGTTCTGTATTGAGGATCTTGCCACGTAAAGGCAGGATCGCCTGAAAGGCGCGATCGCGGCCTTGTTTGGCTGAACCGCCGGCAGAATCACCCTCGACAATGTACAACTCCGTATTTTCTGGATTTCGGCTGGAGCAATCCGCCAATTTTCCCGGTAAGGTCATGCTCTCGAGTGCAGATTTGCGGATCACGAGGTCGCGGGCTTTGCGTGCGGCTTCTCTGGCATGGGCAGAAGTGAGGCATTTCTGGATGATGTTCTTGGCTTCGTTTGGGTTTTGCTCCATAAAGGCTGAGAATTGATCATAAACAACCTGTTGTACCAGGGTCTGCACTTCGGCGTTCATCAGTTTGACTTTGGTTTGTGATTCAAACTGGGGATCCGGGTGTTTGATACTGACAATGGCGGTCAATCCTTCGCGGGTGTCGTCACCGGAGAAGTTAGAATCGCCCTCTTTTAGAAGATTGTTCTTGCGGGCGTAATCATTAATGCTGCGGGTGATGGCGATCTTGAGTCCGGTCAAGTGCGATCCGCCGTCGATGGTGTTGATGGTGTTGGCGAACGAGTAAACGGACTCAGTATAGGAATTGGTGTATTGGATGGCTGCCTCAACGGTCACGCCATCGATTTCTTTTTCGGCATGTACGGCCGGATGGAGGGCTTTTCGGTTTTTATTGAGATAACGGACAAAAGAAGAGATACCGCCCTCGAAGAAAAAGGCCATCTCGAGGTTTTCTCGTTCATCAGTCAGTTGAATTTTCACTTTGCGGGTGACGAATGCCATCTCGCGAAAACGCTGTACCAGTGTTTCGAAGCGGTAGGCAATGTCTTCGTCCTTAAAAATTTCATCATCAAAGCGAAATGTGGTGGTTGTGCCAGTTTCGTCTTGTGAGCAACGCCCCACTTCTTTGACAGGTTCAACCGGGATGCCACGTTCGTAACGTTGAAAATGAATTTTGCCTTCTCGTTTGATGAAAATTTCGCACCAGGCAGAGAGAGCATTAACAGCTGATACGCCAACGCCATGCAACCCACCAGAGACTTTATAGCCGCCACCGCCGAACTTGCCGCCTGCGTGCAAGGTGGTCATCACTACCTGCAGTGCTGAGATGCCTTTATCCGGGTGGATACCAACCGGGATGCCGCGGCCATTGTCAATGACGGTCACACTCTGGTCTTCATGGATGGTGATGATAATATGATCGCAGTAGCCTGCCAATGCTTCATCAATGGAGTTATCAACCACTTCATAGACTAGATGATGCAATGCCTTCACATCGGTGCCACCCACATACATACCGGGCCGTTTGCGAACAGCCTCGAGGCCCTCAAGTACCTGGATGTTGTTTTCGTTGTAGGTAGTGTTCATATTATCCTTTTAATTCTGCTTGCAATTGCTCACGCCAGACGCGCATTCTTGAAAAATAATCAAAGCATGCCAATAGAATAGCCGTGCTGATGAAGCCATGACCAGTGATACCAATCAATAAGAACCAGGAAGAACTGTCCGGTATGCGCCAAATTATGTTTAGCCCTTCATAGAGGATGAAGATAAGCAATGTGAAATTAATGGCGCGAGGCACCAAAAATAATGCCTGGTCCTTCCCTACAGTCACTTTGTATTTCAATCCCATTGTGCGATAGGTGGATTTGATAGCTTGCGTGAAGGTCTGGCTGAAAAGGAAGATCGGCAAGACACCATAAAAAGCTGGCAGCAGCAACCAAAAAACCATCATTAACAATAACAGCATTACAAATTGACCGACTGCAGGACTGATAATTGCCACCATAGAACCGATGGCTATTGGTATCAGACTTCCGATGAAAAGCACGGCAGCCAGAGTTATGGAATACAGGATTGCATGTAAACATATAGTTGGAAAGGATCTTTTCCTGTCGTCGGCAATGTTTTCTGACAGGATGAACAGATAAACAGAACCCAGAACTAACCCAAACAAAATCAATAATGCGGCCCACGATAGCAGCGATAAAAACGATGGTGATTCAATTATTCTGACGATTCCAAATGGGTTTTGCAGGGTATCGGCATTTTTCAAGATAGCAGGAATACCAAGCGGAAATGTACTCGCCAATGATAATACATTGTACGTAGCACCAAATGATGATATTTGACTGAAAAGGTCGATCAGTGGCTGGGTATCCAAAGCGGCAGTTTCGCTCACCAGAAGAGCATTCAGTGATAGGCGATTTACCAGGTTTTCAACCAGGGTTTTCATCGAAAGATTTGGACCAAGCCATAAGAATAGATCCAAAATCACGGGCAAGAGAATCAAATAAGGCTTTTTTTCAATGTGATTGACGC
>CAYMNB010000069.1:0-12632 GCA_964391725.1 uncultured Anaerolineaceae bacterium | reverse complement strand
ATGCTGTATTACTGCAAACGATCATTCACCACGAGGGAGGCCGCACAGGATGACTAGGCGGTTGCGCGGGTTGCTGGTTATCGTCATCTGCCTGCTGACAACGAAGGCGTGCCTGCTGCCCAGAATGGGCTTGTTCGGTCAAATCAATCAGAGAATCAATGTATTGTATATCTCTGGCTTATTCTGTAAAATCCATATAATGTACTTTTCATCTGAGGAGAGGAACAAGTGATTATATCGAAGAACAAACCCATCTTGCTGTTAAGCATCCTGCTGATCTTTACCATGGCATGTTCGTGCGGCCTGATAGACCGTATCACCGGACTGGTGAGGCCCAAAGACGCCATCGATGGAACGGTACCGCTGGTGGTATTGGAAGAACCTGCCGAAGAGGAGGCAACCCCCGTAGAACTTGGTGAGGAATTCCGCAGCGAGGAGGGCGGGTTTGCTTTCCGGGTGATCCCTGAATATCAGGTGGTTGATTTTTTGGGAATTGTGTCGATGGAATCGCCGCAAGCTGACCCAGAATCGGGTCCGGCTATATTTTTCATCGGCGGCATCAATGAACAAGATATGACGCTGGATGATCTCTATCAGCAGGAACTGGCTGAATTCGATACCGACACCCTTACATTAGGTGAGGTGCAGGATGTGCGTATTGACAGGAAACCCGCCCGTCAGGTGGCGCTGAGCGGCAAGGCAGAGGACGGCACCCCTATCACTGGCAGGCTGCTGGTAGTGGCGGTCAGCCCCACCCAGTATGTGACCATGTTCGCTTACGCGCCGCAAGAACAATGGGATGATCTTGTTCCTACTATTGACACGGTGGCACAATCACTGACCTTCTTTACCCCGATGGCTTTGTCATTTGAAATCGAGGAACCCGAGCCACCACTGGAAGAAGTCAATGTTGGTGAGGCGTTGCTGCGCCAGTGGGCAACCGGTGCGATTGCCAGCAGCATATATACCGAAGATGGGGATCCCTGGTATTATCCCGAACAGGCGACTGGCGCACCGGATTCATTCAATTGTGATTCAGAAGGAACCGCCTGGAGTCCTGAGGGGCAGGGCACCGAAGAATGGCTGGAAGTGTATTTTCAAACCCCGGTGGTGACCAAAGAGATCAACATTCACCAGGTGTATACCCCCGGTGCGATCGTTTCGGTGCGCGTGATCGACAAAGATTGGGTCTATTACCCTGTCTACAGCGCCCAACCGCAGATGTCAGACGAGTGCCCGCAGGTGCTATCCATCCCGGTCAGCGGTATTGACGTTGAGGTGATTGGCGTTGAAATCTATTTCGATCAGACCAAAGACCCTGATTTCTGGGTCGAGGTGGATGCGGTGGAGTTGGTGGGCTATGCGGCAGGCAGCACGGGAACACAGGGCAAATATCCCTTCCCATTGCCGGATGATGATTGGTTCGGGTATTATGATAGTTGGGTGCCGGGCGGACTGACTGACGGCAATATTCTGGTCGTGTACCGCGAGGCCACCGATTACCAGAATAAAGTGATGTCAGATATTATCGGAATGGAATTTTACGATCCGATTTTAATAGGATATGCCAACGCGACCCAGTTAATACTGGTGGTGATGGAAGATGGTGATTTAATCACCCCGCAGATGTATCTGTACTTCCCCACCGATTTAAAAACGGGTGAATATACCATCGTACCAATGGATGAGTTTGATGTGTCCACCCCCAGTATGGCGGTCTACACAGACAGGTATGATCTGCTGGCGCAGGACGGCATGATGGAGGTGGTTGTGAATGGTGACAGGGTCAATATCAAGATGCTGGTTCTCCTGAGCAATCCTGAGTATCAGGGTGCAGAAGCCATTTTCTTTATCAATCTAAAAAACCTTGAACTGCCCTAAAAGGTGGTATGCTTGTCATAATTCATTGACAGAAAGCGAGAGCCAGATCGAATGACAAAGTATGTGGTGGTGGGCGGCAATGTAGCGGGCGTCACAGCCGCGAAGAGAGTCCGTGACCTTGACCCTGGCAGCCAGGTGGCGCTGTTTACTGAAGAACCCTATCCGTACTATTACCGGCCGCGCCTGTGGGAATATATCGCCGGGCAAATCCAGCCTGAAGATACCTACTACCGCCCGGTGGAATGGTACGCCCAGCAGGGCATCGATTTGCATCTGTCCAGCCGTGTGGAATGTTTTGATCCGGCAAGCAAGACTTTAGGTTTGCAGAATGGAGAAACGGTCAGTTATGATCGTTTGTTGATTGCCACCGGGGGACGCTGTTTTATTCCACCGGTAGAAGGCGCTGACTTGCCGGGTGTGTTTGGTCTGCGTACATTAGACGACGCCAAGGGCATTGTTGCAAGGGCAGAACAGGTGAAGGAAGCGGTGTTGATCGGCGGCGGGCTGCTGGGGCTGGAAACTGCCAAAGCCCTCAGCGACCGTGGATTGCGTGTAACGGTGGTGGAATTATTTCCGCACCTGCTGCCGCGACAGCTGGATGCGTCCGGTTCTGAAGTTCTGGCGACGCATCTGAACCAATTGGGGATGACCTTGTTGACCGGCGAGGTCACGCAGTCGATTGAAGCGCAAGGCGATGATCTGCTGGTGTCGTTGAAGTCCGGTAAACAACTGAGAACGGGGCTGGTGATTTTCTCGACCGGTATCCGCTCGGAGGTATCGATATGGCAGTCGGGCGGCGTTGAAACCAACCGCGGTATCGTGGTGAATGAATACCTTGAAACCAACCTGGCGGATGTGTTCGCCGCTGGTGATGACGCTGAGTATCAGGGCATGATCTATGGGATCATCCCCGCGGCGCTTGAGCAGGCCGAACATGCGGCTGCCAATATGGTGCATACTCGTAGCAGCCGCTACAACGGCACCCTGCTTTCCACGCGACTGAAAATTGCCGGCATGAAGTTTGATGCGCTGGGTGACTCTACCTTGGAAGGCGAAGATGTAACGGTTTTACGGCTTTCGCAGCCGGCAGCGGGGCGCTATGAGCGCATTGCCATTCGCGGGGGCGCTATTGTAGGTGCAATTGTTCTGGGAGATTCGCGGCGGGTGCAGCCGTTGAAACGTTTGATTGCTGCCGGGGTGAATGTTAGCTATGTGCAGGATCAATTGTTTGATAAAAACTTCGATTTGAAGAGCCTGATTCAATAGAATTCTGCTGCCTTGAGTACCAGACAGCGGATCGATAAAACGAAAAACGGAGGAAATCCATGAACCAATCTGGCCAGAAACCAGTAGTATACATTGTTGTCAACAATCATTTTGACCTGACCTGGCGGCGCTGCTGGCAGCGCCCGC
Organism: uncultured Anaerolineaceae bacterium; assembly: GCA_964391725.1. GTDB lineage: Bacteria > Chloroflexota > Anaerolineae > Anaerolineales > Anaerolineaceae > SpSt-1165. The sequence continues at coordinate 9,338 of CAYMNB010000069.1, read as the reverse complement.
TGATCTTTCAGGGCCAGCAGTTCGTCTCGTACACAGATCTCGAGGCTTATTATCTGATCGACAATATCGCTCTCGCAAAGCAGCATCCTGACTACAAGTTCGAGATCGAAAGCGTGCTGGTGCTGCGCACGGTGCTAAAGCGCCATCCGGAACTGCTGCCGGTGTTGCAGGCGCTGGTGAAGGAAGGGCGTTTCGGCATTACCGGTGGGGGTGAAACCATCGTGGATGCTAACATGATTGAAGGCGAGAGCCTGGTACGCAATTATATAGATGGTTTGTTGTGGGTGGAAGACACTTTTGGTAAGCAAACCCGCCTGGTGGTACGCAATGACGCCTTCGGAAACTCGGCGCAGCTGCCGCAGATCCTGCGCGGCTGTGAGATCAACTGGGCGACCGGCATGAGCTACAGCCCCGCGCAGGGGCATTACTGGCGCGGGTTGGATGGCAGTATCATTCTGCACCACACCCTACCGGTGGTGTCTGCCGGCGGTGGGGTGGTCAAGTACCCGCCCTGTGAAACCTGCCGGGGCTTTGGCGAGGTGGATGGGCAGCCTTGCTCGGTTTGTGAAGGACGGGGCATCCCGCCACAACTGCGTGCCACGCTGCCGGAAGAATTCGATCATAACAGACTGCAGGCAACTGGTGCGGGGATCGTGGTGATGAACCCGGAAGAAATGCTGCCTAACCCGGCTTTAATCGATTGGGCGGACAGGCTGCGTGACCGCTACGAGGTGCGTTTTGCCCTGGAAGAAGACGCACTACCGCATCTACAGCCACTGCTGGAGGGTATACATAAGCCTGATCCGGCGGATGTGCATCCTTCGGTGGAGTTGAACCCAAACAACTCAGGCTGCCTGGTGACGCGCATCAAGACCAAACAGATCGTGCGACGACAGGAGCAGGACATGGCTGTATTGGAATCCCTGCTGGTGATGGCAGCGTTGCAGGGGGCGGCATATCCGCAGGCAGAGGTGAAGGCAATCCGCCAGAAAATGTATTTCACCATGTTCCACGATGCCATCACTGCCACGCATGTGGACCCATCTTATGTCGAATTGTTGGAGATCATGGCGGAAATCGATGGTGAGATCGAAACATTACGACAACGGGCATTGAAAACACTGTCGATCGAAGTGAGTGAACCTGCTGGTATCACCTTGATCAACCCATTCGGGCAGCCCTACAGCGGTATCGCCAACCTGACGGTAGCGTCTGAAGGTGAAATGAGCGTGACCGGTGAGGGAGGGCAACCGCTGCCGTTGGTTGCCACCCGTGAAATCGGTGGCGGCCTGACAGAACTGGACTTTTTGGTGACAGATTTGGCGCCTTTTTCACATCTTACGGTCAGGACACAGCCAGCAGCGCTGCAAGAGGAAGAGCAGACCGCCAGGCTGGCAGAACCGATTCTTGAAAACGGCCGTTTTCGAGTCGAGGCAGATGAACACGGCCTGACACGAGTGTATGACAGGCATTTGCAGCGTGATATTCTGGTCAGCGGTCAATACCGCCCGGGCGAATTGATCCTCGAACATGACGAGGGTTCCCCCTGGGCAACCCTCCATCCGGATTTTACTCGCACACCTCTCTCCGGGTATACCAGACTGGTGCGTGTGGAGAAAAATGAGACGGCGCAACAATTAACGTTTTTGGTCCGTACCCCCTGGCAGACCGGTTTCAGCAGTGGAGCAGTGGGCGGTACCATGATCGTGCGGCTGGTGGAAGGACTGGCGCGGGTGGATTTCCATTTGTCACTACAGTGGAGCGCCTACAACCACCGCCTGCGTGTCGCCATGCCAGTACCGAGTGTAGGAGAAGTAGCACCGCGTCATCTGTACGAGATTCCTTATGGCGTGCTGGAGCGAACACCTTACCAACCGCGTTTTGATTGGGCAGGCGCCAATGGAGACTGGCCCGCCATTCACTGGGCTGGCATTGAGCAGGAAGGCGTCAGCGTGGTGCTATTCAACCGCGGCACGCCTTCGTATCGTATGGAAAGCGGGCAGGATGGCAGCGAGCTCATGCTGTTGTCGTTCTTGCGCAGCCCCATCATCCCCACCTATCTGCATGAACCGCAGTACTACAGCATGACGGATTGGGACGGCATGCGTGATGAAGGCAGCCATACCTTTGACTTTGCTGCCAGTGCGTATGGGGCACCTCTATTGGATAGCCCTGTGGTGGGTGAAGCCCAGGCTTATCAATACCGGTTGCCAGTGGTTGCGTCAGATTTGCACCTACCGGAAATGCCGCAAATGCTTTCAGGAAATGTACGCCTGGCTGCGCTCAAATGGGCAGAAAAAGGAAACGGCGTTGTGCTGCGCCTGGTGGAATACCGCGGACAGGAAGGACAGGCAGAGATCATTCTGCCTGCCTGGGCGAAAGAGGCAGCGCGAGTCAACCTGCTGGAGCGGGATGCTGTTCAGTTGACACCAGAAGATGGCAAAGTAGTGGTGAAAGTGCGACCCTGGGAGATCGCTACCGTGAAACTGGTGTTGTGAGAGACAATTGGTGAATGTAAAGACTCCTTCAACATATCGAAGGAGTCTTTGCGATTTATTTCTTGGGTTGACAAACTACGTATCGTTTGCCAGTGTTTTGCTTAGCGCTGGTTGTTATAACCGCCGCCGCGATTGCCGCCGCCACGATTGCCACCGCCACCGCCGCGATTACCGCCGCCACGGTTGCTATTGTAGCCACCGCCGCCGCCGCGCGGACGGAATCCGCCGGAGCGTTCTTCACGCGGGCGGGCTTCGTTGACGGTCAGGGGGCGTCCGCCGACTTCTTTGTCATTGAACATTTCGATGGCCTTGGCGGCCTCTTCCTTGCTGCTCATGGTGATGAACGCAAAGCCTTTGGGTCTGCCAGAGTCACGGTCTTTAATGACATCTACGGCAACTACAGTGCCAGCCTCGCCGAACAACGTGCGCAGTTGTTCTTCATCGGTGGCATATGACATATTACCTACATACAGTTTTGTTTCCAACATTTCCTCTACTTTACTAACACAGACTTGGTTTAAAAAAGATGTCACCATCGTTTCTGGATGGTGATGCACTGTAGCTACCAATCTGATCAACTATTGGTGTAATTATACCACAGGGATAGTGTTTGAAAAAGCAAGCAAATTGGGAATCCTAATTTTCAGCCTGTAGAATCTTCCACGGCTTCTGCTATTTGCTCAGGTTCTGGCTCAGATTCACTTTCCTCAGACACAAGTTCTTCCACGTCAGATGCCGGCTGCGGGAAATAACGGGTTCGGGTGATCTCGATGATGGCCAGCAGCAAAGAGAAGATCACGGGGCCATACACCAACCCCCATATGCCAAACATGGCCAGCCCGCCCAGGATGGCGATGAAGCTGATCACCAGCGGCATGCGTGCCTCACGCGGGATCAGTTTGGCGCGCAGCAGAGTGTCGATATTGCCGATGACGATGGTCTGGAAGATTACCAGGGCGATGGCTTTGACGATCTCGCCGTTGATAAAGTAAAAAACCGCGATAGGAATAACCACCATGCCGGTGCCCAGCAGAGGAATGAAAGAGAACACAGCGATCACTACTGTGAAAAGGAGCGTGTTCGGAGTACCCAATATGGTTAACATGATGCCAGCCAGACCGCCCTGTGCAAGGGCAATGATCAGCAACCCCCACACCATTGACTTGGCTGTATTGAGGGTGCGGGAGATCAGCAGCTCGTCAATTTCTTCTTTAAACGGACTGAGATTTTTGATGAACAGGAGCATGTCATCAAAGTCAGGGATGAATAAAAACAACAGGCCATAGAAGATGACAAGGTTGATGACAGCTGTAACCGACATGGTGCCGATGGAGGTGATGGAATTCAACAGAAAGGTGAGTAGTTGAGAAATGTAGGATTGGATATTGGTAAGGATTTGTTCGGGTGTCACCGTGAGCGGCAGCTTGATGTTGGTGAGCAATGTGTTAATCCAATCGGAGATGTTTTCGATGATGTCGGTTTCTGGGTTATTGATCAACCTTAGATTGTTCAGTTCGGTGATTGCCAGAGAGATTACACGAATGGCGGCGAATATCAGTATGGTGAAGATCAACAGTGTGAACAGAATTACGATGATGGTAGAAAGAAACGAAGCGCGCACTTTGCGTGGTTTTATCTTGCCCAGCAAAGATTTATACAGTGGCTGTGCGATATAGGCGACAACCACCGCAAGGATGGCGGTGTTCAGGTAGGGTTTTGCGACCAGTGCGGCCAACACCAACAGTATCAAGCCGGTGATTGAGAAGTAAATTTTGGTGCTTGTTTGGGTCAAGTCTGCTTTCATGGGTTGCTCCCGGTGAATTAGTAATATTTCTGATTGATTATATCTGAAAAAGAGGCACAAAATACCAGTATCAATGGGGGGGTAACAACACTCTGGTGAATGACCACCCTATCTGCCAATCTGGTGCTGGTTTGATTTATAATCATCAGAATCGGGTAAAGGAGCACTAATTGCCATGTCGACCAAACACATGATAATGATGACGATGTTTATTTTGCTAACAGGTTTGGCCTGTAATTTACTGCAACTGGTCGGACAAGGTTCTCCAGCAGGGATTGATGAAGACAGTGAGGTGCAGATGGGAGCGTTATATCGCAGCGAAAGCGGTGGTTTTTCCTTCCTGACTTTGCCGGGGTATGAGGTCGATGAAGTGCAGGGGCGCGTCAGCATGTTTTCTGTGCCGTCTGATGCGCAGAGCGGACCGTACATAACGATGATCGGCCGGCTGGCGGAGGAAGACATCACCCTGAGCCAGGCGCTTAATTACACCCAAAAAGCCAACAGCAGCAGTGTTTTTTCCGAAACCGAAGACATCATTGTGCAGGGCTTGCCAGCTATTTCTGTGTTTTACACACGTCCGTATCACGCCATTGATGGTGTGATTTTGGATTATTACGGCGCGGATGAAGGGGAGGAAATCCAGGGCTGGTTCGTGCTGGTTGAAGTGTCGCCAGGGCATATCTTCGGTCTGGAGATGTTTGCGCCTTCTCAACAGTGGCAGGAATTGCTGGCATCATTTGAGTCGCTGCTGGAGAGTCTTCGCTTCACGGAGTGACGGAGATTATTTTTCAGACGGTAGGTGGGCATCTTTGCCAGGTGGAGGGTGACGGCGATGGAGAACAGAATCACACGCATTTGCGTCGGCACTCGGCTTAATATCGCCCTAAATGAAGCGCGGCATCGTACATGGCAAGCACATTTTCGGTAGGGGAGTTATCCTGGATCTGGTGCGTGGGTGCCAGAGCGTAGCCACCGCCGGGCATCATCACCGCCAGGGTATCCTGCACATCGCGACGTACATCATCCGCCGTCCCATATGCCAACGCTCCGGTGGTGGAGATGCAGCCGTGAAATGCCAGGCGCTCGCCGAAGGTCGCTTTCAGATAGGCAGGGGACATTGCCGCCGCCTCCGGTTGGAGCGTATCTACTGCATCCACACCCATCTCGATGAAATCATCATATGCCCACGAAGACGAACCGCAGGTGTGTACAATCACCGGTAGGCCGAAGGTCTTTGCCACGTCAATGTACTGTTGGTGTCGTGGTCGCAAGTGTTTGCGGTATAGGCGTTTAGAGATCATCGGGCTTTTCTGTGTACCCAGGTCTTCCCCCAGCCAGACCATGTCAATCTTCCCGCGTGCTGCTTCCAGCGTGCGCCCCAGGATCTCGAGTTCGATCTTCATCCGCCGGTTCATGAACGCCAGGCAAGCCTCGTTGTCTGTAATCAGGTCTACCAGCACCTGTTCCATACCGCGGAACATACTGGTGCGGTTGATGATATCGCCCGTGCCGGCGCCGCCGGTGGTTACCCAGAATGCATGGTAATGGGCGGCTTCTGCGGCAGCAACCTGGTAATCAAAATCATCCGGGCTTGGCATGGGATAATTTTGCACCGCCTCCAGATCGGCATCTTTCAGTGGGAAATCACAGTAATCCCAATAGCCACCGGACTCATGCTCGATATAGCGCATGTGTACCCCCCACAAATCCACCAGACGCTCCGGTAGCTGCGGAAACAATTCCGGGCCGACGTAGGGCGGGTTGACGGAACGAAAATCCACATTGAGCGCCAGGCGCAAACCCTCGTCATCCTCACCCGCCAGGCCGAAATGGCGCTTTAAGCGGGCATCAATGCCGGGATTGCACAGATAGTTAATCGGTACACGGTCGGGCTGCTGGTGGGAAAACGCCATGCGGACACGTTCCTTGCTGGTGAACTGTTGGTTGCGCAGCATATCGATACACCTCCATCGTGAGCAATTGTGAACACTTTCATTATAAAAGTAGACTACCTGTCCAGAGGGAAAATTTTCATTTGGCTTACCCCTCATTTATGTTGTTGCTGGAGAGTCTTCGCTTCGCGGAGTGACGGGGTTTATTTTTCGGGCCGGTAGGTGGGCATCTTTGCCAGGTGGATGGTGACGGCGGTGGCGACGGTAAACAAAATCACCCGTACCCACCACAGTGAAACGGCAAAGATGGCGGAGTAACCGATGGTGCCCCACAGCAGGGTTAATGCCGAAATTTTGTGGCGCAGGGTGGCGCCTCTGCCTTCGCGGTAGTTGCGGATGTAGGTGCCAAACCAGCGGTTGTTGAGCAGCCAGTCATAGAATTTTTGCGATCCGCGCGCGTAACAGGCTGCTGCCAGTAATAGAAATGGGGTGGTGGGCAAAACCGGCAGAACAATGCCGATTAGTCCCAGCACCACAAAAAAGGTGCCAAGTACGATGAGGAGGATGCGGAGCGGTTTCTTCATAAGCAGGATTTTATTATACCGTGCTGGTGTGTCCTTTACCTGAAGGCAGGAAAAAACAGCAGCGGGCTATTTCCCCGCTGCTGTTTGTCTGTGGTTATTGTCGGTTTACTCCTGTACTTTGTCCAGCGAGATGCCCAGGGCGTCAGCTACACCTTTGCCATACGCCGGATCGGCTTTAAGGCAGTTCTGGATGTGACGGATCTTGATGAATTCGGGGGCATCGCCCATGTTGCGGGCGGTGTTTTCGAACAGAACCTGCTGTTGGGCGGGGCTCATCAGTTGGAACAATTTGCCGGGTTGGGTGTAGTAGTCATCATCATCTTCACGGAAATTCCAGTGGTCGCCATCGCCGTAAATCTTAAGCGGCGGCTCGCGAAACTCAGGCTGCTCCTGCCATTCGCCGTCGCTGTTTGGCTCGTAAGCCACTTTCGCGCCGGCATTGCCGTCCACACGCATCTGCCCATCGCGGTGGGAAGGGTTGGCGGGAGCTTTTTTGGGGCTGTTTACCGGAATCTGGTGATGGTTGACGCCCAGGCGGTAACGCTGCGCGTCGCCGTAGGAGAACAAACGGCCTTGCAGCATTTTATCGGGCGAAAAACTGATGCCGGGCACGACTGCCGCCGGGTTGAAGGCAGCCTGCTCTACATCCTGGAAGTAGTTTTCCGGGTTGCGGTTCAGTTCCAGCACACCTACCTCGATCAGCGGGAATTCGCTCTTGTACCACACCTTGGTCAGGTCGAAGGGGTTGTAAGGCATATTGTTAGCCTGCTCTTCGGTCATCAACTGGATATGCATGGTCCAGCGCGGGAAATCACCTTTCTCGATGCTGTCGAACAGGTCGCGCTGATGGCTTTCACGGTCATTGGCGACGATGTCGGCGGCTTCCTGGTCGGTGAGGTTCTTGATGCCCTGCTGAGTCTTGAGGTGGAACTTGACCCACACGCGTTCGTTGTCGGCATTGATCATGCTGAAGGTATGGCTGCCGTAGCCGTTCATGTGGCGGTAAGAAAGTGGAATGCCGCGGTCACTCATGGTGATGGTCACCTGGTGCAGGGCTTCGGGCAGTGAAGTCCAGAAATCCCAGTTGTTTTTAGCAGAACGCAGGTTGGTTTTGGGGTCGCGTTTGACGGCGCGATTGAGGTCAGGGAATTTGTGCGGGTCGCGCAAGAAGAAAACGGGGGTGTTGTTGCCAACCAGGTCCCAGTTGCCTTCTTCGGTGTAGAACTTCATGGCGAAACCGCGGATGTCGCGTTCGGCATCCGCTGCACCGCGCTCGCCGGCAACGGTGGAGAAGCGCACAAAGACTTCGGTCTCTTTGCCGATCTCGGAGAAAATTTTGGCTTTGGTATATCGGGTGATGTCGTGGGTGACGGTGAATTTGCCGAAAGCACCCGAACCTTTGGCGTGCATACGCCGTTCAGGGATCACTTCGCGGTCAAAGTGCGCCAGTTTCTCCAGATACCAGACATCTTCCAGCAGCATGGGGCCGCGTGGACCTGCAGTCTTGGCATTCTGGTTATCAGGCACAGGAGCGCCAGCGGCGGTGGTGAGTTTGGTTCTCTTGTCTTTTTCTTTCATTATTGGTTCCTTTCTCTATTCTTGTTCAGTTATTATTGCTCGATAATCATGTTCCAGTGTGGCAACGGTATCGTTATGATTTCTGGCGGCATTCGCGGCATACTCCGTAGAAAACCAACTGCGATTGCAGCACCCGAAAGTCGTAGCGTTCGTGAATTTCTTCCAGCACAGCATGCAGGCGGCTGATCTCGTCGCCATCCATGATCTTCTGGCACTGCCGGCAGATCAGATGCGGATGGGGATAGGGTTTGTTGCCGTCGTAGTGACTCTCGCTGCCCACATCAATCTCAAACACTTCACCTTCTTCTTTCAGCAAAGCGAGGGTTTTATAGACCGTCGCCAGACTGATGGCGGGGAATTGTGCTTTCAGTTGATCGTACAATTGGGCGGCATTGGGATGGTCTTGTGACACAGACAGCAACTGCAGCAGCGCCAGGCGCTGCGAGGTCAGGCGTCCGCTGCGCGCCTTGAGGCGTGACAGCATGGTTTCGTAACGTGAGTGGGGGTCTGTCATGATAGGGAAAATAATTATCCTTAGCGAATCATTATCATTAGTATATCATGTTATTGGCGGAGGGAGAAACATTTCATTGCATTGTATGAAAGTGAAACCAGGGAGATTCCCTTGCCTGTGAATGTCCCTGGTTCGTTCACGCAATATTAGCCTGGCAGCAGTGCCAGGCGATGGTTTGATGCTGGTTTGTCTGAGGGCGGCTTACTTCTTCTTGTTAATGAGTCCTTGATACAGGAAGAAGGACCCAATACTCAGCACTGCGGCGATGACCACCACCAGCCAGTAGCGCCATTCGCTAAAGAGAGAGAGGCCAGCGAACATGCCGAGATAGATGGAGATCGCAACCACCAGAATTACAAAGGTGCCGAACAGCCAGAATTTCATCAATTTCAGTTTCTTGTCTTCATTCATAATTATCTACTCCATTGGTTTGTAAGAGGGAAGGAATACTTATAGTATAGCGGAATT
>CAYMNB010000068.1:5667-13250 GCA_964391725.1 uncultured Anaerolineaceae bacterium | reverse complement strand
ATCCTTTACTCGTATCTGAGCGCTTCCACCGGGGGCAGTTTGGCGGCGCGGTTGGCAGGATACACACCAAATATGATACCCACCATGGCCGAGGTGATCGTCGCCAGCAGGATGGCGTTCAGCTGGATCACAGCTGTCACGTCCACCAGATTGCCCAAAACTATCGACAAAGTATAGCCCAAAATGATGCCGATGATGCCGCCAATCAGGCTCAACACCACCGATTCACTCAAGAATTGCATCAGGATGGTGAATTGGCGCGCGCCCAGCGCTTTGCGCAAACCGATCTCGCGGGTTCGTTCAGTGACACTCACCAGCATGATGTTCATGATGCCGATGCCGCCCACCAACAATGACACCGCGGCAATCGCGCCCAAAAAGGTGGTCATCAGGCCGGTGATTTGCGTGGCGATATCCAGGATAGATTGCTGGGTGAACACTTGAAAATCATCAGGTTCGTTGCCTTTCAAACCATGCTGCCCGCGCAGGATGAAAGAAACATAACGCTGCGCCAGGTCAATGTCATCCGCCGTGACCGATTTGACATAGATGATATCCACCCGATCGCGCGGCGTGCGTGAGATCAGGCGGCTCTGCGCGGTGGTGATGGGAATGATGACGCTGTCATCTTCGGTGCCAGCCGCCGTGTAACCCATCTCCTTCAACACACCGATGATAGAAAAGACCTGCCCGTTAATGCGGACAGATTTGCCCAGCGCCTGTTCACGCGTGGTAAACAGGTCATCCGCCACCAGGGAGCCGATCACCGCCACCGCTTCCCGGTTATACATATCAACGTCCGTGAACCACACTCCGTAATCGAGGTCATATTCGCGCAGCGGCTGCAGATTGGGTGTGCTGCCGGTGATTGAAACACGGGATTCAGAACCGTCATACGTGACAACACCCCCAGCGTTGAGCACCGGCGCTACAAACTGGATGCCGGTATCGAACTCTTTGGTTGCCAATGCTTCGGCATCCGCCAGGGTGAGGTGTTTGGGGTTGCGCACTTCATCATCGGCGCTGCGCTGAAAAACGAATATCAGGTTGCTGCCCGCGCTGCTGATTTGCCCGGTGATTTCTTCCTGTACACCGTTGCCCAGCGCCATCAACGCGATCACGGCACCCACCCCGATGACGATACCGAGGATGGTCAGCAGTGAGCGCGACTTATTGGCCCACAGGCTGTCAAAAGCTTCTCGCAAAATATGGAAGAGGTTCATCGACTGTCCTCCTCGATCAAGCCATCCATCAGGTGGATCACACGGTCGCACTGGGCGCTGATGGTGGGGTCATGCGTGACGATAATGACGGTAGCGCCTTCTTCCCGGTTCATTCTCAGCAGCAAATCCATGATCTCTTTGCCTGATTTTGAATCGAGGTTGCCAGTGGGTTCATCCGCCATGACAATGGCGGGGTTGTTGACAATGGCGCGCGCCATCGCCACGCGCTGCTGCTGGCCGCCGGAAAGTTCATTCGAGCGGTGCTTCATGCGGTCGCCCAGCCCGACTGCCTGCAGGGCGGCTTCAGCGCGCTGATGACGCTCGCGCGCCGGCACACCGGCATAGCGCAGCGGCAGTTCCACATTGCCCAACGCGGTCAGGTTCGAGAGCAGCATGAAACGCTGGAAGACAAAGCCCACCTTGCGGTTGCGGATATCAGCCAGTTTGTTGTCGCTGAGAACCGAAACGCGCTCGCCGTCCAGCAGGTAATCACCGCTGGTGGGAATGTCCAGGCAGCCCAGCATGTTCATCATGGTCGATTTGCCTGAGCCCGACGGTCCCATGATCGCCAGCAGTTCGCCCTGTTCCACCTGGAACGTGATGCCCGCCAGCGCTTTCACCTCGACATCACCCATCTGGTAGACCTTGGTCATGTCTTTGATATCAATAACAATGTCAGACATGCTTATCCTCCCAGAAAACCGGGGGCGTTATTAAATTGGTCGCGTACAAAATCATTGGTTTCGGGCAGATTGAGCAGCAATTCATCGCCCTCTTTGAGGTTGCCTTCCAACACCACGGTATAGGCATTGGCGGAGATGCCGGTGACGACCTCCACCTCGCGGGTGGTTCGCAACACTGGATTGACCACCACCACATATACCCGCTCTTCTTCAAAGAACAGCGCCTGGTTGGCCACCTGCAGCACCTGCGCCAGTTCACGGGTCACAATGCTGACATCAGCGGTCATGCCGGGGCGCACAGCGTCATCGGCGTCCAGGATCTCTACGGTGACTTTGAACTGCACCTGCGAACCAACAGTCTGCCCGACTTTTGCCACCTGGGTGACAATGCCGTTGTAGCTTCTGCCTGGGGCACCATCCAATTCGATAGCGACTGCCTGCCCAACCGACACCTGGTTGATGTCGATCTCAAGCACAAAGGCATCCACATATAACTTTTCAAGATTGTCTATACGGAACGCGACCGTACCGACATTGACCGAATCGCCGCGCATCACAGAAACATCGGTGATGGTGCCGTCAAAGGTTGCTTCCACGTAGGCAGTCTTGAGGATAGCCTGCGCAGATTCAATGCGCGCTTCCAGCACCATGATATCTTCGGCAGCCGGCCCGTTCTGCAAACGTTCCCACTCGCGCCGGGCATCTGCCAGGCGTGATTCTGCCAGCAGCAACTCGGCATCCACTTTTTCAATCTCCTGCTCGTCCGGTCCGGCAAGGGCGAAGTTGTAATTGGCCTGCGCGCGTTGCTCGTTGCGGCGCGCGGTGGTCAGGCGTGAAAAGAATGACAGCCGCACCGAATCGTTCTCCGGGCGGTCTGCAAATTGTTCATATTGTTTTTCGGCGTCTTCCAGCGCGTTCTGCGCCAGAAGCAGCTCGGCTTCCAACTGGTCGAGGGTAAGAGAAGTAACGCGTTGGTAATTCAGGCTGCCGCGTTTGTCCAGCGCGTCATCATAGGCTGTTTGCGCCTGCACCAGTGCCAGTCGAGCTTGCGCTGCCGGGGTTTCAGAGGTCAGCAGGTCATTCAACGCTTTCTGGGCGTTGGCCAGCTCGGTGCGCGCATTGATGATCGACTGCGACAGCGTTGTGCTGTCGATTTCTGCCAGCAGGTCACCTTCCTGAACCACGTCGCCCACGTCCGCCAGCACAGTATCAACCACGCCGCTGGTCTGCCATACCAGCACGCCGGATTGCACCGGGCGCACGCTGCCATTGGCGCTGACAATGACAGTCAGATCATCCAGCCGCACTTCGGCAGTATTGTCCAGAGCGCGTGCCTCCGCAGTAGCCGCCGCGCGGGCCATGGCTTCTTCGCGCAGGAGCGGCAGCCCGAAAAAGATACCTGCTCCCACCGCACCGATCACCAGCAAAATTATGATAGTTTTCAACCATTTTTTCATTGTTTTCACCTTTAGTTCTGTTACATCACCCCGGGCTCTGCCGGGCAAGATTCTTTGTTTTTACTAATTCTGTTCAACCTAAAAAAATTCCATTCATTAATTCTCCCAGATACCTGTAAATTTAATGTTAGAAACACGCTGTTTTGGCACCCTTAACTCTACCTTTCCAGGCCAAGAAGGGGCAGTGCAGGCGATAACAAGCCCTTATGACAATTGTCACAGTGCCTGTGAGTGCATTCTCTGGAGGATGCGCCTCTGTTGTGCTACTATGGTAGCATGCTGCAAAAAGTGAGAGAAAGCCTGCCATACCGCAAGCCGGACGCTATTGAACCCGGCCTGCTGCCGCTGTTCCGCACCTACATCATCGTGGTGGATGTGATCGTGCTGCTTAACCTGCTGTTCACCCATAACCCGCGTATCATCAAAGCCCACCCCTTGTTCTATCCCTTGATCGGTTCACTTATTCTCCTGAATATCTATCTTTTCCATCGCGGGCTGAGCCGCAGCCTGAGAGGCTATTACCTCGCCATCGGCTTGTGCTTATACCTGGTGTTCAGCGCATTTCTGTTGTGGGGTTCTCTGACGCTTTCCCTGCCAAGGGAAATCTTCGATTGGCTGCGCTTGTATTTTTCGTTCGGGTTCAGCCTGTTGTTCATTCCTTTGATCATCACAGCCTGGCAGTACGGTTTCCGCGGCACCATCAGCTATGTGGTCATTTCATCCCTGTTGGAAGCATTCATCTTTCTGCTGGTCATCGATGATCCGCGCCAGTGGTATCTGGGCGCCTTCATTATATTCCGCTCAGTCAATTTTTCCGTGATCGGCGCTATCATCGCGCGCCTGATGCTGGCGCAGCGCCGCCAGCGGCATGAACTGCGTGCTGCCAACCAGCAATTGACCCATTACACCGCCACGCTCGAACAGCTGGCGGTCAGCCGTGAGCGCAACCGCCTGGCGCGTGAACTACACGACACCCTCGCCCACACCCTCAGCGGCGTTTCTGTGCAACTGGAAGCCGCACGCACGCTGTGGGACAAGCGGCCGGAGGAAGCCCGTCAGCTGCTGCAGCAAGCCCTGCTCGATACGCGCGATGGCCTCACCAACACCCGCCGCGCGCTGGAAGACCTGCGCGCAGAACCGTTGGAAGACCTCGGTTTGCGCCTGGCGCTCGAGAACCTGACGCGCGCCTTCGCAGAACGTACCCAGATCGAGACTACCTTTGCCATGCCAGAAAGCCTTTCGGGCCATTCACTCTCAGCCGCGGTGCAAAACTGCCTCTACCGCACCCTGCAAGAAGCCCTTTCCAATATTGACCGCCACGCAGCCGCCAGCCAGGTCAGTGTGCGCCTGACAGAGAACGGCCAGGCAGATGGCCGCCGCCTTGAGCTGCACATTGATGACAACGGTCGCGGTTTTGATTGCTGCGGCAATCCTGAAGAAGGCCATTTCGGATTGCGCGGCATGCGCGAACGGGCGGAGATCCTTGGCGGCAGCCTGAAAATCGACAGCCAGCCCGGCAACGGCACACGACTGACCCTATTCATTGAAGGAAGTTACGCATGATACGATTGCTGCTGGTTGATGATCAGGACGTGGTGCGCATCGGCATCAGCGCCATCCTTTCCACCGAAGAAGACATCGAGGTGGTTGCCACGGCGGCAGACGGCGCAGAAGCTCTCTACCTGGTGGAACGTCACCTGCCCGACCTGGTGCTGATGGATTTGAAAATGCCGGTCATGAACGGCATCCAGGCCACCCGCCTGATCCGTGAACGCTTCCCATCCGTTAAGGTGCTGGTGCTGACTACCTACGATGCCGATGAATGGGTGTTCGACGCCATCCGGGCTGGCGCTGCCGGTTACCTGCTGAAAGACAGTTCGCGCGAAGACCTGCTCAAAGCCATTCAATTGACTATGCAGGGGCAGACAGCCGTGGACCCGGCGGTGGCGGGCAAGCTCTTCAACCATGTGGTGCACAATATCACCCCTGTGGAAAGCCGCCTGATGGAAAACCTGTCAGAACGCGAACGTGAGATTCTGAAACTGATCGCGCAGGGACTGAACAACCGTGCCATCGCTGAAAAATTGTACCTGTCTGAAGGCACTGTGCGCAATTATGTCAGCGCCATCCTGGCAAAACTGGAGGTCAGCGACCGCACCCAGGCAGCCATCATTGCCCTGCGCCACGGTATCGGCGGCCTGTCAGAAGACAAATAATCCTCTCTGCCGATCATTTCATGAATTCTCTGGTCTGATTGTATAATCAAAGTAACCCAATGGTAGAAAACAGGGAGTAAACTGATGAAGATAAACCCGAACCTGGCAACTCTTGACGAGTTGACGCAATTAAACGGCATCGGCCCGCATCTGGCAGAACGTATTATCGCCAAACGGCCCTATACAAGCTTGACCGACCTGGAACGCGTATCCGGTATCGGCCCGTCCTCGGTGCAGCAATGGCAGGATAATTTTATCTTTGTAGAAGCGGAAGCAGAAGCAGACTGGCAGGAAGTCCATCCGGTGCCGGAATATGAAACCCCGCTTGCCTACGAAGAGATCACGCAGGAGATACCAGCCGAACCGCTGCTGATGTATGAAGACCTTCCTCAGGAGGAAATACCTGCCGAAGCTCCGCCGATGGAGATGGTGCCGCACCCCTATAACCCGCCCAAAGCGTTGATCACCCTGGATGAGGTGCCGCCCAAACCGGCAGCGCCGCCTGCCCCCGCCAAACAAGCACCAAAACCCGGCTTCACGCGCGGGCAATCCTGGCTGCTGACACTGGCGGCCTGTCTGGTGACTTTCCTGCTGGCGGTGGGGCTGGTCTTGGGGCTGGTCGCCTGGCTCAACGAAGGGCGCCTGCGCTTTGCCGCGCCCGAACGCGTGGAAACCCTGGCGCAAACCCTCAGCAGCGTAGAAGCCCGTCTGACAGCCCAGGAAAGCGCACTGGAAGCACTCACCGCGCGGGTGGACAACCTGGAAACACTGGATGAGCGCATGCAGGCAGCGGAGGAGAATATCGACAGCCTCTACGACGAACTTGACAGCACCACCCAACAGTTGGATGCCCTCGATGAGGAGGTGGATGCAGTACAGGAGCAGGTCAGCCTGCTGCAAACACAAACCGAGACCTTCACCACCTTCTTTGAATCGCTGCGCAACATGCTGCTGGATCTGTTCCCCTATTTGCCATAGACCCTTTGATCGCAAAAAGAGGAAGCCAGTTTTCATACCGGCTTCCTCTTTTTGCATAACACAAATAAATCGTTAAAAGGGTGGAGAATCACTCCAATATAGTTTGTTATTGCAGCAGTAAAGGATTCCGGTCAGGTCCCACTCAGTTCCATCTGAGAAAATGATTGAACCTGTCGCCCCACATCGTTCGCCATGCGGCACCTCGATAAAACCTATTGGAGCATCGAGGACAACCAACGAAGCCGGTGGTGCGGCAAACAGCATGAAATCTCTTACATCCATAAAGAACTCAGAATACCCGGCTGGCGGACACATATCCCACCAGGCAGGTTTATCCCAGAAGCCAAAGACCGCATAGGTTCCACGGCCGACATCGGCGCAGGTCATGTACTTGCCTTCTTCATCCGGTTCCCAGCCGCTGGTGGTGGGCACTGCTGTCCAACCCGCTGCCGTCAGGGCGCGGATTTCTGAGGTCCAGCCATACTGACCGCCGCGGTAAGGGTGGCAGATGCGCGTATAACCAGATACCCTGACCGCATCGCTCTGCAGTAAGGCATAACCGCCGGCGGGCGCTTCCAGTTGGTATTGCGGGATCAAGCCCCCGATGGCATCTTCTTCGCTGACGATCCATTGTCCTGCCGCGGGTGCGAGAGGCGGTTCAGGAGGGAGAAGAATGGCAGACACAGGCGCGGCATCGACGACAAAAACCGACAGCAGCAAAGCCGCAACAACACACAGCAACAACGTTTTTGGTTTCATAAAATCTCCTGATTGACTAATAAAAGAATTCTTGAATTCAGTATACAGCATTGTAAGAGCAGTGCAAGCCCAAACCATTAAATGAAACAAAAGCCAGCACAAAAACGCCAGCCTTTGTTTCTTACGCCTGTCAGATCGTATGTTAATGGTTATTGATCAAGTTGTTCTGATGAAGTTTGTCTGTGCAGCGGCAATACAGGAAGCTAAAGTCCAATTCGGAATCGCCACCGAAGACACTGGTGCTATTTAATCAACATCACTCACCAC
>CAYMNB010000068.1:0-5567 GCA_964391725.1 uncultured Anaerolineaceae bacterium | reverse complement strand
TAAATGTCGCCGTATTTGTTGGGGTAAAAAGAGGAGTCGGTGTAAGAGCCGGAACAAAAGGAAGCCACCAGGCAGGTTTGTCCCAGTAACCAAAGACGGCATACGTCCCGCTGCCGACATTGGCGCAGGTCATATACTGGCCCTCTTCATCAGGCTCCCAACCATTTTCGGTGAGAACACCCACCCAGCCCAGTGAAGTCAAGGTGCGAATCTCCGACGTCCAGCCATACTGTCCACCAGGGTAGAGGTGGCAGATGCAGGTATAGCCAGATACCCTGACCGCGTCGCTCTGCAGCAGAGCGTAACCGCCAGTGGGCGCTTCCAGTTGGTATTGCGGGATCAGTCCCTCGACGACGGCTTCATCGCTGGCAAACCAGCTGCCCATCGCTGGGAAGACAGGTGGGGCAGGTTTGGCAGACACAACCGAGACTGCGGTAATGACAAAAACTGACAGCATCAAGACTCCAATAAGGCTAAGCAACAATGTTTTTGGTTTCATTTAGGTTCCTTATAATTAATATTTATTTATTATACTATCTATTATTTTAATTACAAGAAAGTGATTGACCGCATGCACACGTTGTGCAGGTGGTTAGAAAGACCGACGCGGAAATTGCCATCCTCCGGTATAATGCAAGTAGGAGCATGATGACCACCTACTTCTCAACCTTCACCAGCGGTTTGCAAGAAATTATCGCCCAGGCGCTGCCACAGGCGCTGCCCGAGGCGCGCATTCAGCAACTGCTGGACGGACTGGTGATCTACGAAAGCAACCGCCCCCTGCAGCAGGTCACCAGCCTGCGCCTGTTCAACAACACCTTCATCGCCCTCTACCCCGTCCAGCAACTGCCGCCGGGCGGATTGCACCAACTGCTGCAGCGCGTGATGCAAAAACCCAATGACCTGCGCATCCCGGGTTGGGCAATCAAAAAAGCGCGCAGCTTTCGCCTGATGGCATCACGCGAAAACCAGACTATCTCCATCAAGCGCGAACTGCTCGAACGGCTGGAGAGCTTTTTCTCGCACCGCCTGCGCCTGCGTGTCAGCCGCAGCAAAGCCGATGTAGAAGTTTGGTTCATCGAGCGCAGCGAAGGCCTGGGGTTGGTCGGACTGCGTGTCACCAGGAACCCCGCCATGGAAAAGAACCTGCACAAAGGTGAGTTGCGTCCTGAACTGGCGCACTGCCTGTGCCTGCTTTCAGAGCCGCAGGGCAGCGATGTTTTTTTGGACCCTTTCGCCGGGTCGGGCGCCATTCCGCTGGAACGCGCCAGCCACTTTCCCTACCGGCGCATCATCGCCGTTGACCAGGAGGAAAACGCGGTGACAGGGTTAAGCAGGCGCCTGCCGCGGGACGAACGTGTTCAGTCGTTCGCCGCAGATGCCCGCCGCCTGACCTCCCTGGTGGATGGCAGCATTAACAAGATCGTCACCGACCCGCCCTGGGGATTCTACGAAGAACGCCGCGCGGAGACAATAACCGACTTCTATGGCGAGATGTTAGCCGAGTTCGCCCGCTTATTGAAGGATGACGGCTTGCTGGTGGTGTTGATGGGGCAGAAAGAACGCTTCGAAGAGGCGCTGGCTGGCTGCACCGGCCGGCTGGCACTGCTGGGTAAGTGGGATATTCTGGTATCGGGCAAAAAAGCCGCCATTTACAAGGCACGAAAATTGCCCGCTTCGTGACGCGCTTGTCTTTCCTCCGTTGCAGATAGCGCAGCCATCTGCAACGGAGGAATCGAAAGGGTTGAACACATTCGGTCGTCGGTAGCTCTGCCGCGTCAGGCAGGATGGGATCCTGCGCAAAACCAGCTCCGTTGGTTCACGCTCAGGATGTCAAGCTGCGGGAAAAAACACCCCGTATCTCTCGCACGGTGTCATTCGGACAACTACTCTTTGATAAGCCGGATGTCTTAATTGGAAAAATAACAGGCACTGAGTTTACAAGAATAACTCAGTGCCTGTCGATACGATCCACACATGAACGATCAGTCTTCAGTATAGATCGTAACCCAATCCATGTCCACAATATGGTCGCTGAAATCATACGAGATCACATCCACTCCGAACAATCCGCTGCTGTAGGCTGGATCAAGATCACTCAAAGTCAACAGGCTATCACCGTTCACCTTGAACACAAGCGTGTCACCCTGCAGATCAAGCATGAATTCGTGCCAGTCCTGCAGGTTGGGCACATTACCTTCACCGCTATAGATCACAGTATCCAGATGGGTGTCTTTTTCACCGTCCACCCATTGCCAGAAGACACATTCGATGCCAGACAGCGCCTGACGCACTTCGACGGAATAACCGCGCAATAGATTGTGGTCCTGATCATAACTGGCGCGGAAGAACAGGCTGAAGCCCACGTCATAACCGCTGTCAATGGAGCGCATACTGGTGGTGTAGACAGCGTCGCTAAAGGAAACCCCATAATAGGTGGCGGCGCAGTTGTAATTTGATTCACAAGTGCCCTCTGATCCGCGATACACGCTCGGCGGCAGGTTGAGTTGTTGGAAACGGCCATGAGGATTGTGCCAGCCCTGTCCGGTGGGGTCACTATCGAAGTTAAAAGTGAGCAGGTTGCCGTCACGCACCGTCAGATACCAGTAGGGCGTCCATATACCATAGTTGGTGCCATTTTTGGAACGGATGTGCCACTTGTAATCGCCTACCGGCAGCGAGACTGAAGGCTGCGCCTCACATATACCGCTGCCGCAGGTAGACGCACTCACCAGATCCCAGGTGATGATGTTGTCGGCCATGTCACGGATGTTGAAGATGTAGTAGGTGGCGCCCGGCACCGTTGACCAGCTAAAGGTCGGGCGTGACTCCAGGGTGGATGTGCCGTCCTCCGGCGAATAGGTGGTGACACGGTCCAGGCGGGTGTAAATGAACTTGCGCCAATCGCTGAATTCGCTGAGCTTGCTGCCGTCATCACTGGTAACCTGGATGCGCCAGTAGTAATCGCCATAATTGGTGTTCAGGTTGAGCGGGATACGGTAATCGCAATACAGATAGCAGTCATTGTTGACCACTGTTGATGACCAGTAGCCGACCAAATTCTCCTCCGCATCGATCAATTCAACATTGGCGCGCGTGATGAGAGAGGTGTCGCCAGATTCGATCTTGTACCATTTGAAGGTCGGACGTCCGCCGTATACCGTGGCGTCCACTCCTGGCGAGCGCAGGCGGGGCTTGTCGAAGACATTCTCGCCCACGGTCAGCACATGGTAAACGCTCCAATCGCTGCCTTCATCACCGATAAAAGCGCGCACCCGCCACTTAAAAACGCCGATCGGCAGGTCTTCAGGCGAAGGCACCCCACAGGTATCGGCATCACAGCGCACATCAGCGGCATAAGAGGCGCGTGTGACTAAAACACTGGTGGCGTTGTCGCGCACTTCCAATGTATAACGGTCTGCTCCGGCGACATGCCCCCAGGAAAACAAGGGACGCACTTCAGTGGTGGCGCGGTTATTGATCGGCTCGATCAAGGTAGGCCGCCCAACAGCCGCCTGCACCTGCATAACAGCTGACAGGGCGATTGCCACCACCGCCAGGCAGATAATAGCTATCGTAAATATGGGCTTCAGGTTGGTTTTCATGATGATCCCTTCCTTTTAATTCTCATGGCAATGCCACCATGGGGGGGCAAATGACACTGTGGGCATTCCCATTGGTTATTCAAGATGACAAGAGCGCAGGATTGTTGTTTCGGTAGTAATTCGATAATAACACGTGGGGCTGCAATGGAGAACCATTCTTAAATGTTTCCTAAGCACCTTGCAAAACTGTAACCTCATCTCCTTCGGGCGCCTTAAGGTTTCGGCTCCTCCGCTTGTTTCACTCGGTGGGGATGAGACACCCCTCGCTAATCTTTCGCTGATATTCCTGCGGTACAATCACTACAACAAATACTGGTACTGCCAGGGAGAACAATATGAGCGAACAACAAGAACGCAACCGCCCCGAATGGAGCGCGCAAAGTGAATACCCGGGCCTGTGCAAAATCCTCTCTGAAGGTTTGGAACAGGTGCTCGACCCCGAACTGGGCCTGTCCGTCATGCAACTGGGCCTGATCCGTGATGTCGCCTATGAACAGGATGGTGATGAAGACGAAGTGCTCATTGATATGATCCTGACCACCCCCTTCTGCCCTTATGGCCCCGAGCTGATCAACATGGTGCGTGAAACCGCCGAACAGGTCCTGATGCGCCCGGTCAATGTGGAATTAGGCACCGAGGTCTGGGACCCCAATATGATGGAAGAAGGCCTGGGCGAGTGGGGGCTGTTTTAAACGCCAAGCTGTGCTTTTTTTAACAACCGCTTGAAAAGCATAGTGACGGTGAATGATTCAGTACACTGAAATCACCGCCACCACAGAACCATTTCCAATGTAATCCGGTAATCCTGATTATGCATATGGATGCTTTTGAACTACCCGTCAGATAGCAGATCTTAGCAAATCACAACGGCACACCGCTCACCAGCAGCGCCACCGTCACCAGCGCGATCATCACTGTCAAGCCGCCCGCCAGGATATTCTGGAAGCGTTTGTTGACCCATGCTCCCATCACAACCCGCTGGTTCACCAGTTTCAGCACCAACACCAGCAGCACCGGCAGCAAAATGGCGTTTACAGACTGCGACAGCCACATGATCTGAAACAGCGGCATACCGGGGATCAGCACAAAAATCACACTCACCAAAATGATGCCAATATACAGCCCATAGAAAATAGGCGCGTCCTTGGCTTTGCGGTTCAGGCCGCGCTCCCAACCGAATGCCTCGCAGAAAGCATAGGTGGTAGAAAGCGGCAGCACCGACACTGCCAGCAACGAAGCGCCCATCAAGCCTACGGAGAATAAGATGCGCGCGCCATCACCCGCCAGCGGCGCTAAAGCCAGAGCGGCATCTTCGGCGCTGTCCACGGCAATGCCGATGGAGAACAAGGTCGCTGCCGTGGCAATGATGATAAAGGCGGAGATTACATTGCCCCACGCCGCACCAAAAACCACATCCACCCTGGTGAGGCCGTATTTTTCCAATGCTAACCCTTTATCAGCGACCGATGCCTGCATGTAGAAGATCCCCCAGGGGGTGATGGTGGTACCGATGGTGGCCAGCACCGCCAGGATGAAGGCTGAATCAGCTTGAAAACTGGGCACCAAAGCTGCCTTAACCACCTCTCCCCATGGCGGATTGACCATAAACACGGTCACCACATAACTGAGTGCTGACAGACACAGCACAATCAGCACTTTTTCCACATGCTGATACGATCCGCGCATGACCAGCAGCGCCACCAGTACCGCTGACAAAGGAACGATGATGTAGCGGCTAATGCCAAACAACTCGGCAGCCGCAGCGATACCGGCAAATTGCGCCACCGTGGTGCCCATATTTGCCAGCAGCAAACAAAGCATGGCAAAGGCAGTCACTTTCACGCCAAAGCGCTCACGAATCAGGTCGGCAGTGCCTTTGCCGGTCACCGCCCCCATGCGCGCTGCCATCTCCTGCACCACCACCTCGCCAAAGGTCACCACCACGATCAGCCACAGAAAACT
>CAYMNB010000067.1:0-13463 GCA_964391725.1 uncultured Anaerolineaceae bacterium | reverse complement strand
AGAGCCTTCTAAGGTCTTGCATGATTTTTCATTCACCGTTATACTCAATTCGTACGTGTTGCGTACAATTCAATAATTCATACAAAACTCTCACTAACGATATGGAGGAATGAGACTGATGTATAAGAAACTGTTTTTTGCTGTTGTATTGACGCTGGTGATTTCGCTGTTCATCGCAGCCTGCGGACAAAATGTTGACTGCACCGAAGAAGGTGTCTTCTGTGTAGGCCTGGTGACCGACGTGGGTGAAGTGGATGACAAATCCTTCAACCAGTCAGCCTGGGAAGGTGTGCAACAGGCGGGTGAAGAACTGGACGTCCATGTACAGTTCATCGAAACCAATGACGCCAAAGACTATGGCACCAACATTGCCCAATTTGCTGACAATGGGTATGAAGTAATTGTCACCGTTGGCTTCGGCCTGGGTGATGCCACCCTTGAGGCAGCTGAAAAGTACCCCGACATCATGTTCATCGGTGTTGACCAATTCCAGGGCGAGACCGTGGACAATGTTGCGGGCCTGATCTTTGCCGAATGGAAAGCTGGTTTCGCAGCTGGTGCACTGGCTGGCATGCTGACCGAGTCTAAACTGTTGGCGGGTGTCTATGGCACCGACCTGGCTCCTGCTGTGGTAGCCTTTGCTGAAGGATATGAAGATGGCGCCAAGTACATCGACCCAACGATTCGGGTCATCACCACCTACCATCCTGGCGGATTCGCTAACGGCTTTACTGATCCTGAATGGGGTGCTGCCACCTCGAAGCAGGCTATTGAACAAGGTGCGGATGTCATTTTCGCTGCTGGCGGCAAGACCGGCAACGGCGGCTTGATTGAAACTGCGAACTATGATGGTGTGTACTGCATCGGTGTTGACACCGACCAATGGGAGACTGTGCCGGAAGCGCACAGCTGCCTGGTGTCCTCATCCATGAAGCTCATCGTCCCGAGTGTCTCCGACCTGATCAAAATGGCGTATGAAGGTTCCTTCCCCGGCGGAAACTATATTGGCGAAGTTGGTCTGGCACCTTTCCATGATTTTGATTCACAAATCTCGCAGGAAATCAAAGACCGCCTGGCCCAGATTGATGCTGATCTGCTGGCTGACAGAATCAAATATTCTGATTTCCGCTAAACACAATTGAACCCTGGAAACACGGCAGAGATTATCTGCCGTGTTTTTCTTAAATGAGAGATTCTTGATGATTCAAACGTCAATTGTGGGGTAAAATAGGTAAATATGTTAGCCCAACATTACAGATGTAAGTGAGAATATAAAAGATGGAGACAGAAACAACTTCACAAAACCGAGGTTTTCTTCGGGTTCTGTGGCAGACCATCGGGGTACCAATCGGGGCGATTGTTCTGGCATTGTTGTTTGGTGTGATTATTTTGTTGATCAGCGGTGCCAATCCCCTCAATGCCTATGCAGCGTTGTTCCAAGGTGCTTTTGGCAATTCTACAGCCTTTGTCCGAACCCTTGAAAAGGCTACGCCGTTAATTTTCAGCGGCCTGGCATTAACCATTGGCTTCAAAGCCGGCATGTTCAACATCGGTGCGCAAGGTCAGTTGATCATGGGGGCCATGGCAGCCGCATTTATTGGCTTTGCAGTGGAAGGGCTGCCCTGGTATATCCACGCACCACTGGCATTGATCGGCGGTGCTCTTACGGGCGCGTTGTTTGGCATGATTCCGGGGGTTTTAAAGGCTTTTACAGGCGCTCACGAAGTAATCACCACCATCATGCTGAACTATATTGCCATCAACATCACCGACTGGTTGGTGGGCGGGCCGCTGCAGGACCGTACGACAGAAATTTTGCTGCCACGCACACCGCGCATTTTTGAGACCGCGATGTTGACGCAGCGCCGTCTGGTTGACCAGGGGATCATATATATCATTCTGGCTGCTATTGTGGTCTTTATCGTGGTGTATTCCATCAAGAAATGGATGGATTGGAAAGAAGCCGGCAACGATGTGCGCAGTTTCTTTACCGCCTACCGCAGCCAGTTCTTGTTGATGCTGCTGCCGATCTTCTTGCTGGGGCTGTATATTCTTGACTTTCTCCATATCGGTTTCCTGATTGCCGTAATCGCAGCATTTATCCTGTGGTGGATGTTGGAACGAACCACCATCGGTTTTGAAATCCGTGTGGTTGGAACCAATATACATGCAGCCAGGTATGCCGGTATTCGCGTGGCGTTGATCATGATCCTGACCATGTTCCTGGCTGGTCTGATGGCAGGTTTGGGTGGCGCAGTGGAGACCACCGGTGTTGATATGCGCTATGAGCCCGGCTTCAACATCGGTCTTGGCTTTGACGGAATTACCGTGTCCTTGCTGGGAAAAATGCATCCATTGGGCACCATCCCCGCGGCCATTCTGGTGGGAGCGATGAAAGCCGGCGCCAATACCATGCAGTTTCAGGCAGGTATTCCGGCGGAGATCATCGATGTGATTCAATCGCTGATGCTATTCTTTGTGGCGGCTGAAATGATCGTGCGCTATGTCCTGCGCATGCGTAAAGATGGTACCGAAATTAGCCTTACCAGTGGCTGGACCAAGTAGGAGGAGGTTGCTATGACACAGGTTTTAACTTTCGTCCGCAGTCGCCAGGGAAAAACGGTCATTGGTTTTTTTGCGGCTGTCGTGGTGATTGCCATGTTTTATGCCGCCCAGCCACAGGTCACACAAGCGGTGTTATCCTCGACCATCCGCCACTCAACGCCCTTGATTCTGGGTGCCTTGTGCGGCTTGTTATGTGAACGCTCAGGTATCATCAATATCGGCATTGAAGGGCAGATGTTGATGGGGGCATTTATGGGCTATATGGTCAATGTCTGGACCGGCAACCTGATCCTGGCGGTATTGGCGTCCATGATCACCGGTGCGTTGTTGGGGTTGCTGCTGGCGTACATGTCGATATCACTCAAACTGAATCAGGTGATTGGCGGAACGGTTTTGAATATCCTCGCGGTGGGTCTGACCGGCTATTTTTACATGGTCGGGTTAACCACCGCCGGGAAATTGACCACCTTTCCTTTGGGACCGCTTGCCAAAATTCCCCTGGTCGGTCCGGTTTTATTCAACAATGGGCTGATCACGTACCTGGCCTTTGTTCTGGTCTTTGTTCTGCAAATTGTCATCTACCATACCCGCTGGGGATTGCGTACCCGCGCCGTGGGAGAACATCCGCATGCTGCGGACACGCTGGGCATCAATGTGATTGCCAACCGTTATATCAATACGATGATTGGCGGCTCCATAGCTGGCTTGGCTGGCGGGTTCCTGACATTGGAATCGGTGGGTTCTTTTGAGCGTATGATGACCAACGGGCGCGGTTTTATCGCCCTGGCAGTGATGATCTTCGGCAACTGGAAGCCGTTTGGCGCCTGGGGCGCAGCGCTGTTGTTCGGTTTCGCTATCGCCATGCAGACCCAGTTAAATTTTATGGGCATCAATATACCGCATCAATTTGTGGGCATGCTGCCCTATCTGTTGACCATCGTGGTGGTTGCCGGCATTGTGGGACGTGCGCGGCCGCCTGCTGCGGAAGGCGTTCCTTTCGAGAAGGAGTAGAGCATGGATGACAATGTGCCTGTCTTAGAAGTACGTCATGTGACCAAACGATTTCCCGGGGTGCTGGCGAATGATGATGTCAATATCTCTCTGAAGAAGGGAGAAATTCATGCGATCCTGGGCGAAAATGGTGCGGGAAAATCTACCTTGCTCAATATCATCTATGGCCTCTATCAACCCGATCACGGCGAAATTTTGGTGGATGGTGAGAGAATCGATCTACGCAGCGCGCATGATGCCATTTCGCACGGCATTGGCATGGTGCACCAGCATTTTAAATTGGTGCCGGTTTTCACAGTCACCGAGAACATTGTGCTGGGTTCTGAGGTGGTGAAAAATGGTTTGCTGAATATGCGCGAAGCACGCCGCCAGGTGAGGCAATTGTCCAAAGATTACGGGTTGGCAGTCGAGCCAGATACCTTGATCGAAGAACTGCCGGTAGGGGTGCAGCAGCGTGTCGAAATTCTCAAAGCGCTCTATCGCAATGCAAAGATCTTATTCCTGGATGAACCTACCGCGGTACTGACACCGCAAGAGGTGCAGGATTTGTTCAAGGTGATCGAATCTTTACGCGAGCGCGGGGTTTCCATATTCTTTATTTCCCATAAGTTGAAGGAAGTGCTGCAACTTTCTGACCGCATTACGGTTATGCGGCGAGGGAAGGTGGTCGGAGAAACCACGCCCCAGGAAGCCGATGAAAAAATCCTGGCTGAAATGATGGTGGGGCGTGATGTGATTTTGACAGTGGACAAAGAGCCTGCCAACCCGCAAGAGCCGGTGCTGACGGTCAACAACCTGTCCGTAATGGGAGATCAGCATGCTTTGGTTGTCGACAACGTTTCATTCGAAATTCGTGCTGGTGAGATTCTGGGCATTGCCGGGGTGCAGGGCAACGGCCAGAGTGAGTTTGTAGAAGCCCTGACCGGCTTGCGGGACGTGCATCATGGTGAAATGATCATCAACGGCAAGACGATGCCATTCAACAATCCGCGTGTATTGGTCGAGAATTACGTTTCGCATGTGCCGGAAGACCGACAGAAGCATGGACTGGTGATGCCGTATTCGCTGGTAGATAACCTGGTGCTGTGCACCTATTACCAGGAGCCTTTTTCCAAAGGCATTGTCAGGCAGGAGGAACCTATGGTAGAAAGTGCGGAACAACTGGTTGAACAATTTGACATCCGCACCCCCTCCGTCACCGTACCGGCCAGCAACCTTTCAGGCGGTAACCAGCAGAAGGTGATTGTGGCGCGCGAGCTGAGCCGCCCGGTCAAATTGTTGATTGTCAACCAGCCCACCCGCGGGTTGGATGTCGGCTCGATCGAGTACATCCACAGCCAGATCGTGGCAATCCGCGACCGCGGCACGGCTGTGTTGCTGGTTTCCGCAGAGCTGGATGAGATTTTGAGCCTGTCAGATCGCATTGCGGTCATGTTCCATGGTGAACTGGTAGCGACCATGGATCGCGCTGAAGCGACTCGGGAAGGTTTGGGTTTGTTGATGATGGGTGTGACTGGCAATTGATTGCCTGTTTTCGAGAATAAAAGAGAGCAGGTGGAATGCCTGCTCTCTTTTTTGTCATACGAAGACACTGAGAAATGACAAAATGAGTGATTTGGTATAGAATAATGAATCAAATTGACGGTTTCAGCGCAGGTTCACAAGACCCTGTTTAATGAAATGAGGTTATCGGTATGGGAAAGAAATCAGCCTATCTGGAAGCGATGGAAAAGCGAGTCATTTTCTTCGACGGAGCGACCGGAACAAACCTGGAAGAATTCCCCCTAACAGAGAAGGACTTTGGCGGTAAACAATTGATGGGCTTGTTCGACGCGCTGCCGGTATATGCCCCTGATTGGGTGGAAAAGAACCACCGTGCTTTTTTGGATGTCGGGGCGGATGTGATCGAAACGGATAGTTTTCGCTCGAACCGCATCACCCTGGGGGAATTCGGTGCGGCTGAACGGGTGTATGAATTCAACAAAGCTGCCGCGGTGTTAGCGCGAACGGTGGCTGACGAATATTACGCGGTTAAAAAACCGCGCTTCGTGGCTGGTTCGATGGGCCCTACGGGAAAATTGCCTTCGGTGGATGACCCGGAACTGTCAAAGATTACGTTTGATGAGATCCGTGAGGTGTACAAAGAGCAGGCTTTCGGTTTGATCGATGGGGGAGTAGACCTGTTGTTGTTGGAAACATCGCAGGACATCTTAGAAATGAAGGCAGCTATCACCGGCATCCGTGAAGCGCAGCAAGAACGCGGGGTATGGCTGCCAATTCAGGCGCAATTCACCCTGGATGCCAACGGGCGCATGCTGCCGGGTACCAATGTGGAGGCTGCCTGGGCGATCCTCAGCGGTTTCGAAATTGATGTGATCGGCATTAACTGTTCGACCGGCCCGGAACACATGCGCGATACCTTACTCTGGCTGGGCGAACACGCCACGATGCCGATTTCGTGCATGCCCAATGCCGGCATGCCACTCAATGAAGCAGGCAAGGTGCGATATCCGATGACCCCGCATCGTTTTGCCGCCTATTTGGAAGAATATGTGCGTGATTACGGGATCAATGTTGTTGGTGGGTGCTGCGGCACCACCCCGGAGCACATTGAAACCTTGATCAAAGCAGTGGGAGAAGTGAAACCGGCCATTGAGAAGGTTGAAACCGGGGCTACCCTGGCTTCACTGATGGATGCCACGCCCATCCGCCAGCAGCCCGCGCCATTCTTGATTGGTGAACGCCTGAATACACAGGGTTCGCGTATTTTTAAACGGTTGATGCTCAACAAGAACTTTGAGGATGCCTTTCAAATTGCGCAGCAGCAGTCTGAGAGCGGCGCGCATGGGCTGGATATTTGCGTGGCGTTGACCGAAGAAGCCAATGAGAAAGAGTTGATGCGTGCTATGGTCAAACAGGTGGCGCCACGCCTGGCGCTTCCACTGGTGTTAGACAGCACCGAACCGGAGGTGATCGAGGAGGGCTTAAAAACCGCACCTGGCAAATGCCTTATCAATTCCATTAACCTGGAGGCAGGCGAAGAAAAGGCACGGCGGGTTTTGGGCCTGGCAAAGCGTTATCATGGCGCTGTGATCGCGCTGGTGATTGATGAAGCCGGCATGGCAAAGACCACACAGCGAAAAATTGAAGTTGCGCAGCGCATTCATCACCTGGCGGTGAACCAGTGCGGTCTGCCTGCTGGTGACCTGGTTTTTGACCTGTTGACATTCACCCTGGCGACAGGTCAGGATGAGCTGAAGAATGCTGCCGTTGAAACCCTGGATGCCATTCGGGAACTGAAGCAAGTATTACCGGCCGTGCAGACAGTGTTGGGGGTGAGCAACATCTCCTTTGGTTTGAAGGAACCCGCACGTAAGGTAATCAACAGCGTCATGTTATATCATGCTGTGCAGGCAGGATTGGATATGGCGATTGTCAACCCGGCAGGCATACAACCTTACCCGGAGATTCCTGAGGAAGAACGTCAGTTGGCGGAAGATTTGATTCTCAACCGTTCTGATGATGCGCTGGCGAAGATAATTGCTTTCTATGAGGAACACACTGCCGATTCAGAATCAGAACAGACCCAAAAAGAGCAGGCTTTTCTGGCCCTGCCCGCTGATGAACGCCTGTACCAGCGTATTTTGCAGCGCAAAAAGGAAGGTGTGGAAGATGATATCGATAGCTTGCTGAAAGTTTCGCAGAAACCCAATGGCGAAGCCGCGGTCGAGATTCTCAATGACATCCTGCTGCCAGCCATGAAGGAAGTAGGCGACCGCTTTGGTTCAGGGGAGTTGATCCTGCCCTTTGTACTGCAATCAGCCGAAGCGATGAAGAAGGCCGTCGGGCATCTGGAGTTGTACTTTGACCAGAGCGAGAATGTCAGCCGCGGAAAGATGGTGTTGGCGACGGTATACGGCGATGTGCACGACATCGGCAAAAACCTGGTGAAAACCATTCTCGAAAATAATGGTTTCGAGGTGATGGATCTTGGTAAGCAAGTGCCGGCGGATGTGATCATCGATACCGCCATCAAGGAAAATGCGGATGCAATCGGTTTGAGCGCGCTGCTGGTGAGTACCAGTCAGCAAATGCCGATGGTGGTTGAAAAGTTAAAGCGCAAGGGCTTGACCATCCCTGTTTTGGTGGGCGGTGCCGCCATTAATCGCTCGTTTGCCGAGCGTGCCAGTCTGATTTTCGATCAGAAACCCTATGAGGGCGGCGTCTATTTTTGCAAAGATGCCTTTGAGGGGTTGGAAGTGATGAATGCCCTGTTTGTGGAGCATGTCACACCGCCGCAGCTGGTGGCGCAGGAAGGGCAGGAACTGCGCATTGAGCGTGATATCCCTGATACGATATCCAAGAAAATTCGTCCGGTGTTTCATAAAAATACCCAGATCAACCAGATTCCTGTTCCGCCTGTGTGGGGAGCACGGCGTGTGCCGCCTGTGCGCACCCAGGACCTGGCGACTATGCTGGATAAACGCGAGTTATTCCGCCTGGAATGGGGGGTGAGGGGCGTCAAAGGCAAGGAGCAGGAGCAATTGCTGGCGGAAGCAGAACTGCGCCTGCAGCACATGGTGGATGCGTTGGCGCGTGAACGCTGGACGGAACCCAAAGGGGTATATGCTTATATTCCAGTGCAATCAGAAGAGAACACCATCATCGTGTATGATCCCGAAGCGATGCGCCATGGTGAATGGGTGCCGCGCTATCGCTGGGAATTTCCGCGCCAGCCCGGCGAGAATGGTCTGTGTTTGGCGGATTATGTCCTCGATGTGAGCACCGGCAAGATGGATGTGTGTGCTTTGCATGTGGTTACAGCCGGAGAAGGGGCCACACGCAAGTTTGAAGAATTACAATCGGCTGGTGAATATACTGAGGCATTTTATCTGCATGGCTTTGCGGTGGAGATAGCAGAAGCTATGGCGCACTTCACGCATGGTTTGGTGCGTAAAGAATTGGGGCTGAGCTCTGACCAGGGCCAACGCTATTCCTGGGGCTATCCCATCTGCCCGGACAATTCACAGCAAGCCGATGTGTTTGACCTGACGGGAGCGCGTGAAGAATTGGGCATGCGCCTGACGGACCACTTTCAGATGATCCCGGAAGAATCGACAGCGGCTATTATCTTCCATCATCCGGCAGCTTACTATTACACCATGCGCTTACAGCGATGGTTGGATTGATGAGGAGGGGAACGATGTCTGCAAATCGGTTTTTATCGCGGTTGGCGCAAAAAAGCCCTATCGTGGGCGACGGCGC
This sequence comes from uncultured Anaerolineaceae bacterium, assembly GCA_964391725.1. GTDB lineage: Bacteria > Chloroflexota > Anaerolineae > Anaerolineales > Anaerolineaceae > SpSt-1165. The sequence continues at coordinate 4,622 of CAYMNB010000067.1, read as the reverse complement.
CATGGGCACTATGCTCTATCAGCGCGGTTTTCATCAGGAGGACTGCCTGGAATCGTTGAATCTTTCCGATCCGCAGGCTGTGTTGGCGATTCATGCCGAATACATCGCGGCAGGGGCTGAATTGCTCTTGACCAATACCTTTGGCGCCAATTTTTACCGGCTCTCGCAGTATCATAGGCAAGAGCAGGTTGATGAGATCAACCGCGCCGGTGTGCGACTGGCAAAACAGGCGATTGCAGAGAGCCAGCGGGATGTGTTGATCGCTGGTGATGTGGGGCCGTTAGGTTTGCAATTGGCGCCTTATGGGCGTGTCAAGTTGCAGGAGGCGTACGATGCCTTTGCAGAACAGATCAGTGTGTTGGCACAAGAAGGCGTTGATGTTATCCTGATCGAGACGCACACCAATCTGAAGGAGTTACTGCAGGCAGTGTCTGCAGCCAAAACCACGGCACCAGATTTACCGGTGATTGCCTCCATGACTTACTTGCGCGATGACAAAACTGCCATGGGTAACTCACCGGAAGAAGTCGCCCTTGCATTACAAGAGGCAGGCGTTGAGGTCATTGGGGCGAATTGCTCAGGCGGGCCTCATCAGCTGCTGCGTATCTTACAACGCATGCGTCGTGCGGTCCCAGAAGCGATGTTCAGCATCATGCCCAATGCTGGCTGGCCTGAGCGGGCAGGCGGGCGTATCTTTTATCCGGATGCGGTTGGTTATTTTGCAGAGCAAGCCGTGCAGTTATGGGTGAATGGCGCTGATGTGATCGGCGGCTGCTGTGGAACGACCTCTGCTCACATCCGCGCCATGGCAGGCGCCCTCAAAGAACTGCCTGACCGAAGCCATGTCATCCAGGTATCTTCTGATGAACTCCCGATTGAGGTCGAAGCCCCCAGCGAAACACGCCAACTGTCATCATTTGCCAGGAAATTACTGGAAGGCGAGTTTGTTATCTCGGTTGAGATCAGTCCGCCGCACGGACATTCAACCCATGCCATCGAAGCGGTGGTTAATTTCTACCAGGAGTGCGGGGTGGATGCCATCAACGTGGCTGACAGCCCCATGGCGCGCATGCGCATGAGTCCCTGGGCGGTTTGCAGTATTTTGCAGCGAAAATTCAACCTTGACTCGATTTTGCACTTTCCGGTGCGCGGCAGGAACCTGCTGAGGGTGCAAGGCGATTTATTGGCGGCCCATGCTTTGGGCGTGCGCAACGTTTTCGTGGTGATGGGCGACCCTACCGCCGTGGGTGATTATCCCGACGCGATGGATGCTTATGACCTGGTGCCATCCGGTTTGATCAAAATGCTGGCGCAGCAGTTTAACCGCGGGGTGGATTTTTCAGGAAAGAAATTCGCCGAACCGACCTCCTTTTTCATTGGCGGTGCTTTGAATTTAAATCCGGCGGATGTTAACCAGGAAATTCGCGTGTTACACCGCAAGATCGAAGCCGGGGTTGATTTTCTACTGACCCAGCCGGTGTTTGAGGTGGATAAAGTAGTTGCCTTTCGCGAAGCTTACCAGGCGAAATTTGGTGATTTGAGCGTGCCGATTATTGCAGGGGTTATGCCGCTACGCGATAGCAAGCATGCCGAGTTCCTGCATCATGAAATCCCCGGTATCAGCATACCAGAGACCTTACTGAAACGAATTGCGCTGGCGGGTGATCATACTGCCGAGGAAGGTGTTGAGATTGTCATTGGCACTGCAGTAGCATTGAAACCGTACGTACAGGGCATTTACCTGATGCCTTTCCGCCGCCACCAGGCAGCCGCCAGGGTGGTGGATGCCATTCGTCAGTCATAACAAATCATATTTTACGAGGTACTCATGGCGATCATTGTCAAAGAAGAACGTTGTCCCCAAAATCATCTATGCCCAGCCATGCGTGTCTGTCCGGTAGATGCCATTCATCAGGCTGGATATAGCGCCCCAACAGTGGATTTGGCTGTGTGTATCAGTTGTGGCAAATGTGTGCGCGCCTGTCCGATGGGCGCATTTCAAGTGGTTGCTTCGCTGGATCCAGCCAGTTAGGCGTGAACCATAAGACAACAACTCATTTTCTTCTTTTCTTTATTAAGATAATGAGGAGGGTTGTTGCTACCATAATCAGAACGATACTGACACCTGCTACCGTGTATGCCAGGGTTGTACTGCTTAGCCGAAGCTCCTGCAGCGTGACTGTATAGGCGATATCCGCGCTTAACACCAGTGGATTATAGGGCGATATGCGCACGGTCCATTCGCCATCACTGTCTGTGCGGAAAACGACGTCAGAATTTCCCTTCGGGTCAATTTGCCGGGTTGTGTGAAGCTGTGCTGCAGGATTGTATACATCTACGTTCAAAGGCAGGGCTCCGTCTGGCATGTCAAATTTGAGGCGGTAGAAGGTGTCAGCCTGTGCGTCGAATTCCAGCCAATCGATATCGTTCGCCGGACAGAAGAAGTGGTTTTGGGTTTCACCCACTGCGATTCTGGTGGCTGTGTCAGCGTTGTTGTTGGGTTCATGCGGGTCAAAGGGGCATCCACGTGAAAGAATTTCTATGCGGGTTTCTGCGGCAGGTTTTACGGCTTCATGACTGCCCTGGGTAGCGTTGGCGCGGATGCGGAACTCATAGGTGAAACCTGGGGTAAGCACCACGATGTAAGAGCGCAGGGATGGGTCGACGTTACTATCCAGTGATTTCCAGATGGCATCAGTGACGCGGTATTGCAGGTCGAAAGCAGCAACATTGTCTGCTCCGGCCAGCACCTCCCATGCCAGCGTGATGGTGGTGTTTTTGCTATTGATGGGTAATTTGACCATGCTGGTTTTGGGCGTTGTATGCGGACTGGACAATACCTCGAAATAGGCTGCGGCAGAGGTCACACCGCTGATGTTGCGCGCACGCACGATAAGTTTGTAACTGCCGGCGGGGAGCATGCCGATTTCGAAGGTGGTTGACAGGCCCCAGTCACGGGTCATGATTATCTCGTCATTTTGGGATAAAACGGCCCGATAATCTTCGGCGTCTCCCGTCCATGAGACATGGATGTTATCGGTGTCATAAACGGTGAAGTTGGCAGGAAGGACTGGTTTTGATGGAAGCGGGGGCAGCTTGATGACTTGCAGCGATGAAATGGAATTGTCCCCGATGGTGTTGTCCGAAAGGTCCGGGTCAGATTGGGTGAATACCTCGTAGATACCCTTCAGGTTAGTGCTTTCATACAGTATGGCATACACTTTCTCACCGACCAGCAACGAAGAAACCTCATCGTTTTCAATACCATCGACATAGATCATGCCGTAATAGTCGCCGGTTTCAACAAGCGCACAGCGGCCGCGGTAGTTGGGTTCTGTGTATAAGGCAATCTGTTCTGAGCCGGGCTGGCAGGCTGGCGGCTGATTGTCGCAATCAAATTGTTTGGTGATCTGTACCGGCGCGTGTTTGGTGTCAACGGTCTTGCCACGCACATCGGTAGCAGAGACTGCCAGTTCTACTTGCCCATCAGGCAGATCGAATTGGCACAGGTCAATGGTTGCTTCGATCTGTTTGACGTTGTTGTTTTGGGCTATGGTCATCCAGCCCTGATCTGTATGGCGCAAGAACAGCTGCATGCTGAGAATTCCCTCGTTATCCTGCGCCTGGCCATTTACGGTCAAATCTCTGCTGGTGATAATGGCGCCAGCTTGCGGCTGTGTGATCCAGGCAGAGGGCGGTTGGTCCGCGGCATTGTCCGAGACGAACCAATCGCCGGTAACACACTCATCACCCAGCTCCGGGTACAATCCCGCTTCCAGACAAGTGCGCGGTCGGCCGCCATTCATGGCAACTTCATCAAACACGATGTCCACGGATGTGCCCCAGTACGAGGAAGGATTGGTATGCACCATGAAATGGAGATGATGGGCGGTAGATGCGCCAGTGTCATCAGCATTGCCAATGAATTGCCCTTGCTGCACAACAGCGCCGGGTGTGCGCAGTGCCACCGGGATCGAATCTTGCGCCATATGGAAATAGAGCGCGTAGGTTTTGGGCGTGGTGGTGGGGTCTTCTATGACAAGATAGTTGGTGTGGGTGGTGTTGCCGTTGGGGTGCTGCCAGACGGCGTATTTGACGATACCGCCTTTGGCGGCCGAGAGCGGGAACATGGTGCCATTCCAGAAATCGAAGGCATACAGGCAGGCATCCGGGCAAGTTTTATAGATATAGACATGACCGATTGACTGGGTCAGCTTCATGGCTTCGCCTTTTGCCCAGGGCAGTTTGTATCCGGTGAAGATCTGGCCGCTGTGTGGAACGGCCTGGTTCTTGGCGGTATAGAGCTGTTTGTCAAACGAATCCATTAAATTTTTAGGTAGCTGCCAGAGGGTGTCTGACCAGTCAGGGTCGTGGCGAAAAAGAATCTGCCACGAACGGGAATCGGTTGCGGGTTGATTGGTTAGCGATGCCAGGGCAAGGCCGGGCTCAGAACCTACAATCTCTCCCGTCTCTTGATCGAGGACGGCAAACCAGACCAGCGCCTGGCTGTTTTCTTCGTTTAAGACGATATGATCGACTGCGACCTCATGCAAGAGGAAGACAATTTCTTCATATTTGGCAGCTTCTGCCTGGGCAGCGAAGGCAGCTGTGACGGCTTCTTC
>CAYMNB010000066.1:0-13931 GCA_964391725.1 uncultured Anaerolineaceae bacterium | reverse complement strand
ATCGTACATTCCCCAATCTGCCATTTTCCAGTAGAATACTGGCAAGAGGGTTATCGAAGTGAATCCTTTCAGTATTAATCATGAAATGGAGCGATTGTCTTATGAAAAAAGCGTTAATTACCGGTATCACCGGACAGGATGGTTCGTATCTGGCAGAATTGCTGCTGGCAAAGGGCTACGAAGTGCACGGCATCATCCGCCGCGCCAGCACCTTTAACACCCGGCGCATCGACCACATCTACCATGATCCGCACAAAGCCCAGGAAAAGGACCGCCTGTTTCTGCATTACGGCGACCTGTCGGCGTCGGGTTCGCTGTTAGACGTGATCTACGCAGTCAGGCCGGACGAGGTCTATAACCTGGCGGCGATGAGCCATGTGCGCGTCAGTTTCGACATGCCCGAATACACCGGCGATATCAGCGGGTTGGGCACCACGCGCCTGCTGGACGCTATCCATCGTTCGGGGGTCAAGGCGCGTTTCTACCAGGCATCCACCAGCGAACTGTTTGGGTCGGCGCCCGCGCCGCAGAACGAAGACACCCCCTTCTACCCGCAAAGCCCGTATGCCGCCGCCAAGCTGTATGCCTACTGGATCACACGCCAATACCGCGACGGTTATGGCCTGTTCACCAGCAACGGCATTTTGTTCAATCACGAAAGCCCGCGGCGCGGCGAAACCTTCGTCACACGCAAGATTACCCGCGCGGTGGCTTCGATCATGAAGGGCGAGCAGGATTTTCTGTATCTTGGCAATCTGGATGCCAAACGTGACTGGGGTTATGCCCCCGATTATGTGGCGGCGATGTGGAAGATGGTGCAGCATGAAAACCCGCTCGATCTGGTGATCGGTACCGGGGAAACCCACACCATCCGCGAATTTCTGGATGAGGCCTTCGGCTACGTTAACCTCGACTGGCATGACTATGTCAAGATCGACCCGCGCTATTTCCGCCCCAATGAGGTCGATTGGCTGCAGGCAGACCCCGCCCGCGCCATGCAAGAACTTGGTTGGGAGCCGCGTGTGTATTTCAAAGATTTGGTGCGCATTATGATGGATGCCGACCTGGAGCTTTCCGGGCTGGAATCACCCGGCGAAGGCAAAAAATTGCTGGAACAGCATCACGGGCCGTGGCACCGCTGGGAGCAGCAGGTGGTCAGCATGGATCAGCTGCCGCTGCGTGGCAAGGAGGAGCGATGAGTTCTTTCTGGGCGGAGAAACGCATCTGTGTGACCGGCGGGGCGGGTTTTCTGGGGCAGGCGGTGGTCAAGAAATTGATCGAACGCGGCGCCAAAGAAGAGAATATCTTCATCCCGCGCAGCAGCCAGTATGACCTGGTGGACGGCGACGCCATCGAGCGCCTGCTGCACGACAGCCAGCCGGACATCATCATCCATCTGGCGGCACAGGTGGGCGGCATCGGCGCCAACCGCGAACATCCCGCCGAGTTCTTCTATAACAACCTGATGATGGGCGTGCAGCTATTGCACAAAGCCTGGCAGCACGGCGTGGAGAAATTTGTGGCGGTCGGCACGATCTGCGCCTACCCCAAGTTCACGCCGGTGCCGTTTAAAGAGGAAGAACTGTGGAACGGCTACCCGGAGGAGACCAATGCCCCCTACGGGCTGGCCAAGAAGATGCTTCTCGTCCAGTCGCAAGCTTACCGCGACCAATATGGCTACAACAGCATCTACCTGCTACCCGTCAACCTGTATGGCCCCGGCGACAACTTTGACCCGGCATCGTCGCACGTGATCCCGGCGCTGATCAAGAAATGCGTGGACGCGCAGGCGGCGGGTGACGAGCAGATCGTGGTGTGGGGCGATGGCTCGCCCACGCGCGAATTCCTGTATGTGGACGATGCCGCGGAGGGCATCCTGCTGGCGGCGGAGCATTACAATGATTCGGAGCCCGTTAACCTCGGTTCGGGCATGGAAATTTCGATCAAGGACCTGGTGGAAGAGGTTGCCAACGCCACCGGGTTTGAGGGAAAACTGGTGTGGGATACCAGCAAACCCAACGGCCAGCCGCGCCGCTGCCTGGACGTGACAAGGGCGAAGGAGTGGTTCGGCTTCGAGGCGCAGATGCCGTTCGATGAGGGGTTGCAGAGGACGGTGGCGTGGTATCGCGCAAGACACACGGAATAAAAATCATCAGTTTTTGATTTCCAAATATTAAAGAAGTTGTATAGAGTAGGGTTGTAGAAAATGAAATTAAGAAAGTTAATTATTCAAAAGTTTCGTGGAATAGACAATCTTGAGTGGGAAATAAAAAGTGACTTAGTTTGCTTAGTTGGGCCTGGTGACTCTACGAAATCAACGATTCTGCTTGCATTGGAGTACCTATTTTCTCCTAACTGGAATTTACCAATTACTGATTCGGATTTCCATCAAATGGTAGTACAAAACCCGATCATTATTGAAGCTATCATAACAGAACTACCAGAAAGTCTACTCAGTGAAGAAAAATTCGGTTTGTACCTAGGATTTTGGAATAATGATGGGGGCAGTAAGAAAAATCAAGAAAATGATGATGACCATATAGCATTGAAAATTAGATTGACTATAGATTCTGATCTTGAGCCAGTTTGGGAAGTAATGTCCTTTCAAGAAGATGAAAAGGAACCTCGTAGAATTTCTTCAACAGATAGACAGAAATTAGGAGTAGCAAAAATTGGAAGTTATGTTGATGCTGATTTGGCGTGGGGTCGAAATTCTGCATTAAGTCGCCTAACCCAAAGAGATGATCTAACAAAAATTCCAAGTTTGTTAGCTGAAGCAGAACGCAGAGTGCTAAATTCTCTTGCTGAGTTAGACTTAAGCTTACTAGAAATGGCGATAGGTGACATTGTTCCAGTAGCTCAAATAATGGGGATTAATGCCCAGGATGCTTTCCACGCAGGTATAGATCCTCTACGAGTCAGTTTGCGTCAAGGAGCTATTTCATTATTTGATGGACAATTACCCTTATCTCTTCGAGGGGCAGGTAGTCGCCGGTTGATGACAATGGCTATACATAAGTCAGGCGTTAAGGAAGGGGCCGTTATTTTGGTTGATGAAATTGAAAACAGTCTTGAACCTTATAGGTTACGCCATTTGATTCGTCAACTACGCCCAAATGACAATGACAACCATCAAGTACTATTTACTACACATTCGTCGGTAACAGTTGTAGAATGCATTGCAAGTGAAATTTTTGTAGTCAATTCTCAAAATGGAAACACGAAAGTAATTCAGGTTTCAGTAGATTTGCAGAATATTGTCAGGAGTATACCAGAAGCATTTTTGTGTAGAAAAGTAATAATTTGTGAAGGGAAAACAGAAAGCGGTTTATTATTAAGTCTTGATCAAAATTTCTGGCAAAATAAACACGAAAAAGAAACAGGTCAATGGCGTTATTTAACTATGGCAGAGGCAGGAGTGTCTCCTATTGAGAGTCCTAAATCTGGGGGTTCAGAAGCACCTAAATTTGCGTTAGCAATGGCAAAATTGGGGTATGAAGTTGCATATTTTGGTGATTCGGATAGAGATTTGAATCCATCAGCTGATTGTATGAAAGAAAATGGTATTGATGTATTTCTCTGGGACGGCAATGTTGAGATTGAAAGAAGGTTGTGCTTTGATTTACCTCAAAATGAATTAGAAGGACTTATTACTTTAGCGGAAAACTTGAATGACAGAAATAAAGTATGGGCGGATATTAAGAAACAGTTTTCTACTCATATTTCACCTGAGTTCTGTTCAAGTTGGGAAGGTTTAATTTCGCTGGGGGATGAACGAAAATTACGGGAATTGTTGGGTAAAGCTGCTGATGATGGAAAGTGGTTTAAACGTCGTGATAAGGGGGAATCTCTTGGAACATTTCTATCCGGATATTTGGATATGATGGGAGATTCTCCAACATTCAGAACATTGGTGTCCATTGAAAAGTGGTGCTATGGTTGATGAATTCGATATTGTTGTTGAACAGTTAGTCACAGCGAAATCGCCGGTTTCTGTGAAAGCTGCTGCTGGTTGCGGAAAGACCGAAGCAATTGTTAGAGCTGTTGCATTATCTACGGGCAAACAATTAGTGTTGACTCATACTAATGCTGGTGTGGCTGCGCTACGCTCACGGTTTCGAAAGCACCATGTACCTGTGTCACAATACCAAGTAGATACCATAGCTAGTTGGTTATTGAAATATGCTTCTGCCTATCCTTCAATGTCGAACCTAGCAGTAGCTAAGCCACAAGGCAATGATTGGGGAGAAGTCTATCCTGCAGCCCAGAAACTTTTTTCTTATGCGTTTTTAGAAAATGTATTAATGGCATCATATGATGGAGTATATATTGATGAATATCAAGATTGTACACAATTGCAACATGCTATTGCCTTAAGGTTATGCAACTTCCTTCCAGTACGTGTATTGGGTGACCCATTGCAAGGAATTTTTGATTTTTGCGATCCAATTGTTGACTGGCAAACAGATGTTTTGCCAACATTTAATCCTACTCCTGACTTAACCCAACCGTATCGATGGCAAAATTCAAATCCTGAACTAGGTAAACAATTAGGTGATATCCGTACAAAGCTCCTAAACCATGAGCCTGTTGACATTAACCTTTACCCAGAGATCAATTGGCAACCATGGAGTGAAAATAGTGAAATTGAGGTTTGTAAATACGTCAAAGCACATAAGAGGGGAACGATTGCAGGGATTCACTATTGGCCTGATGATGCTCATCGTACCGCTAAAGGCCTTAATGGTCTTTATCAATCAATAGAAGAAATGGATTGTAAGGAGTTAATGACCACAGTAAGGAGAATTGATGAGTGGTTATTACAAGAGAATTTTACAGCAATTATCAGTGGAATAAAAAACCTCACAATGAAAGCATGTGCAGAGAGAAGTATATTTTCGGATAAGGAATACCTAAAAAAAGAATTCGAGCAATTACAAAATGGTGATTTATCTATAGTTCCGAAAATTATTGACTCGATAACAAATGATATTGGAAAAAAGGTTTATCGAAAAGAATTGCTAAATGAGATGAAAAATACATTTCAAGAATTCTCCACTGAAAAGTATTCGTCTATCTATGAAGCGGCTTTTGCCGCTCGTTATAGGACAAGAGTAAATGGGCGAAAACCTGAGAATAGAATAATATCTCGAACTTTGCTCATTAAAGGGCTAGAATTTAATCATGCAATTGTCTTAAATGCTGATAAACTTCAAAATCAGAAAAACTTTTATGTGGCAATAACACGAGGTTCGGAAAGCTTAACCATCCTCTCTTCAAGTCCTCTTTTGAATTTGGATAAGTAGATATCCACCCAATTGCCAAAATCCGCATTCCCTCGTATGATTCCCTCATGCACGAACAACCGAACGACGCATTTGAACAGCACATCATCGCCTGGGGGCGGGCACGGGAAGATGTGCGCGCTTTGCTCATCACCAGCACGCGCGCCATCACCGGCGGGGTGACGGATGCGCTGTCCGATTATGACATCATCCTGGTGGCGGATGACATCACCCCCTACCACGCCAGCCGCGACTGGCTGGCAGCGTTTGGCACGGTGCTGGCGCTGTTCCGCGACCCCATCACGAAGGAGTTTGGTTCGCCTTCCTCCGGTTATGTGATCCAGTTCGAGGGACATTTGAAGATCGACTTCACCCTGTGGACGCCGGCGGCTTTGCGACATATCGCCGCGCTGCCGACCCTGCCGGATGAACTGGACGCCGGGTATCGCGTGTTGCTGGACAAGGATGGCTTGACTGATAACCTGAGAGCCCCCACCTATCAAGCCTACATTCCGAAACCACCCAGCGCACAACAATATCATGACTGTGTGGAAACCTTCTTCCTGGACTGCCTCTATGTCGCCAAGTACATCTGGCGCGGTGACCTGAACGCCGCGCATCGTGTGTTGAATGAATTTGCCAAACAGGAAGAACTGCGTTTCATGTTGGAATGGCGCCTGGAGATCGATCATGACTGGGGGCTCAAAACGGGCCCCTACCTGCGCTGCATCGAAACCTATCTGCGCCCGGACTTGCTGGCGGATTTGCAGGCGACGTATGGCGGCATCCAGCCCGAAGCATTGTGGCACAGCCTGTACCGTACGCGTGACCTGATGCACAAGGTGGCCATCGAAGTGGCGCAGGCGTTGGGGTTTGCCTATCCTGAAAGCATCGAGGAAAAGGCCATGGCGTACGCGGCAGAGATCCGCCAGATGAAAAGATGAGGCGGCGTTACCGTGCGTGAAGTTGCTTTTTGGGGCGTTCACCACTATGATTAAGGCATGACGCAAGCGCGCAACCTTCTCTCACGACGTGACTTTCTCCGCCGTGCCACGCTGGGTCTCACGGGGGTGTTGTTTGCGCTGCGCGGTGAAGCGAAGATGGGCGCATCCAACCCGACAGACAGGTGGATGCCTTTGACGGACAAAGAAAGTGTTTTGCGGCTGGCAAACGGCCGGCACCTGCGCATTATCCGCCTGACTCAGGACAAGGGCGCGGGGCGGTTGCTGTGGCTGTCGGGTGGTGAAGAAACCGATGATGTTGACGGACGAGGGATACGCTGGGGACAGCCGGAAGTACTTCGTGTAATGCAGGACGCCCCCGCAATTGGCGCTGCGTTGGTGGCTTATCTGCAAGAACATCATGCGGAGGTGCTGGCGGGACTGTGGGGGCAGACGGAGCGCGCCGAGTTGACGAGCGCGGGCTTGCTGCTGGAGTGGGACGCTCAGCGCGATGCAAGCACTACAATACCATTGTCTGCGGCTGACCTGCAGGGCGGGTTCACGCTGGCAGGCTGGTTCAAGGTATCACACACAATGACCGCTGAACAGTTGTTGCTGACTATAGAAACCGATCAATCTCACCTGCGATTGCTGCTTAACGCGGACTGTCTGACGCTGCTGATGACAGATGATGCAGGCAAACTGCACGTGGAGACAGACAGGGCGATGCTGGCAGACGGCGCCTGGCATCATGTGGTATTGATCGCAGATGAGGAGGCCGGACTGGTTCGCTGGTTGGCGGATGGCGAGTGCCAGCCGGGGTGGACGGTGTTAGCCAACCCGTTGCCTGCCCTGTGGGAGCCGATGAACCTGCATGTGCTGCAGGAGAGTGTTGTTACAGGATCGCTGCGCTTGTACAACCGACCATTGCGCACGGCAGAAGCCGCCGCCAGTTACCGCTACTATGGGCAGGGCATGGGCAGCAGCGCTTATTGGGGCTGAGCGTTGCGATCAATCAGACAGCGAGACCAGCAACAGGTCGTTCACAGCGGTGAATGACTGGAAAGTTTGTCGGATTTGCTGTCAAACAAGGCCTTTATCGTCTTCAAAACCACAAAAATGGCGGTTCCTATCTAAAAAGATAGTGGTAAATTTCACAAAGTCTGTTGTTAAGAACGGGTTAAAACCTTCTTTTGACGTGTTTACAACGGGCTGGATGGGTGTAGAATAAAGACAATAAAGGTACTCCTTATTCTCAGTGAATTATTGGTGAAACAACGGTCTCGAGTCACGGCGAACTCGAGACCCTTGTGTTTAAGTACCTGTCATCATCTTAGCGCAGGTGTGCGATAAGTGGGGGGTGGAAACGGGCGCTGTTTTCCTTATAATAGAATCAGAAGTTATCATTGTTCATAATTCTATCCTGAGAGTGAGGTAGTGATGAAGACTTACAGTGTTGCATTGATCGGCGCCAGCCTGCGCGGTGCGTATTTGTTGGCGCCCGCCATGGCGGATACAGTTGCCCGGCACGGGTTGCAGGTGTGCGCGGTGTATGACCCCGATCTGGCGAAGGCAGGCGAGGCGGCGCTGCTGCTCGTAAGCCGCTACGAACAGGCGGGCATGTCTGTCGAAGTACAGGCTACTGATGACCTGACGAGTTTGCTGACTGATCAGGTATTTGATCTGCTGGTGGTGAGTGTGCCGGCGGAAGACCACCTGCCACTGGTGGAAGAGATCCACCGTGTATCGGACCGGCTTGTGTTGGAAGCGCCTATCGCGTTGAATGTGGCAGAAGCGCGGGCGATTGCGGCAGCGACCGAAGATCACCCTGTGTTTATGAACTTCCCGCGTCGTTTTGACAGTGGCTGGTACAAGGTGTTCGAATTGCTGCAGGCTGGCATGATCGGAGAATTGCAGTTTATCAACCTGTCGGTTTATTTGGCAGCGACCAATTACCTGCGGTTGTGGCAGCGCAGCCAGGAGCATGCGGACGAATTGTTCCTCGGGCTGTTGTGCCAGTATATGGATGTGTGCCATTGGTTCGCGGGCGATGAATGTGTGTCTATTGCGGGGGTAGGCGATGTGGGCCATCACGACCTGGATGATTATGACCCCACGGGCGCGTTCAAAACGCTGTTCAGCCGCCTGCCGATCGCCTGGCGTTCACTGGTGAGTGAGGCCGCTGAAGGCGATGAAGTGGATGACTTTCCGGGTGATGATTTCCTCGATCACGGTGCGTTGACGTTGACCTATGCCAACGAGGTGACCGCCACGGTGCTATTCACCAGCCATGGGCCTGCAGCGGTGGATGAAGAAGACCTTGAACTGGTCGGCTCCAAGGGGCGCATCTGGTTCAACGCGCGGCGGGGTGTGCTGTATGTGCATACCTTCGACGGCAGCGAACCCGAGCGCATTGATGGGCTGGCAGACCTGTCGCTGCCCTGTTTCGAGCGGCTTGACGCGGCTTTCTTCGCGCAACTGCCCCTGTTCGCCGAAGGCATTCCGCCCGCGGTGACGGCGGCGGAAGGCGCGCACGCCCTCACGATGGCACTGGCGGCGTTGGAATCGATCAATGCCAATGGTGTGCCGGTGCTGCTGCCGCTGGAGATCGGTGAGGGTGAGGGCTGATCCTGTCATGCCGACTGGAGGATGGCGCAGCCATCTGCAATGGAGGCATCGAAACTCCTGGCGGTACAGAATACTTTCCAATGATTTTTGAATGCTTAAATATTTCGATGCCTCCGTTCGCGAAACCAGCTTTACTGGTTTACGCTCAGTCGGGATGACAGGCTTGATATAGTAGTTCGTTGCTGATTTCGACAGGTATTGTAACTATAGCTATACTAAGCACATGTCATTTAGAAATAGAAAGATATATTTCGTTTACATACTTGGAAGTGATCGCGGTGTGCTTTATACCGGAGTCACTAACGATCTTGAGAGGCGGGTTTGGCAGCACAAGCAAGGTCAACAGGAAGGTTTCACCAGCCGGTACAAGATCCATCGACTGTTACATTATGAAGAATTTGAGTATGTTTACGATGCGATAGAGCGTGAAAAGCAGATCAAATGCTGGCGGCGGGAAAAGAAATTAGCGTTGATCCGTGAATTCAATGAAACCTTTGCAGATTTAAGTGAAGGCTGGTTTTCTCAAGAAGGTGGATAAAAGGTATGTGGTTTTGTGTCATGCCGACTGGAGGATGGCGCAGCCATCTGCAATGGAGGCATCGAAACCGCTGGTGGTGATATATTGTTAATCCTCGATGAATAACTGATGGAGGATAATTTCGATCCCTCCGCTCGTTTCACTCGGTCGGGATGACACCGCGCTGTGAATGAACTCCCTCCTGCGAAATAAATTGTAGATACAAATACAACGCCGCGCATACGCGCGGCGTTGTATTTGTGTGAGTCAATTCGTTTACTTGTTGGTAATGACGATGGTCACCTGGGTGGTACTGCCTTCTCCGGTGATGCCGATGATGGCAACCTGGGTTTCGTTGGAAAAATTCATCAGGGCGAATTGTTCGCTCTTGACAATGTTGGAAGCATTGGCGTTCATCTCCCAGCTCAGTTGTGCCATCTCTACTTCGTAGAAGGAGAGCACATCTTCGAATGTCAGCGGGGTTTCATAATAGATGGTACCAGCCAAGGTGAACAGGTTGTTGTAATCTTTGACCACCGGTATGTTCTCCGGCACACCCTGGTTGAGCAGGTCGCCGACACCGGGCAGCAACTCCGTCAGTCCTTCGGATTCGAGGGGCAGATCTTCCAGCAGGCCGCCCATGTCGGGCAGCTGCTCGGTGATGCCTTCGGGGATGAGTTCCACGATGTCTTCCGGCCGCGCGCTGGCAACACTACTGATGAGATTGGTAAGCGGGCAGGCACAGGCGATGAGAACCAGCGCTGCCAGGGTCAGAGCAATGATCTTGATGGGTTTGTTATTCATCATTATTCTCCATTCATTAGATAAAAATCATCTTTATTATATACCTGCAAGCGGCAGAATACCACAGGTATTTTTATTAGGATGACTGGGAGGTCGGGATATTTTTCACTTGTGAAGCGCTTGCCTGGTAGCGTATAATAAACGGATATGGAACCCAAACACAATAAGGAGTCTTTGTTATGCAAAAACATTATCAATTAACGCTTGGTCGCATTAAAAAGCACAAGCAAACCCTCAAGGGGCTTTGTTATACTGATTCCCGCCCGGTGAAACTGAGCGCGTATGCCGCGCCCGGGCGTATCACCTACGAAGAAGCCATGCAGGGGGACTACAAACCGATTGACATGGATCACAACTTCAGCCCGCTGTGGTCAACTCACTGGGTCAAGGTGGAGTACGAAGTACCGGCTGAATGGGCGGGCAAGGAAGTGCACTTCCTGTGGGATTCGATGTGCGAAGGCGCCGTGTGGATCGATGGCAAGCCCATGCAGGGCCTCACTGGCAGTGTCGTCGGCCTTGAGTGGGACACCACCCGCCCTGAATACATCCTTGGCAAACCAGCCCAGGCTGGCAGCGGCGTGCTGTATGTAGAGGTGGCGGTCAACCATTTGTTCGGCGTGAATGGCGGCGGGCCTATGGTTGACTATATCCTCGGCAAACTGCGCCAGGCAGAGTTGGCTTTGTTCGACCGCGACGCCTGGGACCTGTACTGGGATTATGTAGTCGTGGCGGACTGCGCCGTGGAGATGCCCGAAGCGACCCCGCGCGCCGGCCAGGCCATGCATATCGCCAACGAGATGATCAATGTAATCCGCCTGAACGACAGAAGCACCTGGGGCAAAGCGCGCGCCTTGGCGGCAGATTTCCTCGGCAAGAAGAACGGCGAAGGCCAGCATACGGTTTCTGCGGTGGGACATGCCCACATCGACACCGCCTGGCTGTGGCCGCTGGCGGAAACACACCGCAAATGCTACCGCACTTTCTCCTCCGCTGTGCATTATATGGACCTCTATCCCGACTATATTTTCACCGTGTCGCAGGCGGTGCAATGGGAATGGATGAAGGAAGAACATCCCGACCTGTATGACCGCATGGTCGAAAAGGCGAAGAAAGGCCAGTTCGTGCCGGTTGGCGGCACCTGGGTCGAGATGGATGCCAATATCCCCAGCGGTGAGTCCTTCGTGCGCCAATTCCTGTTCGGCAAGCGCTTCTTTGAAAAAGAATTGGGTTTCGAGTGCAAGATTTTCTGGGTACCGGACGTGTTCGGCTATTCCGCCGCGCTGCCGCAGATCATGAAGCAGTCCGGCATTGATTATTTCCTGACGCAGAAACTGAGTTGGAACCAGTTCAACAAAGTGCAGAGCCATACCTTCCTGTGGGAAGGGCTGGACGGCTCCAGCATTCTGACGCACTTCCCGCCGGCTGATACCTATAACTCGATGGCGAATGTCAAAGAGGTGCTGTACAACGTCAAGAACTACAAAGACCACGATAACTCCAACCACAGCTACCTGCTGTATGGCTATGGCGATGGCGGCGGCGGACCCACCAAGGGCATGATCGAACAGATCGCGCGCATGAAAGATGTTGATGGGCTGCCCAAGGTGGAGTACCGTGCGCCGAAAGATTTCTTCAAACTGCTGGAAGACGACATCAAAGACCCGGTGCGTTGGGTGGGTGAGCTGTACTTTGAATTGCACCGCGCCACCTATACCACCCAGGCGCTGACCAAGAAGAACAACCGCGTCAGTGAATTCCTGCTGCACGATGTTGAATTTTTGGGCGCGCTGGCGAACCTGAAGGGCGCTGGTTACCCCAAAGATGAAGTCGATTGGATGTGGAAGACGGTGCTTACCAACCAGTTCCACGACATCATCCCTGGCTCATCGATCACCGAAGTGTATGACGATGCTGCCCGCGATTACAGCGCCGTGCTGGAAAAAGGCAAAGAACTGCGCGCTGTCGCTATCAGCGATGGTTTCAGCCCGGATGCGGCTGGCGAGAACCTGCTGGTGATCAACACCACCAGTTTCGACCGCGAAGAAGTGGCAGAGCTGCCCGAAGGCGTGCCTTCTGTGCAGACCTCAGCCTGCGGCAAACCGCTGGGCATCGTTTCAGCGCCTGCCTACGGCACAGCTGTGATCAAACCCAGTGACCAGGTTGCCAAACGGGTCAAGATGAGCGCTGACGCAGACGGTTTCGAGTTTGAAAACGAGTATATGGTGGCGCGCCTCAACAAGGGCGGACAGCTGACCAGCCTGTTCAGCAAAGAAGCGGGACGCGAAGCGCTGGCGCCGGGAGAAGTCGGCAACCAGTTTGTGATGTTCGAAGACATGCCCACCAACTGGGAAGCCTGGGACGTGGATATCTTCCATCTGGACACCCGCGAGGCACTGCCGGGCGCGCATTCCTTTGACGTGATCGAGGAAGGCCCCTTCCGTGTGGCGGTGGCGTTCGACCACAAAATTTCTGAGACCAGCAGCATCAACCAGGTGGTGCGCCTGAGCGCCACCGGCAAAGCGCTGGAATTCATGACCAAGGTTGAGTGGCATGACGAAGCACAGAAGTTCCTCAAGGTGGAATTTCCGTGGGATGTGCGTTCCAGCAAAGCCACCTACGAAGTCCAGTTCGGCCATCTGCAGCGCCCGACGCACTTCAACACCAGCTGGGATTTCGCCCAGTTCGAGGTGTGCGCCCACAAATGGGCAGACCTGAGCGAGTACGGCTTCGGCGTTAGCCTGCTGAACGACTGCAAATACGGCCACAGCACCCACGGCAACGTGATGCGCATTTCGCTGCTGCGGGCGCCCAAGAGCCCTGATCCGGTGGCAGATTTGGGCACGCACCGCTTCAACTACGCCGTCATGCCGCACAAAGGCAGCCTGCAGGAAGCCGGTCTGATCCGCGAGGGTTACCGCTTCAACCAGCCGCTGCTGCTGGAGAAAACCGCCGCGGCGGTAGGCAAACAATCCTTCTTCAGCGTGGATTCACCGCAGGTGGTGATCGACACGGTCAAGAAAGCCGAAGACAGCGACGAGATCATCGTGCGCATGTATGAATCCTTCGGTGCGCAGGCGAATGTGTCCCTGAAAGTGGGCCTGCCTGTGAGCGGCGTGGTGGAAGTCAACCTGCTGGAGCGTGAGACCGGCAAGGTGGACGTGAATGACGGCGCGGTGGCGCTGCACTTCGGGCCGTTCCAGCTGCGGACGTTGAAGTTGAAGATGAAGTAAGCTGTATAGTAACGAATGAATCGTGTAGGGGCGGTATGTATACCGCCCCTACTTCTTTATTGCGCTTTGTCTTCCTGAGTAAGGGCCGACGGAGTCGGTCTGCATCGAAGGATCAGAGGAATATAAGCATTCCATGGATAAAACCTGCAACAAAAAGTAACCGCCTTTGTTTGAGAGTTACACTTTGGTGGCTGTTCGATTTGACTGATCCTTCGACTACCACTCATCTTTGATGAGTTATTCGCCTACGGCGAATCTCGCTCAGGATGACAAATAACGCGAAGGTGTCTTTCCGACCGACCGCAGGGAGGGGAGGAATCGAAATGGCTGGGGGTGTTAAGCCGCCGGTGGTTGCGGTATGTGAAGCACAGGGGGATCCTTCGACTACAACTCAGCGCAGCTGAGTTGTAGTCGAAGGAAAACACAGGCGCGTTCTTGCTCGATGAATGAATGCGCCGCTGCCCTTTACAGATACTGAAACATATCCCCGGCAGACACAAACGTAATGGGCAGCTCATCGCCGACG
>CAYMNB010000065.1:12801-14572 GCA_964391725.1 uncultured Anaerolineaceae bacterium | reverse complement strand
AGCGGGGAGTGGATTCGAACCACTGACCTTCGGGTTATGAGCCCGACGAGCTACCGCTGCTCCACCCCGCATCAGGGTCTAAACTATACCACGTTTGACTTTCAGTGTCAAACACAAACTCGCCTCAAGCAGGTTTCTGCGCGATCAAGAGATAACGCTTCTCGGTGGTGGTGAACTTTCCCTCCGACATGATTTTCTCATGCAAGGCCAGCAGACGATCATGATATGCCGCCACAGTGAAATCAGGTATCTGCCAGGAAACCACCTTCAATTGATACACCACCGCTCCGATATCAAGATAATCAGATGGCACTCCCGCGGTTTCTGCCCGCAGCATGCCAAATCCCTGCTGCTTGCAGGTTTTGATCAGATTTTCAAAGGCGAATTCATCACCACTGTACATCGGCGCGATGCCCGGTGCCAGGAATTCATTTAGCTCGATCTCGTTGTTCGCCCCTACCTGCTGTGTCAGGAATACCCCGCCCGGCTGCAAAACCCGCCAGATCTCTGCCAGGTGATACTCCCCGTGGCGGTTGATCACCAGGTCAAATTGTCGATCACTGAAAGGCAGGTGGCTGCTCCTTTCTTCCGATTGGTACACCTGAATACCCTGTTGTCCCAAACGAGCCCTGGCAATGGGAATATTGGGGGGATAATTCTCTGTTGCGCAGGTAAGTGGTGACCTGAATGGCAGCTCTGCCAAGAACTCTCCGCCGCCGGTATCCATATCAAGCATGGCTTCGGAATCCTGCATGTGAGCAATGACAATATCGCGATAATTCCAGGGCAGTCCGGTATACACTTTTCTGCCAGCCAGCCAGGAGAAATCCCAGCCAGCAAAATGCGCTTGCTGTGCCTCGTCGATCAACCTGTCAAAGTCCATAATTGCATTCATATACCACCAATACCTTTCATTGCTCCCTATTATAATGACATCAACCCTCATTTCGCAAATCGAACTACCGCAGGAGTATTTCATGAAAAAGATATCCGCAGTAACGCACCAGGCCATTCAAACAGGCGTTCGCAAAAAAGCGGTTTATCTTATTCTGCTCTACCTCGCTTTGTTCTTGCCAGCCGGCACCATACAATGGTGGCAGGCATGGGCTCTCGTGGCATTATCAGTGTTGGGGGTGGGGTTTGAACTGCTTGTGCTGCTGCCCCACGATCCTGAGCTTTTTGCCCAAAGGTCGGCACTACAGGAAGGCACCAAACAATGGGACACCATCATCACCATGCTATCCGTGATGATTTTTTACCTCATCGCTTTGGTGATCGCTGGGTTGGATTTCCGCTTTGGCTGGACCCCGCCCTTCGCTCTATGGCGGCACATTCTTGGTATGGTGCTATTTCTCATCAGCAGTGTGATCGTGTATTGGGCCATGATGGTAAATACATTCTTTGCCTCCACGGTTCGGATTCAGACTGAGCGCAGTCGCCAGGTTTGTGACCGGGGACCATACGCCATCGTCCGCCACCCCGGCTACGCCGGCGCATTACTCACCGACATCGCCCTGCCCCTCATCCTTGGCTCCTGGTGGGCAGCCATCCCTGCCGCCCTATCAATCGTTGGTTTCATCCTGCGAACCTATCTGGAAGATCAGACCCTCAAACAGGAACTGGACGGATATCAGGCATATTCGGAAAAAGTTAAATATCGTCTACTCCCAGGAATATTCTAACGATCAGGATGCAGCGACGGGTCATAGTCATACGAGAAGTCGTTCAACACGCGGTGACTGACCTTCAGCCAATCGATGATTGCCAGTTG
>CAYMNB010000065.1:0-12701 GCA_964391725.1 uncultured Anaerolineaceae bacterium | reverse complement strand
TCCATCACAATCACCCCCAAACCCAAACCGGCAGCCAGTTGCAGTCCTTTGGTGCCCGCCTGCCGTTCAGTATCCATATAATTATATTGAATCTGGCACAAATCCCAATCATAGCCTTTGACAATCGTCTCAAAAGCAGCATAATCATCATGGAACGAGAAGCCGATATGTTTCACCCGTCCATCAGCCGCGATAGCGTCCATCCATTCGGTCACACCCAGCGTCAGCAGACGCTGCCATGCCAAACCATTCATGGAATGCAGTAGATAAAAATCCACCTGTTCAGCCGTCAGACGCTTCAGTTGCTCATTCAAGAAGCGGTCAAAGTCTTTGAATTCTTTGACCTCCCATTGCGGCAGTTTGCTGGCCACCATCACCTTGCCACGATAGCCCCGGTTCAAAATCTTACCCACAAATGGCTCGCTAAGCCCGCCGATATAGGGATAGGCAGTATCGAGGTAATTTACCCCCTGGTCAATGGCATATTCCACCATCTCCAGAGATACTTTTTCATCCAGCTGGTTTTGTTCCCAACCCGGCAGCCGCATGATACCGAATCCCAATGCGGATGCTCTCACCCCTGTCTTGCCGATGTCACGATATTGCATTGTCTAATCCTCAAGGGTCTTCTGGCTGAATTATACGCTAATCTTCCTGCGTTACGAGGAGCAAGCGCCATATTTCAAGTGTTGAATAGGCTGTTATAATTGGAAAGCAGAAAATCAACAATTTGGAGTGATCGCATGGCATCCATCTTCGATAAATTTCAACTAAAGGGCCAGACTGCCATTGTTACAGGCGGAATTGGCTTGCTTGGCAGAGGCTTTTCCCGCACACTGGCGGAAGCCGGTGCCACTGTCGTCATCGCCGATTTGGCAGAGGACAAAGCGAAGGATTACGCCGGAGAACTGATATCGGAAGGCTTTTCAGCCCTTGGCGTCGGTGTCAATGTCACCGACAAAACCTCTGTCGAACAAATGGTGCAGGCCGCCCTCGATCACAGCGGACGCTGTGACATTCTTGTCTGCAGCGCAGCGATGGATCCAAAATTCGATAACACCCAGGGCAGCCAGATCAACAACGCCTTCGAAGATTTTCCGCTTACTGCCTGGAATGACGCCCTGAACGTGAACCTGACCGGCCTCTTTTTATGCGCCCAGGCGGTGGTAAAGCCAATGGTCGCACAAAACCATGGTGTCATCATCAACATCTGCTCCACCTATGGACTGAACGGCCCCGACCAGCGCATTTATGAACGCCCCGGCGAACCCCCACGCTATAAACCCATCTACTACTCAGTCACCAAAGCCGGTGTACTGGGGCTGACCAAATACCTGGCTGCTTATTACGCAGGCAAGAACATCCGTGTCAACGCCCTCACCCCGGGTGGTGTTTACAATGACCATGATGAATTATTTACAAAGAACTACGCCTACCGCACTATTATGGGACGGATGGCGCAACAGGATGAAATGAACGGCGCCTTGCTGTTCCTCGCTTCAGATGCCTCCAGTTACATGACCGGCAGCAACCTGATCGTAGATGGAGGCTGGACGGCATGGTAGAGCGCCCCGAAGTGCTTGCCATCATCCCCGCCCGCGGCGGATCAAAAGGCCTGCCCGGCAAAAATGTGCATGACTTCGCCGGTTTTCCCCTGATCGCCTACAGCATCGCGGCAGCGCGGCAGGCAAACACAGTCACCCGCACAATTGTCAGCACCGACGATGATAAAATCGCCGCCGTATCACAAGAATGGGGCGCAGAGGTGCCGTTTCGACGGCCTGCTGAGATATCGCAGGACCGCTCCCTCGACATCGATACCTTCCTTCACGCCTTGCGCTGGCTGGAAGAACATGAAAACTACCGCCCTGATCTGGTGGTACAACTGCGACCCACCTCCCCCATTCGCCCGCCAGATCTGATCGACAACGCCGTTAAGCGCATGCTGGACTATCCGCAGGCTGAATCGCTGCGCGGCGTGGTGCCTGCCGGACAGAATCCTTTTAAGATGTGGCTGATCGATGATAATGACCCCTTCATGCAGCCATTGAACCTCGTAGAAGGCATGCCCGAACCCTACAACGCCCCCCGTCAAAGCTTACCGCAAGCCTACTGGCAGACCGGCCACATTGATGTAATCCGCCCGCACGTCATTCTTGATAAACACCAGATGAGCGGTTCCCCCATTCTTTCCTACCAGATCGATCCCGCCTACACCGTTGATATTGACAACCTCGAAACCTTACTGCAAGCTGAGCAAATCGTATGGAATTCTCAGATACCCATGGTGCATCCGGTCAACCCGCGCCGGCCGTTTCCTGATCAAGTTTCACTGCTGGTGTTGGATTTCGACGGCACCATGACCGATGACCGCGTATGGGTCTCTGAAGACGGCAAGGAAATGGTGGCAGCCAACCGCGGAGATGGCATGGGCGTACAATTGGTGAAACAGAGTGGTGTTGATGTAATTGTTATCTCCAAAGAAAAGAACCCCGTTGTCAGCGCTCGCTGCCAAAAACTGAGGTTGCCAGTAGTACAGGGGATTGACGATAAACCTGCGGTTTTACAACAATATCTCACACAGCACCAGATCCCTGCTGCCCAGGTGGTATATTTGGGTAATGACATCAACGATATTCCTTGTTTCTCGATGGTCGCCTACGCGGCCGTGGTGGCAGATGCCAACAAGAAAGCACGCCAGGCAGCAGACCGCATCCTGCAGCACAGAGGCGGCCATGGCGCTGTGCGTGAACTGTGTGAAATGATTCTCGAACACAATCAAAAAATACCTTACGAACTGACGTGAAGGAGCGATTATGCCAACAATTATGATTAATGGCCAACCTGTAGGACATGAGCATACTGCCTATCTGGTTGGCGAAATCGGCATCAACCACAATGGCGACATGGACATCGCCAAACGTTTGATAATGGCCGCCAAAGAGGCAGGTCTGGATGCTGTCAAATTCCAGAAACGCACGCCGGAAATTTGTGTGCCTGATGACCAGAAAAACCAGATGCGCGAAACCCCCTGGGGCTATATCTCCTATCTCGATTACCGTTACAAAGTCGAATTTGACAAAGAGCAATATTGTGAGATAGATCGCTTCTGTCAGGAGATCGGCATCACCTGGTTTACCTCTGTGTGGGATGAACAGGCGGTTGATTTCATGGAAGAATTAGACACTTGCTGCTACAAAGTGGCTTCTGCCTCATTAACAGACCAGGCTCTTCTGAAAAAGATCCGCGCCACCGGCAAACCGATGATTCTGTCAACCGGCATGTCCACCATGGAGCAGATCCGCGAAGCTGTTGCCATGATCGGACAGGAGAACCTTATCATCACCCACACCACCAGTTCCTATCCCTGCCCGCCGGATGAATTAAACCTGCGCATGATCCAGACATTGCGCAGTGAATTCGGCACACCCATCGGTTATTCCGGCCATGAGGTCGGATTGGTGCCGTCGGTGGTAGCAGTCGCTTTAGGTGCCTGCCTGGTTGAACGCCACATCACCCTTGACCGCGCCATGTGGGGCAGCGATCAGGCTGCTTCGGTTGAGCCGCAAGGCATCCGCCAACTGGTCAAATACATTCGTGTGACCGAAGAAGCCCTCGGCGACGGCGTCAAACATGTGTATGACAGTGAATTGCCCTCACTGCACAAATTACGCCGGGTCTAAGGATTTCCGATAACACACATGCTGAAAAAAAATCAAAGCGCCCTGCAATGGCGGGCAGTACGCCTGCTCAATAACCATGCCATTCAAACCATGGCAGCCAGCGTTGCCAGGAACTCTCCACCTCCCAACGGAAAACCGGTGATTTTCTTCAACACCTCTTCCCGCCTTGGTTCCATGAGCCTGAATGCAGCCTACTCCCTGCTCACCTCCTGGTCGTTACAATTAAGTGGCGTGCCGGTTGTCAATGTGTATTGCCGGCAAGGCATGACCCGCTGTATCCATGGCACCAACCGTGACGATCCCCAGCAATCGCCCCCCTGCCACGAATGTATCCATCAATCGGAGGTTAATTTTTCGCATTCCACCACCCTCCCAATCATCTATGAAGAGGATCGAGAATTTGAAGAAATCATAAGAAAACTCACCTTGCCAGAGATGGAAGAATTCGTCCACAAAGGCTTGCCATTGGGTAATATCTGCCGATCATCCTTACGTTGGGTCATGCGCCGTTACCACCTGCAAGACGAACCCAACACACTGACCATTTTCCGTCATTATTTGCGTTCCTCATGGAATATCGCCCGGCAGTTTGGCAAAATCCTGGATGAGCAGCAACCACAGGTACTGGTTGTGTTCAATGGCATTGTCTATCCGGAAGGCACCGCTCGTTATCTGGCAAAGCAGCGTGGCATACGAGTCATCTCCCACGAGGTGAACCTGCAGCCATTCACCGCCTTTTTCACCGATCAAGAAGCCACCTTCCGGGCAACACCCCTGCCTTCAGGTTTTACACTTAGCGACGTGCAGATTGAGCAATTCAACCAGTATTTCACCAAACGCACCAAAGGCCAATTCCAGATGGCTGGCGTCACTTTTTGGAAAGAGATCAGTGACCTGGATGAACACCTGCTCGCCAAAATGGAAGAATACCAACAAACGGTTTCGGTATTTACCAATGTAATCTTCGACACGTCACAGGAGCACGCCAACACCTTCTTCCCGCACATGTTCGCCTGGCTCGATCATGTGTTGGAAACGGTCAAAGAAAGCCCAAACACACTATTTGTGTTACGCGCGCACCCCGATGAAGACCGGCCTGGCAAAGCCAGCCAGGAGAGCGTGGCGGATTGGGTGAAGCAATCCGGCTGGAAACAATTGCCCAATACCATGTTCTACGGCCCACGGCAACCAGTCAACTCTTATGAATTAATCCGGCGTTCCAAATTTTGCCTGGTATACACCTCCACCATCGGTATGGAAGCCAGTCTGTTAGGTACACCCGTTATTTGTGTTGGCAGAGCCTATTACAACGAACACAATCCGGCTGGTTTTACCACCCATTCAATGAATGAATACCACGCCACGCTGGAGCAATTCCTGTCACATACTAAAAAGATCGACACTCCCGTACAGCACAAGATCAATGCCCGCAATTTCCTCTACTATCAATTATTCCGCACCTCTCTACCATTCGGTGATTTCATCACGGAGGATGGCGCCTGGGCAGGATATGTGAAGCTGAAGAAATTTCCATGGCAAGCCCTGTTGCCGGAGAATTCAACTACGATGCAGGTGATTCAGGACGGCATCTTGCACGCCAAACCCTTCGCGCTGTCGGAGTAGTTAATCATCCTGCTCACGCTGTTGGCGCGACAATCCGCCAAACAACAATCGCGAATACACTTCCCTGGTGGTTGGCATCTTGTCATACGTATCCGCGTCAATGAAGGAATTACGCGCGCGCTGGTCTTGCCACACTGCCCGGCTGGTCATCGCTCTGTGCAGATATTCATTCAGCGGTTCTGGGTCTTCTGAGGCCAACAATGCCCGCAGGTTGTCCATTTCTTCCTGAAAAAGATCCAACACCATCAGCATAGAATCACGATTTTCAAAAAAAGGCAACGAGGGGTGTTCTAAATCAAACACGCCCATCAAAGGTTCTGTAAAAAGATAAAAATCACTCGAAGCCAGCAGGCGGTCTTCACGCCAATTGGGTTGATCAGCCAATAGATTGGTCAAAGCCGCTGCTGCCAGCCGCGGGATCAACTGGGTCTTGATGCAGGCAGCCTGCACTTCTGCGGCATCCATGAACACTACTTCTGCTCCTATTGATTTTGCCACTTTTACCCCGATAGTTTCCGCATCTTTATGCGAAGTGCTCGGTGAACAAACCGCGATCATACTGTTCTGAAAAATGTCTTCCCCGGCGGATGTGTGATGGAAGGGCTGCTTTGGCAAGTAATCCATATTGAGGCCAGCCACCAGACTGGCAAAACCAACCTCTGGTGTGATAAATTTCTCAGCCAACCTGCCCGCAAACAGCGGAACCGGTGAGGTGTCTATCAATACTGCACCCGGCCTGATGCGGTCACCGATGGCATCATAATGCATGCTCAGTAAATCCACCGGTTGATCAATTATGATGATGTCCGCTGATTTGGCGCCATCAGCCACCATGGTCACCACTTTATTGATTTGTTTCTCTCTCTTCAACTGGCGTGCCAGTGATGTCTCCTGATCAAAAGCCGTGATATCAAAAAACTTCTTTGGCAGCGCATATGCTATGGAAACACCCAACTGGTTTAGCCCATCGAGAAATACCCTGACTGCCATATCGTCAACCTACCAAAAAATTCATCCAGGTGGTCAGCACCGGACGAAGGACAGCGCCCAACACGTCAAAGCCAATGCTGGGCAGTAAAAAGATCACAACCAGCAGCAGGATCGAACCATAAGGACGGATATTTGCCAAAAAATCCTTGCCTGACGGAGGCAGGAAAAATTCCAATACCTTCTCACCATCCAACGGCGCAATTGGCAGCATATTAAATACCATCAAGCTCAAGTTAATGATGATGAAGAAGTACAGGAATTCAATCAGAATGCCCGTAAAACCGGTTGTCGCCATAGCTGTACCTTGCATGGGTGTCCATAACACCAGGAAAACAAGGCTGCCAAGGATCGCCAGTACCAGGTTAGAGAGCGGGCCAGCCAGAGATACCCACATAACGGCAGAATCAGATCTGCGGCGTAGTGTGTAAGGATTGATCGGCACTGGTTTCGCCCAGCCAAATCCTGCCACCACCAGCATGAGTGCGCCCAGTGGATCGATATGCGACAAAGGATTGAGTGTCAGGCGCCCATTCATACGAGGTGTATCATCCCCGTAGCGATCTGCTACAAACGCATGCGAGAATTCATGCACAGTGAAGGCGATGAGCAGGGTCACAACTCGAAAAAGTACTGAAGCGATTGATAAATTAAACATGATCTATCTTAATATACCTCATGATGTAGTTACAATTGTTAAACCAAAGTATAGTATATATCCGTTAACCTTTCATATGAACCCCCGCTGGCATGACACCCGGGGTAAACTTATGACAAATATCACAGTCACCGAAAGAAACTCGCATGCCTCCCTCCACACCCATTCTCAGTCAATTCACAGGCATCCTGCTCTTCATCGGCGCATTAATCCCCTTTCTGATCATGCGGCGCTTGTTGTATGTCGCACTGCTTCGGCTGTTGTACGGATTCACAAGCGATTTACTCACAGCCCACAAAGTGCATTTCCTGCTGGTATTTCCTGGCGTCCTCTTGCATGAATTGAGTCATTTTTTGGCCTTCCGATTGATGGGTGTGTCCTGCCGGCTTCATCTGGGAGTAAAAATGCAAGACAACACCGCTGTATATGGCTCGGTAGAATTCTATGAAAGTGATGTGTCCGCTTTCAAGCATTTCATCAGTGGTATCACCCCGTTGGTCACCGGTCTGGTAGCCATTTCTTTGCTCTCCATCAACTTTTTGGGCCTGCCTTCCATCCGGTCGATGGCTGCGGATGGCGCGGAAGTCCACCTTGCTGCCCTCTGGCAAAATATGCAGACTTTCTGGTTCTGGCTTGCCCTCTATCTGATCTTTGCTATCTCCAGCGAAATGGTGCCTTCTCCTTCTGACCGGCGTTACTGGATCCATCTGGGGATAATTCTGGTCGTACTTATCCTCATTGCGATCTTGACCCAAACCACCCAATGGTTGCTTACCAATCTTTACCCGTATGTCGACGGCCTGCTGCGGTTGGTTGGCGTCACATTTTTGATAGGGTTGGTACCGCAGTTTCTGGTCTGGCTGCCGATACGCATCATTAACTGGCTACGCGCATAGTCCCTGCCCTCATGGTATAATTGCCCAATCATGATCAGAACCCGTTCTCTGTCCTCGTGCATTTTGGTTCTCCTCATCACACTCCTTCTGGTGATGACAGCCTGCAACACTGCGGAACAGCCAGTCTTTCCCACAACAGGCACCAGTTCCCCCGCTGCAACCACAGCGCTTGCAGACAATCAGCAGCCCCTCCCTTGGCCAGATGAACAAAATATCAATGAAGTAGATGAGGCAGAGAACCATCCAGCACCTACAGCCACGGCAACTCTGACATCTGGAGAGCAATCAACAGAGCCTACCATAAAACCAGATCCACAGTTGATCATCACGCGTGAGGTACCTGAAAACTTCAACTGGAAAGATATGCCTATCATGCCTGAAATCACAGAATATGCCCTTGACATCTACGAACAGGGCATTGCCATGGGCCGCAATCCCGATCACATCTCTGTTGTGGGCGATTGTCAGGCGATCCCGTTTGTCTTCCTCGGAAGATATGGGCTTGGGCAATTCACCTTGACAGGCACTGATGTTGGCATGGCAACCATGATCAGACACTACCGCGATTCATTTGCCCGTGAAGGCGCTGCCGTTCGTGGCGGTTTCACCGCAGCCTCGGTGCTTTCACCGGTGCGAGCCGATCCGGACCTGTGCCGGCCGGGTGAAAACCCCATGGAATGTGAATGGCGCATCCACAATCCCTCCATCGTGTTCATCAATCTGGAAACGTGGCGCGAAGAAGGCACCGTAGATCGCTATGAACTGTATCTACAAAAAATTGTAGAGTTTGCCCTGGAACGCGGCACATTGCCTATCATTATCATGAAGGCCGACCAATCAGAAGGCGATAACCCCATAATTAATCCTGCTATGGCGCGCATTGCCTACCAATACAAACTCCCCATAATCAATTTCTGGCGTTCTGCCCAGTTATTAGACAATCGCGGCATTGACCCCACCCGTGAAGGATTTCACCTCTCCCAAGAAGGCTATGAGCGCAAAGAAATACTTGCCCTGCGTACACTTTATACGATCTGGCAGCAAACCCAACCTGCGATTGATGAAGTCGAACCGACCAGGGCGCCTACCGCTACCCCTGTAGCGACACCAACTCCCCAACCACTGACCGGACTGCCGTATCCGGACTTCCAATGGCAGGATAATTGCCTGTACTATGATTTATTTGTTCAGTCAGGTTCTGGTGTTCAGCCATTGGGTATTTATGAAGTTAACCTGAACAATCCTGCCCCGCGCCTGATTCTGGAAGAAATCAGTCTGGTGGATATTTCCGATGATTTCCAACGATTCCTGGTCAGTCGTGGTAATGAGCTTCACCTGATCGACCGCACCACCAATGTTACGAGCCTGATTACAGACAACTTTTTCGCCCTGAACCTGCATACTGCCTACTTCGCCGGTGATTCAAGTAAAATTGTTGCCCTGGTCACCATCGATCACAGCCAGCAGATACACATTATTGACGCAATCTCCTACACAGTCGAGAAAATCATAACTACCGACAATCCCCCCATATCGTTGTTGAAACAACCTTCCTTGGAGACAATCTATTACGAAACCGGCACATGCCAGAATCTCCATTTCTGTCAGACCACTGGAGTGTATTCTGTCGACGTAGATTCAATGGTAAAAACCCTTATCGAAAACAAGGAACAACTGGTGTTTTCACCAGACGGGCAATCAATGGCGTTCAAAGATCCTCAATATGCTGATGCACTGACGTATTACAAGAACAATGTGCTGCTTTACCACCAGACCGATCTGGGCATGTTATCACAGCGCATGTTCACCTTCTCATCTCCCGGCGGCTTCCGTGTTTTTCCAGACATCCGCTCCTATAAATTTTCACCTGATGGCTCGCAATTGGTCGTGATGCAGGATGCCTACAGTGTCTATTTTGAGAAATCGGTCGGTATCCACATCTTCCTGCAAAACCTCGACTTGCGCATGGTCTTTGACCATGGCAGTCTCGAAGGCGCTTATGGCAGTCTGAATCCACTGATGATCTGGTCCCCTGACAACACACAGGTCATCTTTTTGATAACCAACACAGCCAATGACCGTAACTATTTTTTAGAGTTCTATCTAAAAAATATGCAAACCCCTTATTCTGACTTTCAACCAGTAATGCAGCCATGGGAACTGCCAGGCTATGGTTATCCAGGGCATGCTTTCTGGTTTGACACAGGCAACAGCATCGATGAAACTACCCCCTAAAGTACAATTGACAATCGCCATACTTCTTTTGGGCGTTGGTATTGCGGGTCTGCTCTGGGCATTCCTGCCACCCCCACAAGAGAAAATTGTGCTGCCATTGCAAGAAATCCGCGTTCCGCTGCCAGACAGCGATCAGAATGCTTTGCTAAACCAGGCATATGACATAGTCATCAACCTTCCGACTGCTTTACGGATGGGGGGAACATCATCACTCACCTTTTCCCTGAAAAAGAGCGACACCCCCATCACCATCAGCGCGATGGATGTGGATATGTATGATCATTATCTGGTGACGGTAGAATTGAAGCCAGAATTCTCCCATGCAAACCTGACACCGCCTGGGGTGATGAAAACCTCTTTGCTTGCAGGACAGGAGTTGTCAATGCAATGGAACCTGCAAACAGAAACACGCGAAGACACCAGCGGCACATTCTGGGTACACTTCAATTTCATCACAGATGATGAAACCTCACCCCATTACCGCACAGCTGTGCTTGCCCGCTTCGTTGAAATCCCCACCCAGACCTTGATTGGATTATCAACACGCTGGGTGGCCGCTGTAAGTT
Organism: uncultured Anaerolineaceae bacterium; assembly: GCA_964391725.1. Lineage (GTDB taxonomy): Bacteria > Chloroflexota > Anaerolineae > Anaerolineales > Anaerolineaceae > SpSt-1165. The sequence goes on along the minus strand of CAYMNB010000065.1, from coordinate 2,053 downwards.
CGGTTTTTTTGGTGATATCTTTATTTTTAGGGCTTCCCAATCTTGCAGTTTCTAAGGAGGAAAGACATGACTGAACAACGTCCCCCTAAACTCAGCCACATCAGTATAAAATTCCTGGGAGTGTCTGTCGCTATGTTATTGGTAGCAGCATTGATTTCGTGGGCTATTCTTTCGCTTTCCGGTCAATTCACTTACTGGGCGATTGTGCCCATCCTCATCAGTTTCCCGGTAACCCTCTATTTGAATACGCGCATTGCCAAACGTGCCATTGCGGAAATCACTGAATCTCACAGGCTGACAAGAGAAACGCTTACAGGAGAGAACCCTGATGAAACTAACTGAGCTGAGTGACCTCATACCCGTAGATTTCCTTGCTCCCGCCGCACTGCCTGATCTCGAAATTAATGGCGTAACACATGACTCTCGCAATGTAAAACCGGGTCACCTGTTCGTGGCTGTGCCCGGTCTCTCAACCGACGGACACCAATTTATCCCACACGCCATTGAAAATGGTGCGGTTGCTGTAATAGGGATCCAGCATCAGCCCCCAGTGTATGCGGTGCCATATCTGCAAGTTGCTGACCCCCGTTTTGCCCTTGCCTGGATCGCCGCTGCCTTGCACGGCTTTCCTGCCCAAAAAATGACCATGATCGGTGTCACCGGCACCGACGGGAAAACCACCACAGCCACCATGCTATTTCACATCCTAAAAGCTGCCGGGATAAAAGCAGGGTTGATCACCACCGTGAGTGCTGTGATCGGTGATCAAGAACTGGACACAGGTTTTCATGTGACCACACCAGAAGCTGTTGATGTGCAACGCTACCTCGCCCAAATGCAGGCTGCCGGTACCACCCACGTGGTTCTCGAAACCACCTCGCACGGTCTCGCCCAACATCGCGTAACCGCCTGTGAATTTGATATCGCCATTGTGACCAATATCACCCACGAACATCTTGACTACCACGGCGGCTACGATCAATACCGCGCCGCCAAAGGTATGTTGTTCACATCTCTGGCAGACACCCACAAACCCGTTCCGGTCTGTAAGCCGCTGGCGGTGTTAAACAAGGACGACAGTTCTTATGAATTCCTGAACCGAATCACCAGCGCTCCCAAAATTGCCTACAGCACTTTTAACCCAAATACCGACTTCTACGCCCGCGACATACAACACACATCGCAGGGGCTGAGTTTTACGATTCATCACGCACAGACCAAGCAGGGCATTACCAGCCCCCTAATCGGCCATTACAATGTAAACAACATACTGGCTGCCTACAGCGCTGCGGTAGATGGGTTTGGTATCGATACTGAGATCGCCGCACGCGGCATTCAATCCATGCAGACCGTTCCCGGCCGCATGGAGATCATCGACATGGGCCAGAACTTCCTTGCCATTGTCGATTTCGCCCACACCCCCAACGCCCTCAAAGTGGCTTTGCAAACCCTGCATACCATCACCAGAGGCAAAATCTGGGCGGTGTTCGGTTCGGCTGGCCTGCGTGACCGTCAGAAGCGCGCCATGATGGGCGAACTCTCCGCTCAATATGCTGACTATACCGTCATCACGGCAGAAGATCCGCGCACTGAATCGTTAACCGAAATTCTGGCTGAAATGGCGTCTGCTGCCGCTTCGCAGGGAGCCATTGAAGGTGAGACATTCTGGCGGATCCCCGACCGCGGCGCCGCGATTCAATTCGCGGTAGACCATGCCTCACCCGGCGATATCGTATGTGCCTTCGGCAAAGGGCACGAACAATCGATGTGTTTCGGCACCTGCGAACATCCCTGGGATGATCGCACCGCAATGCAGGCTGCTCTCGCTATCTATCTGGGAATGGATAGCCCCCCAATGCCCTACCTGCCCACCCAATCGCCTGATTACGTCAGTTAGCCGCCAGATACTCCTCGATCTTTGCTTTGATCTCATCCCGGACACGGCGAAACGCCATCAGCCGTTCTTCCTCGCTGCCCGTTGCCTGGGCTGGATTGTCAATTGGTTTTGTTAATGGAATAATTATCGGCTATATGTATTAAGCACTTTTTAACA
>CAYMNB010000064.1:11906-15262 GCA_964391725.1 uncultured Anaerolineaceae bacterium | reverse complement strand
CGCGGGAAACTGTAGTTTTCTGTTTCTCCCAACACCACATAATCGGGATCGATGTCTGTGAGGATATATCCTTTGCGGTGGATGGCGTCGGTGAGCCCGGATTCGCCGATCACAAACGCTTTGCCGTTCGGTTTTTGCGAGGCGATGAAATTGGCGGTCGCCATGGCGGAGGTAAAGATTTGATCGGCTTCGATGTGTAAACCAATCGATTGCAGACGATGGGCGAGGTCACCGGCGGTATAGATGGAGTTATTGGTGGTGACCAGATAGGGAATTTTGCGCGTTTTCAGCCGTTCGATGAATTCATTGGCGCCGGGGATTAACTGTTTGCCGTGAACAAGAACACCATCCATATCAATCAGATAGCTTTTTGTCATGTGTTTCCTCTCCTTGACTGATGATAAGTATTCGTATACTTAATAATTAGATAATAAAAATTTAAAGAATCATAGGTATGGACAATATATGGTATGATTGCTTTACCTGTTCCAAGCATTATTATACTGGAATCATGGGAAAGTTATGTATGGCAAAGATGAATCGGCGTGATTTTTTGAAGATTGGTTTGCTGGGGCTGGCTGGCGCTGCCTTTGTGCCTTTTTCCAACCAGGGGGATGAGTATCTTGAGAAGAACCTGGGCAGGATCACGACCACCAGCGTATCGGTGTATGCGCGTCCCGCAGACACCAGCCGAATTTTATTTCAACGATTTCGCGATGAATTGGTGCACCTGTATGATGAGGTCATCTCTGAGGATGGGCCTGGTTACAATCCGTTGTGGTACCGGGTGTGGGGAGGTTATATCCATAGCGCCCATGTGCAACCGGTAAAGGTCTGTTTTCATCCGGTGCTGAGTATCCCTGAAAAAGGCCAACTGGTGGAAGTGACTGTGCCATATTCACAAAGCATGTTCTTCAATGAGCGGCAAAAAACATGGCGCAATGTTTATCGTCTGTATTACGGTTCGAATCATTGGGTGATCGGTGTGGAAGAAGGGCCAGATGGTGAAGCCTGGTATCGCATTCAGGATGACCTGACCAAAGATGAATACCATGCGCCTGCCAAACACCTGCGCCCGGTCATGGCGAATGAATTGCAGCCTATCTCAGCGGACGTGCCACTGGAAGACAAGCGTTTGGAGGTTTCCATCGCTCAGCAGCAGGTGACTGCGTATGAGCAAGGACAAATCATCAGGCAAATGAAGGTGTCAACTGGCTTGATCAAATCTACCCCGCCAGGTGAGATTCCTACTGCCACGCCCAGGGGTGAATTCCGCATTACATCGAAAATGCCATCCAAGCACATGGGCGGCGGCACTCTGACCGATGACCTTGAAGCGTATGTCTTGCCGGGCGTTCCCTGGGTTTCGTTCTTTGAACTGGAGACCGGCGTGGCGTTTCATGGCACCTACTGGCACCAAAACTACGGGATCACCATGAGCAGCGGTTGTGTTAATATGCGCAATGAAGATGCCAAATGGTTGTATCTCTGGTCGCTGCCAGAAGTCAATGACGAAAATTGGCATCACAAAGGGTTTGGTACAAAAGTAGTGGTGTATTAATCGCGGTCAAACAAGAATTGCACCAATACCTGGTTGGCGACAAAGAATAGCTCCGGCGCCAGCCGCAAGGAACAAGAGGTTTCATCCCAGATCAATTGCTGTTTAGCCAGCAATTGCCTGATGGTATCTCCATAATAGACATCCCAATCATTGCCAAAGCGTTTGGTGAATTCATCTCGGTTGACACCATGCTGCAATAAACGCAGCCCAAGGATCATGTGTTCTTCAATCTGGCTTAGATGATCTCGTGTGTGGTTCTCGATCGAGGCTGGTCCAATTGGGAAAGAGATTGCTTGCGACTCCCGGCAAAGGCTTATGTATCGGGTTGGCAGCGGTTCGTTGACGGTTCGAACTTCATCTACCAACCCATGCGCGCCTGCCCCGAAGCCGAAATAGGGTTGGTTCAACCAGTATTGCAGGTTGTGGCGGCTGGTGTAATCCGTTTGTGCATCAGCCTTTGCCCAGTTTGACACCTCATAATGAATGAATCCATTGGCTGGCAACAATTCGGCTGCCATATCCATCATAGCTGCAGCGGTGTCATCCTCCGGAGTTGCGAACTCTCCATCCTCTACCTGCCGATGGAGCGGTGTGCCTTCTTCGAGTGACAGGGCATACAGAGATAGATGGGTGGGCTGCAATGATAAAGCGGCGCCGAGTGATTTCTGCCAATCTTCGAGGGTTTGGCCGGGCAGGTTGAAAATCAGATCGAGGTTGATGTTGCTAAAGCCGGCCTGCCGTGCGCTTTCAACACTGCGTTGGGTGGCCTGGTGATCGTGAAGGCGGCCCAACAGTGCCAATTCGTGCGGCAGGGCTGACTGCATACCGATGGAGAGGCGGTTGATGCCCAGTTGGCGGTATTCAATCAGTTTCTCGAGGGTTAATGAATCAGGGTTGGCTTCGAGGGTGTATTCGTACTCTTTTTGTAAAGTAAAACACCGGTTAATGGTTGAAAAAATGGTTGTACACTGCTCTGGAGAGAGCAAAGAGGGGGTTCCGCCCCCCAGAAAGATGGTGTGAACGGGATATTTTCGGCTGGTACACGATGCAACCTTGACGATTTCCTGACAAAGCGCATCTATGTAGGCCGGCAGCAATGATGTGACGCCGGCGTATGTGTTAAAATCGCAATAAGAACAGCGCTTGCTGCAAAATGGAATATGCAGGTAAAGGCTGTGATTCATCTGCCCAGAAGTTTGATCTGAAATCATCATGGTATAATTTTATCTTGCTTTTGATGGGCACCCAACTATTAAACGAGAGGTTATTGCACGAAAAACCAACCAATGACAACACAAGAGAATAATCGTAAAACGTGCCCAACCTGCGGTACCCGGTTGGAACTGAATGCGCCGCGCTGCACAGTGTGCGGACGTGTTTTCCATAGCGAACAAGAAACCCCCACCAAAAAGAAACAGAAAAGCAGTGAAACTTCCTCCGATGTGCGCGCTGCGCGTATGCCGGAAGTGACCTTGAGCCTGCCGGTGGCAATCGCGTTGGTGTTGCTGGTCTTTCTTGTGGGTGCAGGAATGCTTTATTTGTTGTTGAGAGAGCAAGATGTTATCGTGGAACCAACGGTGACGGTGACCCCTTCGATGACAATGACCATCACACTGACACCGACAAACACCTTGACGCCGACGATTGAGCCGACCTGGACACCTCTGCCGCCTGTTGAATATACAGTACAGAGTCTCGATACCTGTACTTCTATTGCGATCTTCTTTGGTGTGTCTGTGCAATCTATTGTGTTAGAAAATAATCTGTCAGCACAATGCACCAACCTTGTGGTTGG
>CAYMNB010000064.1:0-11806 GCA_964391725.1 uncultured Anaerolineaceae bacterium | reverse complement strand
GTGCCGCCGCCTTATTATGCCCCGCAGCTGTTGCTGCCGAGAGATGGTGCGGCGTTCATGCGCATGACGGACACCATCACCTTGCAGTGGGAGAGCGTCGGTGCCTTGCGTACCGGAGAAGCTTATGCGATCACGATCGTGGATGTAACCGCCGCTGATGGCACACGTGTGACCAATTACGTGAGTGACACCAAATTCATCGTTCCCGCCAGGCTGCGGCCCACAGAGAACATTCCTCATATTTTCCGTTGGTGGGTGGTTCCGGTGAGACAATCGGGTTCAACTGAATTGGGTGAACCGGTCTACGAGCCTGCTGGTGAGATCAGCCAATCATTCGTTTTCAGCTGGTGGGGCGTAGGCGAATAAATAAAAACCAAAAACTTATAGGCTGTTAACGCAATTACTGGTGGACAGCCTTTTTTGTTTCTTCCGTTGTCATTATAATGAGGGAGGAAAACGAAGGAGGCTGAAATGAGACCTGTTGCGATGATTACTGGCGGCACGAGAGGTATCGGTTTGGGGATTGCCCAATCGCTGGCAACAGCGGGGTATGATCTGCTGTTGTGCGGTAGGCGGGCGGAGACTGAGGTGGAATATGCTCTTGCCGATTTGCGGAGATACAACGTCAGCGTCAAGTATGTGCAGGCAGATATCTCCCAGACAGATGATCGCCAGTCTTTGGTTGAAGCAGGCAAGTCAACCTATCAGAGGCTGCATGTGCTGGTAAACAATGCCGGTATTGCGCCGCGGGAAAGGACCGACATATTAGACCTTAAGGAAGATGATTTTGGCCAGATGTTGCAGGTCAATTTACAGGGTGGCTTCTTTTTGACGCAACTGGCGGCACAGTGGATGATCGAACAACGTCAGGTAGACGCTGGTTTTCATGGGAAGGTCATCAATATCTCATCTATCTCAGCCAGTGTGGCATCCGTCAACCGGGCGGCTTATTGTCTCGCCAAAGCTGGTGTCAGTATGGCCACGCGGTTGTGGGCAGTGAGGTTGGCGGAGTTCGGGATCGATGTTTATGAGGTGCGTCCCGGCATAATCAAAACCGACATGACCGCGGCTGTCCACGAAAAATATGACCGACTGATCGCGGATGGATTGTTGTTGGAAGAGCGATGGGGAACGCCGGAAGACGTCGGCAAGGCGGTGTGTGCTCTGGCAACCGGCCAGTTGCCCTATGCCACCGGACAGGTGCTGGTGTTGGATGGCGGTTTGACCCTGCCAAGGTTGTGATATGAAACCAAAGACAACGAGAGCAACGGTATTGGTGATTGGCAGCGGCGCTGCCGGTTTGAATGCCGCTCTGCAACTGCACCGGCAGGGAGTTGAGGATGTCGTGATTGTGACCGAGGGCCTGCAGCACGGCACTTCCATCAATACTGGCAGTGACAAACAGACGTATTACAAGTTGTCTTTGTGCGGTGATGAGGTTGATTCGCCGGTTGGTATGGCGCAAACTTATCTGTCAGGGGGCGGCATGCATGGAGATCTGGCGCTGGTGGAAAGTGCATTGTCTGTGCGGGCATTTATGAACCTGGTTGCGCTGGGGGTGCCTTTTCCGCATGATGCCTACGGACAGTATGTCGGCTATAAAACCGACCACGACCCTTTGCAGCGCGCGACTTCGATTGGGCCGTATACCTCGCAAGTCATGTGCCGGACTCTGCAAAAGGCGGCCATTGAAGCAGGCGTTGCCATTCGTGAGGGCTGTGAAGCCATCTCCTTGCTGGTCGATGAGCGCAGTACGCAAGCTCGCGTAATCGGCGCCCTTTTTTTGAACGACAAAGGTGATTATGAGGTAGTTCTCTCGGACTTTGTGGTGTTTGCTGTGGGGGGACCGGGGGGGCTCTATCGCGATAGCGTCTATCCAGCAGGGCACACAGGGGCGATTGGGCTGGCGCTGCTGGCTGGCGCCAAAGCACGCAACCTGTCCGAGTCCCAATTCGGCCTGGCAGCCACACATTTCCGCTGGAATGTCAGCGGTAGTTATCTGCAGGTGATCCCGCGGGTCTATAGTCTGGATGAACATGGCGTGGAGCGGGAATTCCTGCTGGAGGCGTTTACCAGCCCTGATGAGTGCTATTCGACTTTGTTTTTGAAGGGGTACCAATGGCCGTTTGATGCAGAAAAAGTCATCGGTGGTTCTTCGCTGATCGACCTGCTGGTTTACCAGGAAACGGTGATACTGGGCAGGCAGGTCTTTCTGGATTACAGGCAAAATCCTGAAGGCTTTCTCTTCGATGACCTTTCTGAAGAAGTGAGGAATTATCTGCGTGAATCGGGTGCGCTGCAGGAAACACCCATAGAACGGTTACAACGCATGAATCCGCAGGCGATTGCCTTATTCAAACAGCAAGGAATTGATCTCGCCCAGGAACCTTTGAAGATCGCTGTTTGTGCGCAACACAACAACGGTGGGTTGGCAGGTGATCTCTGGTGGCAGAGTGAAAATATCACCGGGTTGTATCCGATTGGCGAGGTGAATGGTTCGCACGGGGCGAAACGACCCGGCGGGTCGGCTTTAAATGCCGGGCAGGTTGGGGGAATACGGGCAGCCCAACATATCGCTTATTGTTTGAAAAATCGACAAACACCCCCTGATCTTGATGAGAGATGTTTGGATCCACAGGTTGATGGTCTGATCCACTGGGCGGAAAAAGGTCAATCCAACGGGCGACCTTGGCAGAAAGTACTCGCAGAAATCCAGCAAAGGATGAGTGAAATTGGCGGGTTTATCCGGCAGGAAGTGCTGCTTGACGAAGCAGTGGCGGCTGCCTGGCAGTTGTGGGATCGGGTCAACGGTGAAGGTTTATCTTTTGGCGAGGGAGAACGAAAACAGGCTTATCTCGTGCGGCATTTGTGTTTTGCACATGCGGCCTATCTGGATGCGACCCGGTTCAATGTGGCATCTGGGGTCGGCAGCCGAGGTTCCAGTCTGGTGCTTGGTGAGGAGGGGGCATACATCCATGACAAGTTACCCAACAACTGGCTTATGATTCCAGAAGATACCGGTTATCGCAACAAGGTGCTGGAAACCGTTTACAGGGATGGCCAATTAATGCACACCTGGGTGGATTGCCGGCCGCTGCCAACGCCATCACACTGGTTTGAGCGTGATTGGGCGGCATGCGAACGGGGTGATATATTCTCAGCGTAACTGAAGGATCAAATCGACGAGATGACCGGCAATTGTGTCAGCGCCATTGATAGGATGGGGTGTGTTTGCGGTTAATGCAAAGCATTCGGGCAGCCGCTCAAACCAGTGACCACTGATATATTCGTGTTCGATTATTTCAAGGGCTGGCAGGACCTTTTTGACGTAGGGGACCATGACATCAGATTCGCGGAAATCTCCCCGGCTGATGAAGGCGTAGGGCACACCTGCCATCATTACCTCTGCCAGGGTGGAGTAACCGGCTTTGCCAACAACCAGATCAGCGGCCCGGATCAGATCCGGATTGTAATAGTGCGAATGGTGGGGTAGGAGGAGTATATTGCGGTCACGCTGCAAGGTATCAGCCCCTCCTGGCACCACGAACACGGTGTGGCCGAATTGGTACAATTTTTCGAGGTTGCCGAAGGATGTTTCGATGCCGCCCAACGATAACAGGGTCATGTGCTGCTCAGCAGGGATTCCAAGCAATTCTCTTGTTTCGGCGCGGCTATGTTTGAAGGAACGTGCGATAGGGTCTTTGATGTTGATGGAATTTGCCAGAGGCTGGCAAACCGGCTCTGCCTGAAAGTGGATATCTGCCAGGGCATACAGAGCGTCAAGATGCAGATTGATCTCTGAGAAGGCGGGATCTTCCTGGATGTAGCTCTCATAGATCCAATCCCAGGTGAAGTTTTCGATCAACACGGATGGGATCCCCATCTGGCGGGCAAGCAGCAAGCCGAACGAAGAGATGTCACAGAGGATCAATGAAACGCCAGCGTTCTTCAAGGTTTGCATGGTCTGGGCAGTCATCTGGCTGTTGAAGGGGAGTAATTGATCGAGTTTTTCGATCGTAACTGACAGGTCGTTGGCAAACGGTGATGATTGAATCAGGCCGACATCATGAAATAATTGGTGGTATTCGATATTCAGGCCGGAATCGGTAAAAAACCATGCCGGTGCTGTAGTAAAGACCATGAATTTCAGGTTGGTGAACCTTCGGTTAAGAGCTTCCATAACGGCGGATGCCCGCGCAGAGTGCCCGAAACCGTGCGGGGTGACGAAGTAGGCGATGGTGAAGGCGTTTTGTTCGGGCATGCTCAACAGATACGCGGGAGAATTTCACCAGCCAAGGTGTCGACCAGGCGGGTTGCACCGTAACTGGTGCGCATCAACACCCGGCCAGGATCTTCGGCTTTTACCTCTCCGATGACAACGGCTTGTTTACCATACGCATGCTGGCGCATGGCTGTCAGTGCCTGTTCGGCTTCTTCCGGCGGGCAAATGACGATCAATTTGCCTTCGTTGGCGATGTAGAGCGGGTCAAAACCCAGCATTTCACAGGCGGCCTGCACGGTGGGGTGAACGGGCAGGAGGCTTTCTTCGATCCACAGGGAGGTGCGTGATTGGCGCGCGATCTCGTTCAGCGTGGTTCCAACCCCGCCACGGGTGGGGTCACGCAAGACATGTGTATGGGGAGCAGCCTGGAGAACGGTCCCGATCAAACCGTGCAAAGGAGCGATATCTGACTGAACATCGGCCTGAAAGCCTAATTCGCCACGCGCTGCCAGAACGGCAATCCCGTGGTCGCCCATGGTGCCGGAAAGAAGGATGATATCACCGGGATGGGCGTATTGACCGCCGATGCGACGGCTATCAGGTACCCAGGCAATGCCGGTGGTGTTGATGAAAATTTTGTCTGCATTGCCCTTTTCGGCGACCTTGGTGTCTCCGGCGATGATGGGGATGCCGACTTGCCGGGCTGTTTCCGCCATGGAATCAACGATGGCTGCCAGGGTGTTTATAGCCAGGCCTTCTTCGAGGATAAAACTGGCGGTGATCGCCAGTGGAATCCCGCCGGACATGGCGATATCATTAACGGTGCCGCAGATTGCCAGTGATCCGATATCACCGCCAGGGAAAAAGAGCGGTGTGACCATGTGCATATCGGTGGAAACTGCCAGGTGGCCAGGCTGGTTTGTTGGAATGGACAGGCGCCCGAAGTCGTTATTCTCCGCCAGGATTGGATTCATGAGGCGTGATTGAAAAAGGTCGCGAATCAATTCCTGACTCATCTTACCGCCAGCACCATGCCCCATGACAATGGTTTGGTCGTGTGAAAGCGGCAGGGGGCACACCGCGCCCTCTATCACCGGATAGGTAGATTCTGTCATCATTGTCCTTCTCGAATGCGCGCAAAGTTATAGTAGGCGGCACAGGCGCCTTCTGAAGAAACCATGGTAGCGCCCAGCGGATTACGCGGGGTGCATTCTTTGCCGAAAGCGGGGCATTGATGCGGTTTCTTCAACCCCTGCAGGATTTGCCCGGCGATGCAGATGTCGGATTCCTGGGTGACAATGTGGGACAAGGAAAAGCGTTTTTCGGCATCATATTGCGCATAGGCGGGCCGTAAGCGCCAACCTGATTGTGGGATCATACCGATGCCGCGCCATTGACGGTCATGCACCTCGTACATCTCTTCAATCATTCGCTGGGCAGGCTGGTTACCTTCAAGCGTGACCACGCGTGAATAGGCATTTTCGACCGCATAGCGGCCTGCCTCCAATTGGCGCACAGTTTGCAGAATACCATTCAGCAAATCGACGGGTTCAAAACCGGTGACAACAATCGGAATGTGGTATTGCTGCGCTATAGGGGGATACTCCCACATGCCCATGATGGTATTGACATGGCCGGCGGAAAGGAATGCCTGCACGCGGTTTTGTGGCGAGCTGAGTATGGCATGCATGGCAGGGGGGACAAGGGATTGCGATACCAGCAATGAGTAATTGGTCAGGCCCAGGTTGATGGCTTGCTTAAGACTCATCAAATTCACCGGGGCGGTGGTTTCAAAGCCGATGGCGAAGAAAACCACTTCTTTGTCAGGGTTGTCTCTGGCAATTTTGACAGCGTCCAACGGGGTGTATACCGTGCGCACATCGCCGCCAGCTGCCCTTATTGAAAACAGGTCGCCGTGAGAGCCAGGTACACGCAGCATGTCGCCGAAGGAGGTGAAGATGACATCCGGCATGCTGGCAATGGCAAGGGCTTTATCGATCAACTCCAGCGGGGTGACACACACCGGACAGCCGGGGCCATGCACCAGTTCGATCTGTGGCGGTAACAGCTGGTCGATGCCGGATTGCATGATAGCATGGGTCTGTCCGCCGCAGATTTCCATAATGACCCAGGGGCGCGTGGTGATGCGGTGCAATTCATCCAACAAGGTTCTGGCATGGATCGGATTGCGGAATTCTTTGAGTAATTCCATGGCTCTATTCCGTGCTTTCCTGTTCTGCGCGTATTTGCGCGTCGAACTCCGCCAATTGGCGGAAAAGTTCTAATGTTTCCTGGGCGTCTTCGGTGCTGAGTTTATTGAGGGCAAAGCCGGCATGCACGATGATGTAATCGCCGATCTGGACATCCGGGACTGTCTCGACGCAAGCACTCTGTGTGACGCCGCTGATGTTGACTTTGCACATCTTCAGGCCGCCCTCCTCATACAATGCTGTGATTTTTCCGGGAATGGCAAGGCACATGTTAAGTTCCTTTCTTTTGTTGTTTCCATTGGTGGGCAGCGATCATTAGTTGTCCGAGAGCGATGCCGCCATCATTACAGGGAACCCGCTTGTGGCGCAAAACAGTAAAACCTTCGGATTCCAAAGCGGTGATCGTTCTGGTTAACAGGTAATGGTTTGCCCAAACACCGCCGCTTAATGCTACCGTATTGATATTATACTGGTGACGCAGCCGCTGGCAAATGTCGACCTGTAAATCCACCAGGCTGTTATGAAAGCGGGTTGCGATGGCGGATGTTGGGATATGGTTATGAACATCATCTACCAATGCCTGCCAGAATGGCAGCAGACCGATGGCGGATTGATCTTCTGCAATGGCAAAGGGGTAACTGCCCGTGGCTTGCAGGTCAATCGCGGTTTCCAGTTCGATGGCGGCCTGGGCTTCGTAATTCACCTGCTGGCAGATGTCCAGTAGAGATGATACCGCATCAAACAGACGCCCCATCGAGCTGGTCAGGGGGGTGTTGACCTGTTTTTCTAATTGCACCTGCAAGGTTGACAACTCCTGTGAAGTTAACGCTCTGAATGGCGATAGATCACCCCAGGAGATGCCTTGCTGCCACAGATGCGCCAGCGCCATGCGGCTGGGTGTACGCGTGGAGAGATCGCCCCCGGGTTGGGGGACAGCCTCCAGATGATAGGCGCGCTGGAAGCCAGCCAGGTTGCCGATGAGGAATTCTCCGCCCCAGATAGTGCCATCGCTGCCAAAGCCGGTGCCGTCAAAGATGCAGCCGATCACATTCCTTTCGGTCAGATATTGCTGGTTGTCTGCCAGACAGGCAGCCAGGTGGGCATGATGGTGCTGGATTTCGACCAGAGGAAGTCCCTCTTCTCGGGCAAGTTGGCGGGCATATTGGGAGGTGAAGTAATTGGGATGACTGTCACAGGCGATCATCTGCGGGTTGATGCGGAAGAGGTTCTCAAAGTGGTCGATTCCCTCTTGAAAAGAGCGGATGGTTTCATAATTTTCTACATCGCCGATATGATGGCTGAGAAAGGCATAGCCGTCACGGCTGAGACCGAACACATTTTTCAATTCACCTCCGGTTGCCAGTATCGATGGCGTGTCCGATGGTATCAAGACAGGGTCAGGGGCATAACCGCGTGCGCGGCGGATGAGGTATTCCTGGCCATCAACTACGCGTGCTACGGAATCATCCACACGCATGTGAATGGGGCGGTCATGCATCAGAAAACCATCCACCACCGGTGACAGACGCTGGATGGCTTCTTGATCATGATAGGCAATCGGTTCTTCGCTCAGATTGCCGCTGGTCATCACCAGTACTTCGGGGAAGCCTGCCGCGGGTTCCAGCAGCAGATAATGGAGTGGGGTATAGGGCAGCATGAAACCGAGGGTGGTTTGTTTGGGAGCGATCATCGGTGACAGGTTATTGTCCTCTGACTTTTTCTCCAGCAGCACAATCGGTCGCTTGCGCGAGGCAAGCAAATCATTTTCTGCCTTCGTGAGATGAACGAATTTTTCTGCGATCTCGGGAGAAAAAGTCATCAGGGCGAAAGGCTTGTCGCTGCGGCGCTTGCGTTCTCGCAAGGCAGCCACAGCTTCGTCGTTGGCAGCATCACTGGCGATATGAAAACCGCCCAGACCTTTCACCGCCAGGATCTTGCCACTTTTCAATAAGTTTCGTGCATGCTGGATGGCGTCTTCGCCCGTTGCGATGGTCATGCCTTGTTCGACAAAATAGACTTGCGGTCCGCAAACTTCGCAAGCAACCGGCTGGGCATGAAAACGGCGATCAAGGGGGTCTTCATATTCCTGCCGGCAGTCAGGGCACAGGGGAAACTCTGCCATGGTTGTTTTGGGACGGTCGTAGGGGATATCCTTGATGATGGTGAAGCGTGGGCCGCAGTTGGTGCAATTGATGAATGGGTAGCGGTAACGGCGGTCAGCAGGATCAAACAACTCGCGCAAACAGTCCTCGCAGATGGAAACATCCGGCGAGATGGGCACAAAATCGCCGGGCTGTGCCTCGCTGCGCTTGATGGTGAACTGGTCGAAACCGCTGGGTGGAATCTGATGAACATCCAGGCTGTCGATCTGTGCAAGCGGAGGCAATTCTGCCATCAAGGCGGACTGAAAAGCAGCCAGGGCTTCTGGTGAACCCTCAGCGGCGATCTCAACGCCAGAGGAGTTGTTCAGCACCCAGCCGTTGATATGGTAACGCAAAGCCAGGGCATATACAAAGGGCCGGAAACCGACCCCCTGCACAATCCCGCGAATGTGAATGTGGAGTGCCTGTAATGCCTGGCTCATGGCAAGCTAAGCAGCGCGTTTTTCTAAAATGCGGGCTTCGAGCCAGCCGGCAAAGGCGTCGATGCCTTCGGAAGTTTTCGCCGATACAGGGAAACTGGTCAGGCCGGGATTCAACATCTCGAGGCCGGTTACGAAGTAATCCATGTCAAAATCGACGTAAGGCAGCAAATCGATTTTGTTCATGAGGATCACATCAATGCCGCGATAAATGTTAGGGTATTTATAGGGTTTGTCATCACCTTCTGGGATGGAGGCAATGACTATATTGGCGTGTGTGCCAAGGGCAACGCCAGCAGGGCAGACCAAATTGCCGACATTTTCGACGATCAACAGGTCAACGCCTTTCAGATCCAGCGCATCCAACCCGTGCATCATCATATGCGCATCCAGATGGCAGTTGCCGCCGGTGTTAATCTGTGTGGCGGGCACGCCTGCTGCCACAATTTTGTCCGCATCGATGGTAACGGGCGCGGTATCGCCTTCGATCACCGCGATTTTATAGCGATCTGACAATTCTTCGATGATCTTCAGGATGACTGAAGTTTTCCCGGCACCCGGTGAAGCCATGATGTTGATGGCAAATATGCCTGAAGCATCCAGCAATTTCTGGTTGTGGCGGGCCAACAGGTCATTCTGGTTCATGATATTCTCAACGACAGTTACATGGCTGTGGTCATGGTCGTGATCATGATCGTGGGTGTGTGAGGCGCTATTGCACATGGTTTTCTCCATTTTTGTTTATTTTGATGCTGTCGACATAAAATTCCTCCCCGGTGATGATCTTGAAGCGGGCGGAGTGGCATTGCGGACAGGGCATCAACTGTTTTAAGGTAAATTCGTTCTCACAGCTCAGGCACTTTGCTTTGGCAGCGATGCGTTCAAAGTGAAGCAGTGAGTGTTCACAAATGGTATCTTTGGTAATAAAGTCCCAATAAAACTGGACAGAGTCATCAATGATGCTGGAGAGATCACCGATAACCAGATACACGTCGGTAACCTGTGAGGCGTTTTCCTGTGCGGCGTGACGCTGACAGATGTTGAGAATGTTCTGGGTTACTGCCAATTCATGCATACCTGCATTATATCACCAGGCAGGGTTGAGGCACGCAATATTTATCATTTTCTTAAGAAAAAATGTCCTTGCTGAAGATGACATTTGGCCCGATCGCTTTACTCTTCTGACAGCCATTGCCAGATGAAGTCAACGGCCTGGTCAGCCAGCGCCGCGGTGGCTTCTGACAATCCCTGGAGGTATTGAAATGAATAGCCCCGCACTGAAACGATCATGGCGTGGGGAACCTGCTTGTGGAGGGTTGCGCACAGCGAAAGCACAGTTTGCGGCGTCATGTGGTGGGTGAGGGGATTGCTGTGCCGCTCGGGGTAAACGACCTGGCAGGAGAGCTCTTCTTCGATGGCGCCGGTATGGGCATCCACGAAACAGACCCACTCATATTGGTGAAGAAGGTCCGCCATTTCGGGATAGATCTGGAGTGAGAAAAGGGTCTGAGGATTGTCTCCCTCCGGCTCAATAGGGCTTTCATAGGGGGTGGGTTGGGAGGTTCTGCCCAATTTTTGGTTAATGCCTTGCAGGATGTGCCAGGCAACGCCATCATCCTGCCGGTCGAAATTGCCGATTCCTATGATCAAAACTTTCTCACGCATCATTGACCTCGCTATTTACCGCTGCAATCTTACCTGATTCTGCCGGTATGCTCAAGGAAAAATGTAGGTTCGAAAAGTCAAAAAGTAGACTACAATCGGTACATGGAAGCATTATTGTCTGCATTACTGAGCCGCTTTGGTTGGCGTGTGCGCGGGGAGTTCACGGAAGATGAGTTGCGTGGCCTGATCCGTGCCGGTGACGATATTGCTGCTGCGGTTGAACGCTGGCTGCCGGGCATGCATGGCGATCTTTGGATCAAGCATTTTCTGGGGAGAACCATATTTCATAAAGGCGGGATTGTGCAAAAGGTAGTGTCGCTTGCCAACGGCGGGGCCAAGATATCGTTGGTGTTTGCAAATCGGCGGGTGTGGTTGTACCCGCAAATCTTTGAAGGACCGAACGCGACACAATGGGTGGTGCATGAAATGGGGCATGTGCTTGAAAATTCTGTACGCTGGATGGCGATTTGGTGGGGAGGCGGACCTGGTGACCAGTTATTGTCAACAATCGGAAGTAAGGCGGGCGGTTTGCGGTGGATGAATACCAAAAGCTTGGCGAAATCTCTGCCTGCGGAGGCTTCCTGGCAGGTGCACAACCGCGGGTTAGCGCCGAAGTACGGTGATAACTCCACCGCTGATTATTTTGCGGAAGTGTGGACCTGGAGTATTTACCGACCAGGGCTGGTGCCGCTGCCAGCACGCATGTGGTTTCTCAACTGGCTGCGGGACCTGACACTCGATTTTGATTAAAGAAAAAAGACCCGACGATTAATCGGGTCTTTTTCAGGTTCGTTAATTCTATTAGCCGATGACGTTGACGTTGACGGCCTTCTGGCCTTTGTCACCATCTTCAACTGTGAATTCAACTTTCTGGTTTTCCTCCAATTGGCGGAAACCACCACCGGCAATCCCAGAAAAATGAACGAAATATTCGTTACCATCTTCCCCAGAGATAAAGCCATAACCTTTTTGGTTGTTGAACCATTTCACGGTCCCATTTAAAACGTTGCTCATTTGAAAATGCTCCTAAAAAAATTGCGTGCCCTGCGTTTTGCAAGCCACATAGTCCTACTAAACGTGCCTATTATACATCATTTATGCAAATTGTGCGAATCTGTCAAGTAAATT
>CAYMNB010000063.1:8041-15295 GCA_964391725.1 uncultured Anaerolineaceae bacterium | reverse complement strand
TGTTGAACAGCGACAGGATGCCGGTGAACACCGGCGGGTAATTGGTGATCGTATAAGGCGGTTCTGTGATGCTGGTGGCATAGATGGGCTCCCCCTCCCGAATGCGCACCGCCTGATCCAGCAGCGGTCCCTCGCCGTAGTCGACACTATAAGGGAACGCTGCCACGATGACCATATTCACGACCACCACCAGCGCCGCCAACCCCAGCATGCAGTACAGCACAATCGTGATCCCTTTTTTCAACAAGGGGCTGATGGTTTTCAGGAACGTTTCCACGGCTGTTGGAGCTCCTCTGGCTGGTATGGCGGGCGGTTTTGACTCATTAACGAACACATCGTAGCAATTATACTGTACTCACTGCGTCTTTTCCCCCCCTGAATGCCCTGACAACGAGTACCCGCTTAATCCGTTTCCTCATCCAGGCGGTATTCCTGTTAAAACGTCCACAGCAGCAGGAATGATCAATTCTATGTCCATACAATCCCCTGATGCTGGCCGCTCCGTTTCCGTAGAACCCTTTGATTACACCGTTTATCGCCGTAATAGCCTGCCAAGACAAATTACTGTTTACAGTGCAGGCTTGCCTTTCATGCTCTTTGGATGAGCAATTATCTCACCGCCAGAAAAGATTGATACGCTCTTAGAGAGGTTACCGCATTAAACCAAAAACGCCCTCTCATTCTTCGGATAGGAGGGCGTTTTTCACCAAGAAATTCTGATTAAACCGGTGCTTTGTTCAACACAGCCCCCAGTACATTGGCGCCTACCTGTTTCAGTTTATCGACCTGTTTCTGCGCCGTTCCTTTGCGTGTAAACCCATGCCGCACAACCACAACCACGCCATCTACTTTGGATGATAACGCCACCGCATTGGTAAACGTGAGCGGGGGTCCATCAATGATTACTACATCCGAGAAATATCGCAGATCACTAAGCATGGTAGAAACCTTGTCAGAAGTAGACAGATCCAAAGGCGAGGCCAGTGGCTGCCCGGCACTGACCACGCTCAGATGCTCCTGCCATGTCTTGAGTATATCACTGACCACAACGCTGCCGATCAACAAATCGGTTAGCCCTGGCTCATCTGCTGACATGCCGGGAATCCATTCTTGATGAGGATGTTCAAAATTGGCGTCCACCAACACAACTTCTTTGCTGCTTTTTGCCATCATCACCGCCAGGTGAGTGGCAATGAATGATTTGCCTTCATCCGGTGAAGGGCTGGTGACCAGCAAAACTCGGGTGGGCTGTTCTCCCGCAGCAACCCCCAGGTTGATGCGCAGCAGGCGCATTTCCTCCGATAACTGCGGTGGTAACACAGGGAATTCCGTTGTCGACAGCGTGTCACTTTCCACGCTGTCCATGGCAACCGCTTCATTAGGAGAACGGAACTTGTGGGTCAGCCTGCCTGCCAACCCCCCAAAACGTTTGGCATTACGTGAACCTCGCCTGCCAATCCATTTTTTTACCGCGGGAATGGTCCCAAGCAGCGGCATCGACAACGCTTTGGTGACATCCTCCGCGTTCTTCACGGTGTCATCCAGCAAATCAAGCAGATAAGCAGCCACCGCCGCAATACCGCCTGCCGCCGCCCCGGCGATAAGAGTCATCATCAGCTTGCCCGGCCCAATTGGTTGAGATGGCAATGGGGCTGGTTCGATCACCGAGAGTGTGTTGATGGCGCCCTGCCCGGTATTGGCCATCAAGGCAGCATAGTTGCTCTGCATCTGCGAAAGTTTTGTCTGTAATACCGTGAGTTCACCCTGAATTTCCAGAATTTTCTGGGCGCTGTTGGTCTCAGTCAAAGCCCTTTCCGCAATTTCGATCTCTTCCAACGTTGTGCGAATATTTTCTTCCAAATAACTGATCTGTTCATTGATGAATTCTTGCTGCGCAGCACCTTGCTGCAGGTCTGAGGTTGGGCTGTAATTGATCAACTGACTTGCCAATTCGTTGGCAACCGCTTGCGCCCGTGCCGGGTTGGTGTCGTTAACTACGATCTCAATAAATTGACTATTCGGCAGCGGATTCACGGTGTATTGCGGCAACCAACTCATGTCTAAGGCAGCTTGTACAGACCTTCTCACTTCAGCCTGCATGCCAATACGTGCATAGTAATTAGCAAGCTGCTGCGCCAGGTACACATCATTGCCGGTTGGATTGGTCTGGTACATCAGATTGCCGACTACCAGGGTGGTGCGGGTTTGATAGGTCAAAGGCTGTGCGTTTGCCACCACAAACGTTGTGCCGGCAGCAACGATGACAGCAGCAAGCAGTAGCCACCAGTAGTGGAGAAGCGGTTGGAGGTACGATTTTAGGTTCATTTTGCTATAGTCCCCGATGATTTTTGTTGGTTCAACTTTGTACGGTTTGCTTCAAAAACCTGATATGTACAAAGATGAAAGAAATGACACAACTTCCCAGATGGAGCAGGTGCAAATGGCATCTCAATGCAATTTCATGGATAGTTTTATGACGTCCCAGTTTGCCTGCAGTTCTTTACCTGCGCGTTCTCGCCACGTTGGAACGGGATAGAGGAAGCCCCATAAGAATGCTTTTATTACACTCATTATACAGAACATACCGCGCAATCCAAAGGCACGCCACCAGGGATACTGCTTTTGATAAAACAACATTTTGCCACGATACACCATCTTGCGCCGCTTCCAACGATTCATACTGCGTCCCCCGAAATGGAGTGTTGTGGCATGCGGCAGATAGACCACCTGCCAGCCAGCCTGGTGGAGCCGGTACTGCAAATCGACCTCATCACCATAAATAAAGTAGGTTTCATCCAGCAGCCCGACCTGGTCGAGGGCAGCCCTGCGCAGCAGCAGACAGGCAGAACTGAGCCAGCCAGCAGGCACAGGATGGTCGGCATCACGATGCGAAGGATAACCGGGGGCGAGTTTGTCTCCCAGTCCTGTCACGATAAGAAATTCCTCTGGGATTGTTGAAAATTTGGCATACCCGCCCTGGAAAGAGCCATCTTCATTCAACAATTTTCCACCCACAGCCCCGGCCTCTTCGTGTTCATTCAGATAATCAACCATCGCATCCAGTGCCGCCTTATTGACGATGGTATCGTTATTCAGAAATAAGACATATTTCCCCGAAGTGGCTTCAATACCCTGGTTGCTGGCTTTGCTCAGGCCTACATTCTCACCGTTCTCGATAATCATTACCCCTGGATATTCATCGCGCAGCATCTCCAGGCTGCCGTCGGTCGAGCCATTGTCCACCACCACCACATCGAATGAACACTTCAGGTTGCTGCCATACAGCGAGTCCAGGCATGGCCCCAGGTAGGCTTTGTTGTTCCAGCAAACCAGCACGATGGACATATCAGGAGGTTGTTTGTTTTGCAGTGCCAATTCTTGCCGTGCGAGAATTGTTTCAGCTTTCTTTACCTTTGTCATCACTCATTCCTCTCTGAATTGACGATCCATCTCCATGATCTCGTCATACGTACCCAGATCGATATAGGTGCCATCGGAAATCGGCACACCGCGGAACCGGTATCCTTCACGAATGGCGTTGTTCATGATCAGGGCAAAATCGGAGATCCCCTGTTTGTGGATACTCTCGTGCAGAAACTCTGTGAAACGAGGCCGCCAAATGATGCAGCCCCACATACGGGTCAAATCAGTTTGTTTGGGCTTGTCATCAATTTCGACCACTCTGTTGTCAGCATCGGTGCGCACCATGCCGAATTTCTCGGGCCTTGTGGTTTCAAACAACACAAGAATCACATCATCATCAGCCGAACTTTTTTGGTACCCCTGTGCAAACACATCATGCGGCCTCATAATGGTGTCGGCCATGCCGAAGAAGACCACCCTGTCCTTAACCAGATGATAGGCGGAATCCAGCGCGTGTGCCAAACCGGGTGAAGTGGACTGCCCCTGCCCCATAGCCTGCTCCTGCACCACATAGCTGATATCACAGCCAAAGCGCTGGCCACTGCCGAAATAGCCGATCAACTGATGCTTGGTCTCATTGATCACAAAAACGACCTGTTTCAATCCGGCGTTGACCATATTATCCAGCACAAACTGAGAAATCGGTTTGTAGTGGTTATTTTGAATCACCGGGTACAGCTCTTTGGGATAGGGCAAACCAAGTCGCATCCCTTTCCCTGCCGCCGGGACTAATCCAATCAATTCTTCAGTCATTGTTACCTCCCATTTCTAAATCTGATAAGCTGGAAAGTGGTTGCTGTTTCATGATTTGATGAATGGCAACCAGCCCTCCCAAAAAGAACCATGACAATATACTCGCTCGAATCCCATCTATACCGACATTATAGACAAATGGCAGGATCCAATCAACGAACAATCCCGCCACCAACGTACCCGCCAGCCCACCCATGGCGCCGTATACATAAGCCCGTTCAAATCCTTCCGGCACCCGGTCGATCAGGCTCCATCCCAACCGTGCAATTTCCCAAAAAACCCAGAAAAAGCACACCAGCCCGATCACTCCCGTCTGGGCAACAATGTCCAGATATTGGTTGTGCGAACTGAAGTTCACCCGCCAACCGAGAATGTCCTGCAAAGGTGTATACAAGTAATAATTGCCGAACCCCATGCCAAATAGCGGGCTGACAACTGACATCGTGATAATAATTTTCCAGGCCTCCAGCCGGGTCATTACACTGTATTGATCTGAGGAGAATGCTTCTTCCATCATAAACCATGCGCCAACCAGCAAAAATGGGGTAAGCCAAATTACGTGCTGTCTGTATTTCAACAACACGATAACCACAACTCCTGCCAGCGGAGGGATATAACCTGATTTCCAATCACCGGCGTGAAAAATTGCTATATACAAAACCCCAACCACAAGAAGCACTAAAATAATCCGCTTCACTGTGTGGAGCTGATTGTTAATTAAGGCCTGGCTAAAGGGAATAACCAGCATCCATACCCAAAACAGGCTGCCATTGAATGCCGAAAGATAAACGTAGCTGCGCATAAAAAACGCGACGCCTGGCACCCAGCGCGCTGCTATATACAAGCCCCCAATTCCAACAAACAACCACGTGAATGCTTTCAGCCAGCGCAAGTCCGTGATTATGTTGCCCAGAATCATGAAGGCAAGGGCAGAGATCAGAAAAATGGTGAGTCCGCCCAGTTGAGCGGTCAGCGGCGCATGAGAAGCCAGCGGCTGCCAGGGTAACTGACCGATAAAGAACGATAACACCGCACTGAGTGAGAAAAACAACAGGGCAGTGGTCGTGCGTGGATGAACAAAATGAATTTTCCGCTGTCGAATGACCATATCGGCAAACCACAATGCCGCCACCCCTGCCACACCCAGTATCACAGCATTCACACCCCCGGGTCCGGTGTAAGCAACAAAATAAGTCCCAATCAATATCGCAAGCAAACCCAACGCCGGCCATTGGATCAATGTGATCGCGCCGAGAATCCCAACCACACCAATTAAGACCAGCTGCAGATGATCCATTGAATCAAGCAGGGCAAGCATCATGCTGACAATCAGCACACCTGCAACGATACCCCAGCGGAGCCACCTGTTCACAATTGGGCCACGGAGAAATTCGCGCCACTTTCCAGGCTGCAGCAACTGACTCATTATGCCGAAGTTTCTCATCTTACGGCTGCCTCTCCATTCCGGATTTTTTTCCTACCCACTTTTTCTACTACCGCAAGGAATCCTGGCAGAACAGCCTGCCAGTCATACTGTTCACGTACCAATTGCAGTGCATCAGCTGCCAGTCGCTCACGCAGCGTGGCGTCACACAGCAGGTTTACCGTCTGGCGGGCGAATTCTTCCGGTGTATTACCGATCAGCAGGTGTTTTCCGGGTTGGGCATCCAGTCCCTCCGCGCCTTTGCTGGTCGAAACCACCGGGGTTCCCAGCGCCATGGCTTCGAGGATCTTCAACCGTGTACCGCCGCCCACCAGTAAAGGCACTACACTGACCCACGAACGTGCAAGCAATGGGTAAAGGTCATCAACAAACCCGGTTTGAACAACCCCCTGATAAGCTGGCAGCGGCAAGCCAGCCGGATCGCCGGTGATCGTCAGGCGCACATGCGGGATTTGCTCCTGGACCAACGGCAATACATACTCAGTAAACCAGATCATAGCCTCATAATTCGGGTGGTAGCGAAAAGACCCCGTGAATATCATCGTATCAGGTTCAGGCACCTCGTGGACATGCTCATACGAATGCACAGAAACCGCATTGGGAATCACATAAATATCTCCCTCAGAAACCAATGCCCTGAGCAAAGACCGTTCTTTCTCTGAAACCACCGTGCAAGTTTCACCCCGCAGCACGCCTGCCAAAAAACGCCGGTGCTTGTGCCAGGTGAGCGCAGCACGCATGCGCGCCATTCCCGTTGTTTTTTGATACTGTTCATAGAGATCACCCACTTCAATCTCTTCAAACAATACCGGCATATTGGTAAACAAATGACGATAGGCAGCCATTTGCCATTGTGAAAGTATCACAAGGTCAAAATCCTCCGCTAATAACGCTTGCCGGATCGTTGTCTCCATCTCAGCAGAATAGGTGTCGATCAAGGAGCGCGGTTGCGGATGGAAAAACCCCAACAGCGCTGGTAAGTGATTGGGTTGAAACTCCCGCCATGGCATCACCCGGACAGTTTCGCAGATAGACTGTAGTTCTCTCACCTTTGCCCCAGCTGGATCATCAGCGAAACTCAACAGATGTACCTCGTGATGATCCGCCAGACCGCGCAGCAGATTGCAAATGCGCAGCTTCGAGCCATTGTCTGTCGGGAAGGGAAACCATCGCGATAAGAAAAGGATTTTCATATGTGTCACTTATCCTGGTTGTCTACCCCAGCGGCTGCGCATGAAATCAAGCAGTCCCTGCCACATGGCATCCCTGTAGGCGCGCTTGTCACGCCACTTGGGACGCAAAGACCAACTCACCAATGTACGCAAAATGTCTGCCAAGGTATGAAGCCAGATTTTGGTTGGGGCGTGATGTTTTTTCAGCATCAGCAAACGATTGCGGGTGTTGTAATACATCAAGGACGGCTTCGGCACATAATTGCGCTGGACGCCTTTGTGCCACAACCTGGCCGCCGGCACATGCATGACCTTCCAGCCTGCCCTTGTGGCTCGCAAACACCACTCAGTCTCTTCCCAGTAGTAGAAAAAGCATGCATCGATCATCCCGACCGCTTCAATCACCGCATGGCGCACCATGATCGCACAGCCCGACACCCATTCCACCTGATGCGGCTCGCT
>CAYMNB010000063.1:0-7941 GCA_964391725.1 uncultured Anaerolineaceae bacterium | reverse complement strand
GATCTGCACTTCAGGATACTGCGCCTGGATGGCTTCCACTGAGCCATCGCTGGAAGCGTTGTCCAGCACGATCACGTCATGATGAGGGTAGGTGTTCCCCAGCAATGATGCCAGACAAGCCAGGGTATCATCACGGCGGTTGGTATTCAGAATGACAGAAACAACATAGGGTTCTGGCAACATTTCCCTCAGGTTCTACCCAATCCAGGCGTGTGGGAAGTTCTTTTCCACTTCCACATGGGTGAACTTCTGGCTTGAACGGGCGCCATGCTGCTTGACCCATGCCGCCATTCTCTCCAAACCATCTTCCAGGTTACATAGGTCACTTTGAGCAAAGACACTGCGCACCTTATCGTGAGAAGCATAGGCTTCAATCACTTCATTGCGGGGCGGGAGGTTGGTGACATTTAATTCGTAACCCATGGCCGCCGCCACCGCCCGCGCCAGTTCATTGATCGTATAGGGTTGATCCGCGCCGATGTTGAAGACTTGATTATAAGCCCAGGGATAATTGACAGACTCGGCAATGACCGGCGCGACATCGCCGATATAGGAGAAGGCGCGTTTCTGTTCACCATCGCCAAAAACCGTCATCGGGCGGCCTTGCAGCAACTGGTTCATGAAGATGCCAACCACGTTGCGGTATTTATCACCGATATTCTGGCGCTCGCCATAGACATTGTGCGGTCGAAAGATAATGTAGTCCAGATCAAACATTTCCTTGCACACCCGCAGCTCCTGTTCCACCGCCAGTTTGGCGATGCCATAGGGATCTTCGGGATGGGCTGGTGTTTCTTCCGTCATCGGCAGCACCGGACTGGTGCCATACACAGCTATGGATGAGGTGAAAATGAAACACTTCACACCGTGATTAATGGAAGCATTGATCAAGTTGACGCTGCCGATGAGATTGTTG
Source organism: uncultured Anaerolineaceae bacterium (assembly GCA_964391725.1). Classification (GTDB taxonomy): domain Bacteria; phylum Chloroflexota; class Anaerolineae; order Anaerolineales; family Anaerolineaceae; genus SpSt-1165. The sequence goes on along the minus strand of CAYMNB010000063.1, from coordinate 7,025 downwards.
TTGTAATTGAAGACCTTGATGAAGTGGCTTAATCCTTCGGCGGCATAGGCAGCCAGATGATAGACGTAGTCGAACTTCTCTGCCACGAACAAGTCATTGATCAAGGCAACATCATTGATACTGCCCTGCACAAAACGTGCGCCAGCGGGCACATTATCTTCAAATCCCCCGCTGAGATCATCCAGTACTGTAACGTTCATACCGAGTTGCACCAATGATTCCGCCACATGTGAGCCGATAAAACCCGCCCCACCGGTTACCAAAGCATTTTCCATCGCTGTTACCTCCGTTTATAAATGGTGAATCATGTCTCTACTTGCTTATCCAGAATAATAAAAAACAATTAAACCTGTCTGTTTTTGGTTTTGATCAGACTTCTGTACAATTCTTCGATCTCATCCATCTCTTCAGATATGGTTTTTACCGGTTTGATGCCCTTTCTCAGCCTTTCTACAATGCCCGGTTCAGTCAGCACCCGCTCGATCTGCACCTGCAGATCACTGACTGAATCATATTGAAAAAGCAAACCATTGACATCATGTTCTATAAACTCAGCAATACCGCCCACGTTAGCGCCAATCACCGGTGTCTTGCTGGCGAATGCTTCCTGGATCACCCGCGGGTTGTTCTCGTGCCAGCGTGAAGGCACCACCAGCACATCAATCCCAGCCATCACTTCTGCCAACTGTTCACGGGCGAACGGGCCCATGAAATGAATAGGATCACCATTTCTTACCATTGCTTGCAAAGAGGCTGCATATGTGGGACCTAACTCAGCATTCCCATAAATAGAGAGACTGGCATTGCCGTTTGTTACAGCGCTCTGAAAGGCTGCAATCAGGGCATCTACACCCTTGATTGGGATCAACTGCCCGACATAACCGAATCGAATTGCATCACCAGTTGTTTTCTCGGTCGAACCATTTAACCAAGACAGATCATGACCTGAGTGAATTACCCGAACCGGCGAAGAGAAAATCCCATTATCCTCAATCACCTTCGCCAGATACGTTGATGGTGCAGTTACGCAATCAATTTCTTTTGCCATGTCCGCCATCACACGCCTGCGGTCTTTCATGTCGAGAGCCATACCGCGAAAACCGCGCAGGTGACTCAGCCAGGCACGGCGGCTTACCCCCGTCAATATAGCTTTTAGCAGAGCCTCCGGCAGCAAACTTTTTAGCCCTTTGAACAACCCGGCATTCCACAGCATGCAGCGCAAACATTCCCAATCGGTTGCACGCCCATCGCACAGGCTACCATCTCCACGCACCAGGTTAATCTTGGGACAGATCATCCAGAAATCTGTCAATGTAAAGAGTACTGGCAGATCCCTTTTTTGGGCTGCGTGCACCACCCCTGCCCCAAGTGTGATCAAAGAAATGATATGCACCACATCTGGCTGATATTCCTCCAGCCAGCTACCGGTATTAAAGTCAACCAGGGCATTGTCGTACAGGCAACGGTTAGGGTCTTCCGCACGAGTCCAATTCAAATTCACCCGCCGCACCATCACCCCCTGGTGCACTTCATCTGTGAACCCATTCCAATGTTCCGCACTGGCTTCCCAATCACCTGCGCATAACACCTGAACCGTATGGCCGCGCTGCTGCAACTCGACGGCATAGCCCAATACGCGCTGCTCAGCGCCAGCGTTACGTTGTGGAGGAAAGAAGTGGCTGACAAGCAATATCTTCATGAGTTACTCAGGTTGAGCCAGGTTGCCAGGATCAACAAGCTCCAAATTTGCCGGGTACGTGAGGGCACATCGTTTACCATTTCCGACCAGATTTCTTCAATCTGTGGCTGGTTTATGATTTGCAAATCTCCAAAATTACGGCTCATGACCATGTCCCAGAAGTATTCGTTAAGATCCTCAGTCAACCAGCGTTTGAGTGGAACATCAAAACCATGTTTCACGCGGTTGATGATGCGTTCAGGCAGTAATTTCATCGCCACTTTACGCAGGATGACTTTGTTACCTGACCTGTTTAATTTTAAAGATTGGGACAATTTGGAAGCATATTCAACGAAATGATGGTCAAGATAAGGGCAACGTGCCTCCAGCGAAGACGCCATACTCATTTTATCCACCTTCATTAATAGATCATCAACCAGCGGAACCTTTAAGTCAATATACGAGAAATTTGATAACCAATCTCCTTTGATGTGGCGTTGGGCAACAGCATCCAGATATCTTGCCGAAGGCCCAATTTCAGCAATATCGTTAGCACTCCGGGTAAACCATCGTCTTTTTTCTGCATCCGTAAAAATTGCCATCCATGCCAACATACGCTCCTCGGGACGAAGCTGCCAACTCCAAACCGTCCGTGGATGGTACCGCTGTCTATCCAATATACCATTAATCAAACGAGCGCCATTAGCGAGTATCTGCCGTTTGGCCCAGGCAGGCATCCAATCATAAGTGGCTGCTTTCTTTTCAAGTGGGTGGTAGAAATAGCCTGCAAACAATTCATCAGCCCCTTCACCGGTCAAGACTACAGTAACTTGTTCACGTGCTAAAGAAGACACCAGGTAGGTAGGAACAATCGCCGGGTCAGCCAACGGTTCATCACAATGCCAAACCAACTTGCGAAGTAAATCTGGAGGGCAATGATTGGCTGTCAATTCATAATGGTCAGTACCCAGAAAGTTCGCCACTTCATGAGCAAAAGGTGCTTCATTGTGTTCCGGTTCTGTGAACCTGACCGAAAAGCTCTTTAACTGGCCAGGTTTATGCTTAATCATCAAGGCTGTCACAATACTTGAATCAAGACCGCCGCTCAGAAACACCCCTAATGGAACATCAGCAAGCAAACGTGATTTGACCGCTTCTTCCAGAAGGTGGCATAGTTCAGGGACAACATCTGTCTCTTTTGCAATATGTGGGGCATTGTGAGGAACCTGTGGTAAATCCCAGTATTGTTGAAAATCTATTTTACCCTTTTCATCAACCACCAGGCTATTCCCCGCAGGCACCTTATTGACACCTTCATATACTGTCTTTGACCCCGGAATGTAAGCAAGCGTCAAGAACATGTCAATAGCTTCTCGATCTAGATTCGGCTGTCTGATTTGATACTTTAACAGGGATTTGATCTCGGATGAAAAAATAAACACCTGGTTGTCCTGGTAATAGTAAAGCGGCTTCTTTCCCAACCGATCTCTAGCCATGAACAGGCAGCGGTGATTATTATCCCAAATCGCAAATGCGAACATGCCATCCAGATGTACGACACAATCCTCACCCCATTCCTCATACGCATGCACCACAACTTCTGTGTCGCAAAAGGTAGTGAAGACATGCCCACGCTCAACTAACAGCCTGCGCAAAAATAGAAAATTATATATCTCTCCATTCATCACCACCCATAAATCGCCCTCTTCATTGGACAAAGGCTGATGTCCTCCTGCCAGGTCGATGATGCTCAAACGAACAGCGCCTAAACCCGTTCCAGTGCCAGAAATGTAAAAGCCCATATCATCCGGGCCTCGATGTTTCATCTCAAGGCACATGGCATGCAATATCCTATTGGCATCCGATGATCGTGAGATTGATTTAAATTCTACAAATCCGCAAATTCCGCACATATGTTCCACAGATTTTCCCATTGCTTTTGAAAAACAATCATTTTGCACCGCCCATTGTCATACTTCTCTTGAAAGCCTGCAAAATATATAACATGCGACCACCAAGGAAAGATTTAACCAAAGAACCAAGGACCATACGCTCCGATACAAGTCCTGGTTGGTGACGCAATGCTTTTAACAGGTATTTCCTGCACCAAGCAAACTGCCCTGTGTTATAGGCAGCCAAAGCAATGGTTTTATAGGCGCTGCCATAGATAGCGGAGCGGTTGGCTAAAATTTCAAGTTCATTCGTCAATGCAAACAAATCAGCCAATAGGGTTTCTAAGCATCTTGTATTTTTTTCCAGGGTTAAATGGCAATCTGTGCCACGATAACCCAGGGGTTGGCTGCCCAATGCCAGTTCATAAAAAAAATCCAGATCAGTGACCAGCGCCGGGTCAGACTTAAGGGCTTTGGAAAGAATATCTGCCCCCTGCCACTCATTACGCCGTTGAATATTCGTCAGAAGCTGGTACCGGTAGAAGCCACCGAAAGCAATTCGTTTTTCCTCACTCCATTGATCATAATGCCGGTCATCCACGCCAAAGTGTTTTTCAATCACAGAATAATAGGATTTTTGCATATTCTCCACATTGGCTGACAGGCTGCTGCCATGAATTCGGTAGTGAACAAGCACATCAGGGCTCCCGTAGAAGGTTTTTCCTTCAGAAAGCAAATGCAGACACAGGTCCCAATCTTCACATGAGCGCAACGTTTGATCAAAGCAACCAGCCTGTTCGATCACTATTTTATTGACAACAACGGCACTCGGAATAATGAAATTGGCGCGCAGCAGCGCATGGTACAACCTGCTGTTATCAATAGAGCGGTAACCGACCACCTGTTTCAAAGGAACGCCCCACTCATCCACGCAAAGTGCTGCGCCATAAAAAACAACCGCCTGGGGATGTTCATTGATGCGTGCCATCATGCGTTCAAGGAATTCTGGCAGCCATTTATCGTCAGAATCCAACAAGGCAATCCACTCTCCTTTGGCAGCACGTATCCCGCTGTTGCGCGCGCCGGCAAGCCCCTGGTTCTCCTGAAGAATATAACGGACCTTATCGCCATATTCCAGTGCCACCGCCTCGGTCTCGTCCGTTGAACCGTCATTGATAACCACGATCTCAAAATCTTGGAAGGTTTGCGCCAACACGCTCTCAATCGCCTCACCCAAAAAACGCGCCTGGTTGTAGGCGGGAATGATGACGGAAAACTGGGGGGGGCTGGTCTTACTATTATGGTTCAATGACTATACCTTTTTATTCACAAGCACAGTCGATGCCTTTCCTACGCCGCTGCATCATAAATGGCGTTCATTTGCTGCACCACCAGCGGCCAGGCAAATCTAGCAGCCTGTGCAACTGCTGCTTTTGACATCTGTGCCAGTTCGTCAGGGGCGCCCAACAGATCAACCACTCGCTCTGCCATCGCCCGTGATTGAGTTGCAGGGATCAACGCCGCGCAAGCATCGTTCACATAATCACGCATAGAACCCACATCGCTTACCACCAGCGGGACTCCACAGCCCATCGCTTCCAGCACCGCGTTATTGGCAGTAGCGTCCTTTAAAGGAAGAACCATCAACGATGCACGGCGATACAGCGCCAGGAGTTCTTCCTCAGGGATTTGTGAAAGCATGGTCAGGTTAGGATGCTCCCCCAGCAGGTCATAACAACGTTTAGGCAGCACCGCCAAAAATCGCGTTTGCGGGCGCATGTAGGCAACCAATTCGATAACGCCCCGCAAAGTCGGGAAATCGCGGTAGTTCTCCCCCACCATCAAGCAAAGGTCAGGATCACGCCCGGTAAAAGAAGCAGGAGGGGTGTAATACTCTGTATCCAACCCCAACGGCGCAAAGAAAACCCGTTCTGGTCCGACAATTTTTCCCAGATATTCCTGCTGGCTTGTGCCGACGCACACCACCGCAGAGAGCTGTTGCAGTGGTCGTTTAATGAGCCACGACTTTTGCATCCCGACTGGTGGCAGGTGAAAGGTCGCCACAATGCGATTACCGCGGCGCTCATTCAGTGCACCGGTATAATGATAGGTGGTTTCTCCATAGAGATAATGGAAAATGGCGTCCTTCTCTCGCAGCATCCGTCTCGCCACAGTCAACTCCGCCGCCATGGCTTCGCGGGTGTAACCCGGCGTCCCCTTTGCCAGAAACCAGTAGATGCGGTCGCGTATCAACCATTTCGGCATGGGTCTGTCGATGGGAATCACGTCTGCGTTATTAATATTCACGCCATACTGCGCCAGGCGTGAATACCCTGAATGGGGCGAATGGTGCTTGTAACGATACACAACATATCGTATTTGTTTTAGAGTCTTGCTGCCTGTCGGATTAGCTGCCTGATTTTCGTTCACCAACAAATCCCCTCGTATTGACCCTGTGAATCCTCCGCTTTCCTGGCAATTCCAACCAGGTCAATGAGCCACTGGTCTGGCTTCAGCATTGCACCAATTCGGCGGAACTCGGCAGCGCCGTTTGCCACCACCAGGACTTCCGATTGTTCAATCAACTCTTGCATGGTGGCGCACATCAGCGTGGTAATATGGGGGATGCCTTTTTCGAGAAAAGCCTTGTTCGCCCCAACCAGGCGAGCAAGCTGGATCTTTTCGTCATAAATGCGCACCTGGTAACCCCGACCAATCAGAGTTTCAATCAACGTGATGACAGGGCTTTCGCGCACATCATCTGTCTCCGCCTTGAAACTCAACCCCAACACGCCGATCTTACGTTTGCCGGTTCGTTCCACCATCTTTATGCTCATCTCCACATGCTGGTGATTGCTTTGCAGCAAGGTTCCCAACATGGGCACGTCCACATCCAGTTCTTTGGCACGGTACAAAATGGCGCGCAGATCTTTGGGTAGGCAGGAACCGCCAAAGGCGTAGCCAGGCCGCAGATAAGCCGTCGAGATGTTGAGTTGTCTGTCCTGGCAGATGATATCCATCACCTCCTGTCCGTCAATCCCGTTGGCCTTGGCAAGCGTGCCGATTTCATTGCCAAAAACCACCTTCAAGGCATGGAAGGCATTGCACGCGTACTTCACCATCTCAGCGGTGCGAAGAGTAGTACGGGTCAACGGCACCTCGATCGGCGCATAGAGCGGTGCCAGTAAATCACCGCTGCGCTGGTCGAGTTCCCCGATCACCAATATGCCTGGATGGTAATAATCTTTAATCGCAGAGCCTTCACGCAGGAATTCAGGATTCATGCAAACGCCGAAGTGCACGCCGGCTTTGCGCCCTGAGGCGCGCTCAATGATCGGGATGAGCCTGTCTTCCACCGTGCCGGGCAGCACTGTGCTGCGCACAACAACCACATGATAACCGTCTTTCTCACGCAGAGCTTCTCCGATTTGCCGGCAAACGTTATCCACATAATC
>CAYMNB010000062.1:0-15723 GCA_964391725.1 uncultured Anaerolineaceae bacterium | reverse complement strand
GAAAACCCTGCGGCATTCGGTTCAGCGCGGCTGCCAGTTGTTCATACACCGTTTCAGTCATCTTCTCTCTCGCTTCCTCTGATGAATGAGCATGTGATACAGCTCCAAACATAGCACCTTGATTATAACGGACAAGCGCCAATCGAAAATAAGAAAATTCCCGACAGCCCTATGCTCTCAGGCTTAGGTGCTACTTGCGAAACCGGGCGGTGTAATCCAGCAGTGTGCCGGCGGATGTTTCCTCCTCAGGTATGATTCCATTGTAGCAAATTGGAGGGGCTTCAATATGGCTTATTTCATCGAATTACTTATCCCTACCAACAAACCGTAAAAAGCGATCAAGGCCTGCAACCACATCCGGTAATCTGTCTGGCAAAAGCCAATTTCCACCTGCCTTGAGACCAGTCAATTCACAAACTTTTTCCTCAGTTAATTCTGGATGAAAATGTAGGAAATTGTGCGGATAGAATTTGAGCCATAAACCATCTTTCTCTACATAATAAGTTATTAGACTTTTTACACCATCCCCCAGTTTATGGTACTTGACTCCTACCTTAACAGTTGTCCAGTATGTCAATTTCTCCAGACGATGGTGAATTTGCACCAAATTATCCCCATATCCATACTGTTTAGCTTCTTGAAATTTCACTTCTAAAGTATTTGTTGGCGCAATCGTTCGTTCGGGAATGTCTACATGCCAGCGTTCCAACGCCCACGCTTTCATCTTCTCTCTACGGTCTTCAAGGCTTTCAACAGTCCATTGCTCATACCTGGCGATATCTTTTTCGATAAAAAGAGGCGAATTTGCATATTTTGTTCTTTCCCACGGAACACCCTTCTTATCATCGAAACTCTTGTTGCTCAGGCTGGGATTATTGAAGGTTAGTGTAAGGTTTGCATAGTCATTTAACCAACGCTTGTGTACGTCAGGGGGAAAATCTCCTGTCCAACTCGAGTCAGGATTTTGCGGCAGAATGTGTTCAATAGATATTTTTTTGGTATTCTCCGGAGTAGTTCCCGATTGCAATTCCGAAGGATCACGACCTGCAAGATGATATTCATACTCATAAAGCATATAACTGATTCCACCTCTGTTGTACCAATTGGCGTTTTCGTTATCAAAGATGGCTTCAAACTCGGTTTGTGGTGAATAATAAGCGATCAAGTTTCTAATCTCTTCTAATAACCATTTTGTGTTCTTATTACGGAAAAATTGGTTTCCACGGGAATAGAAACTCGATGACCCTGTATTAGAACGGGAACCCCTCAACAAATAAACCCGGAAAGTGAACTTTTCCAACAGTTGAATTACTTCAAGATAATCTTTACCATCCTTATCGTACAGGTGTAATGCAAATAGGATTGGCAGATAGGCAGCGCGAACTCCTTGCCGTGCAAGCTTTTTGCTCCATAGGATAATGGGCTCTCTATTTTGCCTGTCTTGGATATGGCTAAAAGCAGAAGATATGTGCGGGGCAAAAACATCACAATAGACAACCGCGCACTTTTTTAATGTATCCAAATAAACAAATAAGTCATTGAGCAGAACATCATGTCTATCAGCATACTTTTTAAGGTGAAAATGATTTTTAATGGATCGAGCTCTGTCCCAGTTTCTTGTATCGGAATCATAAGCCATCAACCAATGTGCACGCATCAATTGATCTTCTTCCCGGCGATCTGCCAAACCCGAAAACATCAATTTTTCATATATAAATTTCCATGTTTGATTAACTCGTTGGGCAAGCTCTTGATTCTTCTCAGGCAGTTCCAATTTGGCTGCCAGATAGAGCAGGTGATTCTTGACCTTCTCCATTTCTGTCAATTCCTTGCCGCGATCATTCATGGTTTCAAAAATCACGCCGGCATTCAGTTCATCACTGACCTCATAAAGGATAACCATCAACTGGTTGGTAATTTTCCTGTAAAAATCCTGCAACCATTGCGGATAATTATCTTGTTCAATTTGCTTCTTGTTTTGCACGTATTTTGTGAATCTATTTTGTGCCTCAAGCAACCGCTGATGGGAGCGAATTAATGGGCCAACACTGCCTGAAGGAAGCCCCAAAATGTGTTCGTTAAAGTAAGCACGACTATCTGCGCCGAGTTTCAATTTAGAAAATGGTTGTTGTGAAGGATCATTCACAAACAAAAAAGTCTCTTGAATGCTCTGCGCGATATGTTGTGTTGCCGGGAAGACTTCCATTTCATTTTTAAGTACCTTCAACAAGATCACAATGGTGGTGAGCCGCTGTTGGCCATCGATGATATCGAAAGATTTATACTGTTGCATCTTGCTATCAAGAAAAGGACAGCGACCATCATCTGTCAATGGTCTGACAACCACAGTTCCGGTATAGTGTTCACCATTACCTGTCCGCAGTAATTCGAGGTCATCCAATAAATCCTGACAGTGCTTTTCTTCCCAGGCATAACCGCGCTGGTAATCAGGAACATAAAAAATCCGGTCAGCAAAGACCTGTCTGATGCTTTTAATCATATCTGCCATAGCAACATCCCTTTTGGTTGGCGAAAGTAAGTATCCTTAAGCTATTGTATAACAAATTAGGTTGCGAATGGATTAAGAATTTGTCACGAACCAACCTATTCGTTCAACTGACCTTGCGCTTCTTTGATGAAGGCCAGCATATTTTCCAGCGGCACGTCGCCCTCGGCAGCGTGCGCCGGGGAGAGGATAGAAACCGCCTTCTCGTACCTGGAGAATCTCCAACTCCAGTTTCCCGATCCGGGTTTGTACGCTCTTTGGTTTGTATCCATTGGCATAACCCTGTCGTTCTTCGCTGCGTTCATACGGTTTGGCTTTCAGGTATTGTTCCCGTTCTAGTTTCATGGCAGCATTGATCAGCATGGCGAGCAGTTCTGGAAAGTAATCGATCCCATCTCTGGTAATCTGTTCCATTATTTCGCTGGGTACAGTAAAATTATCTTGGTAGGTCATGGCTTTTCCTTTCAGGTTTGGTTACCGTTTAGGATACCTTGATCTACCTTTTTTTGTTAAGGTCCTTCAATTTATAGAAATGATTCTACACAACTCACCCCAGTCTAATTTAGAATCTCGCTTGATATAAAATTATTGGCAAATCTCCTTATTTGATAATAAGCTCAATTTGTTCCCTGTGCAAATAAAGTGATCCAAAATACACGTTTTTTATTCTCTTCTAATCCTCACAAAAAATAGAAATACTTAAATAAAAAAAACCCCCGCAAATGCGGAGTCTTTCATACTTACGATGAAAAATCTTACTTCTTCAACGGTTTGTGGCAGAACCACCAGTCATAGCATTCCAGGCTTTCGTCCCGCTGGCCGTGCATATGTGGCGCCGTTCTTCAACGAGAAGTCAACCTCTCCCACCGACGGACAGCGCAAGAGCTTCGCTGAAGCCAACGCGGTGCTAAAAGCCCTCGGCGAAACCAGCACCCCGGTGCTGGCGGGTGCTGATATAATCACAGCAACAGAGCAAACACGGAGGATCTCATGACATTACAAACCATCCAACCATTCGTTTTTACGGCAAAGCCCTTTGAATTATGGGAAAAGACCTGGTTCCTGCTGACCGCCGGTGACTTCGCCAGCGGCCAGTATAACGCCATGACCGTGGCATGGGGCGGACTGGGCATCATGTGGGGCAAGCCGGTGGCACAGGTGGTGGTGCGTCCTACCCGCCATACCTATGGCTTCACCAATGACTACCCCACCTTCACCCTGACCGCTTATGACAATCAATACAAGAAGGCGTTGGGGCTGCTGGGCACCAAATCGGGCCGCGACGGCGACAAGATCGCCGAATCAGGTCTGACCCCGCAAGCCGCCAAAGTGGTGGCAGCGCCCACCTTCACGGAAGCCAAACTCAGCATTGAGTGCCGGAAGATCTACTGGCAGGACATGGATCCGACCAAGTTTCTCGACCCAACCATCGAGAGCAGTTACGAGAACAACGATTACCACCGCTTCTACCTGGGCGAGATCGTGCATATCCTCGGCACAGAGGAATACCGGTGAGCGAAAACGAACCCACCCCCGTTGACAAGCCCGCAGAACGGCCCGCGCGATCACGTCGGCGGCGTTCTGCCCCCGGCCTGACCCAGCTGGTCGCCTATATCTTCGTCAACATCCTGGTGTCAGCAGCCACCATGCTGGCGGTGCTGTTGTTTTGGGAACAGCGCATCCAGCAAAACCAGACCCCGTGCGTCATGCCCACCCTCGCGCCATCCGATGAGGCCGCCAGTGAGGGCACAGTAGAACCTTTCGTGGCTGCCATCCCTCCATTGGAAGAAGAGGTGCTGCGCATCGACAACATCTTCGGCGCCGGCTATTACCAGGAAGAACAGGTGGTGCTGGAGCGTGTCGGCAGCGGCGACCTGTCGCTGCAAGGCTGGTGGCTGGAAGATGGCCAGGGCAACCGCTTCGATTTCCCTGCCAATTTGACCCTGAAACCCGATGCCACCCTGTATCTGAACTCGCGCGTGGGCGAATCTGGCGCGCTTGCGCTGTTTTGGGGCGCTGACCGCGCCGTGTGGCAGATCGGCGAGACCGCGCGCGTGTATGACCCGCTGGGTAATTTGCGCGCCGAATACACCATCCCCTGAACGATGGACAGCCAGGAACGCACCCGCTTTATGACCGCATTGCAGCAGCAGTTGATCGCTGGCGGTTGGTGGCTGTGCACGGCTGAGTCCTGTACCGGCGGGTTGATCGCGCACTGGATGACGGACATCCCCGGCTCCTCCGCCTGTTTTGCCGGCGGCGTGGCGGCCTATGCCAACCAGGTCAAAGAATTAATGCTGGGGGTGCAGGCAGAGACTATCCTGCAATATGGTGCGGTCAGCGCCCCGGTCGCGGCGGAGATGGCGCAAGGACTGCGCGACCGCCTGTCTGGGCAGTTTGACCCGGCGCGCCTGATCGCGGTTTCCACCACCGGCATTGCCGGGCCGGGCGGCGGCACGCCCGAAAAACCAGTGGGGTTGGTTTATATCGGCATCAGCACCCCGCACGGCACCCGCGTGGAAGAACACTGCTGGCCGTATGACCGGACGGGGAACAAAGAGGCCTCATCCCTGCAGGCGTTGAAGATGGTGGGGGAGTTTATCGGTGAAACACCGCAAACCAGTCAGAAAATTGTATAATGGAAACAATGAATATCGACGATATCCGCAAACATCGCGCCCTTTTGCGACAAATAGCCCTGCGGCATGGCATCACCAACATCTATGTGTTTGGTTCCGTGGCACGCGGTGAGAGCACGCCTGCCAGCGATGTGGATTTTCTGTTGGACATGAACCGGGATGCTTCCTTGTTTGGTGTGGGCGGTTTTATTCACGACTCCTCCAAATTGTTAGGAATCAAAGTGGATGCCATCCCCCGCTGCGTGCTGGCACAGGTGGATGATCAGGATTTTGCCCACAGGATTCAAGAGGAAGCGGTTCCATTATGAAGACCACAGCCCAGTTTTTGCATGATATGGTAAAACCTATTTAGATTTTGACTACTTAAGCACACGCACCGTGTCAGGCGGAAAATGAATGGTTACCATCTCGCCTTCCTGTACCGCCCGGGTGGTAGCAAGGCGGATGTTCTCGCCATTATCGGCTTCACCGCGCACATCAAAATGGTCACCGCGAAAACGGACATCCACAACGCGTAAGTGGAGCTGATTCACCCCATCACCGAGTTGGGCGGCCGCCGGCCGCAGCAACACCTGCACCTGGTCACCCTTGTTGAAGTCAGGCTGGGCGGGTGCCGCCGCCTCAAACACACCCAGCACGGTTTCCACCTTCAAAGGATCGGTGCTGATAACGGTACCCGCAATCAGGTTGCCCATACCGAAGAAATTCGCCACCCACACATCCGCCGGCTGTTGAAAGACCTCCTGCGGCGCGCCTTGCTGCTTGATGACCCCGTCATGCAGCAGGAGCAGGCGGTCGGCGATGGCATAGGCTTCTTCATGGTCATGGGTCACGTAGATGGCGGGGATGCCGGCCTGCGTCAGGATCTGGCGCAGCTCCACGATCAAGCGTTCGCGCAGTTCATGATCCAGCGCGCCCAGCGGTTCATCCAGCATGAGCAGGCGCGGGCGCGGGGCAAGCGAGCGTGCCAATGCCACGCGCTGCTGCTCTCCGCCAGACAGGTCACTGACGCGGCGGTCGGCGAAATCCTGCATATGCACCATGACAAGCGCTTCCTGTGTGCGTTGTTCGACCTCTTCTTTGGGCAGGTTCTGCATGCGCAGCCCGAACGCTACATTTTGCGCCACATTGCGGTGCGGAAAGAGGGCATAATCCTGGAACATCAGCCCGAACAGGCGTTTGTGCACCGGTGTCTGTTCTAAATCCTGTCCCTGCCAGCTAACCTGCCCGCTGGCGGCAGGTTCCAGCCCGGCGATGATGCGCAGCAGGGTGCTTTTGCCGCTGCCCGAAGCCCCCAGCAGCGACACAATTTCGTGTCCAGCCACCTCGAAAGACACCCCGCACAGCAGCGGTTTGCCTTCATAATCCTTGTAGATATCGGTGGCGTTTAACATAACCCTAACAACTATTTCAAAATCAAACTGCTAAATCGGCATCTATAAGGATGATTTTTACGGGAACAGCTGGAAAGTGCCTTTTCAAACGCTCAATATCATAAACAAGTTGTTCTCCATAAGAAACACCACTTGACATTTCCTTCTGAAGATCGTGGCAAGGAACTATTTCAACACCTACATCGGCTTTTTCTTCATTAAAGAAGTACTGGAACTTTGCCATATCATAGAACATAAATGCATATTTCCCAAATTGAACCTCTACCAAGACACGGTTTTTCACAAAATCAATTTGCTTAAATGAACCCTTTATCTGCTTTTCGCTGTTGGGAATCGTGATTGTGTAATGATCCCTTATCTCCTTAAATCCAAGTTGATTAAACTGCTGCTTAAATTGTTTATTCATGTCGGTCGGAGCAAACAGCCGTTTTCCTCTCATCGTTTTCTCTTTACTAATTTTTGTTCTATTTGCAGTAATTTGATTGATAACAGCATATATTTCATGATTAATTTCAGGATACCGCACCTGTAATATTTCCGAACCGCCTAAATGCGAATACTCATAAACAACTCTCATTGTTCTTCCTCTTGTTGGTAATTTTCGGGTTTTTCAAACAATTGTTGCTGCTGTATTTCAGTTCTATATCTTTTTTCTAACTTAATTGTTTTAGGGGGGATATTCTTCCCATTACCATTTGGATCATACACTTCTCGCTCCATTGGACGAATCCTTAAAGTGCCTTTTTCCGCGTCTATGATCCTATCTTTAGTGATCTGAATATACTCTTCCATGATCTCTGCACCAATCGCTTTTCGGTTATGCATCAATGATGCAATTGCAGTAGTTCCTGAACCTAAAAAAGGGTCAAAGACCCAATCGCCATCATTTGTCATTGATAAAACCAAACGTTCGATTAATTCTACGGGGAATTGGCACGGATGATCAGTTTTTTCTACATGGTTAGCCTTCACATTTGGGATTTCCCAGATATCAGAAGGATTCTTACCAAGAGGGTTTCCTGATTTTTGCCCCTTGTTAGGCCCTTTAAAGTATCGTTTATTAGGGTATTTCTGAGGTATTCGTACTGCATCTAAATTAAAAGTGTATTGGTCAGTTTTGGTAAACCATAATACAGTTTCATACCGTCCAGAGAATCGCTTTTTTGCATGCAAACCATGTCCAAAATGCCATACGATTCTATTCCTAAGATGGAGATTTAAATCAGCAAAAATTGGATACAGAAGGATATCTAGAGGAATAATTTCACTGTTTTTTACATAGTTTCCAACCTGCCAACAAATACTTCCTTGAGGATGCAACACTCGATAACACTCCTCAATAATTTGTTTTTGTTGATTAATATAAGTTTCTAGATCAAGGTTCGTTTCATATGATTTTCCAATATTATAAGGAGGCGATGTAACAATTAACTTAATTAACCCATCAGGAATTTGAGGCAACAGTTCAATGACATCCCCATTAAACAGCACAAAATCTGATGTTGGTTCAAAATGATCTGACAGTTGTATTTTATTCATCTTTGGTTTGATATTATATTAGAATATTTTTTCGATTTTATTATACCCTAAGAAAGGTATAGCAGAAAAGGTTAAACAAGTTTATTTAGCGCGGCTTGCATACGTTCCAGCGCTTCTGTCACCTGCGAGCGCGGACAGCCGAAGTTGAAGCGCACAAACCCGTCACCACCGCTGCCAAAGAACTTGCCGGGGTTGACGATCACTTTCGCCTGGTCGCGGAAGAAGCGCATCAGGGCGTCATCCTGCGGTCCGGCGTCATGATCCTGTTCGCGCGGGATCCAGGCGCCGCTCTCGCGGCAGTCGATCCATGCCAGATAGGTGGCTTCGTTCAAGTTGGTCTGGCAACCCGGCAGCTGGCTGTTGACGAACTGCGTACACAGGTCGCGGTTGGTCTGCAGATAGGCCAGCAATTCCTCCAGCCAGGGCTGCCCCTGTGTGTAGCAGGCCTGCATGGCGGTGTAGGCCAGCAGGTCAAGATGCGCCACGATGCCTTTCTGGGCGGCATGGATGCGTTTGCGCAACTCCTCATCCTGCACGATCATAAAGGACGCCCCCAGCCCGGCGATGTTGAAGGTTTTACTGGGCGCCATGATGGTCACCGAGCGCCGCGCGATCTCCGGTGAGAGCGAGGCGATGGGGATGTGCTGATGGCCATCAAACAGCAGGTCGCAATGAATCTCATCGGAAACAATGAAAAGATCATTCTCCTCGCAGATCTCCGCCAGCTGCGCCAGTTCATCCCGCCGCCAGACACGGCCGCCCGGGTTGTGCGGGCTGCATAGCAGAAAAACGCGCGTATGATCTGGCTGGATGGCAGCGCGGAAGGCATCAAAATCAATGAAATGCTGTTGATCCGTCCCGATGCTGAGCGGCGCTTCCTGCGTGTCACAGCCGGCATGCCCGGCAGCGCTCATGAACGGCCCATACACCGGCGGCTGGATCAATACGCCCTCACCCGGTTGGGTGAGTCCCTGGATGGCGAGGTTGAAGCCCAGCACCACGCCCGGCAATATCAAGATATCGTCTTCTGTGACCGTCCAGCCATACAATCGCTGCATGCGCTCCACCAGCACCCCTTTGAGGTCGGGCGGGGTAATGGTATAGCCGAACACGCCGTGGGCCACGCGTTCCTGCAGCGCGGCTATCACCGGTTCGGGTGAACGGAAATCCATGTCCGCCACCCACATCGGCAGGCATTCTTTATCAAATAAATCCCATTTGAAACAATCGGTGCCGCGGCGTGGGGGGCAGGTATCAAAATAGCTGGTCATCAGGCAGTTCCTCGCTTGGTTGTGATGGGCTAATTATACCCACACTGGCGCACCTGATTGGCAGGTGAAACGACAAAACGGCACGTGCGTGCCGTTCTGCGTCCCCTTATAGGCGGCAAATCCTCACAAATCAGCCGAAATCAGCGGTTTATTCTTCCTCGTCCATGGCTTTGTCATAGCCACGCGTGCGGCTGTCGCGGAAGGTGTTGTAGTGCATGCGTTTGCGCTTCATTTCCGTCAGGCCGTCTTTGATCTGCTCATTGCGCCGTTCAAACTGGCGCAGTTCCTCGGTCGACATGTAGGGCCGGTTCATCAAAATGGCATCCTGCATCAACTGCGAAGCCTCCCGGTGATGACCCTTGCGCTCCAAAATAAGCGCTTCGCGGGTGGTATCTGACAGATACACACGGCCGAAATGCTCCATCAGTTCTTTGTCAAAGGGCGCTGCTTCACACTCGGCCAAAGAGGCGTAGCGCAAGGTGATCTCCTGCTTCTGCTCAAACGGCTGTGCGTTTTCATCCAGCGCGTGCAAAACGATGGGCAGTGAAATTTCCTGGTCGTTCTGCGTGGCAGGCAAGGTGGCGACCAGGTACAGGCTGCGTTCCTGCCCCTCCGCCAGCGCGCCGATGTGAATCTGCAGGGCATCGTCAATAATGGTGTGTTTCCATCCGCCGAGGACTTCATAGGAGATGGTCCCGTTCACCAAAGGCAGGCTGACCGTCACTTCTTTCACGCTGACATTGAGCAGTTCTTCCAGTTCCTGCAAGAAAATCTCCTGGATCTGGCCGGGCTGTTCGATGTAATAGAAGTTGCCGCCGCCCTGGTTTGAGATACGCTCCAGCAGGTGTTCGTTGAAATCAAAGCCCACGCCAAAGGTGCTGGTGGCGATGCCGCGCTGGTTGATCTCGGCGGCATGCTGTCCCAGTTGCGTGGTTGAGGTGATGCCCTGGTTGGCAAGGCCATCGGACAGCAGCAGCACACGGTTGATGGTTTCAGCGCTCAGGTGCTGCGCCACCGCCTCACAACCCGCCAGCCAGCCGTCTGACAGGTTGGTCATGCCGCGCGCCGTGACCTCGTTGATCGCGCTCACACAATGGCGGCGGTTGTCCTCTGTCATCGGCGCCGAGTGCATGATACATTCGACCACGTTGTCGTAGATATACACCGCGGCGCGGTCTTTTTCGTTCAATAATCCGATCACATGCCCTGCCGCGCGGCGCACATAGTCGATCTTGTCCCCGCCCATCGACCCGCTGCGGTCGATGACCAGCGCGAGGTTAAGCGGCATACGCTCATCGCGTGCCGTCATCAGTTTGGGGGCGCGCAGTTTGATTTCAATCACGCGCCGGGTTGCGCTTTCACGCGCGATCAGGTTCTTTTCGACCTTGAGATGCAGGCCCATTTGTTGTTTCGTCATGTTTGTTCCTTCCTTTTCATCAGTAGTGTTTGGGTGAGATATGCTGGAGGACCCAGTCGATCAGTTCCTCCAGTTCGCGCCAGTAGCGGCGCGACAGGTCTTCGGTCAGGTGCAGTTCAAACCCGGGAAAGACTTCGATACGGCGCCATTCTGTGCCGCGGCTGCTGGGGCGTGGCGCGGGTGTTTTGGGCAGGGGTGTGGGCGTAGCCGGCCGGCGTGATTCGCGCCGCGCGCGCTTGATGTAGTCGCTGACTGATTCGTTGACTGCCCGGGGCGAGGTGTTGCGCAGTCCCTGGATGTATGCCAGCGCATCCTGCTGATCTTCCTCTTTTGCGGGATGGTCGGACGAATCCGTGCTCAATTCCTGGGTGATCTGGTTGATGCTTTCCACCACGGCTTCCTGCGGCAGTATATCAATGGAGAGGATATTGCGCACATCTTCGTGGCTGAGGGCGCGGATGCGGGCGCGGATCTCCTTCAGCGGCAGGTAGGCATCCTTCCAGCGGCGGATCAACTCCAGATAGTCGAGATACCAGGGTTCATACAGGGTATAGCGGCCCTGCAGTTCGGGAGTCGGCAGTATGCCTTCGTTAATGTAGTAGCGGATGGTGCGCACCGTCACCCCGGCGGCGTCCGCCAGCTCCCCGATAGTCATTTTTTTATGTTTTTCGTTCATTTGGTTTCCTCCATGACAGTATAATAACATTATTACGTAATACTGTCAAGTAACTGGTAAGAATGTCGCCGCGGGTTGTGTCATCCTGAGCATGAACAAGCGCAGCTTGTTTGCGAAGGATCGAAACTACCAAACATGAAAAGTGTGCCAATCATTTCGATTCCTCCGCTCCCTGCGGTCGGCCGGAAAGACAAAATCAAAGAACCTGCTGGGGCAGGGCTCGACCCTGCCGGCAAAAAAGCTGGTTTCACGATTCGAAGGATCGAAACCGCCAAACACGAAAAATGTGCCAGCCGTTCCGATTCCTCCGCTCCCTTCGGTCGCAAGGATCGATACGGAGTTTATGCTCGTAAACTCCGTGTCTGGGTTAACGTATCAAACAAGACACCTGGTTTACGAAAATAAACCGGGGGTCAGAATAGACCCCATCAAACCACAACCAGCGGTGCTTCTGCCTCTGTCCTGACCAGGTTATTGATCCACTTGCCAGAACGGAAGCGCAGCAGGCAAATCACCGCCTTGATCGCCTCTTCACTCGCTACCATTAAATACACCCAATACACGGGCAACCCCAGCACATTGGCGCCCAGATGCGCCATGCTGACCCCCACCACCCACACGATTACGCCATCCACCATCAGGGTGAAACGTGTATCGCCGCCCGGCCGCAGAATGCCGATCATGGTGGTCACCAGCGTGGCGCGAATCCAGATCACCATCGAGATGCTCTGCATGACGCGCTGGGCGGCATAGCGGGTGGCTTCTGACACCTGGTAGAAGGTGACCAGCCACGGCGCCAGCAGGAACATGCCAATCCCCAGCACAAAAGTGATCGACAGGCTCAACAACACCGACCGTCCCGCGTAGAGGGTCGCTTTGTGGTTATTGCCCGCGCCGATCTCGTTGCCCACCAGCGTGGCGGAGGCGTTGGCAATGCCTATGGCCGCCACAAAGATGATCTGTTCAATGGAAGCGCTGATGTTAATGGAAGCAATGGCTTCGGTGGAGAGATGGCCGTAGATGGAATAGATGGTGGTGATGGCAAAGCCCCACATGGTTTCGTTGATCAGCACCGGCGCAGCGGTCTTGAAGTAGCGCAGGATGAATTCTTTGGATAGGGCGTCAAAATTGCGCAGCGGAGCGGCGGCTGGATATTTGTGTTTGTAGATGATGACGAGCAGCACGATCAACTGAAGGATACGCACGATCAACGAGCCCAAACCCGCGCCGCGCACACCCATCGGTGTGAATCCCAGATGCCCGAAGATCAGGAGATAATTCAACAGCATGTTGAACGCCAGTCCTACCACGGCAATGATGGTGGGCAGTTTCACCTGGCGCGTGGTGCGCATGATGGTGGTATAGGTAATGTAGATGGCGGAGGTCAGGTAAGTGAATGAGATCAGGCGCAGATATTGCGCACCCAGTTCAATCACCAGTTGGTCTTCGGTATAGAAACCCAGCGCCACCTCGGGCAGGAAGGCAGTCACCAGGAAGAAGAGCGATCCAATGCCCAGGGCTAATGTCAGCGTCAGGCGGGTCACTTTGTGAATGCCGTCGGTGTCTTTGATGCCCCAATATTGTGCGGAGAAGATCGAAGCCGCGTTGACCATGCCAAACAGGATCATGTTGAACAGAAAGCCGATCTGGTTGGCGAGGCCCACCGCCGCAATCGATTGTTCGCCCAATTGCCCCATCATCAGTGTGTCGAGCACATTGAAGCAAGCGAACAGCAGTTGCTGCAATGCGATCGGCACGCCGATTTTCAGCAATCCCTGAAGATATTCACGGTCTTTGAACATGGCGGACAGCCTCCTGCGTAACCCGAAAATTGTAACATCGAACCGCGGAAGTTGGTGAATGAAAAGGAAATTTCATTAATATTTCCGTCCTGCCGGTGCTTTCAAGGTATACTTAACTACCGGAGGACGAATGCGCCTCCGGTGATTTGTTCAATGGACCTGCAGGAGGAATCAAATGAACGAACGTGCCGTGTTTCCGGTAGATGTCAATGGGGTCAAGCGCGACCTGCGCCTGTTCGAGGTGGCGCCCGGTTTGCGCATTGCCATTCTCAATATCCTCGGCGATACCGAATTGACCATTGCCGCCGCCAAAGGATTGGTGGAAAAACTGGCTGAGGTTGACTACGACCTGTTTATCACTGCCGAAGCCAAAAGCATCCCGCTGGCGCATGCTATCTCCGCCGAAAGCGGCAAGCCCTACATCGTGCTGCGCAAGGGCTACAAACCCTACATGGGCAATGTGATCGAAGCCGAAACCGTGTCGATCACCACCGGCAAGAAACAGACCTTGCTGCTGGATGAGAAGGATCACGCCCTGGTCAAAGACGCCAAAGCGGTGCTGATTGATGACGTCATCTCCACCGGCTCAACCCTGATCGGCATGGAATCGATTGTGGAGCAGGCCGGCGGCAGTGTGGCAGCCATCGCTGCCATCTTCACCGAAGGTGACGCGGATGAGTGGGCGCATGTGGTGTCGTTAGGGCATCTGCCGTTGTTCACTGACGAATAAACGCGCTGCAACCTGCACGGTTGGCACACGTACATAAGAATAGCAAACACAATCGACAGAGGAATGACACACATGACAGACAAAAAAGTACTGGTCATCTATGGCAGCTGGCTGGGATCCACCCACGAGATCGCCGAAGCCATCGCCGAAAGCATGCGCGCGGAAGGCGCGCAGGTGGATGTGCTTGGCGGTCGGGCGGTGAAGGGTGTCGAGGGTTACGATGGCGTGATCATTGGCAGTTCGGTGCGCGCCGGCATGCTGCACGGCGGTATGAAACGCGCAGTGCGGCGCTTTCGCAAACAACTTGCTGAAAAACCGGTGGCGGCCTATGTCGGCTGTGCCGTCATCTATGACAAAAATGAACCGGATGCTGCCGGTAAAGCCAAGGTATACATCACCAAATTCATGGACAAGTTCCCCCAAATCAAACTGCTGGATATCAAGCCGTTTGCCGGGGCGTTTCTGGTAGACAATGCGCGCGGTTTCATGAAAACCATGGTACAGAACGTGGCTGCCCAGACCATTGGTGAGGGTGATCCGCGCGACTGGGAGGCCATCGCCGCCTGGGCGAAGGATATCTACCGCCAGTTCTAAACACTCGCGGTTATTGGAAAAGCAAACAACAAGTAATAAAAATAAGCAAAACGGGATCGCTTCCAGCAGGTCCTGTTATGTTTAATTATCGTCACTCATCAGGTCAGAGCACTGCCATGGCCAGCGCCCGGTGGTTTCCAGTTCCAGCGCAACACTGAGAACAAAGCGCAACAGAATTAACACGCCCAATGTAAGCAGGTTCTCCAGCGAGGGCTGCACGGCCGCAGTGAAGATGATGTCCCCTGCCACCAACAGTTCAAGGCCGATCAGGATTGATTGCCCCAATTCTCTGCGCAATTGCGCATAATCCTTGGTGTTCTTGCCAAAAGCGATCGATTTTGTGCCGCGAATGAAGCGAACCAAAGAGGTCATTATGCCCACAACGATCACCAGCACACCGACAATCTCAACCCCTTGGGCGGCAAAAGAAATGATGGTTTCGCCCAGCGGCCATAAAGGTTCCGGATGTGAGAAAGGCAAGGTGGAAAGCAACATGGTCAGATTCCTTGAAATATCAGCAGTTACTGTCACTATTGTACTGGAAAAGCATAAGAAATTTCAATTGGTGGGGTGAATCCATCCGGTTATTCTTGTAATTTAGAACAAATATGCTATAATAAAACCCTATCATACACAACATCCCTTCGTTTGATTGCAAGGAGAAAACAAAATGGCGCGAAAGAAATCCACCTCATCCTATGCCACCCTGGATCCGGAAGACAGTAACAACAAAGAAGCCCGCAAAGCGGTGCTGGAAAAAGCATTGGGCGATATCACCAAACGCTACGGTGATGGCGCCATCATGAAACTGGGCGATGCACACCATATGAATGTGGAAGCCATCCCTACTGGCTGCCTGTCCGTAGACCTGGCGCTGGGCGTGGGCGGTATCCCGCGCGGGCGTGTCACCGAGATCTATGGCCCGGAAGCCTCGGGCAAGACCACCCTGTGTCTGCATGTGGTGGCGCAAGCCCAGAAAATGGGCGGCACGGCTGCCTTCATCGATATGGAACATGCCCTTGACCCCCTGTACGCCGCACGGCTGGGCGTGAACGTGGATGAACTGCTCATCTCGCAGCCTGACACCGGCGAACAGGCGTTGGAAATCGCTGAAACGCTGGTGCGTTCCGGCGCGGTCGAGGTAGTGGTGATCGA
>CAYMNB010000061.1:0-15727 GCA_964391725.1 uncultured Anaerolineaceae bacterium | reverse complement strand
AGGGCATGGCGCGCGCCATGAGGGTCTTGCCGGCGCCCGGTGCGCCCACCATCAACATGTTATGGAATCCAGCCGCCGCCACCTCCAGCGCCCGTTTGACATGTTCCTGGCCGCGTATGTCGCGGAAATCGGTCTGGAAGACAAAATCGGGGGTCAGTTCAGTCTGCAGGGTGAAGGATGGGATGGTTTCCTGCCCGGTCAGTTGAGCCACCAACTGCAGCAGCGATTCGATCGGATAGACTTCGATATCGGGGATCAGCGCGGCTTCGGGCGCGTCCACCGCCGGTACATACACACGTTGGAAACCTTCTTCGCGCGCCAGGGCTGCCATGGGCAGCACACCCGCCACATGGCGCACACCGCCATCCAGCGACAATTCGCCGATCACCATGGCTCCATCCAGCACACCCGGTGGCAGCTGGCGCGTTGCTTCCAGTACCCCCAGCGCGATCGGCAGGTCATACACCGGGCCTTCTTTGCGCACCGAAGCAGGCGCCAGGTTGACCGTGACGGAGGTGCGCGCGTTGCTCATCCCGCTGTTGCGGATGGCGGAACGCACACGCTCACGGCTCTCCTGCACGGCGGCGTCTGGAAGCCCGACGATGATGGTCTTGGGCAGTCCCTGCCCCACATCGACTTCAACTTCAACGACCACGCCGTCTAACCCGACGACTGCACAGGAAGTGATTTTTGCCAGCATGGATGCATCCTTTGTCGCAGCAATAAAAGGCCCCGTAACAATTGTCTTAAGTGTAGGGAAGGAGGCTCAAATTGTCAATTGTTTTCAGGGTTGATACGCGCCACTTCCGCAACCGCGAAATCGACAAATGCCAGGGTGCGGGGGAACAAGGCGGCGGGATCATTCCGCCCAAAAAAGTTGGCGCTGACCTGACCGAACGCGAACGCGAGGTGCTGGCTTGCATAGTGGAAGGCCTCAGCAACCAGCAGATCGCTGAAAAACTGGTCATCAGCCTCTCCACGGTCAAATTCCATGTCAGCAGTATCCTCTCCAAATTACACGTCAACAGCCGCACCGAGGCAGTTTCGTATGTGTTAAAGAACGACCTGAACTCATGATCAGGTCATAGTTCGGGCTTTCGACCAGTCCAAAGACCCTTCCATCAGGCGTCACGGTGGCGGGGGTTTTTGATTAAACTGAACCTAACTTGAAGCAATGGAGATTGACCGCAGGGAGCGGAGAAATCGAAACGGCTGA
This sequence comes from uncultured Anaerolineaceae bacterium, assembly GCA_964391725.1. Taxonomy (GTDB): domain Bacteria; phylum Chloroflexota; class Anaerolineae; order Anaerolineales; family Anaerolineaceae; genus SpSt-1165. The sequence goes on along the minus strand of CAYMNB010000061.1, from coordinate 14,511 downwards.
GCCAGTCGCCCATCGGGTACATTGGTACTTCCAGATGGTTTCGATCCCTCCGCGCAAACTTACTGCGCCCGTTCACGTTCAGGATGACGAGGATACGGGCGAAAAACACCCTGTATCTCTTGCGTGTTCGTGTCTTTCCGACTGAAAGATGGCGCAGCCATCTGCAACGAAGGAACCAAAACGGCTGAACATCTTCAGTCGTAGATGGTTGTGCTATTTCAGGTCTGATGAGATCTTTCGCTCAGCCATAACCCAGACACAGAGTCTATTCTCGTAAACTCCGTGTCGATGGGTTCTATTTTCGGACTTCCGCCGCCTGATGGTGATTACAGGGTGAGGTAAGCCTCTACGCGCTCGCCGATCAGGGCAAGCGATCCCGCCCAGAATTCCTTGCTGCGGATGTCGATGCCGAATCGCGCGGCCAGGTCGGCGGCGCTGGCTTCACCGGTGGAGGCCAGCAGGGCCTTGTAATCGGGAATGAAGGCTTCACCGCGTTCTTGATAGATGGCATATAACCCCAGCCCGAACAGCAGGCCGAAGGTATAGGGGAAGTTGTAGAATGACAGCCCGGGGTAATAGTAGTGCGGTTTCCATGTCCACATGTAACTATGCAGGCTGTCTGCGCTGACACCGTCTCCATAGGTGGCGAGTTGGGCACGGCGCATGGCATCGCAGATATCGTCGGCGGACAGTTCTGCCTGTTCGCGGCGTTCGAAGATCTCTTTCTCGAACAGGAAGCGGGAATAAATATCCACCACCACCTGCGAAGCGCCGATCAGGGTGGTTTCGAGGATGGCGAGTTTCTCTTCTTCGCTTTGCGCCTGCGCCAGGGCGGCGTTGGTCACAATGGTTTCGCACATGATCGAGGCGGTTTCCGCCATGGTCATGGGGGTTTGCTTTTGCAGCATGGTCTTATCGGCCTGGTAGGCGCAGTAATTATGGAAACCGTGGCCCAGTTCATGGGCGATGGTGAAAACCTGGTCGAGAGAGCCATCGAAGTTGCACAGGATGCGCGATTCTCTCACGCCCGGCACACCCATGCAGAATGCCCCCCCGCGTTTTCCACTGCGTGATTCGGCATCGATCCAGTTATTGTCGAAAGCTTGTTGGGCGAAATCCGCCATCTCTTGTGAAAATTTGGCGTAATTATCGAGGATGAAGATGCGTGCTTCGGCGAATGTGTAGTGTTTGGTTACCGCGCCCACCGGAGCGAACAGGTCCCACCAGTCGAGTTGTTCTTTGCCGATGCGCTGTGCTTTGGCGCGGAAATACTTGCGGAACATGGGGAACGAATCTTCCATGGCAGACATCATCGCGGTCAGTGTGTCGCGGTCGATGCGCGCACCATCAACAGCACTGTGCAGGGCGTCTTCGCGGCCGCGGCGTTTGTTGAGGGTGTTGACGGTGCCTTTAATGCTGTTGAGGCAGGCTGCCAGCGGTTCTTTGACGCTTTCCCAGGCTTTGATCTCGGCGGCGTGTGCGCGGCGGCGCACATCTTCGTTGGGGTGGCCGTGCAGGTTGATCAATGCCGGCATCGGCAGGGTTTTAACCTCACCATCCAGTTCAAAATCAACGGTGAGCTGCGAGGTGATGGTGCCCTGCAATTTGTTCCAGGCGTTGGAACCGCTGGTAGAAAGCTCCGCGGCAAGGTTCTCTTCAGCGGTTGACATCATGTACTTGGCTTGTTCGGCAGTTTCCAACAGAGCAAAGGCATGCTGGCGGGCGGTGCCTTCAATCTCGAGTACCTGCGGCAGGACATCTTTCAGGCTGCCGACCCAGGTGTCGAATTGCACGCCGATCTGGCGCAGTGCCACCATGGGCTTGTCCAGTTCTGACATCAGGCGCAGGGCGGTCTTGTTGAATGAGTCAGTAGAAACGAAGGATGAAACATAGGCGCGGTAGGTCATGCCGAACTCGTAGATGTCATTCAGACGTGCAACTGCTTCGCTCAGTACAGTTTCGATCTCAGCGGGGGTGTTGGCGGCGGTAATGGGCGTCACTTTTTCCTTGAAAAAGTTTTGCAGTTCCTGCACCTGCGTGCGCAGTTTTTCGCCGTCGGCGATGAATTCAGGTGATTCCAGCGATGGATATACATTGGAAAGGTCCCAATGCGGGATGTGGTCGCTCATTTCTTCTCCTTAGGTTAATATTCTATGCGGAAAAAATTATACACCCGATTGCGGCAGGGGCAGTTGGGCACGAATGATGTTTTTCGTTTGCAGATTTGCTATAATCATGGCAGACAAGGAGCGTTTGCATGAAACGAGTCAGAAATATTATCCAGCCCTTGATCCGCCCTTACCTGTGGCTGCTGGCTGTCGGTTTGCTGCTGATGTTGGCTGCCTGCGCCCAGGAAACCGCCGAAATACCAACAAAAATCACCCGCCAGACGCGCGAAATTGACGATATGGAGATGGTGCTGATCCCCGCGGGCGAATTCACCATGGGCAGCGATGATGGCGAGGACAACGAGCGCCCGCCGCACAAGGTCGGGCTGGACGCCTTTTGGATTGATATCCACCCGGTGACCAACCAACAATACCAGCGTTGTGTGGCGGAGGAGGCGTGTACACCACCGGGACGCGCTTACTCCTTCACCCGCGGCGACTACTATGGCAGCCCTGATTATGCCGATTATCCGGTGATCTATGTGAATTGGCAGCAGGCGCAGGATTATTGCCTGTGGGCGGGTGTCCGGTTGCCTGATGAAGCTGAATGGGAAAAAGCGGCGCGCGGCACTGACGGCCGCACCTATCCATGGGGAGAAGAAGAGCCGACCTGCGTACTCGCCAATTATGGTGCTGTGGGCGGTGAAGGCGGATGCGTGGGCGATACCAGTGCGGTGGGCAGTTACCCGGAAGGCGCCAGCCCGTATGGCGTGCTCGATATGGCAGGCAATGTCTGGGAATGGACAGGCGAACTCTACCGCGAAGGAAACGCGCAGAGCGGTTCGGTTGATAGCGCCGATGCTGGAGGCGGGGCCCATCCCCTGCTGCGCGGTGGCGCCTGGAACGGCAATGATAGTTTCTTGCGCACGTCATACCGCTTCTTTTTCTTCGCAGATTACGCCATTGACTTTTTCGGTTTTCGTTGCGCCTCTCATGTGGATTAATTTCCTTAACTTTGCGCTATAATCAAAATTGAATGAAACCAGAGCGAAGCGTTAATCCTTCACTCATCCCTTATATCTCAACTAACAATCGGCAGGAGGTATCTTATGCATTGTCCTTTTTGCGGGCAGGAACACCCTGACCGGGCACAGTTTTGTCCGGTGACCGGGCAGCATCTGCCTGTGCAAACCGAAGCCCCCACGATGCTCGAAGCGCCCACCATGACCGAGTCGCATACCATGAACGAAGCGCCCAGGAAAAAATCATCGCTTCTTCTGTGGATCGCTTTGGCGCTGGTGGTATTATGCGGATTGATCGTTGTACTGGGCGGCGGTGGTTTTCTCGCCTACCGCGGTATGCAGGGTATCGGCCCGCTGGCGATGCTGGCAACCGCTACCAATACTGCCACCTTCACCCCCACCATGACCTTTACCCCTGAATTTACCCCGACCCCCAGCCACACCCCCACGCCACTACCGACTGATACCCCTGAACCGACCCCCACCTCGCAATACCAGGTAGGGTCATCGATGACCCGCGAGCAGGATGGCATGGAAATGATGTATGTGCCGGCAGGTGAATTCATGATGGGTGCCAATGACGATGATTCGTATGATGATGAAGAGCCTTTCCATGCGGTCTATCTTAGTTCCTTCTGGATGGATAAGTATGAAGTGACCAACGAGCAATATGCCCGCTGTGTCAGCGCCGGCGCCTGCAGCGTGCCGAACGCCACCAATTCGGTTATGAAAACCTCGTACTATGGCAATTCACTCTACAACCGCTACCCGGTGCTGCAGGTGGATTGGTACCAGGCGGGCGATTACTGCAGTTGGGCGGGCGGCAGGCTGGCTACCGAGGCCGAGTGGGAGAAGGCAGCCCGCGGTGATGATGGGCGTGTGTATCCCTGGGGCAACCAGTCACCGACCTGTCAGCTGGCCAATATGGATGTGGATGGTGAGTGTGTCGGCGACACCGTGGCGGTGGGCAGTTATCCAGGCGGCGCCAGCCCCTATGGCATCATGGACCTGGCCGGTAATGTCGAAGAATGGGTGTCTGACTGGATTGATGTTGAGTATTACCAGTACAGCCCGTATGAAAACCCGCAAGGCGCTGAAAGCGCTGAAGAGCGCGGTGTGCGCGGCGGTTCGTGGTTTGATTTCGGTCGCTATGTACGCACTTCAATGCGCTGGTGGCAGCAACCTTTCGCCAGCAGTGACAAGATCGGTTTCCGGTGTGTGATGGATATGCCTTAAACCAACCTGAGCTTGATAACAGGGCTGCCGTTTATCCGGCAGCCTCTGTTTTTTTCATTCAAACACTTGCTGTATATACTATAATGGAAGGTAGGCAGTAAGATAACCGTTCAACCAGCACAGGAGTTGGCAGCATGGGGCAGATGATTGACAACCGTTATGAAATTCTTGAACAAATCGGCAAAGGCAGTATGGGGGGCGTGTTTCTGGCAAAGGATACGCGTTTAAAGCGCAAGGTAGCTATCAAACGCCTGGTGGTGGCCGACAAGCAAACCGATATAGAGGTCTTTTTACAGCGTTTTCAACGTGAAGCGCTGGAAATGGCTGGTTTTCAACATCCCAACATCGTCAGTGTCTATGATTATGGCAGCGACGATGAGGGTGTGTATCTGGTGCTGGAATATATGCCCGGCGGTGTCCTAACGGAGCGTATTCGCAAGGGCGCGATGGCCCCGGCGGAAGCGGCTGAGATCATCCTGCCGCTGGCTGAGGCTCTGCAAGCCATCCATGACCGCGGGCGTGTGCACCGTGACGTGAAACCCTCCAATATCATGTTCGACAGCTACGGCAACCCCAAACTGGCGGATTTCGGCGTGGTCAAACTGGTCGAGAGCGATGGCTCCGACGGCCTGACGGTGGCGGGTACCACCCTGGGCACCCCGGCTTACATGGCGCCCGAACTGGTCAGTGGTCAGCCGCTGGCGCAATCTGATCAATACGCACTGGCACTGGTTTGTTTTGAACTGGTGACTGGCAAAAAGCCCTTTAGCGCTGACAGCCCGCTGGATATGCTCTACCACCAGCGCAACACACCGCTGCCCGCTCCGAGCAGTTTCCGATCGGACCTGCCAGCCTGGCTGGATGACCTGCTGCATAAAGCACTGGCAAAACAGCCATCCGAGCGTTTTGCTGATATGCGTTCTTTTATCGATGCTTTCCACTCAGGATTACAAAGTGACACTGGAAGCACCGAGCAACCACCAACGATGATGCCAGAAGAACCACCCACCCAGCTTGAAATCGAACCGATAGAGATGCCGGAAACATCGCCTGCGCCAAATCCTGCCGGCGGCTTTGAAGAGTCTGCCACGGTGCTGGCGCCGCGCGACCAACCCGCCCCGCAGGTGCCACAGACTGCACCTGCCGCCCCGCCTTCGATCGACTCTGCGACTGTATTTACGCCGCGGGGAGAACACAACCCCGACATTCCCACCCCATCGCCTTCTTCCGCACAACCGCAAGATTCTGCCACCATCCTGGTGCCTGACCGCAATCCGTTGGACGGCTATGCATGGGGTGAAACACCATCTGACGCATCGGCACAGCCAGCAGGCCATCCGGTCAGTTATGCCCAGCCATTGCCGCCGCAGTCTGCCAAACCGCGCGCAAAAAAGAAACTCCCCCTGTGGTTAATCATTCTTGCAGGGTTGGGTGCCTTGCTGCTGTGTATTGGGGCTGGTTTGCTGGTGAGTCGATTGTTCATTAACCCGCAGGAAGGCGGGCTGTCGCTGGGTTTGGGCGCGAAGACCGCTACCCCGACGCTAACTGCTACCCTGCCGCCCAGTCCGACCGCGACCGAAGAGCCGCTGCCGACTGCTACCGCCACCCTGGAACCCACCCCGACAGAGACCCCCGAACCGACCAGGGTGCCCAACACCGTGCGCGATATCGACGGCATGGAGATGGTGCACATCTCCGCGGGAGAGTTCACCATGGGCAGCACGCGCGCAGAACATGAACAACCGGTGCGCCAGGTGTCGTTGGATGCCTTTTGGATCGATAGGTACGAGGTGACCAACCAGCAATATTCGTTGTGTGTGGAGGCAGGTGCCTGCACAGGCCCTGCGTTTAATTACTCCAGCACGCGCGACAGTTATTACAACAACCCAGAATATGCCAATTATCCTGTGATTTACGTCACCTGGCCGCAAGCGCAATCGTATTGCGAGTGGACTGGCGGCAGGCTGCCGAGTGAAGCCGAATGGGAAAAAGCCGCGCGCGGTGCAACCGATGAGCGCAGTTACCCATGGGGTAACCAGGCGCCCGACTGCAATCTGGTCAACTTCGGTGGTGATGAGGGCTGTGTGGCTGACACCAGTGCGGCGGGGGCTTATCCTGATGGCGCCAGTCCGTACGGTGTCATGGACATGTCCGGCAACGTGTGGGAGTGGGTGGCAGATTGGTATGATGAGGCTTATTACGCCAACAGCCCCCTGCAAAACCCGCCCGGCCCCGAAGACGGTTTGCAGCGTGTGCTGCGCGGCGGTTCGTGGTACAAATTTGCCAATGCCATTCGCGTGTCATACCGCGAGGTGAATGTGCCGGAAGGCCGCTGGAATCACCTCGGTTTCCGCTGTGTGATGGATGCTGAATAATTTACCGGTCCCTAAAACAAAACCGACAGGAGCAACAATTTGCTCCTGTCGGTTTTGTTAAGGTTCATTTTCTGTGAATTCCTTCAGCCAGGCATGCTTAATAATTTTGCCTGCGGTATAATGTTGGTATCGTTTCCTGCCAGGTTGGCGGACGTTATGCTGAATCCTTCCCGCGAACTGTTATATAATAGGTATTAGTGAAAATATGTGTCTTTTCAATTGTTCACGAATTCCTTGGATGCTATAAAATGATAATGTTGACCTGCAACCGCGTGTGACAAAGGGGTCCCCTTATGGAAAAACCAACGCTACTGATTGTTGAAGATGATGCTGATATCTCGAACATGCTCAAGATGTTCTTTGAGCGAGATTACGATGTGGAGACCGCCATGGGCGGACGGGAGGCGCTCGATAAGACCCGCAGCCTCATGCCCAGTTTAATCATTCTGGACATTATGTTGCCAGATATCAATGGATATGAAGTCTGCCGAGATTTGCGCACCCACCCGCGCACCAGCTACATTCCCATCATTTTTCTGACCCAGAAAGATGACCTGAGCGACAAGTTGCAGGGGTTGGAACTCGGTGCGGATGATTACATCACCAAGCCTTTCGATTTCAGTGAACTGCGGCTGCGCATCAAGAACGCCATCGCGCACGCTGAACGCGAGATCTACGTGGATCCCAACTCCGGCCTGCCCTCCGGGCGGCAGATCGAGGAACATCTGCGCACAGTGGTCATGGATGATGACTGGGCGCTGATTGACATCGAGGTGCGCAACCTGAAGGCATTGAATGACGCTTATGGCTTCTTGCAGGGCAACGAGGTGCTGCGCCTGATGGGCATGACATTGGTCGACACGCTCAACAAGGTGGGTACTTTGGACGACTTTGCGGGACATGCTGGCAGCGCGATTTTTATCGTGATTACCAAGGAACATCTGGCGCCAGTCATCGCAGAACATTTGCGCACGGCCTTCATTAAAAAGGCGCATACTTTTTACAATTTCATTGACCGTGACCAGGGCTTTGTGCAGTTGAGCGGCGGCGAAAAAGCCCCGCTGATTGACCTGGCGATTGGCATTGTGTCGCCGAATACCCATGAATTCTCTGATATCCGCGAGATTATTGAATTGGCCGCAGAAGAAAGACGCAAAAATATAGCTTAAGCATGGCTGAGGCATGATCTCGTTTTCCTCAAAATTACCGGCATAACCATACTGTTTGCATAATCGCCGGATAACCGACTGAAACTGAAAGAATCTTCAATGGATGTCATTCAACTTGGCTTACTGTTCATAGCAATCGGGGGACTTATCTGGCTGGCCATTCGCCTGTGCGCGATTTGGCTGCCAGAACTGCGTGTCCGCCGTTTGCTAAACACACAGGAACGCCGCGAGGAGCGTGAAGCGCTGCTCATCATTGAAAAAGGCGGTCGGGTTTATCGCATCAACCAACCAGCCTGCGATCTTTTGGGCATTACCGGGCGTGAACCGATGCTGCTGCAGTTGATCGTGTCACGCTTTACCGAACAGGACCAACTGTTGAATTTGTTTGTCAACGACGGCGATGATCAATTGTCTTTGCAGGGCGTGGGCATGGTGGAAGTGCGCTCACAAAAAGTGTTTTTAGAGGGGCGTGACTTTCAACTCATCCATCTGGCGCGGGTGGAATTGATCGAAGAATTCGGTTTGAAACCCGGCGCAGGGGCCGGCAGTGAGATCTCGCACGGGGTGATGGAGAGTGTGCTGGAAATTTCAGAATCTATCCATCGAACCTTTGAACTGCAGGCCACGGTGCGCAATATCCTTGACCAGTTCAATCGCTTTATCCCGTCTGAATTCACCGAAATGACCTTGCTGGACATCAACAGCAATCATCTGCGTGCCTACCGTTTGATTGGCCGACCGGGCGAAGCCAAACAATTCCAGATCGTGGATGATGTCTATCAATTGGATGGTTCTGACACGGGTTTTGCCGTGCATATCTTTGAAACACGCGCCTCTATCCTGGTGAACAACATCCCCATTCATCAGGAATTGCAGGCGTATCGTGAACGCATCTTCTATCCTTTCAACTCGGTGGTTGGGGTGCCGTTGTTCAACGGCGACGCCCTGGTGGGCACGCTGGCTTTTGGCATGCTGCGTACCTATGCCTTCACCGAGAGCAACCGCCGCTTGTTGCAGGCATTCAGCCACCAGATCGGCGTGGCGCTTGCTAACGCCCAGTCGTTTGAATGGCAGAACCAGCTGGCGAGCGAACAGAACATTGCCTCACGCTTCAACGAGGTCATGCAGGACGAATCACAGGGCGGCAACTTGTTCGAGCGTCTGGTCAATGGCATCGTTGACCTGGTGCAGGTGGATATGCTTGGTTTTTTGGTGTATGACCATGATTGGAACACCCTGAACGCGCAACTGCCTTTCTTTGGCCTGTCAGAACAACTGGTTGAGTTGTATCAGGTGCAGATCGCCCCGCAGGGGCAGGTGGCGCGCCTTGTGCAGGAGCGCAAACCGCTGGTGTTCCATCAGGCGCCGCTGGACAGTAACTGCCGCGCGTTGGGCATGGATCACCTGGCGCGTGCTGCCGGTTTGCAGGATATGGTGCTGATGCCATTGCTTGCCAGCGGACGTTTTTTGGGCTACTTGCAAGCCGCCTGGCACCGTGAATTGAATGATATCGAATTAGACCGCGTTATGCGGGTGCTGCAGATGATCGTGCAGCAAGCCACACCGGCGCTGGAAAACCGACTGCTGCTGGAGAGCAGCCGTGAGCGTGCCAACCGCGCAGAAAGTTTGCAAAGGATCGCTGCCCTGGCCAATGAAGCCACGGATGTGGCACAGTTCCAACAGGCGACCCTCGACAACATGCTGCAATTGTTGAATGGCAACCTGATCTTGCTGCTCACATTTGACAAAGAATACAGCACTCTGCGCCTGGATATCTGCCGCAAACGGTTATTTGAAGGCGTGATCAACGAGAACAGCATCGGCCTGCCCATCCAGGACCCACAATTTCCGATGACGGTCACCGCACGCATGCAGGCGACCTATACCAACGACCTGCATGAGCAGTTGTTCTATGAACAGGTGGAAGGCCCACAGTTGCTGCCGTTCTACCTGGAATTGTTCGAACAACTGGACATGCGTTCTGCCATCGGTGTGCCGATCGCCATCCGTGGCAACGGTGTCGGCGAGATCTGGGTACTTTCCACCCAGCCGCGTCATTTTCGCCCGGCAGACAGTGACGCGCTGGAAACCGCTGCCAGCCACATGGCGGGTTTCCTCGACCGCATGAGCCTCTACGCTGAAACCGATTTCACCCTGCGCAGGCAGGTGGAACATCTGACCATCCTGCGGCGTATAACCAATGAATTGAGCACCACCCTGGATGTGGACGTGTTGATGCAGATGCTGCATGGACAGGCCATGCGCATCACCAATGTCAACCGCGGTACCATCCTGTTGTATGACCTGAAGTATTTCTTCGCTGAACATCCGCGTGTGCAAAAGTTCTTCGGAGAAACCCCTGAAGAATTGTTGACGGAGTTCGAGGGACAGGCGCTTGCCGCACAAAAGCCCCTCTATCTGCCGGATCTGTCACAAAACCATCCAGCCATTGCTGAGGCGCTGAACCTGGCAGCGTTGGTGTTTGTGCCCATTTTTTACCAGGACCGCCCCGCCGGTATGTTGATCTTGAAATCGGAAAATCCGCACCATTTTGATGACCTGATGCTGGATGTGATGGAATCGATGGCCGCCCAGGCCGCCATCGCCATCGGCAATGCCATTCAATATGACCGCCAGAACCGCCGCGGGGTGTTGCTGCGGCGCGAACTTGCTACGTTGGAAAGCCTGCGAACCTGTTTCATGAACACCATGCGCGCGCCTGAGTTGGGTGACAAACTACGCAGCATTGCCGAGTCATTACAGAAAGCCACGCCCTTCAAACTGGTGGCGGTTTCGCTGTTCGATCATGAAGAGGAACTCATGAAAAGAGCTTTTGTGCTGGGCGATGAGTCGCAGGGTGGTGACTTCATCAAGCAGGCTGTGCATCCCTGGCACGAAGTGGAAACCATGCTCAGTGATGAATTACAGGTGTCACGCTCTTATTACATCAGCGCCAATCGTGCGCCGGTGGTGATTGAACCTGTGCACATGGAAAGCCTGGCCGATATGATCGAGGACCAGCGCGACCTGATGGCATGGCGCCAGGGTGAGATCTTCCTGCATGTCCTGCGCGATGAAGACAACGAGCCGCTGGGCATGGTGCAGTTGGAGTTGCCCGAAGACGGTTTCCGCCCCGATCAGCCCGCCATGGATGCGCTTGAGCTCTACAGCGCTTTCATGCAGTATGTGCTGCGCTCGGATGACATCTTGCTGGACACACAGGAAGCACTGCGCATTGTGCAGGAGGCGCTGGCAGCCAAAGAGACCCAGCTGGTAAGATACCGCGATGATTACCAGTTGCTGGTGACCCAGTATGAACAGCTGCAGACGGTGCTGGAAAGCATGAACCGTTCTGCCACCCTCACCCAGCGATTGCAATTTGTGATCGATGCCCTCTCTGAAGTGGACCATGAAAACACAGCATTTTCTGTGCTGGCGACCGAAATGCTGTCACAATTTGATGCCCATAGTGTGGTGGTGGCAGCTTATATCAAGGGTGATGCACATATCATGGCAACCGCGGGCTTCATGCCTGAGGGTGTCAATCTGGAATCTGTATTCGGTCAGCGCAACCCCCTGCGGGAAGTCCTGCTGACCCGCGAGATTACAGCGGTGGCAGACAGCCAGCAGGATACCAGCTGGAACGATGTCTTGATGCTGCGCAGTTTTGACTTCCGCAGCATGGCAGCCCTGCCGATTGAGGTGAGAAATGATTATGTACTGGCAGTGATGCTGCTGTATCAGAGCCCTGACGGTTATTTGACCACCGCAGATGACCGCACCGGTATCCGCCTGATGATGGGGGATGTCGCCGGGCGGCTGTCCAGCATTCTTGCCATGAACCAAATGCGTGAGCAGGTTGAAAACCTGAATGTGCTGATCCAGTTTTCACGCAAGCTATCGAGCGTCGGCCCGCAGGGCATCGTCGATATCCTGGTGGAGAGCGTTTTTGATTACCTGCCAGCTGTCGAAGGCTGCTGGGTAGCGCTGGAAGATCATTCCCAGGAGCGCTTGATGGTGGTCAGTGCGCGCGGATATACCGATGTTGACAGCCTGCTGAGTATTTACGCTGATGTGCATGGCGAATCGTACCCGGCGAAGGTGTTCCGCAGCGGTGAGGGGCTGCGTGTGGATGATTTAGATTTCGCCAGCGCTTACCCGATGAATGAAGAAGAGCTGATGCTATATCAGCGCGCCACCGGCGGCAGCCTGCCGATCTCATCGATGTTTGTGCCCATCCAGCTGGGTGCGCGTAACATGGGAGTGATTGTCATTGACAATTTCCATGAGAGCGCGGCTTTCAGCGACGATGATGTACAGATACTGTTCTCTATGGGACAGCAGGTGGCGCTGGTGCTTGAGAACAGTGAACTGTATCAGGAAGCGCTGGAACGTGCGGAACAATTACAGTCATTGAGTACTGCGGTGCAGTCGGTGACCAGTGCGCCGCTGGAAACCCAGCAGATGGTAGAGCGTATCCTGCAGCAGATGGATGAAATCATCAACGCCCAGCGGGTGGTGCTCTGGCTGCGCCAGGATGGCAATCTGACACCGATCCCGCATCGTGTGCAGCAACAAGTAGACCTGCCTGCCTTTGCGCTGGCAGAGGTGATGGATGCCAACCGGTTTGGCTTCGATGTGATGATGCCGCATTACCTGCCCTCCAACGATGACCGGCATGCCTTGGTGACCAGCGGCTTATTAGATGATCGTTATCAGACGCATATCTTGCTGCCGCTGCTGGCGCGCTCTGAGTTATTAGGGTTGCTGTTGATCGAACATGAAAATGCCGATGCCTACAACAGCAGCACCATCCAGTTGCTGCAAGCTTATGCTTCGCAGGCGGCGGTGTCGCTTCACAATGCTTTCCTGTTTGAAGAAAGCGCCCAGCGTGCGCAAGATCTCAATATTGAGTCTGACCGGCTGGGAGAACTGAACGAATTCGCCCTGCAAATCGGCGGCCTCACCAACCTGGCACAAATTTACGACCTGGCGCTGCTGCACAGCGCGCGCATGATGGATGCGCCGGTGGTGGCGATCATCCAGGTCAGCCGCTTCGATCACCTGATGTTGGTGGCGCAGCAGCCGGAATATGCCCTGTCTTTCACCGAAGACCTGTCTGATATTCCTCTGTTGACCGGGCTGCGCCAGAGCCGCGCTGATTATTACATCCCGGACACCGACTTGCGCGATGACCTGGGTGTGCTGGCAGATAATTACCTTGACCCATTGGGGACACGGTCGTTGCTGATCGTGCCGATGGTGGTTTCTTCGCAATTCTGGGGCTGGATCTGGGTGCAATCGCCGCAGGTGAATGCCTTTGACGCCTCCGCGATGGATATTGCGCGCGCGCTTGCCAACCATATTGCCATTTCGATTGTGAACGCTACCAACTTCTTCGAAACACGCACCATGCGTGAGTCGCTGGAAAAACTGGTAGCTGAGCGCACCAATGAATTGGAGCGCGGCCTGGCGCAATATGAAATGCTTAATAACAACCTGCAGGCCATCCTCAGCTCCATGGCAGATGGTGTGTTGGTGGTCAACGAAACTGGCAAGGTGGTGTTGACCAACCCGGCGGCAGTGCGTGTGCTGCAACTGGAGTCTTCGCTGCTGGTGGGTACCATGCTGGATGAAATCTTCGGCCAGTTTCAGAGCGGGCAGTTGCTGGCATGGTATCGGAACCTGATGCGCTGGGCGGCTGATGATACCAGCAATGAGTTCGACCAGGGTATCATTTCTCAGCGTATTGAGCGCGAAAGCGGCCAGGTGTTGTTCATCCAGGGCGCTGTTGTGGTGCGTGAAGGCGCTTTCCTCGGTTCGGTCATCATCCTGCGCGACATCACCGCCGAAGCCATGGCAGAACGGTTGAAATCGGAATTTGTCACCAATGTGAGCCATGAACTGCGCACGCCGATCACATCGATCAAAGGCGCGGTGGAAGTCGTGCTGGGCAAGATGACCGGCCCCCTGAACACCCAGCAGGAAATGTTCATGAACATGGCGAGAAAGAACTGCGACCGTCTGCAGTTGTTGATCGATGACATTCTGGAAGTGTCGCAAATCGATGCCGGGCAAATGAAGCTGCAATATGGCATGGTGGATGTCGCCGGGCTGGTTAATGCCACCGGAGAGGAATTCAGGGCGCGCAGCCGTCGTGAGAACCGCCCGATGGAAATTGTGGTGGACCTGCCACAAGACCTGCCGCCGGTGCCGGCGGATGCCCAACGTATGCAGCAGGTGATCCAAAACCTGGTCAACAATGCTTATATGTACACCGAAGACCAGGGAAGCATCACCTTGCGTGCGCGTCAGCGTGGTGATTATTTGCAGATGGATATCAGCGATACCGGCATTGGCATCCCGCCAGAAGCCGCCGGGCGCATTTTTGAACGTTTCTATCGCGGCGGTGATGAACTGGTGATTTCCAGCGCCGGGCCAGGCCTGGGGTTATGGATCACGCGTACAATTATTGAGATGCATGGTGGTGAGATCTGGTTTACCAGCAGCGGTGTGCCGGGCGAAGGTGCGACCTTCTCCTTCACCCTGCCGGTGCGCAAGGAGGAAATCGTTTATGGCTAAAATATTGATCGTTGAAGAT
>CAYMNB010000060.1:0-15925 GCA_964391725.1 uncultured Anaerolineaceae bacterium | reverse complement strand
CACTGGATTCCACCGAACTGACCCGGCTCGATTTGATGATCACATCATTCTTAACCAGTAAGCCCTGGTAAGATGTTGGCCCATTCATCGCCATCCAACCACTCATCACCCAGGGTGCACCCGGTTCACCAGCCGATATCCACTCTCCATTGAATTTCCGCGCAATATGCACGTGCGTCCCTGTAGACGTTCCGCCTTCGCAGGATGGATGCCCGATCCGGGCTCCCTGTTCAACAGTGACACCTGTCGGAATCCTGCCATCAGAGCGTACGTGGTAATAAAATACCACCCATCCGGTCTGCTCATCACCATCCATATCGGTATCGACCACCACCGTGGCAGGTTCAGACCTCACTATGATGCCCGAAACCATGGCCGTTATCCATTCGTTGGTTAAATTGCAATCTGCCACGCCCATCGGGGCAAAATCCAGCGCAGCAAAAGGCGTTCCCTCGCCCCAGGCTTCATGCGGACCTCCGGTGTAATTCCAGGAACGTCCTGTTTCAAAGGGAAATTCCATCGGCGGTACCGATAAACTGCCATCCAGATAAGGCTCAAATTGGCGGCTGCGCGCCCAAAAATCGCCAAAGAAAATCGAATGCAGCTCCAACACACTGCTGACCCCATACAGGGCATCATACCAGGTTTCCACATTACGCGTTTGCGCCAGGAAATATTCCAGCCCAACTGTGCCTGCATTCAAAAAAGGCGACAGCCGGATTGACCCACCATTCGGAAAAGTAAGGAAAAGCAGTCTGCCAGTGCGCCAACCGTAATAACCGGTGGAAAGCTGCCGGCAAGCCCAATTGAGCTGTTTTTCTAAACCCACTGCATTGGTGTCAAAATAACCCATCGGATATTGACGCTGAGTATTGCTTGGATTGTTTCCGTACACCCAATCACTCTGGTATTGCAGCAGCGTCAGCAACAAGCGTGGATTGATGGAATGTTTGGAAGCAACTCGGGCAATGATCTCTGCGCCCGACAACATCCCATCCACCGTTGACTCCCGATAGCTGGAAAGATACCCCCCCGCGCCGTTCACAAAGGCTGCAATGTCAAAATCAGACGCAGTTGGAGAATAAATCAATTCACTATCCGGCAACAGTACATCCGGAGGGCTTGTCCCCTCTACCCTGTCAGGCAGAATGAGTTCGCGTCCGGCAGGCAGGAAATAGAGAGGATTCAACCCATCCAAACCACTGATCTCGACGCTATTTACCTCAAAACGTCTTGCCACACTGTTGATCGTATCTCCATTCATCGTTACATAACGAACCGTGCCGGGATCACTCGCACTGGCCGTGGGGAGAGTCACCGGTTCAGGAGTTGGCTCAACCTCCCAAACGTCTTCCTCAATTGTTTCCATTTCGAGTGGCCCCGGAACGATGACAGCCTCAACAAAAGCTATCATTACTTGTTCTTCCTCTGGTGGCACAGTTGCTTGCGCTGCCAGGGTTTGTAGTGCAGATTGCGTTTCCATCAACATGGAAACACTGACAGTGTCTTGTGCACAGGCCAGTGATGCCACAAGTATGCTAACTCCCACAACAAAGGGGAACCATCTATCAACGCCCGATTTGGTTCTTTTCATCCGGTCTGTCCACTGCTTCAACGATTTGTCCATTCTTCTGCAAGATTCCATTGTAACTGGAACCAGTTCCTGATGAGATCCAGCCATCCAGATTAAAAGGTATGTCCTGGTCCGCCGGTATCCACTCCCCATTGTACTTGCGGGCGATATGAAGATGAGTGCCGGTTGAAAAGCCCCCTTCACAGGAAGGATACCCGATCCTATCACCTGCCCTGACCTTTGTTCCGGCAGCGATGCGATTCTCTGTTGCCACATGGAAATACAATACTGCCCACCCGGTCTGCTCAATGCCATCACCATCCAGGTCTTGCATCACCAGACCCAGTTCAGACCGTACAATGGAACCATCAGCAACCGCCACGATCCATTCATCTGAAGGTACACAACCCAAAACTTCTTTGGGCGGTGCAAAATCCAGCCCAGCCCAGGCGGAGCCATTGCCCCAGGCAGGATGCGGCCCCCCGGTGAATGACCAGATCACGCCCCTTTCAAATGGCAATTGCATTGCAGGTTGCTGCAAATCTGGCGGCAGTAAAGGTTCGATTGCCACATCATAAGGATCACCAAACATCGCCAGGTATGTATTTGCAAACCCATTGTTTTCAATTGCCTCTGCCCAGCATGACGTGTCGCATACCAGGCTGAAGAAATAAAAAACCGCCGCTGAACCCGCATTCATGCCCTCCGGTAGACTGACCATGCCGCCATCCCGCAGGCCCACTGAGTTGAGCGCACCCACCCTTCGCGCATAATAGCCGTAAGCCAGCCTATCTGCTGACCAATAGAGTTCCTGATAAAAGCCTTCGTGCGGGCTGTTCTCCAACCCTATCCCGGAGGCATGCCTTATTTGCGCTTCGTTTTTCGCTGAAACCCAGCCAGATTGGTACTCGATCAAAGCCAACAACAGCTTAGGATGGATGGAATGGCCGATCGCTGTACGTTCAACCATAGCAATCCCCGTGAAAGTTTCCTTCTGATACTCCTGTTCAAAGGATGCCAGATAAGAGCCCCTAATGAACGACGCAACATCAAATCCTACAGCGGTTGGGCTATTGATCAATTCCGAATCAGGCACCAGCCAGCGCTGGTCGTCATCGGTTGTGTTTATTTGCGCATCAGACTCCTGCAGCGGCAATGTTGGGCGAGCTAATGGTTGGCCTAATTCGTCCTCTTCTATGTGGGTTATTCGCAGCAACACAACCACCATCACCATTGCCATGATGGTTATACCTGCAAAGATGAGCAATAGAATCCGACGTGATTGCATATATCCAACTTTCATCCAAACGGATACAAACCATTATACAGATGGCTGCCCAAAAGGTTGTATTCAACTGTGCAAGTTATTATCCAAATCATGAACCTGATAGTGAGAGTTTCCTTATTCGTGACAGGCAAAGACCAATGAAATCAAAAAGGTTCACGGTATATTTGCCGTAAACCTTTTCATTGTTGTCGGGGCGGGCGGATTTGAACCGCCGACCTCGCGATCCCGAACCGCGCGCTCTAACCGGGCTGAGCCACGCCCCGCATGCCTTGTGGATTATACCGCATTTCAATGTGTTCGCCAATGCTCAGGATTTGTTTTGCCTGGCCCATTTATCAAGTAATCGTTCCAGCCGATGCTGCCAGGCTTTCTCCATGCGGGTGCGTTCATATCCCCCCAACTTCATTTCTTCGAAAAATTTAAAACCTTGATTGACCCATTGAATGGCAACCTGGTATTCTTTCGATGTGTGTTCATAGTATTTTGCCAGTTCCTCACAAGCGCACAGAGACCCCTTTTCGGCTGCCTTCTCCCAAAGAACACAGGCAGAATGCCAAAGTTTGTCACGTTTATAGATGGTTGCGAAGCGCAGCAGTGTTTCCACATATACCTCGGTGGGCATGTCGTCTTGCAAACCCTGCTCATACAGTGCGACCGCTTTTTCGATATTTCCCTGTTCAGCAGCCATTCTTGCAACGGACACGGTGTCAACCCCCGGTGAGTCCAAGGAGGCCGGATTATCGAGCAAAGAAGCCGTCACCTGCAGCAGTACCCCCAAAGAGAGGATATCCATGGCATTGTGGTAAAAAACCGGCAGCACCACAGTTGAGTCCCCCGTCTTTTGGTACTCAAAATAGAGCTCAGGCACCATCCACCCCGGCACTTCTTCTGCAGACCGATGGAAACCCAGAATCTCATTCTCCACCATGCCCAAGGTACGGCTTGGCAGTCGATATTTCCACAACTTCCTCGCCAAATGCAACAGGTCAATGTGATACATGGGCGCAAACAGCTTTTCCAATCCGTTGAGCGTGCAGCGGGTGTGCATCAAAGGCACATCAAAACTTTTGCCATTGTAGGTAACAACCGTGTTCTTCCCTTCGAGTAAGCCGGCAATATAAGTTAACATCGCCAGTTCTTCGGTCGGATCGCGTAAAAACCCCTGATACAAATAGAAATCATCACCACGGAAGAAACCCAATCCGACCATGAAGGCCAGTGTCCCCGTACCGCCAGCCAGCCCCGTTGTCTCCGTGTCCATGAAGACACAGGTTTCCAGATCGAAGTCAACATCAGTACCTAACAGTTGGAGCATAGGCAGGAAGTTGCTTTGTCTTTTGACCTGAAACCTGCCATGCATTCTCGCCCCATGATATACCTCTTCCACCCATAATGTCTCTCCATGGATGGTTGGGATTAGCTTGGCATCAGGGAGCAAATCAGTGATATCAGCTTGCGTTGTTTTGCTTGTTACCCCTGATGGTTCCGTCTGGTCGAGCCCCAGCTTGACCCCTAATGCCTTTAGTTTGTCACTCAGTGATTCCATCGCCCTCGTCTCCACCAATTAACCTCAGCAAGGCCAACGTTTCAACCTTGCCGCCAATGCCATTTTCTCCCGCTGGGCCAACGCAAGCCGGACAGCCATCCTTGCATTCACAAGCAGAGACCAGCTGATAGGCATCGTGTAGAATCTTTTCAAATGACTCAAAGAAGGCCTGCGCCAAGCCAACGCCCCCGGGAACCATCTCAAAGAACACGATTACCGTTTCACCCTCCGCCAGGGTAGAATCTTCATCAACGCTCACTTCAATGTCACCGCCATCGCACATCAGATGCAGCGGAGACAATCCGTGCAGCACATATGCCAATCCGCTGAGGCTGCTTTTTTTTCGCAGATTCTGCTCTGCTTCACGATGGCAGGCAGGACACAGGGTGATTAAATTATCCATCGCATTGGCTTGTTCTGCGGTTGCAAACCGCCGGAAAGGAATTTTATGATGTACATGAAAAGATTGCCCATTTTCCTTGACTCCACACAGGCGGCAGCGGTATTCATCGCGGCGTTTTACCAACTTGCGGATGGCTGTCCATAACGGCCCGTACACATTGGCATCATTGCTCCAAAGATCAGCCTCGCGCAGCTGGTTAGCCACCAGCTCGGGAATGGCAAACCATACTGCTGGTGTGCGTAAATTCTGAGAGGGCATTTCGATCGTTTGTTGGTCAATCAGTTCGTGTGTCTCCCAGCGGATACGGCGGTAACCAACCACCTGTGATGTCACATCAATCTCTCCATAGGACAACACAAGCGCACCGCTGTTACGCTGCTTTTCCTGCATCACCAGTGATAACTCGCTGTGTTTAACCGCCTCCGTAAAATAGTCATCATGAAATTCACGCAAATGCACACTTTTCTTCTCAAGATCATATTCTTCCACGAAATACATCTGCCCTTCATGCAAATAGACCGCCCCCGGATGCACCATCCAATAGGAACTCAATTCATCCACTTCTCCTACCGTAACAAATCGGTCTCCCTGGGCTACCTGTAATGTCACAATCACCCCCGAAGCAGACCGCAGTGAAATATCACTGGCGGGATAGGCATCACGCATCCAGAAAAACTTGCCGTTCTTTTCGATCAACTCACCACTCTGAACGAACATTGACAACAGAGCTTTCAGCAAATCAGGGTCAAGATCTCCGAATCTTTCACCTTCTTTGAATGGCAATTCGAAACAGGCACTGCGCAGGTGATTGATCAAAATTAACAAATTGTTTGGATCGATATATACGTGCTCAGGCGTACGCCCAAACAAATACGCGGGGTGTTTGACCAGAAATTGATCCAACGGATTGGCAGAGGCAATCAAAATGGCGCAAGCTGGTTTATCGCTGCGCCCCGCGCGGCCTGCCTGCTGCAACGTGGACGAGATCGTGCCAGGGTAGCTGACCAGAATGGCTGCATCGAGATTACCGATATCGATGCCCAATTCCAGCGCGCTGGTTGCCACCACCACCCTCGTCTGCCCTTCGCGCAGATCGGCTTCAATTTTCCGCCGTTCTTCCGCCAGATATCCGCTGCGATAAGCACGAATTTCACGCAGTGCGACCGGATAGCGCTGTTTTAATTGGTGAAGGATAATCTCAACCCCCCGCCGCGTTCGCGAAAAAAGAATGCTCTGGATATGATAGCGTAAAAGATCACCTGCCAGGTGAATTCCTTCGACAGACGCCGGACTGCGCACACCCAATTCTTTGTTAATCACAGGTGGATTGTATAAAAAGAAATACTTCTCACCATGTGGTGCGCCATCTTCCTCAACCAGCATAATGTCATCTTCATTCACTAGATGCCTGGCATGTTCCAAAGGATTGGCAATCGTTGCCGATGTCAAAATGAACTTTGGCGTACTTCCATAGAATTCAGCAATCCGACGCAATCGCCGCATCACATTGGCGAAATGTGAACCAAACACTCCCCGATAGGTATGTATCTCGTCGATCACCACAAAAGAAAGATTGCGAAAAAACCGCTCCCAGCCGGTGTGGTGCGGCAAAATCCCCAGATGCAGCATATCCGGGTTCGTTAGCATGATGGTTGCATTGTCACGAACGGCTTTTCTCATGCTTTGCGGTGTGTCGCCGTCATAACTCGCGGCAACGAAGGGCAGAAATTGATGGAGTTCACGAAATTTGTCAGCGATCTCTGTCAAATTGTTCAATTGGTCAAAAGAAAGTGCTTTAGTCGGGAACAAATACAGAGCAGTGGCATGAGGGCTTTGCAGCAATTGCTGCAGCACAGGCAGGTTGTACGCCAGCGTTTTGCCACTGGCAGTCGGGGTAGTGACAACGACACCCCGATGCGCATGCACATTATCCCAGACCAGACTTTGATGCTCGAACAGGGAATGAATGCCCTGCCTGAGAAAAACCGCCGCCAATCTGTCGTCCAAATCTGCGGGAAAAGGGGTTGTTTTCGCTACGCCTCTGGCCCGCGTATGGCAATAGACAAAATTCTCTTGGAAAGTTCCTTTCGATTGCCACTCATTAATTAATTGCTCAATTGCTGTTGTCATCGGCCTGTTTTCTTGGTATTCCTCTGTATAATAGGTATTGTAACAAAACCTCCATCGTTCGCAGATTGTAGATTGTATCAGGAGTAGGTATCATGTTGATAATCACGTTTCTTCTTGTCCTGGTTGCCGGTTTTCTTGCATCCCAGCTGGTCAATTACCTGGCTGACATCCTCCCCCGTCGTCCAGTTAAATTTACGACGCATTGCTCCTTCTGTGAACACCCCCGCAAGGGTTGGCGTTACATTCTTCTCCAGCGCTGCAGCAATTGTTTTCGCTTTCCAAACCTGCGCCACTGGCTGGTCGCTATCATCATCCCTTTGTTATTCCTGTATACCTATTACCTTGTGAATCGTTCGCTGCCAAATATTCTTTGGGCCTTGTTAATCATTTACCTGGCAACTGTCTTCATAATCGACCTTGAACACCGCCTGGTGCTGCACAGTACCAGTCTTGTAGGTCTTATTCTTTGCGGTTATATAGGCTACACGCAGTTTGGCTTCGCCGAGGTTTTGTATGGCGCTCTGACTGGCTTTGCCATCATGTACATCCTTTACCTGTTCGGCATTCTGTTTGTCAAAGTAATCAACAAACGCCGCACAGAGAAAGTCGATGAAGTCGCCTTAGGCTTCGGTGATGTCACCCTGGCTACAGTATTGGGTGCTGTTTCTGGTTTTACCGGCATTATCTCAGTGCTTCTTCTGGGCATCATCCTTGGCGGTCTCATATCGGGTGTCTACGTGATCGTTACCATGCTGCGCAAACAGCACAAAGCCTTCACCGCTCTGCCTTATGCCCCCTTCCTGATTCTTAGTTTTATGGCTGTTTTCTTTCGCTAAAACAACCTACTCTTCAATCACCCGCCAGCCGTACACCTCATCCTGTACGTTTTGAATTTCGGGCAGTAGTTCAAGGTTGCGTTGAATCAGATACCCGTCAGGATTTACTTCCGGGGTCATATCGCAGTCACCATCCAGACAATAGCGATAAGTAACGCTGCCAAAGAATTGCAGCGGGCTGGTCAACACACTGAACCAGGTCTGATCATCCACCTGCCACATCGGAATCGGTTCCATCCAGTCGATGAATTTGTACTGTATCCATACTCCTCCCTGGTTGAGCGGTTCCGGTACTGTTGCAATGATCGAAATTGACCCAAACTCACTGATATTCCAGCTCTCCACCGATTCTTCGATAACAGTGTCATACGCCGGTACAAATAGCTTGCGTGTCACATAATGACTGCTTTGTTGCTGTTCAGCGCTCCAAAAAGCATCCCCCAGGGTGTATTTATAATGAACTTCCGCGCCCACAGGCAAGATGACATCCAACCGATAACGGCCATCCTCGCCGCGTGCCATCATGGGGGCTGCTGCAGCGGCGACATTCACACCGCCCCACTGCAATGCTTCGCCGCCGCCAAATTGAGAGAAATTCCCGATCATGCGCACAGGCAAACCCGCCAACTCATCCTCGGGGGTATCAAGAATAAACACCACCCTCACTAATGCAGCCGGATCGAGCAGCAGGTTGGCTTTGGTTTCCAGCAAAGTGCCAACGGTGGCCAATTGTTGAAATACACGGTAACTGCCATCTTTGCTGTACGCTACCAGGTTATGGATGCCGATCGGGACGACTTCAAACTGGTAGAAACCATTTTCGTCTGTCCTTGTTTCCATCCCGGCAATCGTAACAATGAGGCCCTCAATGGGTTCACCCTCTGTTGAGTAAGCCAGGCCATTTACGCGGCCATAGTTTCCATCATAAGAGTCATATCCTTCCCAGGAAACCACAGTGTCTTCAATGATAGTCTGCTGGTAAGCATGCACACAACGATATGTCACTACTTCATCCATAATATTGCGTTCATATTGCCGCCCGCCCAACGAATAGCGATACTTAACCAGGCTATTGATGGGCACGTTGATATGAACAACAAATTTATCACCAGTGACGCGCGGAACCTCATATGTGACCGCATTGAATGATATTCCTGTAACATCATCAATGACATGTAAATAGACTGGCAAGTCAGCAGCCGTACCAGATGGCACATTCACCTGAAATGTCACTTTGACGTGTTTTTCCGGTTCCACCGTCGGTTCAGGGGTTGCCATATCAGAGAGTTCAGGTTCAACTATGGCACCACAGCCCCATAATACCGTCGCCATCAAGCAAAAAGTCAATAATAGCAAGAATTTATTGATTGGTTTTTTCCTTGTTCGCGGCATGTGTATTCCCTCTTACAATCCTTGCATATACCTGACAAAACGCTGATAGATTTCTTCTTCTTTGTTGGCAAGACTGCCCAAAACGCCATTGACAAACCTGGGTGTGCTGTCTGAACCAAACACTTTGGCAAGTTCGATAGCTTCATTAATGGCGACTTTTAGCGGTGTTCTACGACTGATCGCGAATTCCCACGTGGCAATTCGCAGAATATTGCGATCAATGATCGCTACTTGATCCATCGGCCATTCTGGCGCATGGTCAGCAATCACAATGTCCAACTCTTCTATCAGGGGAAGCACCCCTGTAACAATTTCTAAGGAGAACTCACGCACTCCTTCATCCAGATCGTCATCCAAATCCCATAAATTTTCCAAAACCAGACCTGGTTCATGGCTGCTCTGGTCGATTTCGTATAAAGCGCGAAGAGCAATACTGCGTGCAATGGTCCTTGATTTCATAAGAAATTACAATTTGCTGGGAATGTCACAATCGACATCCTCGATATGAACATCAATATTGCCGGCTGTCATTCCCACCATTTCAGAAATGGCCCGGCCGACTTTAGCCTGAATGGCGTGTGCAACATTCAACACCTCATATTCCGGCTTCAATACCACGTACACCGCTGTGTTGACCACATCATCTTCTATAACGATGTGAACTCCCTCGCCCGATCCTTTGGAAAAAAACCGATTGATCTCTCCCGGCGTATCGGCCAACCGGGACACCCCTTCAACACTCAACACAGACAGGCGTACTATATCCAACAGCACTTCTGGAGCGATGGTGGTCTGACCTGGGAATCTGTTCTGTTCGTTCATAATGACTCCAATGCTTCCTTTTGGGGTTTATTATATCGTAATATCAAAAAATACTATCCTGTTTTGAGCTCCGGTTCGCGGATGCCCAACAAAGCCAGGGCTGAGAGCAAAAACATGAATCCGTAGATGATGAACAGGATCACATACCCGCCTTTATCACCGATCGGACCGCCCAGATAGGCCCCAATCGCGCCAGCGCCAGCGCCAGCCAGGTTTTGAATGCCCAAGTATTTCCCGGGATTGTCTGCTGGCACCAGACTGGTACCCAACGCCCAGTTGGCGGAGTAGAAAATACCAGCGGCGGCACCGACCATGACGCCTGCCAGATAGACCCCTTCCATACCAGGAAACACCAGCAGCACCGCCACCCCGGCGGCGGCTATCAATCCGCTGATTACCAGCAACAATTTTTTGCCGAACCGGTCAGCCAGCCATCCGGTCGGGATAGCGAGTAATAAAACGAAAACACCAACCAGCATGGTGACCTGGCTGGCAGGCACTGCAGCAGCCTCACGCACCAGATCGAATTTTTCCTGCAGAAAATACACCATGAACGTAGCCAGGTTGGTTAAACCCACCATAAAAGCCAAACGGTTGATCACCCACCAGACATAACTCTTGCGCTGGCTGGTTTCTTTAAAGCCAAGCGCTGTTGTTATGCTAAGGCGCACGCCGATCACTACCGCAACCGCCATCCCCAGAATGCCAGCCACTACCATGAGGAAGTTGCCATCCAGCTGCGTTGCCAGATTTCCAACTGAATTTACAATTTCACCTGTCCCCAAAATCACCACTGTGAATACCACCGTCATCAAAAAGAGGTTCAGGAATGGCTTCCAATCGATCGGCGCGGGATCCTCTGTGACCGGCTTTTCTTTCACCAGCATCGTTAACCCCGCCCCGAGTAACACCACAAAACTTGTCATGCCCAATGCCAGCCACAAATTGTTTTTCGCCACCTGCGGCGCTATCAAAAGAGAAACCAAAATGACAGGAATGGGCAACTCGAACAGGGCCTTGATGCCGGAAGCCATACCCCGTTTTTCTTCGGGAACCAGGTCGGGGATCAGGCTTTGCGTGGCAGCGTGCCCAAGATTGGAAGACAACATAGATATTATATAAAGGACGAACAGCACCATGTAACCGGTATTGCCGCTGAATGTCACCGCCGCAAAACCGATCAGCATGAAGATAACGACTTCACTGACACTGCCAAACAAAATAAAGGGTCGCCTTCGCCCGAATTTGCTGCGACTGCGGTCAGATAGCAACCCGAACAAGGCCTGCGCCAGCACCGCTGCCATCAAAGCCCACAAACGGATCGTCCCAACTGCTGCGCCTTTGCCCTCATCCCCCAGGAATTGCTGCACCAGCACCGGGATGATTAAAGGTGCCAGAGTTTGCGAACGGGTTGTCAGCGCCAGATAATTGATGTTAATAAGAATATAGTCATACCAACGGGTATCGCGCTTCATGTTGTCTTGCTCCTGTGGTTTCATTTGTTCTCATTATGAGAGGGGGGTAAGAAAACGCTGGATCTCCAGCAAATATCCATTGGGATCGCGGAAAAAACAATGATAGATGTTGTAGTCTGGATGATATGCCGGGGATTTTTCGAATTGTACCCCTGAATTCAGCAACTTGTCATACCATTCATCTACATTGTCCGTCACAAATGTTAATATCACGCCGCGCTTATCTTCAGGCACACAACGTTCGCAATAACCGAGGTAAGCATTCTCGCATACCTTAACAATACGGCAGTTGCTCTGTTCCAATACCAGTTCCAACCCAAGTACATCCTCGTAGAATCTTGAGGTCTCTAAAAGATTGCTTGTGTAAATAAAGGTCACTTGTTGATCGAATTGGTTGGCCATCACCTTCCTCCTTTATAATTGATTTCATAGTGAGTTACATTTTTCTGTAGTATACAGCATATGGTAAACTTGACTGCGGTAACACAATGGCAAACCAACTGATAAATCCGTCCTCAAATACAATCCTGCATGTAGAACTTGCCGACACATTTCTCAAGCGGTTCTTAGGATACATGGGCAGAAAGTCAATCCAGTCTGATCATGGCATGCTGTTCACCCTTGCGCGCTCCTCAATTTTGGATTCTTCCATCCACATGTTCTTCATGCGCTTCGATATCGCTGTGATCTGGCTATCTGAGGAATTAACGGTGGTTGACAAAACCATTGCCAGGCGTTGGCGGCCTGCCTATGCCCCTGCCCAGCCTGCCAGGTACATTCTCGAAACCCACCCATCTCAAATTGACAACTTTTCTTTGCAAGACCGGGTAGAATTAAACCATGCGTCGTAGAACCTACCTGTTTTTATGTTTTTTTGCCATCCTTCTTGCTGGTTTTACCAACAGGTCTGTAGCCCCGGGCCAACAACTCCAGGAAGACGCTGGAGATCCCACCTACATCGTTCAACCCGGCGATACGCTGGCAACCATCGCTGCCGAATTTGGGGTGTCGCTTGATGAACTAATCAGCGTTAACGGCATACAGAACCCTAACCTGATCCCGATCGGCACCGAATTGATTCTGCCGGGGATGGAAGGTATATCCGGTGTACTGACCACCATTAACCTGCCCATAGGCGCAACACTGCACAACCTGAGTATTGAATACCAGGTGGCGCCAGATGTTCTCGCAAAAGTCAACAAGATCGCCAGCCCTTCACAGATGTATCAGTCTGCCCGCTTTATCGTTCCCCTGCAGGAAGATCGTCAGATGTATGAGATATTTACTGACACTTCATCAGCACTAACCCTGCTGGAACAATCGGCTTTACACAACACCAATGTCTGGCAGATCGCCAAAGACAACCGGCAAAACAACACCTGGTCATTCTTACCCGGTCGACCCTTATTCCGGCGAACCACAGCAGAAGCACAATCGCCATTACTTTCAGATATCGTCCGCTCGCTGAACATCACCCCAGACGCACTTCGTCAGGGCAGCATTATGACAATCGAAGTGGTCACCACACAAGAAGCTGACCTTCAGGGATTTTTTCAAGGCAGAGAGCTTCATTTTTATGAGAGCGGAGCCAATACTTACATAGCCCACCAGGGACTGAATGCCATACATCCCGTTGGACTCAACGAATTTATCCTGCAAATCACACCATCTGATGGCAGGCTGTTTGCCATTGAACAATATTTGCCTTCTTACGCAACTGCTTTTGGTGTCTTGAACCTAACCGTTGACAACGCCACCCTCGACATGCCTGCGATGCGTAGCGAAGATGAAATTATTGGGAACATCATCAGTCAGATTACGGAAGAAAAATACTGGAGCCTCCCCTTTTTATGTCCATTGGAAGCACCAATCTGTGTTCGCGATTGGTATGGAACAAACCGGAATTATAACAACGGCACATTCTTCAATTTTCATACAGGTGTTGATTATGGCGTCTGTGCCAACCTGAACATTTACGCACCTGCCGATGGAGTCGTAGCCGTTTCCGAAGAATTCACCGTCAGGGGTTTGGCAACCTACATAGACCACGGGTACGGTATCTATAGCGCCATCTACCATCAAGCCCAGTCATTCGTCAAAGTGGGCGACTTTGTCAAAGCAGGTGACCTCATTGGCGAGATCGGGTCAACCGGCCGCTCAACGGGTGCGCATCTTCATTACGAATTAATCGTCAATGGTGCCCAGGTCAACCCCTATAATTGGCTTTCATCCGATTGCCAGTGATCTTTGGCACAAGTAAAAGATTAGTAACCTTAAAGAACCGGTTTTAGGTATAATTAGCATGTAATCATATTTGGAGAATCACAATTTATGTCTTTATCAACTGAAAAACAGGGAACGCTGAAAAAAACCTCCATCTGGAAGGATTTTCACGTTGACCCCCCTGATATAGATTTTATCTACAACTGGCTGCTTGAAAAAGAAGTACCGCAAACGCAGCAAGCAATCACCGAAGCCCTGGTGAAAAATCGAATCGACCAAAAAAAGGCAGCTATTCAGAAAAAAAATAAGAATTTGAACGTCTTTCGGCCAGTAGAAACTTATGAAACCGGCGATCATTTAACCTTTTCCTATTTCGACATGCAGCCTGGCAAAGTGGTGTCTAAAAGAAGCGGCACCAACCCCGACCATGGAGACTTTGAGATCATCACAGTCGAATTTGGCAATGGTGAGCAGCGTGAATTTGCCACTGGCATCGAAGACCACATCCTCAATGAATTCAGCTTGATGGATGAGAACGACCCGGATCTTGAACCAGAAATTGTCATGCAAGCTTATGGTGACCAGCTGATGAAAGATATACAGCAGCAAATCGTGGCTTCCGGCAGTTTTGGCAACATTGCGGAACAATGGTTCCCCGAGGCGTTGTTAATTGATATCAATGCCGGACACATGAACCTGGCTGAAGCAGTGCTGGATTTCACCGGCGACACACCAGTCAGCACGGCTGACATTATTGAGCAGATCGGCCTGAAAGACAGCAACCAGGCTCTCCTTGAGTTCTCCTTGAACATCGCCTTACAAAATGATCCCCGCTTTGACGAGGTTGGCCCATCAGGTGATATCCTCTGGTACTTAACTTCGCGTGAACCCAAAGAGATAAACGAGCACCCATCTGTCCTGCAATCAATTCTCATTGATGAATCTTCAAAGAACGAGATCGACGACATGTTGACTATGTTTGAGGGAATGATTGCAGATGAGTACGAACTTAACACCGTCACTGGAGATGAAGAAGGCAAAGATGAACTAACTTTCAGCCTGATATTCCCCCATTGGGTGTCAGGCACCCTTCCATTGACGCCGGCGTTGAAAAATTTCTTCCCGACCTCTATTGAAACTCCACATATCCGCTTTAAGTTCATTGACGGCCAGAACCGCAAAGAATTTGCCGGGTGGGTGGCAAAACCATTCAATTTTGTGGCTGGCTTGAAAGCCTGGTACCAGAAAGTCGGCCTCCTCCCAGGCAGCCTGATTCACATCAAAAAGGGAAAGAATCCCGGTGAGGTCATCATCCGCCCGGAAAAGAAACGCCCCGCCCGCGAATGGATCCGTGTGGTTGACTTCAATCAACAGAACCAGATCTCGTTCAGCATGCAGATGGAATTGATCAATGCCGGCTATAACGACCGTATGTTGTTCGGCATTGCAGACGAGCAAGCCTTGCTTGACCATTGGGTCACCACACCCACACCCCAGTATTTCGATAAAACCGTGCATCATCTGATGCGGGAATTAATGAAACTCAACCCGCAGGGACACGTGCATGGGCAGGAACTGTATGCCGCGACCAATCTTGTCATGCGTTGTCCGCCCAGAACCCTGTTAGCCTTACTGGAAAAAGTGAATTGGGTAGAACACACCGGAGATTTGTATTACCGGTTAATCGATGGGGCAAAGGAGGGATAAGATGGCTGCAAAAATTCCAATGTCATTATTAAAACCAACCCTGGATACTCCGTTTTCCATTGATTTTGAGTGGTGGAAACGCTACGAACATGACTGGTTGGTCCATCTGCAAAAATGCCTGTGTGCAGAACACAAAGCCTATTTTGACAGCCCCTCTACCCAAAAGACCATTGACTGGATCCATCCTGAATCCGCTGAGGTCACCCAGGTGGATGGCTTGCAGCAGATCTTGATCGATCATTGCGCCCAACAGCCTGACTTTATCACCCCCCAGACACAAATGGTTGAGGCTGTTTTTCGTGCCTTGCTGGCTAATGGCAACCTGCCGCTGTCTTCCAACCAGTTGGAGGAGATCATCGAACGCCCGGCTCTCACCATCCTGCGCACCATCGGCGGGCATAAGGTCTATATGGGCATTCGCCCGCGCATTCAGTAGACAAACAAATCCTTCACATACCCACGCATGATGGTAAAATGGTGTTGTTTGCCCTCGTAGCTCAATGGACAGAGCGTCGGACTTCTAATCCGCA
>CAYMNB010000059.1:0-16171 GCA_964391725.1 uncultured Anaerolineaceae bacterium | reverse complement strand
ATTGGTTTTGTTAATGGAATAATTATCGGCTATATGTATTAAGCACTTTTTAACAAGGGGTTAAGATATTCAAGATTTCCATTAACAACATAGAAAAGGGCGTAAAAAAAAACAGGCGGATGCACTTGCATCCGCCTGTTTTACAAACAAGATAATCTTAGTTGCGTCGAGGAGAGCGATTACCGCTGCGGTCACCCCCGCGGTCTCCGCCACTGCGGCCGCGGCTATTGCCACGATCGCCACCACTGCGCGGTTTGGACGGGCGGTCGCGCTCTTGCGCTTCTTCCACTGTCCAACCTTCCAGTACAGCCTGACGGCTCAAGCGGATTTTGCCGTTGCTGTCTACATTGGTAACCATCACCGTCAACTCATCCCCTACCTGGCAGACGTCTTCAACAGAATTCACACGCTCAGAATCCAGCTGTGAAATATGCACCATACCGTCGGTACCGGGCAGAATCTGGACAAATGCACCAAAATCTGTCGTACGCACCACTTTACCGGTGTAGATATGGCCGACTTCAGCGGATTCAGTCAATAACTGGATCTGTTCACGAGCAGCCGCTTCATCCTGGCCAGTTTTAGCGGAAATGAACACAGTACCATCTTCTTCAATGTCGATTTTGGTGTTCGTTGTTTCCTGCAGCGCGCGGATATTCTTACCACCAGGGCCAATAATGGCACCGATTTTGTCAACGGGCACTTTGACCGTGGAAATGCGCGGGGTGAAATCTTTAAGCTGCGGACGCGGTGCAGGAATTACTTCCAGCATCTTCTGCAAGATGTGCTCGCGCGCGTCTTTTGCCTGCGTCAACGCCTCAGACATCACTTCTTTGGAGAGACCTTTGATCTTGATATCCATCTGCAAGGCGGTGATACCCTTGCGGGTTCCGGTCACTTTGAAGTCCATATCGCCCAGGTGATCTTCGGCACCGAGAATATCGGTCAGAACCTTGTAACGATCGCCTTCTTTGATCAAACCCATAGCAACACCGCTGACAGGAGCCTTGATCGGCACGCCAGCGTCCATCAATGCAAGGGTCGAACCGCAAGCCGAAGCCATTGAACTGGAGCCATTGGAAGACATCACCTCAGACACCAAACGAATGGTGTAAGGAAATTCATCGCGTGAAGGGAGCACCGGTTCCAGTGCGCGTTCTGCCAGAGCACCATGACCAATTTCACGGCGGGATGACCCTCGCAGCATTTTGGCTTCACCGGTGCAATATGGCGGGAAATTGTAGTGATGCATGTAGCGCTTCTCATCGGTCGGCGCCAGGTTATCAATTTCCTGCGCGTCACGGGGAGTGCCCAATGTCGCCAGGGTAAATGCCTGGGTTTCACCACGAGTGAACAAGCCGGAGCCGTGCGCACGCGGGCTGACACTGGTCTCACACCAGATATCGCGGACATCTTTGACGCCGCGTCCATCAATGCGTACACCTTGATCGAGAATGCGGTTGCGGACAACTTTGCTTTCCGCTTTTTCAAACGCTTCTCGAATGTCTTTTTCCTGAACCTTGATATCAACCTCAGATTCAGCATCAACGAACTCTTCCATAACAGCAGCTTTGAGTGCATCAAGAGCTTCCATCATTTCAGCTTTCACGTAAGGCCGGGCGTAAATAGCATTGAACTCACCTGCTGTGCGTTCATATACTTTTTCCGCCAGGGTTTCATCCAGTTGATGAATGTCCACCTCGCGTTTGGGCTTGCCGACTTCGGCGCGCATGCGTTCTTGCACATCGATCAAGGGGATGATCGCTTCATGCGCAAAATTCAATGCTTCCACCATAATGTCTTCTGATACTTCATTGGCGCCACATTCCACCATCAAAATGGCATCACGGGTTGCTGCTACACGCAAATCAAGGTCGGAGTATTCAATCTCAGCATAGGTCGGATTCACGATGAACTCGCCATCAATCAGACCGATACGGACTGCGCCGATCGGGCCATCCCACGGGATGTCAGAAATCGTAAGTGCAGCAGATGATGCGTTGGTGACCAAAATGTCAAGCGGGTTATCGTCATCAGACGAGAGCGACATATTTATGATCTGCACCTCATTGCGCATATTCTTGTTGAACAAAGGCCGGATCGGCCGATCAGTCAACCGGGAGGCAAGGATGGCATCAGTGCCGGGGCGTCCTTCTCTGCGAAAGAATGAACCCGGGATGCGCCCGCCTGCATACATGCGCTCTTCATATTCAACGGTAAGGGGGAAGAAGTCCAAACCTTCCCGTATCCCGCCCATTGTGGCAGCGCTAAACATCACCGAATCACCCAGTTGCAGGGTGACCGCGCCGCCCGCTTGCCCGGCCAATTTTCCCGTTTCGAACGTGAAAACCTTGCCGGCTACGACGGCTTCAAATTTTTTTCCTATTTTATCCATGACTATTCCTTTAAATTGTCTAAATACCCACCTGGTCAGGGACTGAAAGCCACCGAGAGCGATTAATCTCTCTTCTCAGCATCTTTCAATTCCTGACTGCGGGCCCATATAAAATGATTCACAAATCATTTCTATTGGCTGCTTCCACGCTAAAGCGGTTCGGCCAGCCAACAGAGAACGAGTAGATGGCATGAAAACCATCTACTCATGTGTTTACTTTTTTACCTTCTGCGCAAACCAAGCTGGTCTGTAATTGCATGATATCGGTTGAGGTCTTTGCCTCGCAAATATGCCAGCAAACGACGTCGTTGACCAACCAGCTTCAACAATCCGCGACGAGATGATTCGTCGTGCTTATGTTCACGTAAATGTTCTGTTAAATCAGTAATTCGTTTTGTTAAGAGTGCTATTTGCACCTCGGGTGAACCAGTGTCACCTTCATGCGTTTGAAATTTTGCGATAATTTCGTTTTTTTGTTCCAGTGTTAATCCCATGACATATGCTCCATTATATTTTTTATTGCAGGTCTCCGAGCTGGCAGTCATAATTAAACCGCCAACGGGACAAGTCGAACCGTATTATAACAGATTAAACCAATAAAGAAAAGCAAAAGAGCCCGCAGTGGATCAATTCGGGCTCTTTCCTTGCCTGTAGATGGCATTTCTAATAGGGTTCTTATCTTCCTATATACACTTTCACTTTTTCTCCAGAATCCTCATTTACCTCCACCATAATGGGGCTATCAGCCTCTTTCAAAGCACGCAGCATATCATCCACATCAACGCCTGAAAGACGGTTATGAATAAGTGAATCAAGATTAAACTTACTGCTATTGTTCATGAAAATATTCGCCAGAAATACCGGAAGCGGCAAACTGATATTGATACGACGCGGAAATTCATTTTCTCCGGTGTTGATACGCACATGCAGCCATACCGCCTGGCTTGAAATCAAGGACAGCACCGTGATGATTATGCCGATTGTCAGTGGAATCCACGCGAGCCAGAAACCCGCCGTCAGGCGCTCATGGGTGGTGTAGGCATTCACCATACCGAACGCCCCCCATAACAGAAAGAGAATACCGATAAACAAGGGAATCAGCCAAAAAAAACGAAACGGCTTGTTCCCCACAGGTTTGTCCTCGCTTTCATCAGCGACCGGCTGAGGAATTTCTTCCTGCTGGTGATCGTCCGATTCCTGTCCCGTCTCGATTGCACTCAAGGCTTGATCTGCTTCTTCCAGCGTCATCTCGCCTTCCGCAAAGCGGGCAAATATCTCCTCTCGTTTCTCACGCATTACCATGTGTTTTTCTCCTGTGAACCATTACCCTTTAAGGGCAGACAGCAGTTTTTCCGCTTCGTCCAATGAAATAAGGCCTTCCTGCAGCATTTGCAAGACCATCAGACGCTCTTCTTGAGACACATCCGCTTTTTCTTCCGGCGGTTTTGGCTTTGCAGGTTTTTCGATGCGCACTTCCGACAGCGGGATCATATCAGGAATATCAATAGGGAAAGGAATGTTCAATTCTTTCAGTTGTGCCTTCACCGCGCTCAAGGCTTCCAAAGCCTCTTCCCGCGCTCTTTTCTCCACCTTCATCGAAATCCGCTGAGACATCCGGTCCGCACGTTCCCGCGCTCTTTCCTCAATGCGCTGACCAATGTCACGGTTGTCACCATGATGGATGCGTTCATCCGCCCGGGCGATGCGCTGTTCAGCATGCTCAAATTTCTTTTCAACCTTCTCAAGCGCTTTTTGCAATTTCCTCTCCATGTTTGAGAGATTGCCCAGATCAACATCGGCATCTACATTAATAAACCAGTTCATCCCGCCCGGTTCACCTTCGTTGGGTTTGATCTCATAGTGTTCATCGGTGACCACGATATCACCGCTGGCATTCAACATGATCAGTTCACCGCCTTTGCCCAACTCAACATTGTAATGACCGCCGCCATAATGGTTGGTTTTTCCATCCATCGTGAGGATCACGTCCCATCCGCCAAAGGTGGCATCCAGATTGGCATCGACGTTTTTGGGCAGCATCAAGGTGATATCACCCTTAGAACGTAATTCAATCGATTCTATCGTTTCAGACGAATACTGCATGGTCACATCACCAGAAGCAGCGATATGGGTTTCACCCTTGGCCAGCACCAGCGAAACATCACTGCGTGCTGAGGAAAAATCGACCTTCCCCGCTACTGCAGAGGCAAAAATACTGCCCGAAATACGCTCTGCACTCAAATCGCCATTCACCTGCATAATCTGGCATCCGCCGCCCACCCGCGAAATGCGTAAATTGTTCACATTTTGAATGGTCAGATCGCCGCCCACTCGCTGTACATACAGTTCATCGCAGCCGATATTGCGGATGACACTCATTCCGCCCACCTTCTCAACCCTGGTGGCGATCGCATTCGGCACCGACAGGGTCAAATTGGCGTAACAGGTGATGCGCAGGGCGTCATCATCGGTAAACACCTTCAGCTGGCTGGGATCAGCCTGCACCCGGATATCTTCCTCATCATATCCTTCTAAATTCAGGTTGCCTGAGACCTTGATGATCAACAGGTCCTTTCCTTGTGTTTTAACCAATTTCGTTTCCATTTCCTTTTCTCCAATTATCTTCGTTTTCTTTCTTCCTGCTTTTAGTGTAACATAAACATTAAGTATGTCAATAGATTATATTAAAATTATTGACTTTTGGTTTGATAATTAGAATATTATGAGCTTTTTTGATTGATATTTATCTGCAATGGAGTAATACAGGGCGGAAAAAAATAAGAAAACGATATCATTAACAGACAGCACTCTCCTCATTATGAGGTTTTCACTTGCTCCCATAGCAAAATTTGTTCTTTGGCGGTCAGACGTCTCAAGGTTGTCTCGCGCCCGGCCAACAACCGCTCCATCTTTGAAAACCGCTGCAGGAATTTTTTGTTGGCATCACGCAGCGCAAATTCCGCCTCAAGACCGTACCATGTGATCAAATTTACCAAAGCAAACAAGAGGTCGCCAAATTCTTCTGCCAACCCGTCTCCATCTTCTGCCTCCACAGCCGCGATCTCACCGATCTCTTCCAGTATCTTTGCCAGGATTTGCTCTTTCGACTCCCATTGAAAGCCATTCAGCTCCGCCCTGCGCTGGTATTGCTGCGCAACCATCAGGGCTGGCAACTGGGTAGACACCCCATCCAGGGTTCCTTTATGGCCATTCTTCCCGTTCTCTTCCCGCTCTTTGGCTTTGATCTCCTGCCAGTTGTTTAATACCTGGCCGACATCGCCGTTGACCTCAACCGCCCCAAACACATGCGGGTGCCGGCGCACCATCTTTCGGCTGATAGTGTCAAATACATCACCCAGTGAAAATTCGCCCGTTTCTGTGGCAATCTGGGCATGCAGATAGATTTGCAGCATAACATCGCCCAGTTCTTCTTTCACCGCTTGCATGTCACCATCATCCAGGGCATCCAGCATTTCATACGCTTCTTCCAATAAAAACATTTTCAAACTCTGGTGGGTTTGTTCGCGGTCCCAGGGACAGCCGTCTGGCGCACGCAAACGCGCGACGATATTCTGAAACATTTCCGAAGAATTTCGTTCACCCGAAGCTGGAACATGGATAGCCTGGATGTGCTCCTGCCCGTCTACTTTGGCAAGAACGCACGGACGGACAACTCCTTCGGACAAAACGTCTATCTGATGGTCGACAGGATAATTCGCCAGCAGTAGTCCTTTCAAGGACGACAGCACAGCATCGTTGCCTTCATTGGTGAACAAGACAATCGCAGGTATAGTCGGAGGAAAAGGCGGGGTCTGGCACTCTGCCAATTCATCCACGCCAATCACCATCACGCCGTTATCAGGGGTCAGTCCAAATTGTTCAAGCATTCTATCCAGCATCAATGCACCATCCATGATTATTTTTCTGCCCAATTCACACAAACATCATTGTAACAAAAACCGCTATCGAAGTCAGGTTTCTGTTACGAAGTCTGACATCGATAGCAGTTTACAAAACAAAGAATGAAAAGAAGAATTAACGCTTGGTATAGGTGGGCGCTTTGCGAGCGCGTTTCAAACCAGGTTTCTTGCGTTCCTTCACGCGTGGGTCACGGGTCAGGTGTCCGCCACGGCGCAAGCTGGAAATCATCTCAGGATTCATTTTGACCAGCGCGCGCGCCAGCCCCAACTCTACCGCACCGGTTTGCCCGCTGACGCCGCCGCCACTCACTTTGACAGTCACGTCATAGGCTTCACCAGCCAGTTGAACGGATTCCCACACCGCATTGATCTGTTCCATATCACCAAGACGGGGGAAATAATCTTCAACCGGTTTTTCGTTCACAATGAACAGGCCTTTCCCGCTCATGACGCGCACACGGGCTGTGCTGCTCTTGCGACGACCAATACCTTCATAATATTGTAATGCCATTTACATTCGCTCCTTTTATGCCACGGGTTTCGGGTTCTGTGCTTCGTGTGGATGTTCTGCACCGCCATATACACGCAGGTTCGTCAAAAGTTTGCGTCCCAGCTTGTTATGCGGCAGCATGCCCCAAACCGCTTTTTCTATCACGCGTTCCGGATGGGTTTCCATCATTCTTGCCAGAGAAGTTTCTTTGATGCCACCTGGATAACCGCTGTGCTGAAAATACTTCTTATTGACAAGACGCTTTTCGGTGAAATTCAATTTGCTGGCATTAATGACCACCACATGATCGCCCAGTTCAACCCCGGGGGTAAAAACCGGTTTGTGCTTGCCTAATAAATAAGCAGCGATTTGTGTCGCCAATCTACCTAAACTTTGTCCTTCGGCATCCACCAGAAGCCAATCGATTTCTGGCATTTCGCTGCCTTTGGGGTAATAAGTTTTCTGAACCATTACCTACCTCACTCAATTTAATCCAATCATAATATCTGTTGTTAACAATCTACTGACTTCCGATGCTTTCGTACCGCGCCGATTCATAATCGACATTGACCAGGCACAATCCTTTGGCAGGAGCCAGACCGCCCGGCAGAGCAACCCGCAGGTCGATCCCTTGCTGAAAATTCTCCCAACCAAGCCGTTGTCTTGCCACGTTCACCTGTAAAAACACTACCCGCCTTACCATGTGATATAGAAAGGCATTGGCTGTAATTGTGAATTCATAGGCATTTTCCAGCGGCCTCTTCCATTCAGCGCAATAGATGGTCCTCATGGTCGAACTTCCTTTTTTGGGCGGTGACCCAAACGCGGCGCAATCGTAAGTACCGATCAGGTGCTTGGCTGCCTGGTGCAGAAGTGATTCATCCAACTCACTGTCCAATCGCCAGACGTATCGATCTCTCAACGGGTGTGGGAATTGATCGATCACGATCTGGTACTGGTAGGTGCGCCGATGAGCGTGGAACCGCGGGTGAAAATCAGCCGAAACCGCCTTTACATCTCGCACCGCCACATCTTGCGGCAGACGTGCGTTCAAAGCCTGCGCCAACGCTTGCGCTGAATGACGCCAGGCCAGATCTACCGCGATCACCTGTCCACTGGCATGCACACCGGTATCGGTCCTGCCAGCACTCAGTATGGATTCCCCCCCCCACCCGAGGGTGCGCAGAGCATCTTCCACCACCAGTTGCACTGTACGGTTTTTCATCCCCTGGCGTTGATAGCCAAGGAATTCTGTCCCATCATAAGCCAGTATAATTTGGTAACGTTCCATCGTTGTCCGGTTCAATCACCGGAGCGGAATAGTTTCTGCTGAAAGCAGACTTTATTCCTCAACCAACTCCAATAAGACCATTTCGGCCGCATCACCCTGACGAGGGCCCAGCTTGAACATACGTGTATAACCGCCGTTCCGCTCTTTATAACGCGGTGAAATGTCATCAAACAATTTTTTCACAATTTCCGGATGACCGCCCAATTTTTTAGCAGCCAGACGACGCGCATTGACTTTGTCAACATCGCTGCCATCCATGCTATTGCGTGCAAGGGTGATTAGCTTCTCAGCTTCTCCGCGGATTGCTTCCGCTTTGGCACGGGTGGTCTTAATCCGTTCATGCTCATATAGTTGCGCGATCAACGTGCGCCGCAGCATTTTTCGGTTATCGCTGCTCCGATTTAATTTTTTTCCGGCAACCTGGTGTCGCATTGTAATTACTCCGTATCGTTTTCATCGTCGGAAGGCAGATATCCTTTTTCCTGCATCTTGCCTACCAATTCGTCTAAACTCTTCTCGCCAAAGTTGCGGATCGACATCACCGCATCCTCGCCTTTTTCCAACAGATCCAGCACATCACCCACTGTGGTGATACCTGTGCGCTTCAAAGAGTTGAATACACGCACAGAAAGATCAAGATTCTCGATGGGGGTCTCCACCGCTTCAGATGAGAGTGAAGAAACACTCTCTTCCACCTCCACCGGCATCATCAAGGTCTCTTCACTGATCCCTGAAATGTAGCGCAGATGTTCAATGATGATCTGTGAGGCAGTGCTCAGTGCCGCTTCCGGCGCAATGGTGCCATCGGTCCAAATTTCAAGGACCAGACGGTCATAATTGGTATCTTGTCCAACACGCGCAGAGCTAACCGACCAATTGACGCGTTTCACCGGGCTGAAAATAGCATCTACCGGCAAATCACCGATCGGCAAGCGCCCATTGCGTTCATTGGCGGATGAATATCCGCGGCCGGCTTCCACCGTAAACTCGATCTCAATATCGGTCGGTTGATCCACCGTGAACAAATATAGATCCGGATTCTGCAGGTCAACTTCGGGAGGAAATTGAATATCAGCCGCCGTCACTTCTCCTTCACCATGCACCGCAAGGTGCATGTGGGCGATCGCGACATCATGCAGCTTAATGCGCAGTTTCTTCACCTGCAGCATCACCTGGATAACATCCTCACGCACACCGGGGATATCACTGAACTCATGCAAAACGTCACTGACGCGTATGGCAGTCACTGCCGCACCATCTAAGGAGGAAAGGAGGACCCGACGCAGAGTATTCCCCAACGTGGTACCATAGCCCTTTTCAAGCGGACTGATGATAAATTTGCCATAATTACGGGCTTCCGCCTCGCGCTCAACTTTTGGTGTCACCATATTACTTAAAGCTGTCACGGTTTTTCCCTTCCTTTGCCATCTATCGCTTAGCGTGAATAGTACTCAACAACCAGCTGTTCGTTGAGGTTTCCGTCAATTTCTGACCGTTCTGGCAACCGCAGCATTCTGCCGCTAAATTTATCCAGATCACGTTCCAGCCAGGGAGCGCAGGTGCGCTGAGCGGCTTCCTCAACAAATGTTTTGAAGTACTCTGTTTTGCGTGACTCTTCACGCACCACAATCACATCATTGGGGGTCATCAACATCGAAGGGACATCTGTGCGGCGGCCGTTTACTATGAAATGGCCGTGCGTCACCAGTTGCCGTGCGGCATTGCGGTTCGGCGCAAAGCCCAACCGATAGACCACATTATCAAAACGTGACTCCAGTGTTTGCAGCAGGTTCAAGCCGGTCAAGCCGGTGCGTTTGCGCGCCAAATCAAAGTAGCGGCGGAATTGTTTTTCCAACACACCATACACACGGCGCACTTTCTGCTTTGCGCGCAGTTGCCGTGAATAGTCTGATTCACGTCCGCGGCGCATCATTTTACCGTGTTCACCCGGGGCGTAGGCACGGCGTTCCATCGCACATTTTGCGGTGTAGCAGCGTTCGCCCTTCAAAAATAATTTTTCGCCTTCTCGCCGGCACAACTTGCATGCCGGACCAGTATATCTCGCCATATTACCTATTACCTCTTTATTACTAAATACGTCGTTTTTTGGGAGGGCGGCAGCCGTTGTGCGGAACAGGTGTTACATCCGCAATGGCGCGCACTTTAATTCCCAAACCTTGGATCGCACGAATGGCGGCTTCTCGGCCAGGACCAGGTCCCTTCACGATCACATCCACTTCCTGAATGCCCATTTGCATGGCATCTTTCATCGTCTGCTCAGCAGCCAGGCGGGCGGCAAAAGGTGTACTTTTGCGTGAACCTTTGAAACCAGCTGAACCAGCACTGCCCCAACACACCGTATTCCCCTGAAAATCAGTCACGGTAATAATGGTGTTGTTGAACGAGGCATACACATGCACCTGTGCAGATGACAGTGATCGTTTTACTTTTCGTGCAGAACCGCGACGTGCGGAACGTACATTTTGAGCCATAATACCTCTTTATTTCTTACTCTTAGATCAATCTCGCTACCTGATATCTGTCAGCGCAGTTTATTTCTTGGTTGCGCCACGGCGGCGTCCGCGACCTGCCACGGTCTTTTTGGGGCCTTTGCGGGTGCGCGCGTTGGTTTTAGTGCGTTGACCATGCACCGGCAGATTGCGCCGGTGGCGCATGCCGCGGTAACAGCCAATTTCAACCAGCCGCTTGATATTCAACTGAACTTCGCGGCGAAGATCACCCTCAACTGTGTAGTTGGCGGCGATAAATTCACGCATCGCGTTTTCTTCCGCGTCAGTCAGGTCATCTGTGCGCGTATCGGGATTAACACCAGTGCTTGCGAGAATTTCGTGTGCATGGGTTGGCCCGATGCCATAGATATAGGTAAGCGCAACTTCAATACGTTTGTTTCTTGG
The DNA here is from genome assembly GCA_964391725.1 of uncultured Anaerolineaceae bacterium. GTDB lineage: Bacteria > Chloroflexota > Anaerolineae > Anaerolineales > Anaerolineaceae > SpSt-1165. The sequence goes on along the minus strand of CAYMNB010000059.1, from coordinate 5,160 downwards.
TAAATCTACACCTTCAATACGTGCCATAGGTCAATTACCCTTGTCGTTGTTTATGATTTTTATTTTCGCAGATGACATACAAAACACCTCGACGTTTGACGATCTTGCATTTTGCACAGCGTTTGCGAATGGAGGATGACACTTTCATTCTAAACTCCTATCATCAAACCTGAAATAACTAAAAAGTACGGATAAGCCCAAACACATGATTATAATACACCTTCCCTGAGATGTCCAGTGATCTGCGCTGGACTGGTTTCATCCGCCAGCTTGGTCAAAATCAAAGGTTCACTCTCAGTTACAGCCACACTATGTTCGAAATGAGCCGTCAAGGATCCATCCAGTGAGACCACCGTCCACTGATCATCGTTGGTGACCGTGTGGGGCGTGCCCACCAGCACCATTGGTTCCAGCGCAATGGTCATCCCCGGCCGCAGCTTCATGCCCTGGCCTTCGACGCCAAAATTCGGCACCTGGGGACCCTCGTGCATACTGCGCCCTACGCCATGTCCTGTATAAATGCGAGTCACATGAAAGCCATTGGATTCAACGACTTTCTGAATGGCAGCCGACACATCTCCCGTTCGATTTCCTGGCACCATTTTGGAGATGCCCGCATACAAAGCCTGTTCGGTGATATCCAGGAGTTTTTCAGCAAGCGGGGAAAGATCCCCAACACCACAGGTAAATGCTGAATCACCGACATAGCCCTCGTAAACGGTCCCGCAATCTATTGAGACAATATCACCGCTCCGAAGTTTTCGCTGTTTCCCCGGTATGCCATGTACCAACTCTTCATTGATACACACTGTAATTGAGGAAGGATAGGGAGGCAAGCCCCCCGGAGCATAGTTTTTGAATGGCGAGTATACACCATACTTCTTATGAACTTCGTCTACCGCCGCCTCAAGGTCGGCGGTAGAGATACCTGGTCGCACAATCGCATGCGCGGCAGCCAGCGCTTCTGCATTGATCCGACCAGCGATACGCATCGCGGCCAGATCAGAAGCACTTTTTAAGCTGATTTGTCGACCAAAACCAATCATTCTACAATCCTTTACATCCGCGCTTTAATCGCGCGCAGCAGGTCTGCTGAGACCTGATCAATATCCTGCGTGCCATCAACTTCCACCAAAAGATGTTGATTTTGGTAGAAATCGATCAATGGTGCAGTATTTTCCATATACACATCAATGCGGTTTTTCACCGTGGCTGGCTTATCATCTTCACGCTGCACCAGGGCTGCTCCATCATGGTCGCAAATGCCTGCCACTTTGGGCGGCTTCGAAACCGGGTGATAGGGCGTGCTGCACACCGGGCAGGTCCAGCGGCCACTCAGCCGTTCAACCAACACCGGGGCTGGCACAGCGATATAGGGAACACACAGAACTTTCCCACCAATGTCTTCCAGCATGGCTGCCAGTGCCTGTGCCTGATCAGGCGTGCGCGGATAGCCATCCAGCAAAGCCCCGCCTTCACGCGTGTCTTCACGGCTGATGCGGTCACGCACCATTTCATTGGTGACATCATCTGGCACCAACTCACCTTTGGCCATATAACCTTTCGCCAGCAAACCTAACTCGGTTTCGTTGCGCAGGTTCTCTCGGAAGATATCGCCGGTTGAAATATGCACAAGATTCAGATTTTCAGACAAGATCTCTGCCTGGGTGCCTTTGCCTGCGCCTGGAGGGCCTAATAAAACGATGAAATTTGCCATGTTTTTTACCTTTCTCCGCTAACGCGCAATCAAATGGTCATCATAACCATGCAGTTTGAGCTCAGTCTCAATGATATTGAAGGTATCGCGCACAGTACCCACCACGATCAACAGACCTGAGGAAGATACCAGCAGCATACTCTGGTTAGCAATCGGCAGAATGGCGGTAACAATATAAGGAAGCACGGCCACAAAGCCCAGGAACAAAGCCCCCGGCAGCGTGATGCGATTTTGCACCTTGCTCAAATACTTTTGCGTAGGCGCTCCACGCGATACCCCAGGTATCTGAGCACCCTGTTTCTTAAGATTATCACCATATGCCTGCTGCTCGAACAAAATGGTGGTATAGAAGAAAGTAAAGCCCACCACCAGTAAGAAAAACACCAGGATATACCAGATATTGGTGCCTCCAAACACATCATAAATGGTTTGCGCAAAATTACTCAGCCAGGCAGCCTGGGAGCCGATGAAATAGCTGGCAAGAATCGCTGGAAAACTCAGCAATGTCTGCGCGAAGATCAACGGGATCATGCCCGCCATGTTCACACGCAACGGAATATGGCTGCGAACCGGCATCGACATGCGCGTACCCACCCGCCTTCCGGGGAATAATACCGGCACCTTGCGCTGGCCTTCCTGCACATACACCACCGCGAAGGTAGTCACTGCCAGGATCGCCAGGATAACGATCAAAAGCCACCACCAGCCATCAGACTGGATTAACTGCGCCAGGTTCACCGGGATGCGTGAAACCACACCAGAGAGAATGATCAATGAAAGGCCCTGATTGGGAATACCGAATTCAGAGATCAACTGGCCAATCCAGATCCCCAACATCGTGCCGGCGATCATACTGATCACCGTCGCCACAATCGGCAAGCCGAAGCCCTCCGATGTTAAGATAGGCACACCAAACATGGTGTTAAAGATGTTGATCTGGCCCACTGCTGAAAGCAACGCCATCGGCACCGTCAGGAGCATGGTCCATTTTTCCATGAACTTCTGCCCCCCCTCCTTCATCTTCTCCTCAAGCGCCGGAATAATGGGCATGAGCAGTTGCAGGATAATCTGGGCGGTAATGTAAGGATAGACACCCATCGCCAACACAGAGAAGTTTGAAACGGCACCGCCAGACAGCAAATCCAGCAGGTTCACCAAGTTGCCGCTGGCACCGCCCGTGGCAACTACTTGTTGAAACACCGAACGGTCAATCCCGGGCACCGGCACATTCGCCGCAAAACGGTAAATGACCAACAACAACAATGTGATTAACAACTTCTTGCGAATATCCTCTGATTTCCACAGGAATCGCCATGCTGATTTCTTCATGCTCAGGGGTCCCTTCGTTCTTTCCTATCCAATGTCAGTCAAGCAGCTCGATCGAACCGCCGGCAGCTTCAATTTTTGCTTTCGCACTTTTCGAAACCCGGTGCACTTTGACCTTCAACGGAATCTCAATTTCTCCCTGACCGAGAATAACCACTGGATCCTTTTTGCGACCCAGCATATTGCGCTCGATCATGGTTTCTGGTGTCACCTCCTCGTTCGCTTCAAAGCAGCGTACAAGGTCGTCGAGGTTGAACTCGTTGTATTCAACCTGGTTTGGATTCCGGAATCCTTCACCACGTTTGAATGGCAGACGCCGGTAGAAAGGCAGGTTACCGCCCTGATGATAAAGCTTACCGCCCCATCCAGCGCGAGATTTTTGTCCTTTGGTGCCGCGGCCTGCGGTTTTACCCTGGCCAGCAGCGTTGCCACGCCCAACTCGCTTTTTACGATGGGTGGCACCTTCATTGGGTTTTAAATCATCCAATTTCATCATTTACTCCTCAATTTCCACGAGGTGCGCCACTTTCGACAACATTCCTCGCAGTACTGGGCCGTCAACCTGTTCAACAGTCTGGTTGATTTTTTTCAGTCCCAGTGCGCGAACGGTGCCTTTGTGACGTTTTGAATACCCGATCGGGCTTTTCACCAATGTAATCTTAACGACTTTTTCTTTCGTCATCCTATGCTGCCTTTCCTCGTGTCCAGAAAGGTTTAACTTGTTCCACCGGTTTGCCACGGCGGTATGCTTCTTTTTCTGGGTCTTTCAACTGATCGAGAGCGTCAAAGGTAGCCCGCACCACATTCAAGGTGTTCGCGCTGCCCAAAGATTTGGTCAAAATATTCTGTAAACCCACAGCTTCGAGCACAGCACGCACGCCACCACCGGCAATAACGCCGGTACCGGGCGTAGCCGGCCGCAGCAGCACATGTGCGCCAGAAACCTTGCCTTCCACCGGATGGGCAATCGTGCCATCAATGGTGGGGATCGATTTCAGGTTCGCACGGGCCTTTTCCGAGGCTTTACGCATGGCTTCGGGCACAGCGTTGGCTTTACCCAATCCCAGGCCGACTTTGCCTTTATTGTCGCCGGCAACCACCAGCACACGGAATTGGAAGCGCCGTCCGCCCTTGACCACTTTGGCGACACGCGCAATTTCTACCACGCGCTCATCGAGTTCTTCTTTATATTCATAATCGTGTTGCATATTCATCGTCGCATCATTCCTTACCACTAGAATTCCAGACCGGCTTTGCGAGCGGCATCTGCCAGGGCTTTCACACGGCCAATGTACTTATTGCCGCCGCGATCGAATACCACTTTGTTGATGCCGTGGTCGAGCGCTCGTTTCCCAACCAGTTCACCCACCAGGGTGGCCTGTTCTGATTTGGTTTTACCATCCAGTTGCTCGCGCAGTTCACGATCCAGGGTCGAAGCTGAAACCAGCGTATGCTGGGCTTTGTCATCGATCACCTGGGCGTAAATTTCCTCATCAGAGCGGAATACACACAGACGGGGAATATCAGCGGTTCCGGTTATCCATCGGCGGATGCGGCGATGGCGGCGTTCTCTTGCTTGTTTCTTAGATAATTTTGCCATTTTTCTTAATCCACCTTCTACCCTACTTTACCAGCCTTGCCAGGCAGGATCTTGACATATTCGCCTTTGTAACGCAGGCCTTTGCCTTTGTATACGTTCGGCGGGCGCACTTTGCGCACATCACTGGCGATCTGGCCAACCAGGGCTTTGTCAATACCATTGACATGCACATAACAGTTCAAACCATCTGAACCACTGGCACGCGGCACCTTTGAATCCACCTCAAAAGAAATCCCTTGCGGAGGGGTCATTTCGACAGGGTGAGAATAGCCGACATGTAGCACCAGGTTGTCACCATTCATTTCCGCACGATAGCCAACACCGCGCACTTCGATGATCTTCTGAAAACCATCATGCACACCGGTCACCATGTTCTGAATCAGGGAACGGGTGGTGCCAAACAGCGAACGCACTCGTTTTTCTTCAGACTCGATCTTTACAACCACCTGGTTATCAACCTGTTCGATGATCATCTCAGGGGCGAAGGTCCATTCCAACTGTCCTTTGGGGCCCTTCA
>CAYMNB010000058.1:6012-16578 GCA_964391725.1 uncultured Anaerolineaceae bacterium | reverse complement strand
AGATTTTATTAGCCAGCCTGCACCAATGTTTCCAGTAAGGCAATAGCTTGCCGCATGCGCGCCAGCACTTTCTCCTTACCGATGATCTCCATGCTTTCAAACAAGGGCGGGCTTACCTGCTGTCCGGTGACCGCCACACGAATGACGCCAAACACCTGGCCAGGATTCGTCCCCAATTCTTCCACCAGAGCCCGTAAAGGCAGTTCGGCGGCTTCATGGGTCATGGCCTCGCAGCCAGCAAGGATGTCTGTGGCGCGCTGGGCCACCAGAAGCGCTTCTTTGGCAGTCATCTTTTTCTGCACCAATTCTTCTGCTACCGGAACTACATCATCTCGAAAGAAGAAACCCGCGATCTCCGGGGCATCATCCAGGGTTTTCAAGCGTTCCTGAATGATAGGCGCGATCTGCAGCAGCACATCATCCCGTGTCTGGTAACCGGCTTGCGCAAAATAGGGTTTGATTCGCTGTGCGAGGTCTTCCAAAGGCAAGCTGCGTATATGCAGCCCGTTGAAGTGATCCAGCTTGGTAAAGTTGATCGCGGAAGGATTGGGATTAAGACGATTGACATCAAATTTGTCGATCAGGTCCTGCGTGGTGAAAAACTCTGTGTGGTCATCATAAGCCCAACCCATCAACGCCACCCAGTTGTTGACCGCCTCGGGCAAATAGCCCAACTCCTCCAGATCATGGATCATCACCGAGTATCCACCCTGTTTGAACTGGGCAGAGTCCCGTTTGCTCAATTTACCCTTACCGCTTGGCTTGAGAAACACCGACAGGTGATACCATTTCGGTTCTTGCCAGCCCAGGGTACGGTACAACAATACATTCTGCGGCAGCGATGGCAGCCATTCACTGCCGCGAAAGACATGCGTGATCTCCATCAGGTGGTCATCCACCATGGCAGCCAGATGATAGACCGGGATGCCGTTGGATTTCACCAGCACATAATCATCCAGATTTTCCAACTCCACTGTGATCTCACCGCGCATTTCATCTTTCACCGTGATAGCGCCTTCTTTGGGCATCATAAAGCGAATAACAGCTTTCTCTCCTGCCGCAACCCGTCCACGGGCTTCATCCAGCGGAATATGGCGGCAGGTGCCGTCATAATGTGGGTTAATTTTCTGCGCCCGCTGCTCTTCACGCACAGCATTCAAGCGTTCCGGTGTACAAAAGCAGTAAAAAGCATGCCCAGTTTTAAGTAAATGCTGCGCCACTTCTTGGTATTTGTCCAGTCGTTGGGTTTGCCGGTACGGGCCGAACGGTCCGCCGATGTCGGGGCCTTCATCCCACTGCAAGCCCAACCAGTGCAAACCTGTGGTGATATTATCCATGGCGTCATCAACAAACCGCTGCTGGTCTGTATCTTCGATACGGAGCAAAAACTGCCCGCCGGTCTGGCGCGCCAGCAGGTAACAATACAGGGCTGTACGGGCATGCCCCAGGTGCATATACCCGGTTGGTGACGGCGCAAAGCGCACACGTACAGGTTTTATTTCACTCATCATCCTTCTCCTCAAACAAGCGTGGTTCAGACCAATGCGTCCGGCCGCTTGGCAGCCGTATGCATGGCGACACTCTCCACCAGGCCGATACCCAGGCACAATGATACCATGGAACTACCCCCGTAACTGATGAACGGCAGCGTCAGGCCGGTGACCGGCAGCAGGTTGAGATTCACCCCGATGTTGACAACGGTTTGAAATGCCATCACTACGCCAATACCATAGGCGATCAATGCCCCGTAAAGATCCTCGGCATTTTTGGCGATCACAAAACAGCGCCAGAAAATGAATAACAGGGCTCCCATCACCACCCCTGCACCAACCAGTCCGAATTCGGCAGCCACCACCGAGAATATAAAATCGGTGTGACGAACCTTTTGAAAACGTAACTGCACCTGTGAACTCTGCTGATACCCCTGACCAAACCAGCCGCCCGACCCGATCGTGATTAACGCCTGCTGGATATTGTACTGTTCACCATAGCTGGCTTCTTCGTCCGGCACGAGAAAATTGTTAATACGTCGCATCATGTAATCAGGCAGAATGCCCAAAGCCAGCACAATTGCCACGATCAACATAGCGATCAATATCAAATAGATCAAGTATTTGACAGGAACGCCCGCCAGCCAGATCATGGCAAACCAGATCACCGCCAGTACGATAGAAGAGCTTAAATCAGGTTGGATGACCACCAGAATGAAAACCAGGCCCATCAAAGCCGCACTTTGCATCACCCAGTTCCAATTCTTGGGCTCATCTTTCTTCATGGCGAAATAATTCGCCAGTACCAGGATCAACACCTGGCGCGCAATCTCAGAAGGTTGGATATTGGTGCCTGCGACAGTCACCCAGCGACGGGAACCAAAGGCAGCAAACCCAAACACATAGATAAAGATCAGCGAGCCAATGATGATCATATACATAATTGGGCTCAGAGGCGCCAGGTAACGATAATCGACAATCGCCACCCCGACGATAACCACCAGACCAATCGCGAGGAATTGCGCCTGTCGCTGCGCCAATCCTTCCAGGCCGATCGAACCGGCGATGGCGGAATTCACCACCACCACGCCCAACACCCCCAAGAACAACACCCCGCCGAACAGCAGGAAATCGAAATTACGCCACAACTCTCGTTTGAACAAACCTTTTTTCTACCTTCTACGCAAGGTCTCTGCGGGTTTCAGGGGAATATCTGCCAGCAAGCGCTGTTCACGGCCGTCTTGTTCAACCGAGATATTGACACCCTGCCCATCAATTGACACATATTTTGCCAGCACTGTCAATAATTCGTCCTTTAACCGGTTCATTTGCTCCGGCGTCAGGTTAGTGCGGTCATGAATCAGCACAAATTGAAGACGGTCTTTGGCACTGGAGGCACTTTTTTGTTTTCTTCTGAACATAGCCTGTTCCTATCACTGGTTGATTAATCCGCGGCACCGCGGAAAAGTTTGCCCAAACGGCCGAACAATGCCGGCCGGGCTTCCAGATCCATGAAGGGCACATTTTCACCATTCAATCGGGCGCAAACATTGCGAAACGCCTGTCCGGCGCGTGATTTCTGGTCAAACACCACCGGTACACCCTGGTTGCTGCCCACCAATACCTGCTCATCTTCCGGAATAATACCGATCAACTCGATTGCCAACAGGTCAACGACATCATCAGGTGTGAGCATATCGCCGCGTTTGACCATCTCCATGTTGACACGGTTCAGAATTAACAGTGCAGGACCTTTCTCTTCGGCTTCCACCAGGCCGATAATGCGGTCAGCATCACGCACGGCCGAAATTTCGGGGTTAGTCACCACCAGCACCATATCTGCCGGTGCCAATGCATTGCGGAAGCCGCGTTCAATGCCCGCCGGGCAGTCAATGACAATCCAGTCAAATTCAGGCCGCATCTGGTCGCAAAGCCTCACCATGTCACTGGGTGAAACAGCGGTTTTGTCACGTGTTTGCGCTGCGGGGATCAAATAAAGATCAGCTATACGTTTGTCTTTGATCATCGCCTGCCGCAAGCGGCAGCGACCTTCGATCACATCCACCAGGTCATACACAATGCGGTTTTCCAAACCAAGCACCACGTCCAAATTGCGCAAACCAATATCACCGTCGATACACACCACTTTGCTGCCGCCCAGCGCCAGCCCTGCCGCGATATTGGCGACATTGGTGGTTTTTCCCACGCCGCCTTTGCCAGATGTAACAGTAATTACTTTTGCTGCCATGAATCTTCTACCTCTGCTTATTTTTTCCAGATACGAAAAATAACTTCATTCTTAAAAATAGATGCCACTTCCGGCCCTCGCTTTTCACCACGCCTGCGGGCGGGAACGTTAGCTATTGTATCAGCAATCCGTAAATGCGTTGGTTCCATCTCCATGGCGCACACAATCGCGTTTGGGTTGGTCTCCACACCGGCAGAAACACTACCGCGCAGCCGCCCCCACACGACCACGTCGCCTCCGGCGACAACCTCTGCCCCCGGATTCACATCACCGATCACGGTCACGTGACCGCTGTGTTCGATTTTCATACCGGAGCGCAGCGTCTTGCGGATCAAAAGCGCTTCCACTTGTTCTTGTGACTCGGTTGACCTTCGTTCTGACAGACGCCGCACAGACTTGCTGCCCGGCAGTTGTGTTGCCAGACCCAGCCGGCGAGCAGTTTCCTGGGTTGTGACCGATGTGGTTAACACGCCCCATAAAGACACCCCCCGTTCAGAGAGCAAGTCGCGGAATTTACCCATGTCAGCAGCCTTCAAATCACGCTCAGCCACATCCACCACCAAACGCGCTCCTTTAAAAAAGGCATTCTGCGCATCTACCCGCTGCAAAAGGCTCGCTTCAGCCAAAAGCCAGTCACCCTCACCGAAGGTAACCAGCAGGGCATTTTGCACACCTTTTATTTCCACAGAAACTTGTTGCATGGTATCCATCATCATCGATTCATTATAGCAAGGCAAGCTAAAATTGCATGGATCAAAATGGTGTCAATTACCAGTCGGTTGATCGAGCTGTTGCAATAAATACCAGGCTTCGAGAACCTCACGAACAATCGGGGCCGCCACTTCTGAGCCCTCTGTGCCGTCATAAACAAACGCAACCACCACAATTTCCGGGTCATCATAGGGTGCATACCCAACGTACCAGGCATGCGCCGGCCAGGCGCCAGACCGGCAGCGGTCTGCGGCAGCTGCTTTGTCATCACAATACTCGGCAGTACCAGTTTTGCCGCCCGATTCAACAAACGAACCCTCAAAAATCCTTCGGGCGGTTCCACGCGGATCTGTCACCACCATCCGCATCCCGACCATGCTTTCGGCGATCACTTGCGGGTCCACCGTTTTATATTCTCCGGTGGCAAACCGGTTCTCATCATAGACCGGAATCAACGCGTCCTGGGTGATGTCCCATTTTAACCTTGGTTCAAATGGTTGGACCACTTCACCGCTTGCATCAATCAGATCATGCACCAGTGTCGGCTGCATATATTTACCTTCATTCGCCAAAATGTTGAAGGAAACCAGCACCTGCAGCGGGGTCGACAGCACATAGCCCTGTCCCATGGAAGCGATGTAGGTATCGCCGGTTGCCCAGGTTTCTCCCACGTTAATGCGTTTCCAGTTGGGGTCCGGCACCAGGCCATCCTGCTCTCCGGGCAATTCAATGCCGGTTACCTCTCCATAGCCCAATGCCCTGGCATAATCGCCCATCAACCACACCCCCAGGCCTTGCGGGACCTCGTCCTGATAACCGCCTGACACCTTGTAGAAATACACATCACATGACCAGGCAATGGATTGATGCCAGGCAACATCACCGTGACCGGTTCGGTTGCCCGCTTCGTCACGCAGCCAGCACACATAATCCTGAGGAACACCCGGATCATTGGGGGTGAATTTCTGCAGCACGGTAATTTTACCCGCTTCAGGACACTCAATGATCTCGTCAAGTTCGACAATCCCCTCATTCAAAATACCAATGGATGCTGCCAGTTTGTACACGGATCCGGGAGGATGTTCAGCTGAAATGGCATGATTCAGCAATGGTTTCCAGGGGTCATTGCTGATCTGGTTAAAATATTCAGCAGGTATGAAACGAGCCATGCGGTTGTTTTCTACCGTCGGATAAGACACCATTGCCAGCACCTCACCGGTTTTGGGGTTCATGGCAATCACCGCGCCATTTTGCAGCCATTCTTCTCCGCTCCAAGCATTCCAGCCCTCAAAATGCTTCAGCAACGCTGCCCGCGCCGCGGTTTGCAATCGCAAATCAATGGTCAATTTCACATTCTGCCCGGGGATCGGTTCCACGGGGTCTTCCAGGTCGCGGATGACCTGCCCGAGCGCATCCACCTCGACCACGCGATAGCCATTCACCCCGCCTAAAATATCCTGCAGTGAAGCTTCCACGCCAGCATAACCGACCTTATCAATATTCGGTTCATACCCGAATCCACGATAATACTCTTCAAAAGCAGATGGAATCGGCCCCAAAAAACCAATTACCTCGCCGGTAAGCACACCCGTGGGGTATTCACGGATTGGCACTACCTCAATGTCTACCCCAGGCCACAAGCCGCTTTCTTCTTTGATCGCCATGGCGATGTTTTCAGGGATATCACAGGCTATTTGAACTGCGCGATAAGGCGCGATGGAACCGGCAATGAAAACAATCTCTTTGATGCCAAAATCTGTGCGGCACGGAGCAAACAAACGCGCAGTTTCATCAGTCACTTCACCCGCGGTTACCGGCACGGCCACCAAAGCTGACAACTCGCGGTAGATGGTTTCGATATCACCGTCATCATCAGGCAATTCGGCAGGAATGATCACAAGATTGTACGAGGGTACATTGCGCGCCAGTACAATCCCGTTGCGGTCGTAGATCACCCCCCTCTCGGTGTGCAGGGTGATCGTGGTAGTGCGGTTATCATCTGCCTGTGCCACAAATTCCTCGCCGCGCACAATCTGCAGGACGAACAATCGCCCCAGGTACAGGCCAAACACAGCCAGCAAGCCAATTATGACAAAACGCAGCCGCCAGGGTTGGAAATCACTGCGTGTACTTTCAGACATCAGACATCCTCCTGTGGATGAAGCCATTCAGCGGTATCTTTGATAACCAGATAAACGGGAAATGCGAATAACAAGTTTAACACCATTGACGGCACAATAATATAAAGAAAACTTTCATTTAATGGCAATGGTACAGTATAAACAAAGCGGTAAAACCCATAGAACAAGCTTTGTTGGAACAACGTAGCCAAAGCGATGCCCAAAAATAGCAGAAGCACAGAGGCTTTCCACATCTTTTTCTGCACCTGCCGCAGCAACAGGATGATGATTGCGTAAGAAATGACATACAGAGGCCAGGGAGCTTTTGAGACAAACCCCAACAAAACTGCACCAACCAGGGTCCATACCCACACCTCCCACTCTTCAGGTCCGTCCTGTAATGCCCAGGCGATCAGGACGATCAGAATTAGATCAACGGTTCCATTGATCAGAGGGATTCGGCTTAAAATGGCGGTTTGAAGCATCATGCCCACTGAAAGGTAGGCAAGGCCGATAATTACGCTCATCGGTCATGATCCTTCCTGCGGGATTAGGGGATCGATCTCTACAGGCTGGAAATTACGGATGATTAATACCACTTCCAATTGACGGAAATCAACCGCTGACTGCACCGAAGCGCTTTGGAATAAAGCATTCTCCTGCCTGGTCACGGTTCTCACTTCACCAATCAGCAGATTCGAGGGGAAGTTGCCACCCAGGCCTGAGGTCAATACCAAATCGCCAGGCTGCAGCGTCATAGTCTGAATGACCATATCCATGACTAATGCCCCAGTGATCGAACCGGTCACAACACCTTCTGCGTTGGTATTCTGTGTCTGTACATTCACGGCAAAATCAGGTGAATTGACCAGTTGAACGCGGGCGGCATTGGCTGTCACCGCATCCACCCGACCAACCAGTCCTTTTTCTGTTATCACCGGCATGCCCATGCGGACACCATCACTGGAACCATGGTCAAGGATGACATAGTTCATGAACGGACTGGGGTCTTTGCCGATCACCAGCGCCGCAATATACTGGTTATCGGGTTTGCTGCGTGCAAAGTCCAGCAGCGCATAATAGAGCTGTGCTTCTCGCAAATCCTCTTCCATTTCAATGACCTGTTTTTGCAGATTCGCTACTTCCCGCTCCAAAGCCTCATTTTGCTGCACCAAACCGATTACGTCAGAGGAAGCTGTGACGAATGTGTAAATGCGCACAAAACGGCTCGACACCCAGGACTGCAGAGACACCAACGGGCCAGTTGCCCCGCCTAACATCTCGCTCAAGTAACCACTCATTGACAGCGTGATCATACCTGCCATGAGGAGCAGGAGAACACCAATCTGCCAGGTATGGATTTTTGGGGGCTTCATTTTCTCATTCTCTTGTGATTCAAGCGGATCAAGAGGTAGATCGCTCCAAACCTGTTAACATATGGGCATATTCCGGTAGATTTCCTAAAACCGCCGCAGCACCGCGTGCCACGCAGGTCATGGGATCGTCGGCCACCCATACTTTTAATTTCAGATCATCGCTCAGGCGGTCTGCCAATCCTTGCAATTGCGAACTGCCGCCAGCCAGGCAGATGCCAGTTTCAATCAGGTCAGCCCCGATTTCTGGGGGTGCTTCATCCAGCGCATCGCGGATGGTGTCAATAATCACTTTGACAGAGCCTGAGATGGCATCGCGGATTTCCACAGAGGAAATTTCAATGGATTCCGGCAAGCCCGTCACCAGGTTGCGCCCGCGCACCGCCATGGTTTTTTCCGTTTCCAATGGATAAGCAGAGCCAATGGTGTATTTCACCTGTTCTGCCATGCGTTCACCAATCAGCAAATTATATTTGTTGCGCAGATATTGAATGATATCTTCATCCAATTCATCGCCCGCCACGCGCAGTGAACGTGAAACGACCACCCCGCCCATCGAAAGGATGGCGACTTCAGTAGTGCCGCCGCCAATATCCACCATCATCACACCGCGCACATCTGATACCGACAACCCGGCGCCGATGGCTGCCGCGCGGGGCTCATCAATCAAATAGATCTCACGCGCACCAGCGGCCGTTGCTGCATCATATACCGCGCGTTTTTCCACTTCGGTTGCACCCGAAGGAATGCCAATCACTACCCGCGGACGCGGAAGCGGCACAATGCTTTGTTGGTGGGCTTTATAAATGAAGTATTGCAGCATTGCCTGGGTAATTTCAAATTCCGATATAACCCCGTCGCGCAGCGGCCTCACCGTGATCACGTTGTTAGGCGCGCGTCCAACCATTTCCTTGGCGGTCGCCCCAATCGCGATCGGTTTGCGGGTGCGTTTTTCAATCGCCACATGCGAGGGTTCATTGATAACGATGCCTTTACCACGAACATTCACCAATGTATTGGCTGTGCCCAGGTCAATACCGATATCGAGTGAGAACAACCCCATGAGCCAGTTGAAAGGATTAAACGGCAATGAAAACTCCTTGGATTGCGGGAGGGAATTTTTTAAGATTCCGCAACGTACTGCGAGGGATTATAACATAATTTGCCCGTTGACTGCCTGCTTGACAGCCTCCATTTAGGATACTATAATCGAACACACTGTGCGGGCGTCGCCAAGTGGTAAGGCATTAGCTTCCCAAGCTAACATTCGCCGGTTCGAATCCGGTCGCCCGCTTTCACCATTAAATACATCCCAACCAAAATAATAATAAAACATTAATGATTTGAGAGTGGTTTATGAGAAATCTCTTACACCACAAATCTATTATTTGACTATTCGCATTTAAAAACATTTAATTAGGAGAAAAATATGCCACCAGAAAAAGTTGTTGCCATTGACCCAAAAAAAATGAAGGGTCTCCGTCGTTTTAATGCCATCATGGGCTTCTTTCATTTGATCCAGGGTGTGCTGATGATCGTTCTCAGTAACGACACCACCTACCCCATCAACACCAACTACCTGCGTTTCAACATCGAAAACTTCAGCCTCGAACCGCAGCTGGGTGTCTTTTATGACCTGCCCTTTGGCATTGCCACCGCCATCTTCTTGCTCATCTCCGCCGCTGCCCACTTCCTGCTGGCAACCGTCGGCTACAAACGCTATCAGCAGAACCTGGCAAAGGGCAAGAATCCCGTCCGCTTCTATGAATATGCCCTCAGTTCCTCGTGGATGATCGTGTTGATCGGCCTGCTGGTTGGTGTCCGCGACATAGGCGCATTGATTGCCTTGTTCGGTGTCAATGCCTCCATGAACCTGTTCGGCATACTTATGGAAGATATCAACCAGTTCACGAAAAAAGTCGATTGGAAAGCCTTCATCTATGGCTGTATCGCCGGCATCGTTCCCTGGGTCGTGCTGGTGATGTACTTCCTGGGCGCAATCAATTCCTCTACCAACCCGGAAGCACGCCCCCCCGACTTCGTCTATGCCATCATCCCGTCGCTGTTCGTGTTCTTCAACATCTTTGCCATCAACATGTTCATGCAATACAAAAAAGTGGGACCCTGGAAAGATTATCTGTTCGGTGAAAAATTTTACATCGTCCTCAGCCTGGCTGCCAAAACTTTGCTGGCATGGTTGATCTTCTCAGGCACACTTGCCCCGGTCTAAACCCTAAAAACTGCATACATTGAAAACAGGCTTCTTACCCAGAGGCCTGTTTTGTTTAATGTGCATAACCGGCAAGGCTGCTATATAATAAAGAAACACTATCAATCCTGCCGTGGCCAGGATTGGCCTGAAGATTGCAATAGATGAGGCGATACGCACTTTGAAAGCATTGATTCAACGCAATTGGGCGCTATTTGTCATGTTGATGATCGGCATAATCGCGGTGCTGGGGGTGGTCAACCCGCCCTGGTACCAGCGTTACCAGTCATTGTTATGGGCGGTGGCGGTGCTTTTGACCATCGCTTTATGGATACTACGCAAACAAACCGAAGATTAACCTTGCTATGATAGACACCAACCAGGCTTTGCTGAAGGCCATCGAACTTGCCAAGGC
>CAYMNB010000058.1:0-5912 GCA_964391725.1 uncultured Anaerolineaceae bacterium | reverse complement strand
TGGGCGCGCTATTTCGGTATGTCCATCCTGGAAAGCGAATTCCACAACGCTTTGCCGGTGTCAGACAACCCGGAAGAAGGCTTTGTCGGCAATGTGCATGGCACATGGGGACAGACCCCGCCCAATCCTTACGGGGTGCACGCGGAACCGGTTGCACGTCTGCTGCGTGCTTATGGCTTGCCCGCCCAGGCAGTGAAAAACATCAGCATTGATGAACTCAAGCGGGAAATTGCCGAAGGACGCCCGGTCATCATCTGGGTGATCGGCAAATCCTGGACCAATGTCAACCCGCGCATTTACCAGGCTTTGGATGGATCCGAAGTAACAGTCGCCCCCTACCAGCATACCGCCCTGTTGGTTGGCTATGGCAAGGAGTATGTCACCATCCTGGATGGCAGCAGCATTTACTACCGCAACTATACCGCTTTTGAAACTTCCTTTTCGGTGCTGGGCAACATGGCGGTGCTTTTTCAGGAATAAATCTTCTCCAGGCAAAAACAGGAAGAAAATCAGGTAAAACCTATCCTCAGAAAATGGGGCGGTTACGGTAAAATGAAAGAGCATCAATATACCTATCAACGGGCAGGTGTGATATTCACAACCTGCTATCTATTTATAGAAAAATCGAGGTAAGATATGTCAACCAATCAGGATTTTCAAGAAAAAGCCATTAACACCATCCGATTCCTATCGGTCGATGGTGTCCAGACTGCTAACTCCGGCCATCCCGGCCTGCCGATGGGCGCAGCCGCCCTTGCCTACACCCTTTTCACCCGCCACCTGAAACACAACCCCGCCAATCCGCAATGGGTCGACCGCGATCGTTTCGTTCTTTCGGGCGGTCATGGCTCCATGTTGATCTACTCGCTCTTACACCTCACCGGCTATGACCTGCCGCTGGAAGAACTGAAGAACTTCCGCCAATGGGGCAGCAAAACCCCCGGACATCCTGAGTACGGCCTTACGCCCGGCATCGAAACCACCACCGGTCCGTTAGGGCAGGGCTTTGCCACTGCCGTGGGCATGGCGATTGCCGAAGCCCACCTGGCAGCAGTGTTCAACCAGGAAAACCAGAAGATCGTCGATCACTACACCTATGCCATTGTCACCGACGGTGACCTGATGGAGGGAATTTCTGGCGAAGCTGCCTCGCTGGCCGGCCACCTGAAGCTGGGCAAACTGATCTATTTGTATGACTCTAATAAAATTTCCATCGAAGGTTCAACCGACCTGGCATTTACTGACAACACCCAGATGCGTTTTGAAGCCTACGGCTGGCATGTCATCAAGCTGAAGGATGGCAATGATGTAGAGGCGGTCGATGCCGCGATTCAAGCAGCCAAAGCAGATGCTCGCCCCTCTTTGATCATCTGTCCGACCACCATCGGCTACGGTTTGCCCACCCTGGCTGGTTCTGAAAAATCGCACGGCGCCCCTCCAGGTGAAGCCGAACGCGACGCCGCCAAACAGGCTGCAAATTGGCCGCTGGAACCACATTTCTATATCCCTGAAGATGTGCTGGCATTCTACCGCCAGGCGCTTGACAAAGGCGCCAAAGCCGAACGCGAATGGAGCGACAAATTTGCGGCCTATGCCGCCAATTATCCTGATCTGGCTGGTGAATTCTCACGACGCATGCAGGGCCAATTCCCGTCTGGTTGGGATGCAGACCTGCCAGCCTTCCCAACGGATATGGCCAAAGGGGTTGCGACACGCAACGCCAGCGGCAAGGTGCTGAACGAACTTGCCAATCGCCTGCCCGAGATGATCGGCGGCAGCGCTGACCTGACCGGTTCTACCAAAACCTGGATCAACGGCAGTCCCGCTTTCCAGGCAGACAGCCCGGAGGGACGCAACTTCCACTGGGGGGTGCGTGAATTTGCCATGTCCGCCGCGATCAACGGCATGAATTTACATGGCGGGGTCATCGGGTATGGCGCCAGCTTCGTGGTTTTTTCTGATTACGCACGTTCTGCCATCCGCACCGCCGCCCTCGCGCATATCCCCAGTATTTTCGTTTTTACCCACGACTCGATCGGCCTGGGCGAAGACGGTCCCACCCACCAACCGGTGGAACATCTGCCTGCATTGCGCGCAATGCCCAACCTGTATGTTGTGCGCCCGGCGGATGCTAACGAAGTTACCGAAGCCTGGAAGTTCGCCCTGCGTAACCGTCACAAACCGACCTTCTTCCTGCTTTCGCGCCAGAACCTGCCTGTGTTTGACCGCAGTGTCTGTGGTTCAGCAGAAGGCCTCAGCCGCGGCGCTTATGTCCTCAAAGATTTCGGCGAAAGCGAACCCTCATTGATATTAATGGCTTCCGGTTCAGAAGTCGCCATCGCCTGGGAAGCAGCCGAACAATTGGCTGCCGAAGGCCATTCGGTGCGTGTGGTGTCTTTCCCCTGCTGGAAAGCCTTCGAAGAGCAATCGCAAGATTACCAAAACCAGGTGCTACCGCCCCACATCAAAAAGCGGGTGGTGGTTGAAGCCGCCATTCCTATGGGATGGGAACGTTATGCCGGCGAGGAAAACCGTATCATCGCCATGCCGGGTTTCGGTGCCTCTGCCCCCTTTGAAGTGCTCTATGAGCAATTCGGCATCTCCGCTGATAACGTCATTGCCAAAGCCAAAGAACTTCTCCAGTAAGGAAAGTGCATGTTGCCTTGTCTAAATAATGGAAAAAACAATGGGAGTGTGTGATGAAAATAGCTGTTGGAAGTGATCATGCCGGCTACGGCATTAAACAAGCCGTGATCGAAGCCATAGAAGACGCCGGCCACGAAGCCATCGACCTGGGCGTGAATGAACCCACCCGCGTTGATTATCCCGATTATGGCCTCCTGGTTGGTGAAGCCATCCTCTCAGGCAGCGCCGATCGCGGCATCGCTATATGCGGCTCGGGAGTCGGCATGTGCATCACCGTCAACAAGATGCGCGGGATCTATGGCGCGATCTGCCACGACACCTATAGCGCCCACCAGGGTGTTGAGCATGATGATATGAATGTGCTCTGCCTGGGTGGTCTCATCATCGGCAAAGAACTGGCAAAAGAAGTCGTCAAAGCCTTCCTTGGCGCTCAGTTCTTCAACAGCGGCAATTACCTCAGACGTGTTCATAAATTTAAAGCCATTGAAAACCAGTACTCTGTTCAGACAGGCAGTCAGGAGAAATAACATGAATAAGAACCAGAAACTATTCAACATGGGCCAGTCCCTATGGTATGACAACATCCAGCGCGGATTGATTGAAAGCGGTGAACTTAAGCGTATGATCGACGCGGGCGAAATTTACGGCATCACCTCGAACCCCAGCATCTTCATGAACGCCATCGCCAAATCGAACGAATATGACGCCGCCATCCAACCCATGGCACTGGCAGACTGGTCGCCGGAAGCCATTTTCTGGCAGCTGGCGGTAGAAGATATCCGCTCCGCTGCTGACTTATTGGCTGGTGTGTATGAAAAAACCAACGGAAGCGACGGTTACATCAGTCTGGAAGTGGATCCAACCCTCGCCAATGACACCGAAGCTACCATAAAGGAAGCCAAACGATTGTGGGATTGGGTCAACCGTCCCAACCTGTGCGTGAAGATTCCCGCCACCAAAGAGGGTCTCCCGGCCATCCGCACTTCCATTGCTGCCGGGATCAATGTAAATGTCACCCTGCTCTTTTCTCCACAGCGTTATGAAGAAGTGATCGATGCCTACTTGAGCGGGTTAGAAGATCGCCTGGCAGCCGGTCATCCCATTGACCACATCCACTCGGTCGCCTCGGTTTTTGTCTCGCGTATAGACGGCATGGTTGATCCACTGTTGCGGGAATATGCCGACCAGAAAGACCCCCTGTCGGAAATCGCCTTCAGCTATCTGGGAAAAGTTGCCGTTGCCAATAGCCGCTATTGCTACAAACTGTACAAGGACAAATTCTCCTCACCGCGTTTTGAAACCTTGGAAGCCAAAGGCGCACACCTGCAACGTCCATTATGGGCATCGACAGGTCTCAAAGACCCATCCTATTCCCTGACCAAGTATGTGGATGAACTCATCGCCCCCAACACCGTCAACACCGCCAACCCCACTACGCTCAATGCCTATCAGGAATCGGGCAGTTTGGCTTATGCGATTGAAGGATTGGAAGACGAAGCCCAGGCATTGCTGCAACAGGTCGAAAAATTCGGCATCGACTTGGCGAATGTCTATCAAACCCTGGAACAAGACGGCGTCAAAGCCTTCGCTGATTCCTTTGCAGAGCTGCTGGCCGTGATTGACACCCGCAAGAAAGAAATGCAAGCGCAGGTTTTTTCTCTGGCTGGGCCAACCGCCGACAAAGTAGCCCATCTTGAATCCATCAACGCTGCTCAGCGCATGGCTGATATCGACCCGACCCTGTGGACACAAGATCCTGACGGGCAAAAAGAGATTAAGATCCGCCTGGGATGGCTGGATTCGCCATTTACCAGCATGGAACTGCTGCCCGATTTGCAGCGCCTGGCGCAAGAAGTGACCGCAGATGGCTATACCCACTGTATCCTGCTGGGCATGGGCGGCTCTTCTCTCGCTCCCGAAGTCATGCGTCTGACCCTCGGTATGGGTGTCATCGATGGCAAAGCAGGCCTCGACCTGGCAATCCTTGATTCAACCGATCCAGACCAGGTGCAGGCCAGTATGGAACGCGCCCCGCTTGAGAAAACCCTGGTGGTGGTCGCTTCCAAATCAGGCTCCACAGCCGAAGTGCATGCCTTCATGGAATACTACTGGCAGCAGATGCAATCTAATTTGGAAACAGATGCCGGCCGTCACTTTGTCGTCATCACTGACCCCGGTTCCTCTTTAGTACCTATCGCCGAAGAACGCGGTTACCGTGCAATCATGTATGCTGATCCCAACGTAGGCGGCCGCTTTTCTGCCATGACCAGCTTCGGTCTGGTGCCCGCAGCACTGATGGGGCTGGATGTTGCCGATCTGCTGACCCGTGCGCAGTCAATGGCGCAGCAATGTTCGCCAGAAACACCCGCCGGACGCAATCCCGGGTTGGTCTTAGGCGCGCTGATCGGCAGCGCATCCCTGCTGGGGCGCGACAAACTCGGTATCATCACCGATCCAGCCTTTGCATCGCTGGGCTCCTGGCTGGAGCAACTGATTGCCGAATCTTCCGGCAAAGAGGGCAAAGGCATTGTGCCGGTGGATAATGAACCGGTCATCATCCCGCCTGCCAGCGAACAGGACCGCCTGTATGTATATATTAATTATGACGGCACTCGCCAGGGCGCTGTCACCAAGCTGCGCTCCCTTGGTCACCCGGTGCTGACCATCGCCGTGCCCGAAATACAGGACCTGCTGGCGGAATTCTACCGCTGGGAGATTGCCATCGCCTATGCCTGCATGCTGCTGGAAGTCAATACCTTTGACCAGCCCAATGTGCAGCTATCCAAGACTCTCACCAAGGACTACATCAAAGCCTATCATCAACAGGGCAGCCTTGATCTGGGCAGTGTCATCTGGGAGAATGAGGAAGCCATCGTGTATGGCGATTCTGCCTTTGACTTCTCAGGTGCAGACGACCTGAACGCCCTCATCAGCCAGTATGTTTCGCGGGCGAAGGAAGGCGACTATGTCGCCATCAACGCCTACCTGCCGCGCAATGCTGCCACCACCGCAAAGATGGAAAACCTGCGCGAATCGATCGCTCAACAGACCCGCCGTGCGGTCACCCTCGGCTTTGGCCCGCGTTTCCAGCACTCCACCGGACAGTTGCACAAAGGCGGCAAGAATAACATCCTGCTGCTGTACATCACCAAAGACCCCTCCACCGATTTCGAGGTACCCGGGCAGGATATGTCCTTTGCGACTCTCGAAATGGCACAGGCATTGGGTGACATGCAGGCGAACCTGAACGTCGGCCGCCGTGCCAT
>CAYMNB010000057.1:10709-16916 GCA_964391725.1 uncultured Anaerolineaceae bacterium | reverse complement strand
CTTTTGTCAAATACCTGTGCCTGTTGCGTCTGGGTTGAGTAGATTTCGATGTCACCGTTGTTAAATCCAACCCCAAGGTATTGAGAATCAGAGGACCATTCGATGGCGGTGATAATAGCATCATTCACCACATCCTCAAATACGACCTCGCCACTTTGCATGTCCCACACACGGAAACCATCAAAGGAGATGGTCACCACCCACTCACTGTTTGGCGAGATGGCAGCGCGATACAGGGAGGCAGGGTGGGCTTCCTCAATAACGAGAATGTCCTCTAATGTGTCGCCATCATAAACCAGCAGATCACCGACAGCCGATTGGGAAGAGATTAGCGGGCGGTTGTCAATGTAATCAGTACCAATCAACAGCCCGCGGTCAATGCGCTGGGTGATTTCGCGGTCGGTCAGGTTCCACCAATTGATGACGGTGTCCCAGGTGGCGGTCACCAGGGTTACATCGTCCGGAAGATATGCCAGGCTGATGACGGTGAAATCATGGGTTAACAGTTGGGAACGGAAACCGAGGTAATTGTCATCTTCGTCGAACAGTTCCCAGATGTCAACACCGTAATCATCGCCGCCGATAGCAATCTGGCGGTCATCATTGGAGAAGGCGATGGACCGCACGATGTTGTCATTGTTGAGCACAATCGGCAAGGCTTCTTCATCGGTCAGGTTGCGGATGAAGGTGGTGTAATCAGGAAATTCTGCGCTGCCAGAAGCAAGCCGGCGGCCGTCGTTAGAAAAAGCCACAGCGGTGATAGCGCCATTCTGGGCGGTGTAACTGGCGACTTGTTCACCCTCTACCGTCCAGATTTTCACGGTGCGGTCAATGGAGCCGGAAGCAAGCGAAAGGCTGTCAGGTGAAAAAGCAATATCATTCACGCGGCCGGTATGGGCATTAATCTCGTTCACCACGGAACCATCCTCGGCATTCCAGAGCTTGATGACACCATCAGCGCCACCGGAGGCGATCATCGACCCATCAGGCGCATAGGCGACCGCAAAAACACCGCTTTCATGGGCTGGCAGCCGGTGTTGGATTTCACCATCGCTGATGGACATAATTACCAGTTCGCCGCTTTGCAGCCCAGTAGCGATCATCTCGCCATTGGGGGCAAATGCGACAGACCTGACGGTCTGATTACGCAAATAATGCTGAGCAGCATCCGGCGCACCGGTCTGGTAGACACTGACACCGCTGATGGTGGCAGCTACTACCCAACGTCCGCTGGGCGAGACCGCGATTTCTTCAATGGTGCCTTTGCCATATATGGCGAGCAATGCAACCGAAGAAGCGTTGCTCGCGTTGATTTCTTGATCCTGGAACGGTACCGGGGTCAACACCGAGACGGGTAATTCCAGGGTCGGGGTGGGGGGGATGTCAGTCGGGCGGGGTGTGCTGGTGGGAATGGGGGTCGGTTCCAATGTGCGTGTGACTGTAGGCTGAGCATCCAGGGTGGCGCTCATGTCAGTCGCCTGTTGCGCGAGTTCTGCTACAGCGGTTTCGGTCGCACTGTCGGTCGTGTCCTGCACCGGCGATTGGCAGGCGGTGAACAGCAGGCTTATTACAAGCAAAAGACCAATTGCCCATGTCAAGTTTCGTTTTTCTGTATGCATTAATACCTCCGATTATGAATCGTGTATTTCTATCTCTGGTTTCAGATTGATTTTTGATGTTTTACCACCATTTTTCTTAAATTCTACCACCACGCGTCAAACAATAACACAGGTATATGGACGCGCGGGGTATGATACAATTGCGAGCGCTGTACGAAAGTCAATTGATGGAGGGATTTGCGGGCATGAACAAGCATATTTTGGTGACCAACGATGATGGTGTGCAGGCACCCAGCCTGCTGGCGCTGGTGAAAGTGATGCGAACCCTGGGGGATGTGACCGTGGTAGCACCAGATCGCAACTGGTCGGCATCCGGGCATGTGAAAACCCTCTACCGCCCGATCATGGTGCGTGAAACCAAATTGGCGGATGGCTCAGACGCGATCATGACCGACGGCGCGCCTTCTGACTGTGTGGCGCTGGCTTTGATGGGGATGATCGAACGGCCGGTTGATCTGGTGGTTTCAGGCATCAATCCAAACGCCAATATCGGCGATGACATCACCTATTCGGGCACAGTCACGGCTGCCATGGAGGCAGTCATTCATCGTGTGCCGGGTATTGCATTTTCGGTGGATGCGCCGCAAGACAATGAAAAAGCTGATTACGATGCCACGGCTGCTTACTGCCGCGCCATCACTGAACGAGTGTTGGAAAAGGGATTGCCGCGGCATGTGCTGTTGAATGTGAACATCCCGCTGCAACCACAGGTGACAATTAAGGGGATCAAAATAACCCGACAGGGAAAGCGCATATACAAAGATGAATTGGTGCGCTATCAGGATCCGCGCGGGCGTTCCTTTTATTGGATCGGCGGCGAGGTACCCAGCGGCGAGACGATTGACGGCTCGGATTACACAACCTTGAAACAAGGCTATATTTCGATCACGCCGCTGCAGATGGACATGACAGCTGAACGATTCATCAATGAGTTGAGAACCTGGAAAATCTGAGGGATCAATACCGCCAGATTACACTGACAAACCACTGTTCTTGAAAATGGGTGAGTGTACGTATTTCGTCATCGGTCAGCGATAAGCCTTCAGGCACGATCACGAGTTTGTCGTCGTCATCATCCGGACGGTGGATGACGGCTATGCACACGCCGGTATAGGATTCCACGGGAGTTTCAACACCCAGCAGGTAAACGTCCAGCTCTTCACCATCTGGGCTGAATACACCTGGCAGGTACCCGTAATTAACAGGATAGACGAAGCCATGCTGCGGGTGAGTGCTGCCCAATGGGCGGTCTACGTGGATGGTCAGGGTCTGGCCGATAAATTGGCGTGGTGAGATTGTTGAGTTGCTCATGATTCACTGTATTGTATTCCAAAATGGTTACTTGCCATTCGATTGACATATTCTGCGAGCCTGTGTATTATATTCATAAAATTGAATTACATTGTTTCGAATAAAAGGTAACACTCTCTATGAATTGGCTTGACATTGTACTTTCATCATTGCAATCCGGGGTTGGCAGCCTGGCGTCCTACCTGGCCGCGCATGTGATATTGTGCCTGATTCCTGCTTTTTTGATTGCAGGTGCGCTGGCGGCATTATTCCCCAAAGAAGCGGTAACCCGCTACCTGGGACGGGATGCCAATAAATGGATATCTTATCCCGCGGCGGCACTGGGCGGTTTTGTCCTGGCGGTTTGTTCCTGCACCATCATGCCGTTGTTTGCCAGTATCTATAAAAAGGGAGCAGGATTGGGTCCTGCCATCACCTTTCTGTTCGTAGGCCCGGCGATCAATATCATGGCGATTTCCTTCACCGGTGTACAGATCGGCATGGATATTGCCATCGCGCGTTTGATCCTTTCTCTGATCTTCGGTATCTTGATCGGTATCCTGATGGCATGGATCTTCCGCAAAGAGGAAAGTGATCGTAATGATGAGTTGAAAAAAACCAACGCGTTCGCCCAAACTGCCAAAGTAGAACCGCGCACCTGGATCATGTTCGGTTTGCTGCTGGCACTGCTGTTGGCCGGCACCCTGCCAATTGATGCACTGCGGGCAAATCTGGTGGCATTCTCGCTGCCGGGTGGCTGGGCGCAGAATTTCCAGACAGCGCTTGACGCGTTCCTGCCTGCCAGCCTGACCACGGGGTTTGAAGGACTCACGGTACATGGCGTGTTCTTGATCGGGATGATCCTTTTGATTGTCATCACCTCGATATTGGGCCTCAGGCACATCGATGAAAAGATCAACGGCTGGTCGATCGCCGCGCTGGCAGTGATGAGCCTGACACTGGTCATGGCCGCTCTGAATGTGACCACCAACGCTGACGGCTTGCTGGTGGCTATTTCGGGCAAATGGATCGGTGTGTTGGCTGTGATCGCTGCGCTGTGGTATTTCTCAAAGACCAATTATCAGGTGGAGGAAATCCAGGAGTGGTTGTGGGAAGTGTGGCGTTTTGAAACCCAGATTATCCCGCTGCTGGTGGTGGGTGTTTTCGTGGCGGGTGTGGTGCGTGTGTTTATCCCGGCCGCCTGGGTGCAGGCAATCGCCGGCAGCAACACGATTCTCGCCAACTTCATCGGTGTTTTATTCGGTGTTTTCATGTACTTCCCCACCCTGGTGGAAGTACCGATCGCCCAGACCTTTCTGTCCCTGGGCATGCACCGCGGACCGCTGCTGGCCTACCTGCTGTCTGACCCCGAATTGAGCATTCAATCTATTCTGATCACCAACTCTGTGATCGGCAAGAAAAAGACATACACTTACGTCGGCCTGGTGGCGCTGTTCAGCACCCTGGCTGGCTTAATGTTCGGCATTTTTGTGGATACGATTCTGTAGTTATTGGAGGTACATTATGTATGAAGTTCTGGTTTTGGGTTCTGGTTGTGCCAAGTGCAAACGCCTTGAGGCGATGACCAGCGATGTTATCAACGAATTGGGTGTTGAGGCAGTGTTGAAGAAGGTGACTGACTTCGATGAGATTATGAAATTTGATATCTTGTCCACGCCTGCGCTGGTCATTAACAATGAGGTTGTCTCCTTTGGCCGTATTCCATCCAAAGAAGAATTGCGGGCTTGGTTTTCAACCCCGACCATTGAACT
Organism: uncultured Anaerolineaceae bacterium; assembly: GCA_964391725.1. GTDB lineage: Bacteria > Chloroflexota > Anaerolineae > Anaerolineales > Anaerolineaceae > SpSt-1165. The sequence continues at coordinate 12,235 of CAYMNB010000057.1, read as the reverse complement.
ATAAGGCAGTCAATTCACATGGAACCAATAAAAGTATTGGTATTGTGTACTGCCAACTCCGCCCGCTCTCAGATGGCGGAAGGTCTGCTGCGGACCATGGCTGGTGACCAGGTGGTGGTTCATTCGGCAGGCACCAAAGCGACGGCTGTGAATCCTTACGCAGTGCGTGCTATGGCGGACGCCGGTATAGATATCAGCGATCATTTTTCAAAGAGTCTTGACAGGTTTCTTGACCAGTCATTTGATTATGTGATCACGGTATGCGATCACGCGGCTGAACAATGCCCGTTGTTTCCCGGCAAGGCAGAGCGCATTCATTGGGGATTGGACGATCCCGCGGCGGTTGAGGGTGATGATACTGAGAAGTTGCACGCTTTTACGCAGGTGCGGGATCAATTGCGTGAACACTTCACCAATTGGCTTACCGATTTGGGTGTAAAATTTAGGGCATAATGGACGAAAAAGCGTATCAAGCACTCAGCAATTGTTTCAAATTAATCACCCACCCTGTCAGACTGCAGGTGTTAGAAATCCTGCGTGAAGGGCCTGCCTGCGTTTGCCACATTAATGCTATCCTGGATCTGCGGCAGTCATATCTGTCACAGCAATTGGCGGTATTGCGTGAAGGCGGATTAATTGTTGACGAAAAAGTGGGCTGGAATGTGTATTACGAAGTGGCAGACCCGATCATTTTCGAGATCATCGATCTTGCATGGAAAGTGATCGACCCGCAGGGCAAACTCCAGCGGGAGCCTTTGGCAATAGACCCCAATGACTGTTCCTGTCCACGCTGCCAGGCGGTGATTGAGCAACGTCAGTCAGAAACTGCCTGATTGGACGGCGGGGATTCCTCATCGTTTTCATCAACCTCAGCAGTTTCTGGATTGGGCTCATCAGGAACCGGTTGAGGTTTTTGCCCTAGTTCCATCTCCTGTGATGCTTTTCTGGCAGAACGGGGACGGATGCCAAACAGAAACACAATGCCCAATAACGAAACACCAATGATGATCATGCCCCATTGCTGGCGTGTGATCGTATCAAGAAATTGATAATACTCTGGCAGCGGAGTGGCGGTAGGGGTTACTGTTGGTGTGTTCTTAGGGGTTGAAGTCACCCGTGTGGGCAGCGGGGTTTGCGTGGGGCGGGGTGTGCGTGTGGGCGGTGGTGGTGTGGTGGTGTTGGTGGGGGTATTGGTGGGGGTAGGTGCCTGGAAGATCAACAATAGCTGCCCGGCATAGATCTGCGGGTTAGAGGGAGAGATATTGTTCAGGCTGGCAATCGACAACACCGTGGTGCCATAAGAAAGGGCAATTTCCCACAAAGTTTCGCCGGGCTGCACCAGGTGGCGGATAGCGCCGTCTTCCTGCGGGGTGGCGGTAGTGATTGGTTCTCTGGTACCCTCGACCGGGGTAGCGCCTGGTTGTTGGGTTGTTCCGCTGGCAGGGGTGGGGTTGGCGGGACTTTCGCCTTCGATCACACAAACATCCACGGTGTAATACCAGAGACCATCCGCGCCCTGGGCGGCA
>CAYMNB010000057.1:0-10609 GCA_964391725.1 uncultured Anaerolineaceae bacterium | reverse complement strand
CCCACGGCTGCCTGGTAGTCAGAATGCAATTGGGCGGCAACCATTAACTGGTTGTTTACGATCAGGGTTGTACGCCCATTGGCGCTGCGCAACGCGTTGACGGTGTCGATCAGTTCCCAGGTGGCGATGGCGGCAGGAGCAGATGCCCTGATCCGTGATAAGCCAATGGGTTGTATTGCCGAAAAGACAACCGCCAGCAGCAGAATGTAGTAGAAACCAATGCGCTTTTTCATTGCAGTGATTATACCTGAAGGTTGCTAACGGTTTGCTGGCGTTGGTTGGATGCGCATGAATCGTTAAATGACTGAAGAGCTGGTTTTATCACGGGTGTGAAAAACAGGCTCTTCAGCTTATCGCCCATCCCCTCGAGGGGCGAGGAAACTTCAGTTTCACTATTTACATGATACTTGAAGAGCGTGGACAGAATATGGACAAAATTATTTTGAGAAAAGATTGTTTGTGATTTCCGCCAAATAGTGGTGTGCGCTTGCTTTGATTGATTCATGCTGGTTGAATTCTTCCAGATGATTCAAAAGCGAGCGAACCCTTGTCTGGTCGTCAGCGGCAAGACCTGCGTATTGCGACAACAGGTTGTAAGCGTTGAGTTCATTGATGTGCAGCTCAAATTTCTGGAACAGGTTGATAGCGGTATGTACCTCTCGGAGAGCATTGCTATGAGTACCCTGGCGGAAATCATAGTGCGCCAAGAGCAGGTGAGCACGTGCAGCACTCAAAGCCAGTCCTTTTTGTTTTGTTTCCTGCAGGAAGAAGATAATTTCATCACGCGAGACACCCCTGATTTCATTTTCTGATTCTTGAGATACACACAAATCAAATAATCGTTGTTGGGTTTGTAGCAAAAGATGGAAATTGCCGGTGTTCTGTAATACACTCATGGTAGCTTTGATCATGCGTACCGCTTTCTCAATGTTGCCGTTGCGGCCTTCCATGAAGGCGACAGAAACAGCGGCTTTATTGAGCGTGGTGGGCATACTATCGGTTTTGGCCATTTGCAGAGCATTCTGGTAGAAATTTTCAGCAGAAGCAGTATCTCCCCAGGCAAGGTGGATGTTTCCCCGGGTAATCAAAAAATCTACCAGCAAATGTACTAAGTGATATTTTTCCGCATAGGGAATCCCCTGTGTTATCAAAACCAGGGCTCTGTCGTTCCATCCCATTTGATGATAATTACCGGCAAGGTTGGCATACACCTGGGCAAGCAAGGGTTCATTTTCCAGGGCTTCCGCATCGCTCCGCACCTGTTTCATAGATTCCAACGCTTTCTTTACCTGTCCGGTCTCAAACAAAATCTTCAGATGCCAGTTGCGGTATTCAATATCGGTAAAAGCACTGTAGGTGATGGTATCTTTGGTATAGAATTGCTCAAACAATTGATAAGCGTTAGCGAGATTTGCCTGCATAGCATAGATTTTTGCGAGTATATATTTTGTGATGTTAATCAAATAGCGATAATCAATGGCTCGTTCAGGATCCGGGTTATTCGTATTGAGAATTTCCTCACACAGGCTGATAGCACGTTCAAATTGATTATTGTGGCTATAATAATTCGCTTTCAGAACTTTCGCACGGATCAATTCCAGGGTCAACGGAATGCTCTGCAACAAAGAGGTGGCATGGTTGATGGATTCCATGGCACCCGCATTGGGGACAGACAGAACGGATTCTGCCCTGCCAAGATTCAACCATCCTGCGCCTCGCAGGTGGATTGAATCTCGCTCTCGCCCGATTCGAATTAAATAAGTACTATGGTTCCTGGCTTCATCTTCCATATTAAATTGAAGATTGATCCGAATCCAGTCATTGAAAAATCGTACGAGGGTTCCATCGGAGATGAGGGCAATGTCTTTTTCAACAATTTGCAGGGCTTCTTCAAAAAAGTGGTTGCTATCAGCCGGGGCGAGCATGTGTGCAGCATGTCTGGCTGCAATCTCATAATGGACAAAAGTCAACCATGTGTGACCTGCAGCTCGATAATGTGATGCAATCACGGCAGCGTAGGGGGCGATGTTGGGTTCATATAGCTGGGCCAATCCTCTGGCAATTGCCAGATGCAATCGCTGCCCTTTGGCCTGGCTCAGGTTTTCTATCACTTTCTCTCGCACCAGTGTGTGTGAAAATTGATAGCTTAAATCATACCCCGGCTCTCGGATTGGCAATAACAAATGATTGGTTTCCAGTTCATCAAGGCCATCCAATATTGTCTCAAATGATTCGGTCATCACACCCAGGAGGTGGTTCTGCAGGATTGGGCTGTCTAAAATGGCGCAGTATTGCAACAGTGCCTGGGCTGTTGGTGATAACTGTTCGAACTTCTCCTGAAACCAGTTTGGGAACGAAAGTGCCGTTGTCAGTGCTGTGGATGTCCCTGCCCCTTGTGTTGCGGATTGGGCGGATGTTTCCATCAGTGACATCAGGCTCAGCAATGTATTATTTTCTGACTGTTTATGAATAATCTCCAGAACCGATCGGTCCAATTGGACACCAATGGCGAAGTTTGCCAACTGTTCCCATTCAACGAAAGTCAAAGGCTGCAAATCATAGCTGGGGAGGGAGGTGCTGAGTTGTTTCACCAGATCTTTTTTCCAATCAGAAAAGAGATTTTTGTCACCGGTCATCAGCAGAAAGCCATGTTCAGGAAATACGTGCTGTTCTATGAGGTATTCAACGATGCGCAGACTGGTAAAGTCAGCATGATGGATTTCATCCAGGACAATGCAGAATTTTTCCGTAGACAGATGGTGGCAAAACAACCATTGGACTGTTTCCATCAGGCGCCTCATTTTTTCTTTGGGCGGAATGTCGGCGTAAATGGGAATCTTGGCACTGTTTTGGCCTAATTCAGGAAACAATGGGGTCAGAAATTCTTTCTGCCGCTCTGGCAGAGCCGCCAATTGGTGCGGTTGCTGCATTTGCCGCAATAACTGTCGTATGAGAGCATTGGGCATGTTGATCATTATCGGTTGAATTGTAAGGTGAACGAGTTGGTGGCTTTGCAGGAAGCGGTGAACGATCTCGTACGCGGTGCGTGACTTGCCGATACCGGTCTTACCGGTAAGTATGATGCCTGGGACATTGCCAAATTGCCTTTGAATCGATGACATGATGTCTTCATTGCCGACATAGGGTAATTGGTAAGCAAATTGGCGCAGCCATGCTTGTTCTCGTTCGCTGGCAGGCTGAATCATGGGGTTCATCAGCATCTGGATGAAATGGTTCAGGATGGTTGTCTCCAAAACCAGACCGGCTTGTTCTGCCATGGGGCGTAAATAAGCCAGATAGTTGTTCGCCATCCCGTATTGTTGTGATTCAACCATATAATCAAACAATTGATAGTGGAATGACATATTAAAATTGGTTGGATCCACCAGAAAATCGACATATTGAATGGCTTTGTTGAAATTGCCCTCAGATAAACAATGAAAAACCATTCGCTCTACTAAAATATTGCGGTTGATCTCCAACTGATTTCCGAATTGGGTCAACCATTCGTCAAACATTTCGGTGGAAGGCAACTTGGACGTATTGAGAAATGTGCGGCCAGTCCACAAAGAGAGAGCTTGCTCGTATTCTTGCGCCAATTTTTCGGGTAGTGCGCTTCTTTGCGGGATGGATTGCACCTGGGGGAGCAGGTTTATGTACAGTTGTAAGAAATCTAACACATCACAGCCTACGAAGGTTCTGTCAAAATACACATGGGTGGGTGTGGTGATCAGAAAATATTTTTCGGGAAGGCTGCCACGCAGTTTTGAAAGCGTCTCACGCAGGGCTGTCGTTCCCCGTGATGCTGATGCTTCTGGCCAGAACATTAATTGCAAATCAACCCGGCTGGTGGGCTTGTCCTGGCATGCCAAATAATAAGCCATAGCGCGTACAATGCTGCGGGTCATGAAAAATTCGGTACCATTGGTATATAGGCGCGGGGGGCCTAGCAGCGAAAATTTTAATGGCGGGGTTGATAATTCGAGGGTCATGCCTGATCTTGTGTGATTTTCCTTTTCACATTATACGTTGATTGGTGGAATTATAGGGAGGTTCTGGTAGAATGGGTCAGAAATGGAAAAAGCCAGCGTTGTTCAACGAATCAAAGTCGATGCCCTGATGCTCCTGATCGCATTCATCTGGGGCAGCGCGTTTACGGCGCAACAATTGGCCGCCAGGTCTTTGGGCACTTTCGCTATCATCGGTTTGCGATTTTTGGGTGCCGGATTGCTGCTGCTGCTTTTATTTCGCTTTCGCATCCAACTGTCTAAACAGGCGATTTGGCAGAGTGTTGGTATCGGGGTCTTGTTGTTCAGCGCCAGCGCTCTGCAGCAAGTTGCACTGCTGGTCAGCACCGTGGGGAATGCCGGGTTTATCACAGGTATGTATGTGGTCTTTATCCCGGTATTTTTGTCTTTGTTCTGGCGCAAACGTATCTGGTGGAACGTCTGGGCGGCGGTTGTGCTGGTGCTGACAGGCCTCTATTTGCTAACCAGCTCGGGCGGTTCTCAGGTCACCCGTGGAGATGTACTTTTGATCGGGAGTTCCATTTTGTATGCTTTTCAAATGATCGCACTGTCGCATGTGGTGCGCCATTCGGACCCCTACCAGATTGCTGTGGTTCAGTTCCTGGCTTGCGGCCTTTTGGGCATGGGGGCAGCGGCGTTTTTTGAACAAAATACGCTGGCAGGCATCCAACAAGCCTGGCAACCGATGTTGTTCCTGACTGTGCTTGCCACCGGTGTGGCGTTCACGTTGCAGGGTGTGGCACAAAAAATTGCCGAACCTACCGACGCTGCCATTTTCCTGTCGATGGAATCGGTGTTCGCAGCACTGGTCGGTGTGATCTACTTGCAAGAGAGTTTCACGCCCTGGCAGATGGCTGGCTGTGGGTTGATGTTTGCGGCGATGGTGCTTTCACAGATCGAATTTCAACGCAAGAAAGACATGCTTTCGGGCAAGTTCACACCCATCGAGATCATTGAATGATGTCATAGAAGAGGGGCAGCGGAGGCACTTCTTCATCAACAATGTGGTGGGCGGCCAGGAGTCGCTTTTTGGCGGCTTCCAACTTTTCTTGATCGTTGGCATGTATCCAGCACAATGGCTCTCCCTGGGTGACATGATCGCCGACTTTATGGAGAATAGTGATGCCGACCGCCGGGTCAATGTTGTCGCTTTTGCTGGCTCTGCCTGCGCCAAGGTCAACAGCAGTCTCGCCTACCTCTCTGGCATGGATGATTTGCAGGTAACCAGTTCGGGGGGTTTCCAGTGGTTCGACGAACTGGGCAGTGGGAAGCAATGATAAATCATCGACGTAGCGGATATCGCCGCCTTGCGCATCCACCAGTTGGCGGAATTTGTCATAGGCGCGGGCAGAATTGATGGCATCCTGTGCCATACTGCGTGCCTGATCGAGGGTTTGCGCCTGTTTACCCAGCACAAGCATATGTGATGCAACGGTGAGGCAATGTTCCCTGTAGTCAGTTGGTGCGTTCCCACGCAAGGCTTCTATGGCTTCTTTGAGTTCTAATGCATTGCCAACCTGTGAACCAAGCGGCTGATTCATGTCAGAAAGCAGGCAAACCACCTGGCGGTCTGCGTTATGCCCAATAGCGGTCATAATTTCTGCCAATGCCCTGGCTTCTTCGAGCGTTTGCATGAAAGCACCCACGCCAGTCTTCACGTCCAGCACGATAGCGTCCGCCCCCGCCGCCAGTTTTTTGCTCATGATGGAGGAAGCGATCAATGGCAGAGATTGCACTGTGCCGGTTACATCACGTAAGGCATACAGGATGCCATCAGCAGGAGCAAGGTTAGCGCTCTGACCGGTGAGGACAATGCCGATATCGGACAATTGATCCATGAACTCTTGTGGCGTCAGGTCGGTGCGGTATCCGGGGATGGATTGGATTTTGTCCAGCGTGCCGCCGCTGAAACCCAGCCCGCGCCCCGACATTTTTCCGACCGGCAGGCCACAGGCGGCAACGATGGGGGCGACGGTGAGGCTGGTTTTGTCACCAACTCCGCCGGTGGAATGTTTGTCGACGGTGAAAGGAACCACAGGGGAAAGGTCTAACGTGTCGCCTGATTGCGCCATGGCCAGGGTCAAATCGGTGGTCTCGCGGTTGGTCATGCCATTCAAAAGTACCGCCATTGCCCAGGCTGCCACCTGATAGTCAGGAATGGTGCCTTCGGTCAAGCCTTGCACGAAGAAATGGATTTCATCGCTGGATAATTCCAACTGATCTCGTTTGTTTATGATCACGTCAACGGCACGCATAAGAGGCTCCTTGAAAATCGGTTATAATAATTAAGCTTATTATAACCGAACGTAATCCCTGCTCCGACTTCAACCAATTGCCGTCCATCTATAGATAGGGGTACAATATCTTTAATATAAACCATCATAGCTCCCATGGGACCATGGCAGCATCCCAACCACATGAAGGTGATTCAGGTAGAGAATGTCAACAGACAATAGCCAACAAAGACTAGATCAAGCAATTCGTCTTTCGCAGCTTGGTGAAAAAGAACAATCCAGGAAAATTCTTTTGCAGCTCATTCAAGACAATGTGAAGAACGAATATGCCTGGTTGTGGCTGGTTGATGTCTGTGATTCAGAGAAAGAGCGCAAAGCCATTCTGTCAAGGGGTTTGAAACTCAACCCGGAAAGCAAATTGCTGAAAACAGCTATGAAGCGTTTTGTGGACACTGGTGATTTGCGTTCAATCACGGATTCACTGGATGATTTGAAGGCTGAGGTTGAAACTATCGCTCAAAAAGAAGGTAAAGATGATTCAGCGGTCTCGTCAAGTCCTTTCATCTCTTCGGCTGACCTTGATTGGATCGAATTGGATCAGGAGAAGAACGAAAACGAGCATATCGAAACGATTTCCGATGATGAATTTTCACGCCTGAGTGATGAGTTTTTTGGGTCAGAAGAGATTGAAGAAAGCGATGCTTTCTCAATCGGTGACACGCCCACTGTTGGCAGCAACGGTCAAAGTGACGAAATGCCTGATGATTTGTTCTCGTTTGATCAAATGGATGGTGATGAGCCAGAGTTCACTGTGCGGCGAGACACGAAGGAAACCATCAACGCCAAAGAATTGCTGCGAAAAGAAAAAAAGCACCAGGCGATTGAAGATGAACTCAAAGGCGCTTTGGCGGAAGCAAAGCCACAGAAAACACCCAAAAAACGGTTCCGTTTGCCATACTGGCGAAGGATATCACAACGGGTACTGGTGATTGTGGTGTCAGCATTTTGGTTAATCGTCTTTGTGCTGGCAGGTTTGTACATTGTGCAATATTTCGATCTGGCACCCAGGGCGACCAATGGCGAGGTTGTTATGGCTACCAACCTGCCGGAGGCGGGGCTTGATATGGGAACACCGGACACTACAGACACCCCGGAGCCGGAACAGACAGAAGAACCAACCCCCATGGTGTTTGCAACGGCAGTGATCGAAGAACCAGAACCGGTCTATGTGCCAATCTTTGCGGAGAATTTTGACCAGGTCAGCTTTGTCGATTCGCTTGATCACGCCACAGTGGCTTTTTTCGACCAGGAACTTGACAAATTGGCATTGATTCAACCCCGCAAGATTCAGGTGCTTGCGTCGTTGGGTGAGGTGCTGTGGGAATCTGAAATCACGGCAGGTAGCCCCAATTACCTGGGTGGTGCGTTTAAACCCAATGGAGAGCAAGTGGCGTTTTTCACAGATGCGATGCAAGTGGAAATTTGGTCTGTTGGCCGGGGAACTCGCCAATCCACCTACCGGCTTTCGGAAGAACAGCAAGATGTTTTTTCCGATATTCCTTACCTGCCTGCCAACACCAGGGTTCACCTTGCCTATTCAGCGGATGGCGCCTGGCTGGCAGCAGGATTCTGGGGCGGCATCAGCGTGTGGGACGTGAACAGCGGCGAGGTGATTCATTGGTACGCGCTGCCTGAAAACATCCTGCTCAGTTCGTTTAATGCTAACCTTGATATCAACTTTGTGGTTGCTTTCCCGGTTACTTCCGATCGGCTGGTATATGGCGGACGTGAAAATATCTTTTTGGTAGACCTGGTTGATGAACGAGTTATTCAGAATTGGAAAACACAGTATGTAGGCCGGTTGGCTTTTCTTGATGAAAATACTGTCATCGAGGCGGGCTATTCACTTAGCAATGCGCCCTCATACCTGGCGGTATGGGACGCAGATGAAATATCAGCGGTTGCAAGGCGCAGCAGTTTATCATCCCAAAGGGGCTTTCGATTACCAAATTTCTTGTTTTTCGCAGAAAGCAATTTGCTGGTGTATGAGATTGAAGGCGGAACAGGTGAATCAATGGCACTTGAGGTGTATTCATTGGACGAAAGACAGGTGTTGAATAGTTTTGAAATGAATTCGTTACAGCCTGTTTTTGCGATGGATACCTTTGGTGAGAATATTGCCTGTGTGTGGTTGAATCAGCCGCAAGAATCCTTTGGCGCCCGAGACACATTACAGCTATGGGATGTTCAAGAGGGTATGTTGGTGGGGCGGTGCGACCAGTGTTCCTATCCTGCGGGTGTGTTTGCCGATACCTTTCGATTGTATGCGCGTGAGAGCAACGAATTCATCGTTATGCAAGCCAGGGGGGTAGGTATCCAATGGTTTGGACAGATCAGTTCGCCAACCGAGTAACCTGTTAATTCCTTATTGAGCGGCTCATGTGCTGAGCCAGGAAGGTTGACAATTCCTCAAGCCGATAAGGTTTGAGAAGGTACTTATTTGCGCCGGCTTTGATTACATCCATTGCCGGGAATAGAACCGGGTTGGCGCTGATGGCAGCCACGAAAAGCCTTTGAGCATCTTTTTGCTGCTTGCGTATCAGGCGGATGGTGTCTAATTCACGCCGGTCGCGATGCTGGAGTTCAATGATCACAGCATTTACCTTTTGTTGATCGACAACCTCGGGCAAACTGGTGAGGTTGTCGTTGTATTGAATGACTTCCCAATTGAATTGCGCCAGATAGGAGGTTAAGGCATGGTCTTTTTCCTTTGCGACAATCAGAACTTTGTTTTTTCCAAGGAAAAACTGGTCGGGTTTATGCAAAGAAGCAGTTGCTTCAGCAACAGGGTTGACGGGCACTGATGGCGGATCAAAAAGATATGCCTGCGTCAGCAAATTGTAGAGTTGCTCGGGCCGTGGCGCGTTTGTGATTACGCGCTGGTGGCGGTCAGAGAATTTGGGACTTTCTTTTTCTGCGTGGATCACGATCGTCTTCGGGAACATGCTTTCCGTGCCGCTATGGCTGATTTTCTTTTTCAAATCCGTGAGGTCTGTGCTGGCAGCATCAATCAACACCAGATCAAATTTTTCGGGCGTGGAAAGGATATTTGCGTCTTCATCGTTGAAAATGACCAGTGCCGAACGCATGCCCCATGAGCCGGATTGAATTTGGATTTTTTGACCAAGTTGCTCATTTTTGCTGAGGATCAGCATAGATTTCCCCCGCAAATGGGGTGGGTCAATGGCGAGATACGCTGGATATGTATCAGCCGGTATTTGTGTATGGATAGAAAATTGGAAAATGACACCCTCTTTGGCTGCGGTTGGTTCTTTGGTCAACTCACCGCCAAAAAGTTTGCACAATTGTTTCACAATGACCAGACTTAATGCAGGATGTTCGAGTTCTTGCATTTCCATAGTATTTTTATCGACAGGGGTATCTGGTGAGACCGCCACATGGCGACATTCAAATCCAAGTTGGATCATCTGTTGGCCGGGTTCATCTGCGGGCGTGAGCGGGTGACAGGAGACTGCCATGTGCGCGTTTGGATGCAGATGGATACTGATATGTGTCAATATATAGAGAATCTCAATCAAACGTGAGCTGTCCAGGCTGTAGATGACAGGGGTGAGGGCGTTCAGGTAGAAGGAAAGCTGCCTTTGTGTTTCTGGGTGCTGCCACGACAATTGATGCGAAACAGCTGCGAAAACATCATACAAATTCACTTCACTTTTATTTAATTTCATCTGGCCGGTTTCGATCAGCGTGTAATCAAGGAAGGCGTTGATGTGGTCAACGAGTATGGAGGTATTGTTTTCAAGCTGTTGAATCAGCTTTATTTCTTCCTCTTTTTCGATTTTTGTTTTTAACTGTTGTGTGGTTGAGGTGATTTTGCTGAGTGGTTCGCGAATATCTCGATTGACCTCGCCAATCAGTGCCACAATTTCCTGGTCATGTTGATGGTTCGAGCGTTGGTAACGGCGGGTTTCATCGACGACACGATCCAATTCACGGCTTTGCTGTTCAACGGTTTCTTCCAAGGATCGTGAATAATCCTCTTTTTCGATAAAAATCGTGGCATTGTTGATGGCCGCCCCAGCCCATTGACTGAGTTCAGACAGAACTTTAACCTCGGTGATACTGAATGGTTTTTTGCTGAATTTTTCGCCGATCAGATAAACACCCACCAATTCTTCCTGGTGGATGAGTGGCAGTATTACTTCGATGCGATTTTTCTTCATGAATGCCACCGTCCCCTGAAGCAGAACATGCAAATCTAAAAATAACAAGATCTGTATGCGTCTGGAACGGATGCGCTGAATCATGGGATCCTTCAGGGTTAGA
>CAYMNB010000056.1:1937-17283 GCA_964391725.1 uncultured Anaerolineaceae bacterium | reverse complement strand
TCAGAATCATTTGTTCAAATTTTTTGTGGTTCATAGGTTTCCCTTTCATGGAGTTCATATTCTTCTCGCCGTGTCTCCATTTTTTCAGCCAATTCTTTTCTCGCACGGAACAGGCGGCTCTTTACGGCGCTGACCGAAAGAGAAAGCGTATCTGCGATCTCTTTTTCCGACATCTGGTGCCAGTAACGCAGCACCAGTGCGGCGCGGTCGGTGGGTTTTAAGGTGTTGATCAGTTCTTCCATTTGATTGCTTTGTTCATTATTACTATATACGTGCTCCGGTGTCGGAGAGTTGCTGCCGAATGTTTCCTCAAATGGTTCATCAATGGCGATGAGGGTCATGCGGCGTTTGCGCTGCTGGTCGATGCAATAATGCGAGGCGATCGACAACAGCCAGGTTTGAAATGAGCGTGACGGGTCATAGCGGTGCAAATTGCAATATGCCCGCCAAAATGATTCCTGGGCGGCATCCTCTGCCTCATGGCGGTTGCCCAGCATGCGGTAGCACAGGTTATAGACACCGTTTTGGTAATGATCTACCAGCCGGCAGAATGATTCTTCCTTCCCTTGCATGGCTTCATCGAGCCATTGCTGCAGTTCGTGTTCCACGTTTTCTCCTGACATCGTTCTATCCTTAAATACGTAATACAACAGACAGGGTTGCAAGACCCTGTTTCTTCCTTCACCTTCTATTTTAACCCAAAAAGCCAATGACAAACATCATCATTGGCTCCTCTAATTTCCTTATGGGGAGAAGATTTAGAAGAAGGGCAGTACTACCTTGCCGGTCAGGATCAGGCAGAAAGCCCCCAGAATCACCACCATGACAAAGATCATCACCGCAAGAATGAAGCGCTGGAGCGCATTCATGCCCAGGAAAAGACGTTGCGGGGTTTCATCATCGGCTGCGGCAGCACCGTTGGATTCATCATAGATGCCATAAGTATCGAAGGTTTCTACTTCTTGAAAACCTTGCAGTGCTTCGTCGATCTGTTCTTCCTCAGAGAAGAGGAACGGCGTGCTTTCACCAGCCTCTTTGTCATCGTCGGGTTCGTCACTAAAGAATTGACTGCGTAATGGATCGGAATAATCTTCGCTCATATCTGCTTCCTTTGGGAAGTTCTCTGGTCTTTATTTGTGATTGTTCTGGCGCAGGCTGATCTCACCCACTGTGCAATGAATCATGGTTCCATCTGTTTGTTGGAGCATGAGGCTGCCTTGCTGCGAAATCCCCATGCATTGGCCGGAAAGTATGGATTGATCTTCACTGTTAATTATATTAACCCATTCTCCGATAAACGCCAAATGATTTTGATAGTGGCTACGAAAAGCTGCTTCATTCATATGGGGAAGCCATTGAAAGAAAGACTGCAAGATCGAAACCAATACTGATTCACGCTGAACAGCGAAGCCGCAGGCATCCTCAAGCGAGGTGGGAGGATAACGCAGGTCAATGGCAGCGGGAACTGCCTTTGAGCCGACATTGACGCCGATGCCTACGATGACACCCAGCAAAATGGGTGGCTGCCAGACGGCTTCAACCAGAATGCCGCAGGCTTTTTTGCCGTTCAACAGGATGTCATTGGGCCATTTGATGGCAGCCTGAATGCCTGCCTGTTCTTGAATGGCATCTACGACCGCTACCGCTGCTACCAGGGTCAACATCTGGGGGTTGTCCAGCACTGGCAGGTTGTTTCCAGGGATGGCGAGGCTGAAGGTAAGGCTGTCGTACGGGTCGCTGAGCCAGGTGCGCTGCAGCCTTCCGCGGCCGGCGGTTTGTTCTTCTGCCAATAGCAATGTTTTACCCCGGATTTGTCCCTGCTCGAGTACACAGCTGGCTTCGGTGTTGGTGGAAGCGATGCTGGCATAATACCGCAGATCATCGATCACGGCGGGGACCAAAGCATTCCTGAGAAAAGACAAGCCATAGGGGTGGATTTTTTCTGTCATGGTGGATGAATTATAATCATTATGGAGGTAGAAACGATGATTCATGAAAACAATACGGTCAATGAAAACCCGGTTGAGGAAAGTGAGTTGCACTTTGAAACGGCGCAGTCAGGCGGGCCCGGCGGACAGAATGTCAACAAGGTGGCATCAGCCGTGGTGCTGCGTTTTGATATTGACCAATCACCCTCGCTGCCGGATGATGTGAAGCAACGCTTGAAAAAACATGGCGGCAAGCGGGTGACCAAAGAGGGGGTGTTGATCATCAAAGCCATGCAGCACCGGTCGCAGTTACAGAACAGAACCGAAGCATTGCAGCGCTTCTACGGGTTGTTATCAGCAGCTATGCGTCCGCCGCGCAAACGCCGGCCGACAAAGCGCACCGCCGCCTCGCAAGAACGGCGTTTGGAAGCAAAGCAGAGGAACGCGCGCAAGAAAGCAGATCGCGCCTTTCGTTACCCCAAAGAGGATTAGCCCGCCTGTCCAGTCTGGTCAGCAGACGTACACCCGCTAATTGGCCTTTGTCAGGCAAACGGCGGGCAATGCTTGTTATAATGGTGTCATTCCATTGCCAGAAGGAGCTACTATGTTCAAACGAAGAACCGAAAGCAGCACACCGCAGCAGGTTGTGATCACGCCTACGGAGCGGGTCACCAGTGTTTTGGGTCCCGGTATCACCTGGAAAGGTGACTTGACGGGCAGCGGCGGGGTGAGGATCGAAGGGGCTTTTGAAGGTACAGTGGCAATAAAAGGGCTGGTGGTGATTGGACAGAGCGGGCGAGTCAATACCAGCACACTTTCTGCTAATTCCGTCATCGTGGCTGGCTTTGTGCAGGGGAATATTGAAGCAGAAAAGCTGGAGATCCGTTCAACCGGCCATGTGTGGGGGGATGTCAAGGTGGTCAGTTTCTCCACCCAGGAAGGCGCCTTTTTGCGTGGGAAGGTCACCATGGAAGAATCAATCGATATCGCTGAAGGGGTTGATGCCGATGAAATTGAGGTTGTCGAAGAGCTTGATCTGGATGAAGAACCTGAACAGGAAAGTTAACAACTGATGGACTTTCACGCACCTCCCAAAATCCCCATGTCAGCCCCTGATCTGGGGCCGGAAGAACAGGCAGCCGTATTGTCGGTGTTGCAGACTAACTATCTCAGTATGGGGCCGTTCATTCAACAATTTGAAGATTCGTTCCGGGCGTTCACCGGTGCGAAACACGCCATTGCGGTGAATTCCGGTACAGCCGGTTTGCATTGCTGTGTGCGCGCGGCGGGCATTGGCACGGGTGACCTGGTGTTGACCACGCCGTTTTCGTTTGTTGCTTCCACCAATGTGATCTTGTTTGAGCATGCCATTCCTGTGTTTGTGGATGTGGAGCCGAATTCCGGCAATATTGATGCAGCACAGCTTGGCATGGCAGCCGATGACCTGATGGCAAGCGGCGTGAGGGCAAAAAAATGGCTGCCGCGCGGCATTGAACCAGGCGGAAAACTGAAGGCGATCCTCCCGGTGGATGTATTCGGACAGCCGGCGGATTATGACGCTATCCAATCAGTGGCGGATCGCTATCAACTGACTGTGATCGAAGATTCCTGCGAAGCCCTGGGAGGGGCGTATAAGGGCAGAAAAGCCGGTACTTTGGGCGATTATGGCGTGTTTGCCTTCTATCCCAACAAACAAATAACCGTGGGTGAAGGGGGTATGATTATCACTGATGATGACCAGGCAGCTGCCTTGATGCGTTCTCTGCGCAATCAAGGCCGGTCTGATGGCGACACCTGGTTGGAGCATACCTGGCTTGGTTACAATTACCGTTTGGATGAGATGAGCGCCGCTTTGGGCTTTACCCAGATGCAGCGATTGCCGGAGTTATTGGCAGCCAGAGCGCGTGTGGCGGCCAGCTATCAGGAAAAGCTGCAAGACCTGAAAGCCATTCATCTACCGCAGGTGGGTGCAGACTGCACGGATGTCAGCTGGTTTGTCTACGTGGTGCGACTGGCGGATGGGCTTGACCGCAACCAGGTGGCAGATGCGCTGCAGTCCAAAGGGGTACCGATTCGGGCATATTTCTCACCGATCCATTTACAACCTTACATGCTAAAGGCATTCGGTTATCAACGCGGTGACTATCCTGTAACGGAGTGGCTGGGCGATCAGAATATGGCAATCCCTTTTTCAGGGCGGATGAGTGATGGTCAGATCGATCAGGTGTGTCAGGCGTTGTGGGATGTGCTGGGTTAATTTACTGTGAATGCGCCAACACCGCCTTCCAACGCCATTAAGCATTATGCTCCGGATCGTCGGCGGGGCACACTCATTCATGGCGCGCTAATCACCGTCTCGATTGCCGTCATGATCGTGGCAATCATTTTTCTCTTTCAAACACAGGGCATTGTTTTTGTGGTCTGGCTGCTGGTGATGCTACCACCGCTGATCATGATTCCTCTGTTGGGTTCTCGTTTATTCGGCTTAATCCGCAGTGATTACACCGTCAGCCGCGACTTTCTGGTGCTGCAATGGGGTAACAGGCTGGTGAAGATACCGATCCAATCCATCGAGTGGGTGCGCAGTTTTGATTCACTGGGATTGGAAATGAAGGCCCCGCGTTTTTACCGTTCTGGCATTGTGCGAGCATTGATGCCTTCCCGCGAATTGGGCTGGGTAGAATACATGGCAGATGACGTGCAGCGCAGTTTGTTCATAGCCACACCCGAGCGGGTATATGCGATCTCGCCGGTGAGGTTGATGGCATTTTCCCAGGCTCTTTCTGAGGCAATCGAAAGCGGCAGCCTGTTGCCAGCCGAAGCGGTGTCGATCGAACCGGAAACCATCTTCACGCGCCTCTGGCAGAACACCTCTGCCAGATTGCTGCTCTTATCCTTGATCGGGGGGAATTTGGCGTTACTGATCATCGTTCAGTTGATGCTGGGCAACGTGAATGCTATGGCTGTTTTTTCGCAGCAAGATGTGATCACGCCGGTCAGTCTGCAATTACTGCCATTCTGGGCTATCTTCTTGGCGATTGTTGACCTGTTATTGGGCATGTTCCTTTATCGCAGGCAGACCTATCGTTTGGCTGCTTATCTGTTGTGGGGAGCGGGTGTGGTTTTGCCGGTGATGCTGGCGCTTTCCATTGCCCTGGTTTCCTGAGAGGCTGAATAATCATGGGTAGTTTGATTTGCTTACATGAAAAAGAGCAGCTTGCCAGCTTTTTGATGCGTAACAAAGAAGTGAATGTGCTGGCGATCGGCGACCTCGACCCGTTTTTCTGGCCATCGACAATGTGGTGGGGTTGGCAAGCGGGGGATGATTTGTCGGGACTGGCATTGTTGTATTGCGGCGCAGGGATGCCGGTGCTGTTGTTATCGTCAGAGATTCATCAAGGCCATACGCAAGATTTTGTGAGAGCATTGAAAGCTTTAATGCCTTCTGCCGTGTATGCACATCTTTCGCCGGGGGTTGACCAGTTGTTCAGTGATCATTATCAAATGGTACCCCACGGGCGTCATTTGAAGATGGTGTATCGGCATCCTGAGAAAAACAAAGACATTGACACCTCTGAGGTAGCACCGCTGAACAAAGAACACCTTCCTGCAATCGAACAATTATTTGCGGCAGCTTATCCTGGCAATTTCTTTGATGCACGCATGCTGGACACCAACCTCTATTACGGGATTTGGGCAGGTGATACATTGCAGTGCGCGGCAGGCATTCACACCTACTCGCCCCAATACGGGGTGGCCGCCATTGGCAATGTGACTACCTTGCCAGAAATGCGCGGCAGGGGACTTGCCAGCAAAGTTTGTGCCCGGCTGTTGTCAGCGCTGCAAGCCAATGTGGATGTTATTGCCCTGAATGTGCAGGCGGACAATGCCGCGGCGATTCAGGTCTATCAGCGGTTGGGGTTCGAGACTGTCGCGGAATATGATGAATGTGAGATGTACCGCAGGTGAGGGGCCGATGGTTGTTGCCCCAAACGATATTAACATATAATTAATAATAAATTCTATAAAATAGTATATAATAGAGGAAATCAGAAATTTACAAGGTTTCACTAAATATTGGGATTAGACTACAGTATCGCACGGTACTCCTGCCTCATGTGGCAGTGTAACGAGACGTAAATATGCACGAAATGTCGTATTTATCTCCGGCGATCAAGGTTGTAGTGACAAGTTTCATTCTCCTAACCCTCCTTCGATTGGGATATACCACGCGCAGCGTGGTATATCCGTTTTAAGGGGATGGTATCAAAATTGCATCTTACGAACAGAGGCTTCCTCTGTGATGTTTTTGTTTTTTCTTTTTGTGTTTATAATAAGAGCAAGGGTGAGTATCAATCACACAATCAATCATTTGGCATACTGCACTCTTGTAACAAGGTTGTTTTCTTTAGCGACATGAAGGAGCACGAAAATGGATTTTACCCAGATTATGCAGCGATACATTCGATTGCGGGAGAAATTTGAACAGGGGGAGCTAGATGCCGATTCATTTGAGCGACAAGTGAACAGCATGGTCTATAAGGACAAAGACGGGCGCTACTGGCAGATTGGGGTGCAAAGCGGCCTGTGGTATTACTTCGATGGAGAGAAATGGGTTCAGGACGATCTCGACGAAGAAATCGAAACAGTCGAAGAAGTTTCGCAAGAAATGTCTGGGGAATCATCGCAGCAGGGTGAAGAACTGGCTGCGATTGATGAGATTTTCCCGGAAGACGCTGATGCAGAATTTACAGAAGCTGATGAACCGTCTCCCTTTGATAAAGCATTCGAAGAACAACTGGCCTCACAATTTGCGGAGAGCAGTGACTCTCAGGCCTTTAAACTGTTCGATAGTGATGACATTTTCGATGTGATCCTTAAAGGCAAGGGCCTGGAGATCGAAGATGATCCCCTGGCTGCTCCTGCAGAAGAAGTGGAAGGT
The DNA here is from genome assembly GCA_964391725.1 of uncultured Anaerolineaceae bacterium. Classification (GTDB taxonomy): domain Bacteria; phylum Chloroflexota; class Anaerolineae; order Anaerolineales; family Anaerolineaceae; genus SpSt-1165. The sequence goes on along the minus strand of CAYMNB010000056.1, from coordinate 10,413 downwards.
CTGGCGGAATATCTTGATATCACCCAGCCGGTGAGTTTGGAATCGATGATGGGAGAGGGGACCGCGCAGCCAATCGAACTGGATGAAAGCGATGATGCCTTTCTGTTTGAAGACAGTGACGAGATAGAAGAACCTTCCTTGGAGGACGGCAATCAGATCGACTTCTCGGCGGTGTTTGCCGGTGCTTTCCCCGATGATGAAGAAGAAGCCTGGGAAGAGGAAGATGCGGTGTTAGAAACTGATGTTCGCGAGGTCGCGCCAAAGGAGGTTGTCACCGGCGAATTACACATGCCTGCTGAACCTGTTTCAGAAGAAGCCATCCAATCTTTGTGGGCTAATGTTGATGAGAGTGATTTTGAGCTCGAAGGCGATGATGAAGATGATGACGATGTGCCATTGCCTGATCTCTTTGCTGACGCTGAAACGCTCGAAGAATCAACGCCACTGGCCGAACAAGAAGAATATATATTGGATGTAGAGGAAGAAACATCGCCAACGGCAGAAGATGAAACCGAAGACGATGATTTTTCCCTGGATGATCTGGTGTATGCATCAAACCAGGATTACCTGGAAGCGACCCAGCAAGGCAAACCTTTGGAGACGTTTGACTTCTCCGATGAAGAGGAAGAAGAGTCTGAGAGTGACGAAGCACCTTTTGAACTGCCGGTTCAAGATGAATTTGATCAGCTCAACACGGTTCCAGCAGAAGTGACTGCGCCGGCGGGTGACACCATGCATTCACCCAGCAAAGCCAAGCGAAAAAAAGGGAAACTGCCGGTATGGGCGCTGCTGTTGATTATATTTCTGGGAGTTTTCATTGTGGGTGTGGCGGTTCTGGTCGGCTGGAATTATGTGCAGGGAATCCAGCAAAATCCAGCCGTTGCCAGTGAGAGTGGCAACCTGCCCAAACAGAGTGATGAGCGTTTGCTCGTGTATGATAATTTCGAAGATCAACATGGCGCCTGGCCAACGTTGAGTGACGCTACCTGGGGATTTAACGGCTATGCCAGCGGGTTCTACTATCTGTATTCGATCGTGCCTGAAGTGCCGACCATTGTCAGCATGGATGTCGTTTACCAGGACGTTGTGCTCGAAGTTGAGATGACACAACTCGATCAAAATATCGAAACACTTTCGACCTATGGCGTCATGTGCCGGGTGCAGCCGAATGGCGACGGATATGCCTTCCGCATCACCAACAACGGGCAATATGTGATTGAAAAATATGTGAACGGGATATTCTATCCCATCAATGGCTGGCAGTATTCACGCGTGATCAAAGCCAATCGTGAAGTCAATAAGAATATTATTGAAGCCTACTGCGAGGGCAATCAACTGCGTCTGACAGTCAATGGGCATGTGCTTGATCTGGCGATTGATGATACTTTCACGGAAGGCAAGATAGGGTTTGTGTCGCAAGCAGGCACAAGCCAGTTTGCTACCGAAGTGCATTACGACGAACTTTACCTGCGAAAACCCTGAGCGATAGACAACTTGTAACCCAGAGGGAGTGGCGTTTGCACCACTCCCTTGTTTTCATGTTGTTCGTCATGTTAACAAACTGTAAATTGACAGGCAGAAAGTCGGTATAATTGCTGCATGCAATACTCGTATGAAGTCCCAGAGGGGCATAGCGAGAAGATCCCTCTCAAGGTATATGTAAGTATCTTCGGTCGTTATCTTGGTTCTCGCTGGAAAATGGTTGGACTGATCGCAGTCAGTGTGCTGCTCGATATCGGGTTACGTCTGGTCAGTCCACAGATCATCAGCCGTTTCATCGATGAAGCCATGGCTGGGGCAGAGCAATCTGAGTTGCTGCGCCTGTCGATCCTGTTTCTGGTTTTTTCGATTTTACAGCAGGGATTTTTAATTTTCAGTTCCTACATCATTCAATCGGTCACCTGGGGGGCAACCAACGAATTGCGCAATGATGTCATGGAACACACTCTTGGGTTGGATCTTTCCTTCCACAACAACCATTCACCCGGCGAGATGATCGAGCGCATTGTGGGTGATATCCAGCAATTGGGCAATTTCTTTTCACGCATGACCATCACTTTGGTGGCAAACCTGTTGATCATCGGCAGCATTGTGGTGCTCCTGTGGCGTGAAAATTGGGTTTTGGGTGCCATATTGGCAGGCTTTATCAGTGTGATCCTGGTTATTTTGTACCTTACCCGCAACCTGGCAGTACGCTCGTTTCGCGATGTGCGCAAAGCGTACGGGGATCTATTCGGGTTCATGGAAGAGCGCCTGGCAGGCATGGAAGATATCGCTGGCAATGGCGGCAGAGAATATACCTTGCTGCGCATGTCACAGCAGTACCGCCGTGTACGAAAATCAGAGATGGCGCAATCAATCATGGGTAACCTGTTTTACCTGACTGGTTTTTTGCCGTTCATGGTCGGAATCACGATCGTGGTGGGGGTGAGTGGCGACTTGTTCCTGAAAGGGGCGATCAGTCTGGGTATTGTCTACCTGACCTATCATTACACCACCATGATGAGGCAGCCGTTGCAAGCTATCGGTTTTCAATTGCGTAACTTTCAGAACGCGACTGCCGGCATCTGGCGTATTCATGAATTGATGAACATTCAACCCACGGTGGCAGAACCCGATGAACCGCTGGCGCTGGTTTCTAATGGCGGCAATGAGCCGTTGGGGGTGCAGTATGATCATGTTTCTTTCCGGTACGATGATATGCCTTCCTCAGAACTGCTTGCTCTGGCGAAACGGGAACATCAAGAACAGGGGCAGGATGCCCTCATTTTGGATGATGTGTCCTTCACGCTGGCTCCTGGCAACATCCTGGGGCTGTTAGGCAGAACCGGCAGTGGCAAAACCACCCTGATACGATTGCTTTGTCGTTTGTACGATCCGGTCAGCGGCGCTATTCGCATCGGTTATCCGCAGCAGAACATGGTGGATTTGCGAGACCTTTCGTTTGCCGATTTGCGGCGTGATGTGGGTGTTATCACCCAGCAGGTGCAATTATTCTATGCGTCCATTCGCGACAATTTGACTTTTTTCGACCATAATATAACAGACGAGAAGATTCTTGAGGTCATTCACCAATTGGGGGTGGAGGATTGGTTCAAGAGCATGCCAGATGGCCTGGACACGCGCATCGAATCGGGCGCCATCGGCCTCAGTGCAGGTGAATCGCAGCTGCTGGCATTCACCCGCATTTTCCTGCGCGATCCGGGTTTGATCATTTTGGATGAAGCCTCTTCACGTATTGACCCCGCTACCGAGGCAATGCTTGAAAAAGCCATGGACCGCCTGATCCAGAACCGCACTGCCATCATCATCGCCCACCGGTTAGAAACCGTGCAGCGAGCGGATGAGATCATGATCCTGTCGAATGGCGTTATCCAAGAGTATGGCAAGCGCGCGGCGCTGCAAGCGGATGAAAAATCAATTTTCTCACAGCTGCTGAATACTGGTATGGAGGAGGTGTTGAAGTGAGTAAGCAAGCCAACAACCGCAAAACCTCCCCGCTTTACCATCTGTGGAAACTGGTCAGTTTTAAACCGGGTATCTTTATTCCTTTCTTCTTACTGGAAATGTTGTTCTTTGCCGTATTTCCGCAGGCGATCGGTTTGTTGATGCGCGAATTCTTCAATGTGTTGAGCGGTGAAGCTCAGTTCGCTATGGATCATTGGGGTATCGTCGCAGTGATCATCGGGGTTTCGGTGGCAACCAATATCGGCAACCTGGCGGATTTTTTGGTCTACAGTGTGGTGCATACCAATTTCACTGGTCTGATGCGGCGTAACATGTTATACCGGTTGCTCCATCATCCAGGTGCGCAGCCCTACCCCGAATCAACAGGTGAAACCATCAGCCGGTTGCGGGGTGATACCGATGAGGTTGCCCGTTTTGCGAATGAATTGGTATCGCCAATCGGACAGGCGGTGTTCGCCATCACTGCCCTGGTTATCATGGTGCAGATCAGCCCAAGAATCACGTTAATCGCCATGCTGCCGACGTTGTTTATTTTGTTTATTTCTCGTTTTGCGACCCAAAAGTTTATTCGCTTGCGCAAAGCCCGGCGGTCTGCCTCCGGGCGGTTGAGCGGTATGATCGGTGAGATCTTCTCTGCGGTTGAGTCAATGAAAGTGTCGGGCGCCGAAAAGAGCGTAATCGGGAAATTTAATGAATTGACCGAAGACCTGCGCAACAAAGCCATCAAAGACACTGTTTTCCATGAGTTCATCCACTTTTCTTATAGCAGCATTGTCAACTTGGGGACTGGCTTTATCCTGCTGACGATGGGTGACTTGATCGGCACCCAAAATTTCACCGTTGGTGATTTCAGTCTGTTTGTTTATTACCTTGGTTATTTGAGTGAATTCATGGGGATGTTCGGCGATATCATGGCACGTTACCAGCAAATCACAGTATCCATGGATCGTATCGCTGACGTGTTAGCGCCTGATTCGATCAAGACACTCACCGAACACAACCGTTTGTATTTGACAGGCAGTTTGCCGGCAGTACCCTATGTGGCGAAGACCCGGGAACACTGGCTTTCAGAGGTGAGGGTCGAAGGGTTGAGCTTCCAGTTCGGCCCAACCGGTCACGGTATTCAAAACGTCAGTTTCACGCTACCGCGCAATACTTTCACTGTCATCACCGGGCGAATTGGCTCAGGCAAAACCACCGTTCTGCGTACTTTGCTGGGGTTGCTGCCCCGCGAAAGCGGTAATATCTATTGGAATGATCAGCTGGTCGAAGATCCCGCACATTTCTTCCAACCGCCGCGTTGCGCCTATACCCCCCAAATCCCGCAATTGTTCTCAGAATCCATGAAAGAGAATGTTTTGATGGGAATGCCGGAAGATGCCGTTGACCTTGATTTTGCCTTATACACTGCCGTGATGGAAGACGATCTAAAAGTCATTGAAGGCGGATTGCAGGCAACCCTGGGAGCGCGTGGTGTTCGCCTCAGCGGAGGACAGCGCCAGCGGTCTGCTGCCGCACGCATGTTTGTCCGTGACCCTGAGTTACTGGTTTTGGACGACATCTCCAGTGCACTGGATGTGGAAACTGAGAAGAAGTTGTGGGAGCGTGTGTTTGCCCTGCAGAACCATACGATTCTGGCGGTATCGCACCGCCATGCTGTGTTGGAAAATGCTGACCAGATCATCTTGATGCAGGGCGGGCAGGTGACTGCCATCGGCACCCTGGATGAGCTGCTGGAAACGCAGGAAGAGATGCGCCAGTTGTGGTTTGGCAATGGCGACACACAACCAGAACCCGGCAGCAGCGATAGTTAACAGACATTTCACAAAAATGATAATCTCGGCGTTCGATTTGGCGATTATAATTGGCGCATGAGGCTCTACCAATTGTTTTCTGAGCATTATTTTCTGGAACACCATCGCTCATTTGACGAACGATGGCAATTTTTCCAATTGGTGTTGGAACATCAAATGGAGTCAACATTGCAATTGTTCAGCAAAGAACTGGCAGAAACCTGTCCCTGCTGCGGTTATCCGGTGTTTGACACGGATGGCAGGCGGGCACACCATTGCCTGATCTGCGGTTGGGCGTTTTTCGCAGAAACCAGAAGCGCAGGCGGCAAGATTGAATTACAGACCGCCCGCCGGGCTTTTGAACGTGAGATGATCGCCCAGCCTCTGACGGACATTCAACCCTGGTTGGGTTGGGACACACCGGTGGATTTGCGTCTGAACCAGATTGTGGCGGCGGGTTTTGACAAGATGGTGGGCGAGAAGAACATGGATTTCATCAACCACCTGCTGGAATTCTGCCACCAGTTGCTCAGCTATAAGGCGTTTCGCCGTGAAGTAGGTATCCAGTTGTGGGAAAGCCACAAAGATTCATTGATGGCGAATGAAATTGATCAATATGAATTTAAGGAAGAAGAGGTAGAAAAGACCTTCTATCATTATATCCATGCTGACAATTGGACCTATTTGAAACACTTTCTACATCCATTCCATTGTGTGGGGGTTGATGTAGAAGATTTGGCGGTCATTGCCTCCAGCAGCGTCGAAGAACTCGATCAACTGATGATGGAGGATCGCCGCTATTTTGCTTACAATCTTGAGCCACAGGATCCGCTGTACTTTGTTACTGATGGCGACAACCAGATCTATTTACACGATTTCGCTGGCAAAGAATTGGGGCGCTTGCCAGAAACGATTGCTCAGCAAATGTCTGCGCAGTGGGAGAATGGAACCTCCTTCTTCATCCTGGCAGAGAAATGCCACTATGACAATGGCGTACTCGCGGTGGATGTCGTCATCTCTGGGATGCCGGAAGGTGATGACCCGGCTGACTGAACCGGTTGGTTGGCCTGTTTGTTGGGGTATAATTCTGGGTTGTTGTGAAACCTATGGGAGATAAACCATGCCGCAAGATTTGAAAATTTTTGGAAAACGGGTATTGTTTATTGGCGCGCATCCCGATGATATCGAGATTGGTGCGGGTGCGTTAATCGCCAAACTTGCGAATGGTTGTGAGGTGATGTGTGTCACCCTCTCTGACAACCAGGCAAATCCAGCGTTACTGAATGTGGCCGATGAACACAGAGAAAGCATGCGCATCCTGGGGGTAAAACCAGCCAATGATATTCTGGGACCCTTTGAGACCCGCAAATTTCCGCAGATGCGCCAGGAAATACTGGAATATATGCTCAGGATTCAAAAGGAGTTTCGGCCGGAGCTGGTTTTTGTTCACAGCCAGGCTGATGTTCATCAGGACCACAATACTGTTACCACCGAAGCGCTGCGTGCGTTTCGCGGGGTGACGTTGTTGGGCTTTGATGTGATCCGTTCCAGCTACGGTTTCTTCCCGCATTTTTTGATCACAGTAAGCGAGGAGCATGCGCAGCGCAAGATTGACGCATTGGCAGCCTATAAGACCTACAAGGATGTCTATTATTTTTCGGCGGAGCTGACCCGCTCGATTTTGGTACGCAACGGCGCGGTGGCAGAAAGGCCGCTGGCTGAGGGATTTGATATGATGCGGGTGGTGGCAGATTTCGCCTGTGTTAAGGAATGATGCGTTTGTCATGTTGCGGATAAAAGATCTGTGTGTGTCGGTCGAGGGAGAACCGATTTTTTAGGATATAAACCTGGCCATTCCCAATGGTGAAATCCACACCATCCTGGAGCCGAACGGCGGTGGAAAAACTTCTCTGTTGATGATCATCATGGGCTTCCGCAAGTATGTAGTGACCTCTGGCGCCATAATTTTCCAGGAAGAGGACATCACCCATAGGGGAGTGTCAGAACGCGCAAAAATGGGCATTTCTGTGGCCCAACAGCGCCCGCCTACATTGGAAGGGGTGCCGTTATCAAAGGTGCTGGCTTTCCTGCAAGAGAAGGATGCAAGGAGCCGCGAACTGGTGGGTGAATATGTGCACGAGGCGCGCATGGAGTCATTTTTACCGCGTGAGATCAATGCTGGTTTGTCTGGCGGCGAAATCCGCCGTTCAGAACTGCTGCAGTTGATCGCCATGAGGCCTTTGTTCACGATGCTGGACGAACCCGACAGCGGGGTGGATGTAGGATCGATAGAGTTAATCGGGCGGATGATTAATGAAATCTATGGCCAGGACCCTGTGCGGCCGGAGAAACACCGTTCCGGTTTAATCATCACGCACAACGGCAGTATTCTGGAATGATGCTATTCAGCGTATTGCCGCATTGGCAGCGGCTGGCGAAGGCTGAATCTTTACTTCGAGTTTACGTACGCTTAAAGTAAAGAACTCGCTTGGGTGAGCGAGTCCTTTACCTGTTGAGGGTTTGTAAGAAGGATAAAATAAGGGATTCTTGTTTTGAATATAAAATAAATTCTTGCGGTATTAATGACCGGGGCGAAAGTTCCCGGTGAATAAAAAAACCTGACGCGGTATCTGTCAGGTTGTCTTTTGGTTTAATTGATTACCAACTGGCAACCCGACTGTCATGGCTCCGATGAGCTGTAGACTCTTGGCTTTGCGTCCCTAGCTTTCGCTAAGTTTGCCGTTTTTCAGTTCTGTAATGGAACTTATTTTTGCTCTTAAGTTTCTACGCTGATAATATCACAAATTTGTAAGGGGTGCAATTAATGTTTCTTAATGTATAGTCATTGGTTGATCCAAATGTGACCCTGACCCGGAAAATCCCGCTGTGGTTTACCGGATCAGGTTGCATAGCACCAGTTATTCTTCGACCCAGTGATCTACCCCTAAGCGCATTTGGCTGAAATCAGGTAAGTTCAGATTGCCTGACTGGTCGCGGCCATAGGCTGGCGGGGTCTTTGCGTTACTCTGGTCAAATTCGTTGCTGCTGGTGGTGGGTGATTGCATGGGTTCATTCCACAAGCCATAATTACCACTCCAGATGCCATAACCGCCCGACCAGATGCCGTAGCCCCCACTCCAGATGCCAAACCCGCCCGACCAGATACCGAAGCCACCGCTCCAGATGCCGAAGCCACCGCTCCAGATGCCGAAGCC
>CAYMNB010000056.1:0-1837 GCA_964391725.1 uncultured Anaerolineaceae bacterium | reverse complement strand
CCGAAGCCACCGCTCCAGATGCCGAAGCCACCGCTCCAGATGCCGAAGCCGCCACTCCAGATGCCGAAGCCGCCATCCCAGACTGTGTAGCCATCATCGGTGTTTTCCACCCCTTGCACACCGTAAATGCCGCTGTCCTCATCATAATAGGCGTAGCCCTGGTAGTGTTCTTCACCGCTCAGGTCTTTCCAGATGTCCATGCCGAAGTTGGCAGAACCTTCAATATCTGCTGCCAGGACAGCATCGGGCGCATTCACCCGCCCGGCACCTTGCTGGAACACACTGTAGTTGGCACGCGCATATTGCGGGTCAACACCGCCTTCGATCATCGGCATGGAGGTGATCATCAGGCGATATTTCACCTGATCCGGGGTTAAGTCGGGGTTTTCTTCATACATCAATGCGATGATACCAGCAACAACGGCAGCTGCTTGCGAGGTGCCGGCCATTTCATAATACTGCGTTCCGCGCAGCCAGTTGGCATCGTGCTGCTGGGAGATATAGCTGGCATTTGACATCATACCAACCATGTGGGCACCAGGCGCGATCACATCGGGTTTGATGAAAGCATCCATGGTTGGACCGGCGGCGGAGAATTCCACCAGATAGTCATCTGTCCAATTGCGGGGGGTGTAAGCATCGGTGAAGGCGCCCACTGTAATCACGTAAGGATTGTTTCCGGGAATACTGACTGTCAAAGGATCAGGCCCGCTGTTGCCGGCGCAGGTGATCACAGTGATACCTTCGGCCCAGGCTCTGGTAACCGCCTGGTTGAGAGGGTCTGCCCAGTAAGGTGCGACCACTTCGCCAGTGATGGAAAGATTCATGATCTTGATATCATACATGTCTTTGTGATCTACCACCCATTGGATGCCTTTGATTACTGTTTCGTAACTTCCACGGCCTTCTTTGTTCAGCACCCGCACCACCACCAGGTTGGCATCGGGTGCCATGCCATTGTAGGAGCGGTTGGCATCTCTGACGCTATTGACCATGATGCTGGCAATATGGGTGCCATGGCCGTTGGGATCCATCGGAGAGGGGCGATTCTGGACAAAATCCTTCCAGGCCAACAAGCGGTTCTGCCTGCTGGTATTCCTGCGCAGCGGATTGAAGGCAGCCATGCCGCTGTCTACCAGGGCGATGGTCACCCCTTTGCCGGTGACGCCTTGCTCCCACACATAATCAGCACCGACCGCTTCTGTAAATTCACCAGAGGGGAGGGTAGGCTTTGCACCCGTCATTGATGTGGTTTCGCTGACCGCCAGGCTGCTGGCTTCCACCTGCACATTGGGGGTGACATAATGAATAGCCGGATGCGCTTGCAGGGCAGTTACCGCGCTATCAGTCAGGTAGGCAGCCACACCATTAATGATGGATAGTTCGGATGTGACAGTACCACCGGAGGTTTGAACGAGGTCAACCACGGTGGATAAATCACTTCCCTGGATAATATAGGATCGGCGGGGTAAGGCTGGTGCTGATACGGCAGAAAAAGTCAGCGTGAACACTACTGCCAGTAAGACCAATTTAAAGAAATAATTCTTCAATGTTGCTGACATACCTTCCTCCATAAAAGAAAAACTGGCGGTATGCCAGGCTCCGGTTCGCACTATTCGTTTGGACTGGCAACCTGGCTGTCGTAACCTGTCGAGACAGGCCTTAGACCCAATGGCTTTGCGTCCCCAACTTTCGCTGGGTTTGCCTTTTTCAGATTGTTAATCGGCAGTTTCCTGCTGACTTCATTATAGCAAACAAAAATGAAAAGGCACCTTACATGGTTGTAAGGTGCCTACAAACTTACTAAATGTTCTCTTAATCAATCAGCCCAGACGCC
>CAYMNB010000055.1:0-17359 GCA_964391725.1 uncultured Anaerolineaceae bacterium | reverse complement strand
CCCGCAAAAACGGCTGGCAGTTGTCCAACTCGGCGCGGGTGGGTTTGTTGGCGGGCGGTGCGCAGCGTCCCACCGCGGTGATGAAGACATCCTGCAGCACGAGGCCGTCGCCGCGATGCGCGGTTTCGGGCTGGTTGCAGAATCCGGCGCGGTGCAGGGCGGGAAACAGAAAATCGCCGCTGGCGTCGCCGGTGAACATGCGTCCGGTGCGGTTAGAGCCGTGCGCGCCGGGCGCCAGCCCCAGGATCAGGATGCGCGCGTGCGGGTCGCCGAAACCGGGCACGGGTTTGCCCCAGTAGTCCTGATCGATGTAGGCGCGCCGTTTGGTGCGTGCCACCTCCTCGCGCCACGCCACCAGGCGCGGGCATAGGCGGCAGTGCGTCACGCAGTTTTCCAGCGCTGCCAAGTTGTCAATGGCGTTTATTTGTTCGTACATCATACCGCAAGTATAGCAAGAAAATCCCCGCGGGCAGTAAACCCGCGGGGATTGAATCGTTTGCGGTCTGGTAAGAATCAGGCTTTTATTTCGCCATAGTTATGCGCCACCTGCTGCCAGTCAACGACCTCGAAGAAAGCTTTCAGGTAATCACCACGCAGGTTGCGGTATTTGAGATAGTAAGCGTGCTCCCATACATCGATGCCGAGGATCGGTGTCCAGCGGCCTTTGCTTACCATGATGGGGTTGTCCTGGTTGGGGGTGGAAGAAATTTCCAGTGCACCCATACCGTTGGTGCTCAGCCAGGCCCAGCCCGAACCAAAGCGGCCTGATCCGGCGGCAATAAGTTTCTCCTTCAGATTGGCGAAACTGCCGAAATCTTTCTCGATCTGCCGCGCGAGTTCACCCTGCGGTTCGCCGCCGCCATTGGGTGAAAGATGGGCGAAATACAGGTTGTGGTTATAGTAACCACCGCCGTTATTGCGCACAGCTGTGCGCAGCGATTCATCGCTGATCTCATCCAGCTGGACGAAAATCTGCGCTTCACGCAAGCCTTCAAACTGGGGTAATTTGGCGAGGGCATCATTGAAGTTCTTGGTATAACCGGCATGGTGCTTGGTGTAGTGGGTGAGCGTGGTCGCTTCGTCGATATGGGGTTCCAGTGCGTCGTAACCATACGGTAATTCAAATTGTTTAAACATACTATGCTCCTGTTTTTAGTTATTTTTCATTAATTATAATAGTTTATTATATGATTTATATATATAATTATCCTGTGCCACTGGTCGCTCATCTGGCAGGTTGATATAAAAAGAGGCTGTCTTTACCGGACAGCCTCTTGATGGTGAATGGTTGTGATGCGGTTTATGCCATCTCGAATTTTTCAGTATGCGATTTTTCAATACCCAGATTGCCGAAGCACAATTCCATGGCGTTGATCATCGGATGGGGGCCGCACACGAAATAGTGCAGGTCACGATAATTCTCGGGCAGAACCTCCGTCATCAATTTCTCTGTGATGAAGCCGGTCGCACCCTGCCAGCCTTGATCAGGCCGTTCGAACACCGGCACCAGGTGGAAGTTGGGATTCTGGGCTGCCAGTTGCTCCAGTTCGGGGCGGAAGGCATAATCCTGCGGGGTCTGCATACCGTAGAACAGGTAGGCGGGGCGGGTGTCGTTGTCATCTTTCATCGAGCGCAAAATGCTCATGATAGGGGCGATGCCGATGCCGCCGGCGATCAGCACCATCCCCTCGACTTCGGGATCGGTGATGTTGTAGGAGCCGAAGGGGCCATCCACATAGGCGGTTTCGCCTTTTTTCAGGTCCTTGATGGTGGCAGTGAAGTCGCCCAATTCTTTGATAGCGAACTCGACCCGTTCGGCGTTCTTGTTGCTGGAGGCAATCGAGAACGGGTAACGCCGCAGCGAGAAGGGGGATTCGCGCACGGTCAGCCAGGCGACCTGGCCCGGATGGAAGTCGGGGATGGGGAAACCACGCGGGGACAGCGCCAGGCTGTAGACGCCCTGTGCCTCGTAGCGTACTTCGACGATCTCATAGGGCTGGTGCAGCTGCTGGATGGGCTTGAACACGCGGATATACAGCGCTGCCAGGATCCACAGCGATGTCTGCACCCACAGGAGCGCCTGCATAGCGGGAGCGGAAGAATAGTTGTTGACCAGCAGTATGTGGGTCAGTCCGGCCGCCACGATGATGACGGTGAAGATGTCGTGCAGGACGCGCCAGAAATCATAGTCCAGGCGCAACTGTTTGCGCAAGGCTGAGGTGATACCGATCAGGATGTAGGCCAGCAGGCTGGCAACACCCATCTTGGCGCGCAGGGGGGTCTCAGCGGAAAAGACGTTCAACAGATTCAAGGCCCACTGGTTGAAACTGATGCCTTCGGAAAAATTCAACACCAGCAGCAAATAGTGCACGGTGACGAACACCACCGCCAGCAGCGAAAGGACGTGATGGATCTTGTAGAGCCGGTCCATGTCGAACACTTTCTGGGCCGGGGTGAAGCGCGAAACCGGCGCCAGCTGCCAACCTGCCATGGTCAGGCCGATGAAGCCCAACACAATGGAAAGTTCCCGCTGGAAATTGCGGCTGAGTTGCGGGCCGACGAAGGGCATCACGAACAGCGGCGAGAAGATCAGCAGGGCGAAAATGATGATCAATATGGGTCGCATGATATTTTTATTCATTACTACTCCTCAAATTTAATATTACAAATCACAAACGATTTAGTTAAGGAAAAAATTCACAATCCAAGTCGATTATACAGGGTGTTTCCTAAAATTGCAAGATATATTACAAATTATAGACATAAATAATAATAATTGTCAGTTACGGTAATGACCATCAGCGTATATCCAGGAAACCAGTATCGGTGCCAACACCTGTCACCTCATGGCAATCCTCATTAAGGCAGCAGAAAACCTGCTGTCCAGTACTGCCCAAAGCCGAACATCGCCAGCACGATGGAGAAGAACAGGATCGCACAGCCCAGGCCGATCAGCACATAGTCGCGCTTGCGGTAGGTCAGCTGCTGCAGCCAGGTGCGTTTGACCACACCGAAGGCGCGCAGATCCATGGCATCGATGATGTCCTCGCTGTTGGCCACCGCCTGAATGGTGACCGGCACCACCAGCGGCGCTAACTTGCGAATCTGTGTCACGATACCGCCCTCCAGTTTTTCCAGTTCGTAGCCGCGCGCTTTTTGGGCGTCCATGGTCAGTTGAAAATCGCGCGCGAAGGAAGGCACAAAACGCATGGTCAGGTCCATGGCAAAGGCGAATTTATCGGGCAGCCCCAGCCCATGGAAGGTGATGCCATACAGCGCCGGGTTGAGGGTGTAGGGGATCAGGATGGTCAGCGCGGCGATGCTGAACACGCGCAGCATCATCGCCAGGGCGTAAGAGGCTTTTTCTGCCGTAATGCGCATGACCGGCGTCCAGCCGAAGATCTGGAAATTGGCGCGGAATTCATGCAGCAAAGTTTCGGTGTCGTAAAATTCAAGTCCGCCGCGCCCGGTCAGGAAGGTCAGCGTGGAGAAGAACAGGATGAATCCGCCGATGAACAGCCAGGCATGTTTGGATTCCTTCCAGGTGACGCCGGAGGTTAATACGAAAAACACAGCACCCACAAAGAAGAACGCCAGGTAGCGCATGTCCCAGAACAGGAACGCGGACAGGATATACATGGCCATGAAGATCAGCCATGCGCGCGGGTCAAAGGATTGCACCAGTGACTTTCGTTCTCGGTAACGCCAGGTGGTCAGCATACTTTCATTTTACTTGAAATAAGCCCTCTACGGAAAGGTATTCTTTCGTTTGATAATAAAAAGAGGCTGCCGGGACAACCTCTTTTCCTAAACAAGACAAATTAGCGCCCCGATTGTTTCTGGATGGATTCGTAGGCGATCACCACCAGCGGCAGCAGGATGGCGGCAAACAGCAGGTTGGTGCCGGCGGCCGGCAGGAACTCGCCCACGATCGCCACGGCAAAGCTATAGCCGTTGATCCAGATATCGGATATGGCGGCAAAGCCAATACCGAGGATGTTGCCCAACGTGGCCCAGGTGACAGCTGCCGCCACATTCTCATTCTTGACGAACAGGCGGATCGCCAGCGCGATCAAGAAACCGACCACGATCGCCAGGCCGGCAAACAGCGTGATCTGCGCATCGCCGTAAACGTCATTCTCAACATCGAAGAACAGCATGTTGGGCTGGTTGCGGTTCATCAGATAGACGGCGGCGAACAGGACGGTCAACACACCGCTGATGATCAGGACCAGGTCCATGGATTTCTTGCGGCTGGAGAACAGCATGTGCATACCGGCGATCATGCCGATCAAACCGTTACCGATGCTCCATTGCGGTGAGAGGCCGAAGCCGGTCAGGGCGTCGCCAAACATGTTGCCGACCGCGCCGGAGAACAATCCCACCACGGGGCCGAAGGCGTAACCAAAGAACATGGGGATGACGATCGCCGGGCGCAGCGCCACCTGGCTGACCGACGGCACCACGAACACGGTGCCATTGAACAGATAAGCGAAGATGGCATAGAGAGCTGCGCCGATCGCCATGTAGACGACCTCGCGCGTACCGACTTCCCAGGCTTTGTTATTCTTGGTGAACAGATAAACGACATACACGATAGCAAGGCCGATGCCGACGAACACGAAGCGCAAAAAGGCGGTCGCGTCTAATTCCAGCCAGTCATTGAACAACGGACCGATGATCGCTATCAGGATCAGGATGACAAGTGTTGCGATGAGGCTTAACAAAAGTTTCAAACTGGTTTTCATGGTAAAAATCTCCTCAAACTGTGCTTCACAAGACAATAATGGAAGATAAAGGATAGAATGGGGATGCCCGGTCCCCGGCATCTTTGGACACTTGGTTTGTCGCCGATGCCAACATTAGCATACGTTAATCTATAGTTTACAACAAATTGCCGTCAATTGCATGTGCCAATTGCTCTACGCGCAAAAATTGTCCGGTGTGGTGATAGTGTTTGAGGTTCTCTTTTAATAAGGAGGTGGGCACCAGGCGGTTTGCCACCAGCATGTCCAGGTCTTGCAGCACTTCATAGGGTGTGCCGTCGCGCATTACCCGCCCGTCATTGACCACCAGCACGCGATTGGCGAAGATCACCGCCAGGTCAATGTCATGGGTGATGAACAGGATCGATTCGAAGGTCGGCAGCTGGATGATAGCGTCCATGAAGTTCATGAAATTCTGGTAATCCTGTCCGGCGGTGGGTTCATCCATCACCAAAATGCGCGACTGCATGGCGAGAATGGCGGCGATGCTGACGCGTTTTTGCTGGCCGAACGAAAGCGCCAGCGGCGGGTCTTCTTCACGCCCTTCCAGCCGCACAATGCGCAGTGCTTTGGCGATGTTGGCATCCATGCGAGCCGGGTCATGTTTGAGGTTCTTCGGCCCGAATTGCAGTTCTTCGCGCACGGTGGGCGCGAACAGCATGTGGCTGGGACTTTGGAAGACATACCCCAGCATCTGCGCGATCTGCGCAATTGACAGCTGTTTGGTGCTTTTGCCGTCCACCAGCACCTCGCCGGCGGTTGGTTTGAGCAGCCCGATGGCATGTTTGACCAGGGTGGTTTTGCCGGCGCCGTTGGCGCCCAGCACCGCGATGATGTCGCCGCGTTTGATCTCGAGGTTGACATCGCGCAGGATGAGGTTGTTATCGCCGTAGTGGAAAGAAACATTTTCGAACTTCACCAGTTGCTGCTTCTCGCCCTGTCCGCCAGGCAGCGCGTCCAACGGAGGCGGAGGCGGGTCTTTGCGTGCCATCGGCAGGCTGAGGTGCACCGGCAGTTTGACGGCGTGGTAATCAACCGCATCGGAAAGGCCTTCCAGTTCGCCCAGGTATTTCACCTGCCCCTCATTCATAAACAGGATGCGGTCGGGGTTGATGGTGAGCACATCATCCACACGGTGCTCGATCATCAGCACCGCCATGCCTTCATCTGCCAGTTCACGCACCAATGCCAATGTTTCGCGTGCGCTGGCAGGATCCAGGCTTGCCAGCGGTTCATCCAGCATCAATACCTGCGGGCGCATGGCCAGCACACCCGCCAGCGCCACTTTCTGCTTTTCACCGCCCGACAGGCTGAAAGTGTCGCGGTTTCTCAGCTCGCTGATGCGCAGGCGTCCCATGGCTTCTTCTGCCCGCGCAATGATCTCTTCGCGCGGCAGCGCCAGGTTCTCCAACCCGAATGCCACCTCGTTAATCACCTTGGTGCCGAGGATTTGCCGTTCAGGATCCTGCAGCACGGTGCCGACCATTTGCGATATCTTTACCAGCGGCAATTCTGCGATAGCCGTGCCGCAGATGGTGATGCTGCCTTTCATTTCGCCTTTGTATGAGCGCGGGTTCAAGCCGTTGATGCAGCGCGCCAGGGTGGTTTTTCCGCAGCCGCTGGCACCGGCGATTAAGATGATCTCACCGGCTTTGACGGTCAGGTTTATATCCTGTATGGCAAAGGTGTCACGGCGCAGGTAACGAAAGGAGAGTCCTTCAATGACCAGGGGATCAGGTTGTGTGGCGGATTGTTCCAACAAAGCACCTCTCAGCAGGGGATGGCCTAATTATAAATCACGAATGACGCGCACGGCATCACCAATTTCGGCTTGCAAATATTGCTGCGCACTGCCGTTCACCACCACTATGCTCAAGCGCCCGGCGCTGTCGATGATGGCGCTCAGGCTGCCCGGCGATGAATCGCCGAAGGTGGATTGAATACCGTGGATGACATATTCTCCATAGCGCACGCGCGCCTGCGGGATGCCGTTGTCGATGTTTTCGGCAAAGGCGACCAGGTGTTTGCGCTCTATGCTGGTGGCGAGGTTGCCGAAATGGTCGATGTGCAGGATATGACCGACCCAGCCGCGGTTAATGGGCATCGGCATGGGGATATCAATGAAGATCGGATCAACGATCGGGCTGCCTAATTCCGCCAGCGGCACACCAGCCGCCAGATGAGCGCCGACCGGGGCGTAAATGTCTCTGCCATGGAAGCTGTTGCTGAGCCCAGATAGCCAGTACCGCGGTTGATCCAGGGTTACAATCTCCACCGGCTGGTCATCACGTTCGCATTGCTCCAGCCACAGGGTGATCAAACCGTTGTCAGGGCCGACGAAAAACTGATCGCCCAAACGGGCGGCGATCGAACGCCGCTCGGTGCCCACCCCGGGGTCAATGACACACACGAACACAGCCTCCGGCGGGAAGAATGACACCGAACGCTGCAGGGTCAACACACCTGCCAGTACATTCTGCGGGGGCAGCTCATGCGTCAGGTCGATGACAGGCGCTTCGGGGGCGATCCCCAGAATGACACCTTTCAAAATGCCGGCATAGCCGTCTTCCAGTCCATAATCGGTCATTAATACAATTGGTTTCATGCAGAAACGAATCCTTTTCATTCGGCGTTGGTTGGGTTTGATTATAGACCAGATTTACCGGTCTGTTAATTGTGGTGCTGCGGAAGCGCCCGACAATTACACAAATCTAACACCGCCGCAGTATGCTTATGGCAGTATAAAACTGATTATTTTCTCATAGAGGCAGTGTGATTGGGTTATAATTTTTTCATCAAACCCCTTGCAGGCAAAGTGCGTGCGGGGACACTCCACTGCAATGAAAAAAGGAACCTGTATTATGAACACATACATTTCTGTTGATGTCGGCGGAACCCAGATACGCGTTGCCGTGTATCCCGAGACCGGTACCCAGGCGCTCCGCATTAAGAAAGTTGCCACGGTGGGCGAGGGAACACCGCTGGAACGGCTGATCGCCACCATTCATGACCAGATGTCGCCGGATGAAACCGTGAAAGCCATCGGTATTTGCGTACCCGGTCCGGTGGACGCCGAAAAAGGCGTGATCTCCTTCTGCGCCAACCTCGAAGGCTGGGAAAACCTACCCATGCGGGATATCCTGCAAGCTGAATTCAACGTGCCGGTGGTGCTCGGTAATGACGCCAACCTGGCGGCATTGGGCGAATGGAAGTATGGTGCGGGCCGCGGACATAAAAATGTGGTCTATTTCACCATTTCGACTGGCGTCGGCGGCGGTGTGGTTGCTGATAACCGCTTGCTGCATGGGCATAAGGGCCTGGCGACCGAGTTGGGGCATACCTTCCTTGAACCGGATAGCCATTATCCCTGTGGCTGCGGCCAGTTCGGCCATCTGGAATCGTTCTCGTCCGGCACCGGCATCGCCTATTATGCCAATGAACAGCTGAACCTGGGCCGTGAATCCATCCTGCAGGGTAAAGGTAAGGTCAACGCGCGTGACGTGGCCGAAGCCGCCCAGGCAGGTGACGCGCTGGCGCTGGAAACTTTCGCGCGCGCCTCGAAATTCCTTGCTTACGGAATTGTCAACACTTTGCACACCTTCAATCCCAGCGCGGTCATATTCGGCGGCGGCGTTTCGATGGTGGGCGACCTGTTGTTTGCCCCCATCAAAGAAGCCCTGCCCAAACTGGTCTATTCACAAGATTACCTGGATGATTTACACTTTGCCATGGCAGAACTGGGCGACGATGTCGGCTTGCTGGGCTGCCTGGCGCTGGCGCACATGGAAACAGAATGACGCTTTCTAACCTTTCCTCCTTCCTCGCCCCCGATTTCCGCGTCAAGCAGCGTGATTCGCTGCTTGAGATCAGCCGCGCGCTGACCCAGGAACTGGATATCGACACCCTGCTGCGACGCATTTTGATGATTTCCATCGATATGCTCAGCGGCCAGGCGGGCTTGATCGCCCTGCGCTCCCACCGCGGCCTGTGGGGGGTGCGCGTGTCGCACGGCCTGATGCCGGATTTTCTGCGCATGCTGCAGCCGGTGTTCGCCGATATCCCGGTGCAGACCGAGAACGAAGAAGGCAGGAAGAAAGAGCTGGAATTGATGAACCAGCGGTTGGGCAAGATCGTCAAACAAGCCAGCATGGGCTTGCTGACCGGCATTGGCCTGCCCATGATCACCCGCCAGCGCACAGTTGGCATGATCTTTATCTTTCGTGGTTTCGAGAACATCTTCTCGCAAAACGATGTCGAGATTCTCAATTCGTTTGCCAACCAGGCTGCCATCGCCGTGCAAAACGCACAGTTCTACGCCGAAGTCAATCGCGAGCGACAGCGCGTGAGTGCGCTGCTGGATGCGATTGGCGACGGCATCCTCATTCTCACGCCCGATCATAAGATCGAACGCTGCAACCACGCCTTTCACCACCTGGTGGGCATTTCAGAAGAAGACACCCTCGGCAATTACCACGAAGAAGTCATTCGCTGGCGTATCCCGCCCAAGGGCATGCAATTGGCAGACGCAGAGGCGGGTGGTTGGCCGCTGACCGAACACGCCCATCTGTATGTAGAGGGCGATCTGCTGCGTTTCGATAACAACGCTGCGGTGCCGGTGGGCATCACCTACGCACCGCTCTTTTCAGAGACCAACGCGCTGCAAAATATCATCGTCAGCCTGCGTGATATCACCCGTTTCCGCCAGGCGGATGAACTCAAAAGCACCTTCATCTCCGTGGTCAGCCATGAGTTGAAGACTCCGGTGGCATTGATCAAAGGTTATGCCTCCACTTTGCGTTTGCAAGACGCCGACTGGGATTCGGAACTGGTGCAGGAAGGGCTGACCGTCATCGAAGAAGAGACCGACCGCCTGGCAGAATTGATCGAAAACCTGCTGGATGCTTCACGCTTCGAAGCTGGCGGTTTCAAGATTCATCGCTCTGACCTCAGTATCCCCCTGCTGGCGCAGAAAGTGTGTGACCGCTTTGCCACCCAGAGCGAGAAACACACCTTCAGCACCAATTTCCCCAACAATTTCCCCATCATCATGGCGGACGAAAACCGTATCCGCCAGGTTTTGAACAATCTGGTGTCAAACGCCATCAAGTATGCTACATCCGGCACGGTCGAGATCAACGGTGAAGTGAAATGGAACCAGGTCATCATCTCGGTGCGGGACGAAGGCCCCGGCATTGACCCCAATGATGCACCATTGGTGTTCGACCGCTTCTATCGCTCACCGGAAACATCGCGCCAGGTGAAGGGCGTGGGGTTGGGGTTGTATCTGACGCGCTCGATCGTCGAAGCCCATGGCGGGCAGATCTGGGTGGACACCAGTTATGATGACGGCGCGCGCATTTGTTTTTCGCTTCCGCTGGATACTGATTAATCGGGAGAAAACGATGATAAAGAAAATTGTACTGGGTCTACTGGCGCTGCTGTTGCTTGTGGTGATCGGCTTTGTTGCCTGGGGACTGACCCCGTTGGGGCCGGGCGACGCCACCCGTGAGATTATTGAATACACCGAGGGCATCAGCATTGTTGATTATGATAACGCTCTGTATTTCTGTCCGTATCAGCCCAGTGAGACCAAAGGCATCATTTTCTACCCCGGCGGACGCGTCGATTACCGTTCCTACACCCCGCTTCTCTATCAGCTGGCGCAGGCTGGCGTGCCGGTGGTGATGATGAAAATGCCGCTCAGTCTGGCGGTGCTTGCCCCCAACCGCGCCGATGAGGTGCTGCAGAACCCGTTCTTCCCCTGCGAAAATGAGGTGACTGAGTGGTACATCGGCGGACATTCGCTGGGCGGCGCCATGGCGGCGGTGTATGCTGGCAATAACCTTGACCAGATCACGGGGTTGATCTTGCTTGCTTCCTATCCGCCGGACAGCAGCGACCTGAGCGTAACCGACCTGCGTGTGCTATCGATTTATGCCACCAAAGATGGGCTGACCACCCAGGAAGATATCGACGCTTCCAAAGCGCTGCTGCCGCCCGGCACGCATGTGCTGGCGATTGTGGGCGGTAACCATGCCCAGTTCGGCGATTATGGCACCCAGGGACGTGATGGCGAAGCCCTCATCGAGGATTACGAACAGTGGCGCATGACCAGTGACATGATCCTGTGGTTCCTGTATAACGAATAGATTTAGAGAGAAAACGATGAAGAAATTTTGGAAAACACTCGGCATCATTGTATTGCTGATTGCCGTATTGCTGTTGGTGGTGCCGCTGCTGGTGCCTTACTTTCCGCCTGGCGATGTTAAGCCGCGCGAACAGTTGTTCAGTGATGACAGCAAGGTGGTGGAGATCAACGGCATCGAGATCCATTATAAGGAAAGCGGTGACCCCAATGGCCCGCTGATCCTGCTGCTGCACGGCTTTGGCGCCAGCACCTTCTCATGGCACCGTGTGATGGAACCGCTCTCCGCTTATGGGCATGTGGTCGCTTATGACCGCCCTGCCTTCGGGCTGAGTGAACGCCCCATGCCGGAGGATTGGCAGGCATGGGAAGAGGATGTCTATGGTGAGGATGCCAACATCGCTATCATCATTGGTTTGATGGAGCACTTCGGCGCGGAACAAGCCATCCTGATCGGCAACTCCGCCGGCGGGCGGGTGGCCATGGCGGCTGCCGTGGCATTTCCCGAACGTGTGCGCGCGCTGGTGCTGGTCGATTCGGTCGGCGGCGAAGGCGCTTTGCAGGGTTTGTTGGGGTTGATCCTGCGTTCTCCCCAACTGCGCGCAATCGGGCCCTACTTTGTGCGCTCGATTGCCAATACCGGCGAAGAAACCATCCAACGGGCATGGCATGACCCTTCGCTGATCACCGAGGAGATCATTGCCGGTTATAAACTGCCGCTGCAGGTGGAAAACTGGGACCGCGCGCTGTGGGAATTCACCCGCGCCAGCACACGCGCCGATCTTGTTTCACGGTTCGAGCGCCTGACCATGCCGGTGCTGGTGGTCAGCGGTGATGATGACCGCATTGTGCCGGTGGAAACCGCCATCAGCCTGGCGCGGCAGATCATTGGCGCTTCGCTGGTGATCTTTGAAAACTGCGGCCATGTGCCGCACGAGGAGTGTCCGCAAGCCTTCATGGACGCCATCGACGCTTTCTTCCCAACCATCCCGTGATAAGGAGCCAGGCCATGTACGAACTCAGCACCAAACCCGACTTTGACAAGACCATCGCGCGCTTCGAAGCCTGGTGGTTCGGTGAAATCGTTGACCGCCTGCCCATTAATGTCAGTACCTATGAAATAAACCCCGGCATTGCTTTCCCGCAAAAAGAGCATGCCAGCCAGCGTGAGCGCTGGATGGATGTTGATTTCCAGGTGGAACGCGCGCTTGCCTGGGCGCAAGCCACCATCTTTGTGGGCGATTCCTATCCCTGTGTGCATCCCAACCTGGGCCCTGACCTGACTACCACCCTGTTCAATGCTGAACTGGAATACGGCGAAGGCACCTCGTGGGTCAAGCATTGCGTACATTCGCCCGAAGAATGGCAGCCCTATCTGGAGATGCCTTTCAACTTCAACAACCCTTACTGGCAGGCGATGGAGGCCATGACGCGCCTGGCGATCGAACGCTCTGATCACCGCCTGTTGGTCGGACAGACCGATCTGCACAACAGCTACGACATCCTCGCCGGGCTGCGCAGCCCGCAGGCGTTGTGCATGGACCTGTATGACTGCCCCGACCTGATCGAACGACTGGCAGAGCGCGCCGCGGATGCCATGATCGCCTCGCTGGAGCGCAGTTTCGCGCTGGTGGCGGGCAGCGGCATGGGCAGCGCCAGCTGGATTCCTTATTACCATCAGGGGCGTGCCTACATTCCCTCGTGCGACTTTTTGGCGCTGGTTTCCAAACGCATGGGCGACCGCTACATCCTGCCCATAGTGCGCAAGGAGATGACCGTGCTGGACCGCTCCATCTTCCATCTCGACGGGCCCACCAGCCTGCAGCACCTCGATAGCTTGCTGGCGATCGAAGAACTGCACGGCATCCAGTGGGTGTATGGCGCCGGCAACGGCGATGCCGATGACTGGATCGATGTCTACCGCCGCTGCTTGCAGCACGGCAAGTGTTTGCAGGTGGTGTGTGAAACCCAACAGGCGGCCGTCAATTGCCTGCGTGCCCTGGGGCCGCGCGGGGTGTGGCTGTGCGTGGGAGAACCTTTTGCCACCGCCTTAGAAGCCGAGAATTTCATCCGCTACCTGTCAGAAGTTGCGTTGGAGACCGAATCCGTTTATAGTTCATCAACTAGCTAGTATACAATGTAGTCAAACCAACACATTCAGGAGAGAATAATGAACTTAAAAAAAATTATGGGTTTTGATTCAATGATCACACCTGTTTTGATAAAGATATTGTTCTGGATAGGTGTAATCGGCAGTATACTTGGAGGCCTGATAATTTTCATTGCTTTACTCGCTGGCGGGTTTCGCAACGGAGGTTTTGGACCCATCCTCGGCGGATTGGCCGGTGGATTCTTTGGGGGACTTCTCTATAGCGCACTTGGCATATTATGGGCAAGAATAGTTTGCGAACTGCTCATTCTTGCTTTCCGAATCCATGAAACCTTGGTCGACATCAAAGAGAGCTTAGTAAAAGAATAATCAAATCACTTTGTCGAAAATAAGAACCTTGCTGCCAAATTTATGTAATCAAAGGCAGTAAGGTTTTTTTATTGATAAGCAAAATGTTTGCCTGTGTGACCAGGCAAAATTCACCGATAGAGGAGTACTTTTTCCTTCGCCCTGATCGGCGCAGGTGTTGCCTAAAGGGCAGGTTATAATACTACTGGTATCGAGTTCTGGAAAAGGCGCAAGGTAGCCTATGACCAAGAAGAAAACAAAAAGAGAAGCGCAGAAACTGTTTGAGAATCTCGCCCAGATTACAGAATCGGCGGATAGTGATGGATTAACGGAGGCTGAAGAAGTTAGTCCAATCACTGACATGTCAGGCAGTGCCATCTTTCGTGCCACGGTTGAAGAAGCGCAGCAATCTGGTGAAATTCCCAGGATGAAGAAGTTCCGTTTTCAACTGCTTCATCTTTGGCTGACTCAGAATTTTCCTGCGTGCAGAATGGCAGACATAGGCGGGGGCAAAGGCTTTCTGGCGTATTTGTTACAATTGAGCGGTTGGGATGCGACGGTGATTGATCCTGTGCACCAGGATTTGCCTGAAAAATACAAAGACATAACGCTCAATAAACGCGTAAGAATACCCCTAAACGCCAAAGTTCCTCATATCAATGCCGCTTTCGAACAACATCATGCCAAAGATTTCGATCTGCTGGTTGGCATGCACGCCCATGGCTGCAATGTAAAAATCATCAACGCTGCCAAGGAATCCGGGCGAAACTTTGTTTTGTTGCCCTGCTGTATCATTGACGAACCCCTGTATCCACTGCCCGGTGTGCATTGGCTTGAGTGTCTTGCGGAGTATGCGCTGCAACAAGGGTTTGATGTTCGTCCCTTCAGGTTAAATTTCCGCGGCCAAAATATCGGTTTCTACTCCGTCAACACATAGTTCCTGTCAGTAAGGCCATTTCCATTTTGATCCATCCATGCGCAACCCTCAATACATAGGGTGGAGGTGTTGTTAAAAATCACTTATGTATGTTACTATGTACGCAATTGCATCGTCGATCAACCAAAAATTCCCTGGAGAGTGAAAATGTACGAAACCGTCCCTGAAATGCCCGATATGCCCTATACCCCGTCAAAAGCCGGCGGCGATCCCAGCAAAGACTGGATGGCGATTGTGTCGCTGGTGCTTGGCATCCTGAACCTGTGCTCGATCTGTTCCTTCTTCCTACCCCCCGTTTGCTGCCTGACGATCCTGCCGACCATCGGCGCGATTGTGTTCGGCATCCTGGGCATGAAATCCACCAAGCGCACCCTTGCGATCGTGGGACTGGTGCTGGGCGGATTAGGTTTGCTGATGCAGATCATCGCCAGTCTCATCGGCTTGATCGGCGGCACGTTCTTCAGCGCCCTTGAATCAGCAACCGGCAGCATGGAATTCTTCGATTTCCTGGACACCTACTAAAATTTTTCTCAGCGACTGGATACAATCACAAAAAAGCGGTATGACGCCTGCGCCATACCGCTTTTCATTTACTCACATAAACCGTTTACTCAAAATCGTCACTTAGCCCCAGTTCGCGGCGGTCTTTCACCAGGTAGATCAGCGGCATGCCCACCAGGGTAGTGATACCTTTGACGATGACATTCGACAGGAAGATGGCCCACACCACCGTATTGGGAAGCACCCCGCCGAACGCCGCCCACACGAAGATCAGGCTGTCCACCGGCACACTGACCGCGTTGGAGACCAGTACGCGCGCCCATTGGTAGCGCATGGTGACTTTCCTGGTCCACAGGCTGTAGGCTTCGGTGTCCAACAGCTGCGCCACCACCTCTGCCAGGATAGAGGCGAACACTATGCGCCACACCGGCGCCAGCACGGCAGCAAAGTCCGGCTGCACCACTTGCGGGTCGCCGGGCAGCCACCCCACCAGCCAGAACAGGCCTGCCATGATGATGTTGATCACGGCAGCCGTGTAGATCAACGTGCGCGTGGCTTTGGCGCCCGCCACCTTGTGCACCATATCGCGCAGGGTGAAGGTCAGCGGGTAGATCAGCGTGCCGCCGTCCATGCTCAACCCGGCGATGGTGACGATCTTCAGGCTGGTGATGTCCGCCAGCATCTGCGCCGCCAGGTAGGCGGAGGATACGATCAACAGACTGTTGATGCTGTAGGCATTCTTTTTCATTTGAATCTACTTTCCAATAAAGAATTATCAACCAATAAGACCGGCGGATAATTTTACCAGAACAATGATAAAAATTTACTGACCCCTATACCCTTGTTTACTCCTTGCCGTTAGGTACCATCAACAGCCATTGGTATTCATAAGGTTCCAGCAGGGTGCGGTGCATTTCATCGCGCGCGCAGCCGTGCGGCATATGCGAGAACAATTCCTTCTTTTCGTTCTCCGCATATTGGGGCATGTGCAGGCGCGCCACCTGGGCTTCGTCTGAGAAATTCGCCAGCGCCAGGATCACTTCTTCTTCGCTCTCGCGCAGGATCGCCAGTACCGCCGGGTTGTCGGTGGGGATGAAGGTGTAGCTGCCGCGGCTGAGCACAGGATGTTCTTTGCGCATGGTGATCAGGTGCTGTGTCCAGTGCCACAGTGAACATTCATCCGCCAGGGCATTTTCCACATTGACCGCCTGGTAGCCGTATTCATCGTCATCAATCACCGGTGCATAGGTTTCCGCGGCGTCAGAAAAGCCGCCGTTGGGCGCATCCTTCCATTGCATGGGGGTGCGCACGCCATTGCGATCAAACAGCCAGATGTTGTCGCCCATGCCGATCTCATCGCCGTAGTAGAGGATGGGCGAACCCGGCAGCGAAAACAGCACCACATTCAACAGCTCGATCCTGCGGCGGTCGTTGTCAAGCAGCGGCGCCAGCCGGCGGCGGATGCCAAGGTTAAGGCGCATGCGATCTTCGGGGGCGTATTGCTGCCACATCCATTGGCGCTCTTCCTCGGTCACCATTTCGAGCGTGAGTTCGTCATGGTTACGCAAAAACGTGCACCACTGGCAATTGTCGGGGATGTCCGGTGTGCGTTCCATGATGTTGATCACATCGGCGGCGTCGCCTTTTTTGACCGCCATGAACAAGCGCGGCATCACCGGAAAATGGAAGCACATCTGGAACTCGTCACCGTCGGCAAAGTAAGGCCGCAGATCCCACGGCCACATGTTGGCTTCGCCCAGCAGGATGGCGCCGGGGAACTCTTCGTCCATGAAGGCGCGGAAATCCTTCAGGATGACATGTGTTTCAGGCAGGTTTTCGTTGCTGGTGCCCTCACGCTCGATCAGGTAAGGTACGGCATCCGCGCGGAAGCCATCCAACCCCAGCGACAGCCAGAAGCGGGCGATATTCTTGAACTCTTCGATCACTTCGGGGTTGTCCCAGTTAAGGTCAGGCTGGGTGCGGTAGAAGCGGTGCCAGAAATACTGCCCTGCCACCTCGTCGTAGGTCCAGTTGGAAGGTTCGGTATCGAGGAAGATGATGCGCGTTTCGGTATATTTGTCATCGGTATCAGACCACACATACCAGTCGCGGTAGGGCGAATCTTTGCTCTGGCGCGCCGATTGGAACCAGGGGTGCAGGTCTGAGGTATGGTTCATCACAAGGTCGGTGATGATGCGGATACCGCGTTTTTTGGCTTCGGCGATCAGCTTTTTGAAATCATCCAGCGTGCCGTAGTCGGGGTGGATGTTGTAATAATCGGAAATGTCATAGCCGTCGTCGCGCAGCGGTGAGGGGTACATGGGCGAGAGCCACAGGCAGTCGACGCCCAGTTCCTTGAAGTAATCCAGTTCCTCGGTCAGGCCGATCAGGTCGCCGTGACCGTCGCCGTTGCCGTCTTTGAACGCGCGTATGTAAACCTCGTAGAAGATCGCGTCTTTATACCAGGTGAGATTGGTTTCCGCCATGGATGTTCTCCCTTTTGTCAGTCTGTGATTGGTGAGTGAATCTGTATTTATTGTACTGGATTTTGG
>CAYMNB010000054.1:12083-18110 GCA_964391725.1 uncultured Anaerolineaceae bacterium | reverse complement strand
GAATAACGGCGGAAAAGGGATTGGTTTATCATGCCACTAAAAATTATACACTATGGCTTCGGATGATCCCTGCGCCCTTTTATATGGAGCGGTATAATCAGACCAGCCATTTTTTCATTAATCAACAGAGGTGCTTGCATGACCAGCCCCATGCCCATCCCACGCGGGGTGCGCGCCGCCTTCCCGCTGGAAGAATTCGGCGGCCGCATGGCGTGGTGGTCACCGAGGAAGTGTTTGACAGCCTGGACGGCTATGTCACCATTTTCCATGAGTTTGTACACTGTTACCAGTTTGAGACCTGCGAGCCAGCTGGCGATCGCGCAAAAAGCGCAGGCAGAAAATAACCATTTGTGGGAGATCAACATGCCTTTCCCGTATGGCAACGAGGGTTTCATCGATGCCTATACCCGGCTGGAGCAGGCGCTGGCGCAGCGCGACCTTCCCGCTGTGATTGAAACGCGCACAATACTGCACGATCTGCTGGCGCCCATGGAGTACGAATACATGCTGTGGCAGGAATGGAAAGAGGGCTTCGCGCGCTGGTTGGAGAACCGCATGCAGTCAGCCCTGAATCTGTCTCTCAACCATAGGGGCGGACATGAGCCGTTCACCCGCGTCAGTTTCTATGCACGCGGTGCCGGGCTGGTTGCTCTGCTGGCTGAGAATGATCCTGCCCTGGTCAACGACCTGGAAAGACTATTCCACCAGTTGGATGGACTTGGCCAATAAAACAAACGTCCTGCTGATTGCAGAATTGATTCCTGATAAAGATTCAGGCTGGCACACAATGACTCTACACTTTATTGATGTTAATAATTATTAATGAGTTTTAACCTTATAATAGATGGTAATGGAATGAATTCCAGGGAAAAAAGAAAGCCATGGTTGGTTTTCAACGGGTCTTTTCAGAGCTTGATTCGAACAGACCCACAGAAATGCCTGGACTCATTTAATCAAGGAGACGATTTATGAAATTGAACGCGCCCAAAAATACCACCTGGTGGATTGCTGTGATTCTCGGTGTATTGGGAATTTTATCAACCTTCATCTCGATACCCGTTGTTTCGGAATATGCTTTCTGGTTTGTCGCAGCCGGTTTTATACTGCTGGCGTTGGCAACCTATTTCAAAAACTTATAAGGTTGCGAAATTCTGTCTGTTCATCCAGGGGTTAATTTAGATTGGCTGATCATTGTCAGCCTGAGTAGCTCCAGAAAAAACAATTATCTAACAAGAATCCCCCTCCAAATCGGACGGGGGATTCTGTTTTTTTATGTTGGGATGATCAAGGCATACTGATGCTTAGCGGCCGTTGTTGGTGTTGGCCTGCCTTTTAAGCGTGAGCCAGCTTGGCAGTTCCCAGCCGGCTTCACCACCCACGCGGATATCACGTGCGGAGAAACGCCACCATGCCAGCAGCGTTAACAGCAAAGCCGCGCCCAGCATACCTGCCAGGTAGGCCCAGTTGAGTTCATCAACCGCGCCGCCGCCCTGGTAATAATAAAAGGGGGTGAACTGGTTGATCGCCTGCAGCCTGTCGTCCAGGTTGGCGAGTGCGTTCAGCAGGTAGTTGGCGACCATCAAGCCGCCTGCCGCCCCGCTGGCTGCCTTGACCGACGGCAGCACCAGGCTGAGCAGCAGCGCCAGCCCACCGAACAACAGCAGCAGCGCCAGCAATGGCAGATGTGCGAGCAGCAACTTCTCGGTGGAGAGCGTCCAGGATTCCACCTTGGGCACCAGCAACCAGCCGGCAATTGCCGCCAGCAGAATGGCAGACACGGCGGTCACTGCCGCCAGCACGCGCGCCCAAAACAAGGCTGCACGGCTGATGGGATAGGCCATGGTCAGGTCAAGCACACCATCTTCTTCATCTTTGACGATCAATTTTGCGCCCATGCCCACCATCAGGATGCCCATGATGATGTTGATGTAACTGAAGAAATAGGTGTCGAGATAACCGACCGGTGTCTGGAACTGGTCAAGGTAGGGGAAAAAACCCCACATTTCTTCGGGGAAGGCATCAATGAAGGTCATATAGGCCAGCCCCACCCCGGCAACGGTTTCAAACAAAGCCATCATCATCAAGGTATAGACAAACAAGCCGATGCCCCAGCCGATGACAGCGCCGCGCAGTTTGCGCAGTGTATTCTTATATTCCGCCCACATAGGTCACACCCCTTCCTGGTAATACGCCATGAACGCTTCTTCGAGGGTGGGCCGTTCCATTTCGAGATCGACCACCGTGAAACGGCTGAGGGTTTTGATGAAGGCGCCCATCTCACCGCTGATCTCAAAACGCAGTGTGCGTTCGCGGTCCTGCGGCAGCACTTTGATGCCTGCCAGCTGGGTGAAGGCATCCGCTGTCACCTCGTCTTGAAAAGTAACGCGCACCCGCCTGATCTGCATGGCAGTCAGCGCTTCAGGGGTGACGGTTTCCACGATCACGCCCTTGCGGATGATGGCGACACGGTCAGCGATGGCTTCCACTTCACTGATGATGTGTGAGGAGAAGAACACAGTCGCGCCGTCATCGCGGGCTTCTTTCAGGGCTTTGAGCACCTCCTGCTGCATCAGCGGGTCGAGGCCGGAGGTAGGTTCATCCAAAATGAGCAGGTTCGAGCGCTGCATGAGCGCCTGCACAATGCCTACCTTCTGCTTGTTGCCCTTGGAAAGGTTCTTGATGCGCAAGCCGAGGTTGAGATCAAAGCGCTGCGCCAATCGCTCTACATAGCGCCACTCAACGGTATTGCCGCGCAGTTCCGCCAGATAGCGCAGCTGGTCACTGACCTTTAAGCCGGCGTCGAGGTTCAATTCACCCGGCAGGTAACTGACCTTCTCGCGCACCGCCACCGGATCCTGCTGCGGGTCAATGCCCAGCACGCGCATCTGCCCGCTGTCAGGACGGATCAGGTCAAGTACACAGCGGATGGTGGTGGTTTTTCCGGCGCCGTTGGGGCCCAAAAAACCGAAGATCTCACCGCGTTGAATGGTGACATCAACCCCTTGCAGAGCTTTGACGCTGCCATAACTTTTGTGCAGCGCCCTTATCTCAATAGCTGGAGACAGGCTTTCCATGTTCTCCTTCCTTCGATGGCAAAATCGACTTAACTATACTTTTGTTCACCCCCCTGTCAAGTGCGGTATGGTGTATTTCTTGCATCGAAAGGATTGCGATAACTTTTGATTAACACCTGCGGCAAAGCTTTGATAGAATGATAACTATGAGGAAACGATTACTTTTGCTCGCCCTGCTGGGCATGGTATTTCTGGCATTCAGCGCTTGCAGCATCGCCCCGGTGCGCAGTTATGCGCCCACCGAAGAGGTGCCGGCATTTGTGCTGCCCACGCCGGTGCCGACCCGCACGCCCACCCCGCGCGCCACGCCCACCCCGCTGCCAGCCTCTGCCAGCTGCTCCAACAACCTGCTATATATGCGGGATATCGGCATTTATACGGAAGATGACGTCGAAGTTGCTCCCGGCGCTTTGATCGACAAACGCTGGCTGGTGAAGAATTCAGGCAGTTGCAACTGGGGTCCCGGCTACACCATGGATTTGCGCGTTCCTTCCCAGGTGAATGTCAACGTGCCCATGGATCTGTATCCGGCGATTGCACAAAGCGAAGTCATCATGCGCGCGCAATTCTTTGCGCCCGAAGAACCCGGCACCTACACCGTTGACTTCATCGCCAGAGCGCCCAACGGCACTGCATTTGGACAAAACTTCTATTTCCGCTTCATCGTGAAGGCCCCTTCGGAATAGAATTCCCCCCTTGGTTCCCATCAAAAAAGCAAGCGACCACGGCTTGCTTTTTTGATTAATCACTCCAAAGGTCAGGCAGCTATGCCTCTTCGATCGCGCGCAGGCGCTCCGCGATGGGCGGGTGCGAGTAGTGGATATGCACATACAGGGGATGCGGGTTAAGGTTCGCCAGGTTCTCCTGCGTCAAGCGGCGCAGCGCTCCCATGATGGATTGTTTATCGACATAACGGGCGGAAAAGGCATCCGCGGCATATTCCGCTTTGCGGCTCAAGAAGTTGAGCGGGATCGAAAGCAGCAGGTCAAACGGGGTTACCAGCAGGCTGAACAGGATCAAGCCAAAGCCGAAATGCGCGCCGGAAAGGCCAAACGCCTGCGCCAGCGCGTCACTTTGCAGTACGAAACCTGCCAGCACCAGATACAGCCCCAACACGATGCTTTGCTGCCCCAGCATGCGCGGCACGTCTTTGTGCACGGCATGTCCCAGTTCGTGCGCCAGCACCGCCAGGATCTGGTCATCGTCCATTTTTTCCATGAGGGTGTCGTACAAGACAACCTCACGGGACTTGCCCAGCCCGCTGAAGAAGGCATTCAGCTTGGTGGAACGGCGCGAGGCATCCATCACTGACACCGCCTTGACCGAGAAGCCCACCTCTGCCGCCAGCGCTTCGATACGCGTGCGCAAAGGGCTTTCCGGCAGCGGGGTCAATTTGTTAAAGATCTTCACAAAAACCTTGGTGTTGAGGACGAAGACCACCACGATGATGACCACCAGCGCCGCCCAGGCCGACAGCAGGAACAGCCACAGACGATCGGCGAAAAGCAGGTACAGGCTTTGCAGAAGCCACACCAGCAACCCGCCCAGTACAACCATCAGCAGCAATTTTTTCACCTGGTCCAACCAGAAGGTTTTGGGCGTGGTTTTGTTAAATCCGAATTTTTCTTCGATCACAAACGTTGAGTAATAGGAAAATGGGATACTGAGAACGAATTGCAGCCCAAAGATCACACCCAGAAAAGACAGGGCTTGCAGGACAGGTACAGAGAACCAGGCGCTGCTCCAGCGCTCCACCACACCGAAAAATCCGCTTGCCAGCAGTACCACCACCAGTGCAGTGTTGAAACCGCCGGTGACCAGGCCAAAGCGCAGCTTTTCCATGGTGTAATTCAGCCAGTTGTTGTACTTTTCCTGGTCAAAGATATCGCGCACATAGGCAGGGACGGGCTGTTTACGGTGACGGTAGTTGATCAGCGAGATCACCAGATCCACAGCGAACATGATCACTATGACAGCATAGACAAGATAATTTAGCATGGCGGACTCCCGGGTGAATTTGCCTCAAATTATACTGACGAAGCCGCTTTTCAACAAGCAGCGCCTGCCTTCGCTGGCGTCTGATTGCTGATACAATTGAAGCGATTGATGACAAACGCAGTGATAAAGGAGTCAGCATGCAAAAGGTAAGTGTGGAAGAATTCTTGAATCTGGATGCCGCTGGAATGGCTGGCAAGATGGTGGAAGTGGATGGCCGCCAGTTGACCATTCCCATCCCCGTGATCCGCGTGGGCGCTGGCACAGTCAAGGAAGTACCGGCATTGGCAGCCGCCGCGCTGGGGCATACCCCCCGCAAGGCGGTGGTGGTCTTCGATGAAGCCATTCGCGCCTTCGTCACCGAAAAAGTGATCCGCCCCATCCAGTCCAACGGCCTGCCGCTGCATGAATTAGCACTGGCGTCTGACCATCCCGACCACTTTCTGGTGGCGTCGGATGCCGTCGGCGATGCCGCTGCGGAACGCCTTGACCCTGACACCGATTTCCTGATTGCTGCCGGTTCAGGGGTGATCGGCGACCTGACCAAGTGGATGGCCAACAAGACCGGCATTCCCTTCATCATAGTGGGCACCGCGGCTTCGATGAACGGGCATGCCTCGATCACCGCCGCCATGACCTTCGGCACCATCAAAGACACCGCCTACAACCTGAAAGTGGCAGATGCCGTCATCTATGACACCGAAATCCTGGCAGAGACGCCGCTGGAGATGAACTTGAGCGGTTTGTCCGATATGCTGGCACGCAACACCTGCAACGCTGACTGGAAATTGTCAGAATTGCTGCGCGGGGTAGACAACTTCATCTCGCTGCCCTATGACATGATGGCAAAAACACAGGCGGAAACCCTGGCACAGGCGGACAAAATCCCCGCCTGCAACCCGGACGCGCTGGCGGCGCTGGGTGAAGCCTGCCTCATCTCTGGCATGACCATGACCAT
>CAYMNB010000054.1:0-11983 GCA_964391725.1 uncultured Anaerolineaceae bacterium | reverse complement strand
ACGCGCTGGCGGCGCTGGGTGAAGCCTGCCTCATCTCTGGCATGACCATGACCATCATCGGCGGGGTGACCTCGCCTTCTTCCGGCGTTGAACACGTTATCTCGCATTTCTGGGACCTGCTGGGCGACATGCACGGCAAAGCGCACTTCTGGCACGGCACTCAGGTGGGCGTCGGCACCCTGATCGGGCTGGCACTGTATGAAATGATCCGTGAACTGGACCCCGCGCAGATCGAGCCGCAGGCGCTGCTGCAAAAACGCCGCTCGCTGGCTGAGATCGAAGCGCACCTGCGCGCTACCTACCCTGACAATGCCGATTACTTCCTCAAAACGGTCTTTGAAAAACGCATCACGGACGAAGAATACGTTGCCTATGTGCAGGACATCCTGGATCGGTGGGACAGTATCTGGCAGGCGGTCGATCCATATTTGATGCCCTTCAAAGAACTTCAGCGTCCGATGAAAGCCGCCACCACCGCCACCACCCTGGCGGAAGTACACCAGACCCCCGCCACCGCCAAACAGGCCATCCTCGACGGTAATTTCTACCGCCCGCGCTACACGGTACTTGACCTGGCATGGGAACTGGGCGTATTTCCAGGGCGGGTAGATGAATTGCTGGCGCGTGCCGAAGTGGTTTGATATTTTTTTCGAGGGATTGTTTATGAAACGACGCTGGTGGAAATATCTGTTGACCGGGCTGGCTTTCGGTATCGCTGACTGGTTCTTTCTGCAGGGATTGGGGTCATTAACCGGGAATTTCAGCGACCGTGATATCCATTTTATCCTGCAGTTGGCGATTATCGCCCTCATCATCACCGCCAACTGGGGCATCTGGCTGGTGCCGGCCATTCCCGCCGCGATCTATGAAGAACGCCAGTCGCAATCGCTGTGGCGCGCCGGGCTGGCCTGCGTGATCGTGTGGAGTGCTGCCATCTTCAGTTACTATGCCTTTTACACCTACCTGCTGTTGTTCGACGGCGTCATCCACCTTGAATTCATGCGCTACAGCAACCGCGAATCACCCACTTATTGGGAGGATTTCATGCCGCCCTTCCGCCGCCTGATCATCAGGCAGGTTCTGGAATGGATCGGCGTCGCCATCGTGGGCGGTGTTGTGGTGGGTGTGGTGAGTGCCCTGCTCTACCGCCGTTTTCAGCAGCGCAGCCTGAAAAAAACCAGGACAACAGAGGAGCAACACACCACCCCATGACCACTCCATTAAATGAAATCACATGTTTTCTACTCGATATGGATGGCACCCTCTACCTGGGTGACCGCCTGCTGCCGGGTACGCTCGATTTTCTGGCAACACTGCGACAACAGGGCAAACAATACTTGTTCCTGACCAACAATTCTTCCAAAAATCCTTCTCAATATGCGGAAAAATTGAACCGGCTGGGCATCGAGGCGGACGAGGCGCAGGTGTTCACCTCCGGCCTCGCCACCTGTCTCTACCTCAAACAGCGCCAGCCGGGTGCAACCATTTATCTGGTGGGCACACCCGGGCTGGAAGCCGAATTTCGCAGCCATGGCTTCATCCTGACTGATGACGACCCCGACCTGGTGGTGCTGGGGTTCGACACCACCCTGACGTACAAGAAATTGTGGAAGATCTGCGATTTTGTGCGCGACGGCAAACCCTACATCGCCACCCACCCCGACAACAACTGCCCCACCCCCGATGGCTTCATGCCCGATATCGGCGCAATGATGGCATTGATCGAGGTGTCTGCCGGACGGCGGCCGGATGTCATCATCGGCAAACCCAACCGCTTTATCGTTGAATCCGCGGCGTCGTTGATGAACGTGCCGGTATCAGACATCGCCATGGTCGGCGACCGGCTCTATACCGACATCGCCATGGGTGATACCGCTGGCATCACCACCGTGCTGGTGTTGAGCGGTGAGACCAAAGCCGCTGATATCCCTGCCTCTCCCCACCAACCTGACCATGTGTTCGAAAATGTCGGTGAGCTGGCGCGGTGGCTGCGCGATACCGCGTAAAAGGAAGGCCTTTTCAAGATCAATAGTCCGTTGGGGTGATAAGAGCTTTATAATAGAAGCACGACCACAGTCACAGTGAGGTGAACTATGCGGGTGTTGTTCGAAAAGTTGCATTCCTTTCCTGTTCTGCGCATGGCGTTTATTGTCGCAATCGCGTGCATGATGGCGTTTGGTTTGCTGCAGGGCAGCGCGCTGGATGGCAAGACCGGCATTTTCCGCATGCAAACTGCCTTCACCGTTGAACGGCTGGGCACGATCCTGCAGGAATGGGGCGAAGAAGGCGTGGCTGCCTATCGGCGCACCATGTACGCCGATTACATCTTCCCGCTTGCTTATGGCATCTTGCTGGCCAGCGGCATCGCCCTGACCTCCACGCCCAAACAGAAAGCCGCCGTACCCAAACAAACCGCGTTATTCTTGTTCACTCTGCCGTTGATCGCGGCGTTGTGCGACCTGATCGAAAACAGCCTGCAATTGATTCAACTGCAGAACCCGCAGACCCTCGACCCGACTCTCACCTTCTTCACCGCCCTGGCAGCCAGTATTAAATTCGCGCTGCTGGGGGTAAGCATTGCCGCCATCGCCGTGTACGGCTTTTTGCGCCTGCGCCAGCGCGTGCAAGCCAAAAAGGCATCAACCGGCTGAAACAGGGCAAACAGGCCGCTCAGACTTTCTCTACCACCCACAGGTGTGACAACCCCAGCACGCGCAGGGGTGTCTTCTCGATTGTGTGCAGCAGCCAGCGGATTATCTTACCCACAACCCCCAGCCGCATGACAATGTTGTCATAGCCGCCGAAGATCACCGTGCGCTGAATGAAACGCACCGGCAGTCCGTTGAACAACGCCTGCAAATCACGGCGGGCGTATACGCGCACATGCGGTGCCAGCCGGTCACGCCAGCGGCGCGGCAAATAGTTGACGGCGAATTTGTTGCCGAACTGATACTGCCCCTTGCGGTAGATGCCATGCGTCTCGAACGGGTAACCGCGGTTGGGCACAAACACGATCAAGCGTCCGCCCGGTTTCAACACCCTCACCATCTCGCTGACCGTGCGGACGTCATCCTCGACATGCTCCAGCACTTCATTGCACAGCACCAGGTCAAATTCGTTCTCATTCAGCGGCAGGTGTTCGCCCAGTGCCAGCAGCACGCCGTCACTGCCAGGCAATGCTTCCTGCAGGCGGTCGTGTTCCACATCCAGCCCGACAGCCAATGCCGCTTCCGGCTGAATACGCTGCAGGTACTGGCCCAGGCCGCAGCCAACCTCGAAGACCCTGCCGTACATGCGTTCCTGCGCACCCTGGCGGATCATCTCCAGCCGGCGCACCTGCCCTTCACGCCACACGTAAGAGGGGTTGCCGCGCTGGGCGGCTTTGTCCTGTTCACTCATCATTGACAGCTTCGGCTTCCTGTGCAGCGGCATTTGCCTTCTCTGTGGCGTTCATGATCGGGACCCAAGCCAGGATGGTGGTGCCTTTACCGCGCGCAGTGGTGATCTCCACCTCACCGCCAGCATTGTTGGCGCGCGTCTGCATATTGGAGAGTCCATGTCCAAGGGTGAACTTGGCGTCATCGATCTTAAAACCACGCCCGTCGTCATGCACTTCCATCAACACCCGTTCGGGTGTCTTCCACACGGTAACACTGACTTCTTTGGCGAGGGCATGTTTGGCAACATTCGCCAGTGCCTCCTGGCAGATGTGAAACATGGCGATCGCCTGTTCATGATTCAATTCAGGCGCACCTTCCGGTGGGCCGCCGTAATTGACATTCACCAGCGCGTTCACACGGAATTCGTTGACCAGGCGCGCAATACCTGAGGTCAGGTCCTCATCATGCAGTTTGCGCGGGCGCAGGTCAAGGATGTACAGGCGGATGTCACGGATGGTGGAATTAAGGTCATGAATGGCCTGGTCAAGCACCTCACGCGCCTTGGCGGGGTCATCCTGCATGGTCAGGCGCATATGCTCCATCGCCAGCCCGACCGCATAAATTGACTGGATCACGCCGTCATGCAGGTCCATGCCGATGCGCTCACGTTCTTCCAACACCGCCAGGCGCTGGCGCTGCTCGATCAGGTGCTGGTTCTCTAACATCACGCCCAGCCAGGTAGTAACGGCTATCAGGAAATTTTCTTCCTGCTGGTCCAGCGGGTCGTAGCCGCAGGTGCCGATTGCCAGCACCCCGAAGACATCGTTCTGCCCCGCCAGCGGGTAGCAGCTGACACGGAAATGACAGGGTTCATCGGCGGGATGCAGACCACTGGCGCAGTGGCCGCATTCTTCCAACACGGCATATTGGGGCTGCTTGGTGCGTGCCGCCTGCCCGACCGGGCCCTGTCCATAGCGGATATATTTACTGTCCCACAGGCTTTGTTCGCTGGCGCCGCCCAAATGAAAAAGCAGTTTCAATAGCCAGCCTTCTTCCTGGCGCACATACACCTCACCCACATGGATCTGCAAATAGGTCATCAATTGCAGTACCAACTGGCGCAGGGTATCCTGGATGTCAGAAATGTCGGCCATGGTGGTGGCGAGCCGTGCCAGCAAAGACAGGCTTTCATCACGCTGCTGCAGCAGCTGGTTGTGCTGGGCTAACTGCTGGCTCAGTTGCAGGTTGGAGATGCCGATGGAAGTATAGGTGGCGAGAATTTCGAGAATCATCTCATCTTCGCGGGTGAACAAACCGCCGCCCTCGCGCCCCAGCAGGTAAATGCCGCCCAGGTAAGCATCTCCACGGTAAAGGGGGATGCCCAAAAAGGGTGTGGGCAGGTCAAAGAATTCATTCACCAGCGGCAACTGACTGCTGCGGATATCGACCATGCGCAGCGGTTCGCGCTGATCGCGCACCAACTGGCTCAATTCACGGCAGTAATCATTCAAGTCACGCTCAAAGGGGCGGCAGTAGTGCTGCCTGTCCGTCATCAGACCGCTGGAAAGACCGCCATTCGGCTGCGCACCCACGATCACATAACACGCGCCAATCTGCTCAATGGAAAAGTCAACAATCTGCTGCAACAGGTGCGAAAGGTCTTGCTCCTGCATCAACCGAGCACTGACCTGATGCAGCATGGTCAGGCGCTGATCCAACGCGCTGGGAACATGGATTTGCTGTGCCATTGTGGATACATTCTACCCGATTCCAGGGCGGGATGCAATTTGGCGGCGGGCGATGGCAGTTCGCTATGGCAAATCACTGCTCGTGCACCATCAATTCTGCTATACTGATGCATGAAAATGAGCGCTTGCCAGGAACCTGTTGTGCTATGACCGAAACTTTTGAAATCTACGTGCTGCCCATCATCCGCAAGGACGGAAGCGAGGAAAATCAGATCACGGGACTGTTTGCTTCCTCAGCACCGCGGCGCTGTCAGCGCGCCCGCAAACAAGACCGTTTGTTGATTTGGATGACAATGGTCATTGGCCACACCATGGTTTCGGAAGAGCGTATGCAGGAACTGACCAAAGAAGCGGCGCGGCTCTACTTTGACACGCGCGGCACCGTCACCAGCGGGCTGCAAACCGCCGCCAACCATATCAACACCGCCCTGCGTGTGATCGCCGGTGGTGATCATATCGGCGCCAAGGTCAATATGTGCGTGTTTCATGGCGACACCCTCTACATGGCGCATGCCGGCGCCGTGTACACTTTCTTGCTGCGTGATGAGGAGGTTACCGCTTTCTTTAATTCTCTCAGCCACAGCCAGCTGCCCGGTTATGTTGCCGAGGTGCAGCCGGAATTCTTCCAAACACGCATCGAAGCCGGCGATGCCCTGCTGCTGACACCCCAGCCCGCCCAGCAGTGGGAGCGCGAGGTGCTGCAGTTCGGCAGCGCGTTGTCACTGCCCAATATCCGCCGGCGCTTGCTGGACCAGACCCAGGGGGATTTCACCGCCATGATCCTGCAGCTGCAGCCGGGTGAAAAAGGCGCTTTCCATCGCATGCGTCCCGCCATCCCGCAGGCTGTGCCGCAGCCAACCACAGAAGATAAGCACGAAGAGCCTGCGCTGTCCGCATCCGAAACCGAAGAAAAAGCACCAGCTGTTCAACTACGAGCGCATGTGCCTGAAACCGAAGAACAAGCGCCAGCCGTTCAACCGCGGGTGCATGTGTCTGAGCTGGCGGTGTACATCGGCAGCGAAACCCCTTCCTATGAAGAGGATGAACCGGTAACTTCCTACCCTGATGAAACCGAAACACAGGCGGCGCTGTTTGATGACAACCAGGAGCAAGAAGAAAACGTTGCGCAGGAAGCCCCGCGAGAAGAACAACCGCCCCTGCTCGATCGCCTGCCGCTGCCTGATTTTGCACACCTTCGTCAGCAATTCGCCCGTTTCTGGTATCGCCTGCGCAAATTAGATCAAAAGGAAGGCCCACCACCACGTGTCATCAGCGATGACGACGAAGAACAAGAAGATGAAAAGGACGGCAGCCTGAAAGCCGTCACGCCCGGCAAAGACGCCAAAGAAGCCTCTGCGCTGCAAAATTTCCGCCTGCCGTTCTCCAGCAGCCTGCTGCTGGGCATTGCCATCCTGCTGCCGCTGATTATCTCCGTGATCGCCGCCACTGTCTATTCACAGCGCGGCGTGCAGCAGCAATTTGAATACTACTATGGATTGGCAAATCAGATCACCTCTGAAGCCCTGCAGGAGTCACAAGCCATTGTGCGCCAATCTCAGCTGGAAAGTGCGCTGGATTACCTCAACCAGGCAGAGACGTTCAACCAGAACAGCGAAAGCAAAGCCTTGCGTGATGAGATCCTCACACTGCTGTCTGATCGCGAGAACATCCTGCGGGTGGAGCTATTTCCTGCCGCGCAGGTGCGCCTCAACCGCAATGTCAATCTGACCCGTATGGTGACCACCAAGAACAACGACCTGTATGCGCTGGATGCCAACTCCGGCAGGGTGCTGTACTTCCGCTTTATGGGCAATTATTACGAATATGATGACACCTTTCAATGCGGCGACAGCGGCCTGCAGCGGGTGGTTGACATAGCAGCGCTTTCACCCTTCAACAGCCTGAATGCCGCCATTGTGGCGATCACCGAGGGGGGAGCACTGCGCTACTGCCAACCTGGACAACCGCCCAAAGCTGCCTTGATCAATGTGCCCGCCTTCGGCTGGAGCAATATCGAGGCGATTAGCGTGGAGCGCGACTACCTGTTTGTACTTGATATCGGTACACGCGCCATGTGGAATTACTATGGCCCACAGCAGGATTTCACAGCCGCTGACGGGCGTCTGTTTTTCCCCGGCGACCCCCCCATGGAACTGGGGCAAACCACTGATATCGATGTGTTCAGCGATACCATCATCTTCCTTACCAACGATAACGTCGTTCACACCTGCCTGATCGAAACCATCCGTGCCGATTACCGCGAATGCCTGGTGTTGACCCCGCGTGACAGCAGTGACAATCCCATCGACATTGGCACATTCGATACGGTAGACTTCTTCTCTGCCGACTACCCCCCCGCTTTTTACCTGCTCGAAGGCCAGTCCCAGACCCTGTATCGCTTCAGCATCAAGATGATCTTAAACCGTGCCTACCGCTTCTATGCGGCGGCTGGAGAGAAATTGCCCGACAATGCCATCACCGCCTTCACTATCAGCGACAGCCAGCTGGTGATCCTGGCGTATGGCAATGAACTGTTCATCGGGCAGCTTCGTGTGCAGTAGCCTGCGCGGATATGGTGGGGGGTGTCTTTCCGGCCGACCGCAGGGATTAGAGAAATCGAAACGGCCGGGCGTGGATACCAGTTTGACATTCTTCTCGTGCTGGGTGGTTTCGATCCTTCGACACCCGGTTTATCCTCGTAAACCGTGTGTTTTGTTTTGTCCTGATTTCAGAAACTCGGTTTACGAACGAGTACGTTCGGATAAACCGAGTTTCGGCAACACCTGAATTACATCAGCGGGTTGAACGTTTGCAGCAGGTCGGTTTCAGGTTTTCTCCGCAACTGAAACTGCAATTCAACCTGAGATCACCTCACACCACAATCTCTCTGCCCAGGCGCGACGATTCATACGCCATCTCTGCCAGACGCAGGGCGTTCAGCCCTTCTTCCAGCGTGACAATCGCCGGGGCGCGACCCAGCAGGTATTCGATGAAGTGATGCGGACATTTCTGGTGGAAATAACCCTGTTGGAAATCAGGCACCACCCCGCCGTCGATCCAGCCGCTGCGCTCCGCACCGTGCAGGAAATAGCGGAAGTAAGGCGCGCGCGCGAACTCACGTGAAGCCATGTCGGTGGCACTGAGCAGGGCGCTGCCCTCGGTGCCATACACTTCCACGCAATCCTCCGCCGCGATCATCGCCCCGCTGGAGATAACCTCGCCGATGGCGCCGTCGGCGTAACGCATCACCGCCAGCCCGGTATCATCACAATCCAGACCCAGACGGCTGGAAATCGCGCCATACACGCTGTGCGGCATACCCAGCAGCCACAGCAGCTGGTCAAAGGCGTGCGAACCCTCGTCAAACAAGGCCCCGCCGGCGGGATGACGCGCGCCTTCGATCAATACCTGCGCCGCTTCGGGCGCCAGGGTGGGTTTACCGGCGGCCGCAGCCGGATGGCGTGCGTCAGTTCATCGGGAATGGTGGGGTCATTTTTTAACTGTTCAATGCCGCGGTCAGGGACTGGATAGTTGCCATAGGTGGGCTGGCGCTGCATGGTGGCGGCAAAATAATCGTCACCGCCGGTCATCTTCAGTTCAGGCACCGGGCAATACGCGGTGGCTGTCAGCGCCAGCCTGAGCGGATATACGGATGGCAGTGGTTCGACCACCTTCTTTGTACAGTAATAGATCAACCATAAACATCAAAACAGGGCGCCAAACGGCGCCCTGTTGTTCTTTCTGTAAGATAGTGCGGAATGTTTACCCGTTCTCGATGTTTTTCAAGCAGGTGTTGAGGTTTGCCAGGCTCCATTCGATGGCTTGCAGCGATTCTTCGACCCCTTCAAACTCGATCGAGACTGCACCATCGTAGCCAGCTTTGTGTAAAATGCGCAGGCATTGTGCAACCGGCACCACACCATGCCCCAGGATGGTGCCGCGCAGG
The DNA here is from genome assembly GCA_964391725.1 of uncultured Anaerolineaceae bacterium. Lineage (GTDB taxonomy): Bacteria > Chloroflexota > Anaerolineae > Anaerolineales > Anaerolineaceae > SpSt-1165. The sequence goes on along the minus strand of CAYMNB010000054.1, from coordinate 2,909 downwards.
AAGTTGCCGCCGCGTGTGCCGAACCAGCCCTGCCCATTCACGGGGTAGCTGCCGTTATGCCACAGGAAATCCTTGACATGCACGTGCGCCGCCAGGGGTGCCACCAACCCTACTGCCATTTCGGGCGCTTCATCGACGCACAGGAAGTTGCCGATATCAATCAGCAGGCCGAAGTTGGGGTGACTGACCTGGCTGACCAGTTTTTCTACGCGCAGGCTGTCCTGGGCAAAGAAGCCGTGGTTTTCTACCATGGTGCGGATGCCGAATTTGGCGGCTTCGACGGTGACCGCGCGACAGCCTTCTGCCAGCAGCGGCAGGGTGTCATCAAAGGTACGTATCCCGCTGCCAGGCCGCGGTCCGTGGGTGACATCATGGCGCATGCCGTTGACGCCCAGCAGGCGCGCAATCTCCAATTCGCCGATCAGGCTTTGCACCTGTGCCTCGACGCCACCTTCGCCCAAAAAATCGGCGCCGATGGTGTAATTATCGACCAGCAGGCCTGCCTGGTCGCACTTTTCTTTGAAGCGCATGGCAAGTTCCTGAATGGGCATTTCTGCAGGGATGCCGGCGGTCGCCAGTTCGATGCAGTCAAAGCCCATCTCGGCGGCTCTGGCAGGGATGTCGAAATAATCCAGCCTGCCCGTGCGCACGGCCTGGGTAAATGAATAGCTGCTGATACAGGTTCTCATGGTGTTCTCCTTTTGGTGAAGGGTCTCTGCGCCTCGACATTGATGGGATGCAATAGCAGGGCGAGTATCTGCTTCAATAGTAGCCCATTCGAGGCGCGGCGAGAAGGGTTTTCAGCCAGATGAAAAAAAGAGTCAGGCCAGGATACTGTGTCCTGCCCTGACTCTTTACTAATGTTGATATGGTTTGTGTTCCTGCTTATCCCAGCAAACGCGCCTCCACCAGCCAGTAATACAGCAGGTACAGGCCGGCGCCGATCAGAAAGAAAGCGCTCAATTTGTGAATGAAGGGCGTGATCGCGCGCAGCCATTTTCCCAACAGCCGCCGAAACAGTGCAGCGCCGAGGGTCACCACGAAAATGATCAGGCCCATCCCGCCGGCATAGGCAACGAACTGGCCGGTTGCACCCGCCACGCCCTGTCGGGTGAGTGAGGTGGCTACCACCACCAGAAAGATGGGCAAAGTACAGGAGAGCGAGCCCAGGGCATACGCCATGCCAAATACGAAACCGCCCAAAGCGCCGCTGGTTTGCTTTTTGTTCAGCTTTTCGAGGGCGGAGATGCCAAAGGTACGATTGGACACCAGGATCCACACGCCCAACGCTGCCATCAGCACACCGATCACGATGCCGACCGCGGAAAAAGTGCCGATGATCCACTGGCTGCCCAATGAAACCAGCAGGCCGACCACCGAGAACACCACCAGAAAGCCTGCGGTGACCGAGAGAGTCAGTTTGAGCCCTTTCCATAAGCGGCGTTTCAGGCTGTCGGTCTCCTGTTCGGTGGGTTTGAGCTGCGCAAACACATAGGAAGGCAGCATTAACAATCCGCAGGGATTGGCGCTTGCCACCATACCTGCCGCAAAGGCATAACCGATTGGCAGCAAGGTGACGAAATTGGCGATGCCGGCTTCTACGCCGCCGCGGAAACGCACCAGGAGAAACAGCAGCCCCGCCACCAAAAAGATAGGCAGCACGAAACTGAGCGCCACGGTCAGCCACTGGCGGGGGGCGTCTTTTGGATCTACGGCGATGGGGCTGGCGGATTTTTGCACGAATAATTTCTTGACCATGGGTTTACCCTCCCTTATTTGAGTGCGGCGATCTTGGCATTGAATTGCTCAAGGCTCAGCAAACCGGTATAGACTTCGCTGATCGAGCCGTCGGCGTTGAAGAAGACCGTGGTGGGGGTGCCGAGTACGGTGTACTGGCGCATTACCTCTGTATCCTGGGTGGTGCCGGCAGGAAAGGTGAGGGCTTTGTCTTCGATCAGGGCGAGGGCATCTTCCTTATCACCCAGCCGCACGAATGGCCCGATATCGACGGCTACCAGATTGATCGAGTCCTGATAGGTGTCATAGACCGTTTGCAATTCGTCCATCTCGATCACGCAGATCGGGCACAGCGCTGCCCAGAAGTTGATCACCACCGGCTTGTTATCATCGAATAGCTGGCTGGCCTGCACGGTCTGTGCGCCGTCAAAGCCCTGATACACTTCAATGGCAAAGTCATGTTTGAGCGCCAGGCCGCCCGTGCTCATGTCACTCCCTGGCGCCAGTTGATAGACAGCTGTATCCGGCCGGAAGCCAAACCATGAAAACCAGAAATGATTGGCGCTTATCACGGGGGTCAGCCGTTCACCTGCCAGCGCGCCAGCAGTGGCGTAACCGTGGATGTCCCAGACCGAACCGGTTTCCATATCGAAGATCTGTCCATCTTTTACAGCAAAGGTCAGCGTCTGCCCGTCAAGGGTGCGTTGATACGCGGCGGCAGCGCCGACATCCGCGCCCGACGCGATCTGAGAAGCGCCCAGGGCAGAATTGGTGCCTGCCTGCCAGAAGACCGCAATCTCCTGACCGCCAAGCGTATCATTGATCACCTGTTCTGCCCACAGGATCGAAAATGGATAGGCTTTGGCGGCAGACCCCACTTCGACCGCCAGCACGCGTTCCATGGCGTCCAGGGCGTCAGAAGTCTCGCCAAAATACAGGAAAGGTTCGCTGCCGGGGGTGTCATAGCCCGTGTAAGGGTTCTGTCCATAGCTGCGCAAGAAACCCGTCTCGCGTGAGAGCACCAGCCCTTCCGGATAGCGCTGCCAAAAGGCCTCAAAAGAGGTCATGGCAGAAGGATAGCGGGTCAACACTTTGCCGGTCAGGCTGCCGACGATGGCCTCGCCGCTGGCTTGCTGCCACCAGCTTTCGGTCTGGCGGTCATACATGATCAG
>CAYMNB010000053.1:16470-18168 GCA_964391725.1 uncultured Anaerolineaceae bacterium | reverse complement strand
AAGTTCAAATCTTGCATTATATGCCACCCCAACCTCAGGGTGTTGCTCCAAATAGGCAGCGTGCGCTGCCAATTTTTCGGGATGAAAATAATCATCCGAATCAAGCAAGGCAATGCAATCACCGGTTGCTGCCCTCATGCCAGTGTTCCGCGCAGCAGGCAGACCTTTATTCTGTGCATGTCGAATGTACTTGATACGTGGGTCTGTGTATTGCCTGACCACCTCCTCTGTGTTATCAGGAGAGGCATCATTGACCACGATCACCTCGAAGTGCTGATAAGTCTGCGCCAACACACTGTCGATCGCTTCACCCAAGAACTCAGCCTGGTTGTAGGCGGGGATAACGACACTGAAGGTCAGCGGCATTTTTTTCTCTCAGATAATGTCTGCAAATTGAAACTCCAGGCGCTTGAAAAGCCAGTAACCGAACACCAGCAACAACACTGCTTCTGTTGCAGCGATCAGAAATGTACTGTCAGGCAAGGTTTGATACAACAACACAGCCCGGTAAGCTTCCATAATGCCCGCCATTGGATTCAGAAAATACAGCAAACGCCATCGCTCCGGCACCAGTGAGATGGGATAGATGATCGGTGAAGCGTAGAACCACAGCTGAATGACCAGGGTAAGTAACGGCTGCATGTCGCGGAAAAATACGTTAGCGGCCGAGGTGATCAAACCCAATCCGATCACCAGCATGATCTGGACAACCAAAATGAGGGGAATGAACAACAAGGCAGGCAACACCACCGGAACACGGTAAATCAGCATCAGCCCCACCAGAACCAACGCTGCCACCCCCAGATCTAGCAGCCTCGCCAGCATAGCAGAAACCGGCAGCACCTCTCGCGGAAAATACACCTTGGTCACCAGACCGAAATTGGCTGTCAAAGCCACCGTCATATCCTGCAAAGAATTGGCGAAGAATGCCCAGGGAGCAACCGCGACATACGAAAAGACCGCGTACGGGATCGTGCCGGTATCGACCGGGACAAAATAGGTGAATATGATTGTGAAAATGGCAACCGAAGCGACTGGTTGCACAATCGCCCATAGCCAGCCCAGCATGGACTGCTGGTACCTGCCGCGGATGGTGCGGTTGGTCCAGGCTAATAAAAGGTCTTTGGATGTAAGGATTGGTAGCATAGCCAGATTCATATGTTCTTTCTCAATAAACCCTTACCGCCCTCTGAGCCGGTAGGCAAACGCTTGCAAGGATTGTAGTTTGCGCACACTCAGCATGTCGCCTGCCAATGCATCAGCGTAGGCTTGATCAACCAATTCCAGGTTGATCCACTCTGCCAGCAATTTTCGGGTTTCAGGAATCGGCCAAAGCGCCTCCTCGCCGCAGGCTCGCAGGCTGTTGATATCTGTTTTCCCTTTCTTGACCCTGGCGATCATCGGTAACAGGCGTGGCACCAACGTAGAAGGCAGCAGGCTGGCTAAGCGCCGTTTCATCAGGTATCTGCCCGTGAGAACAGCAGGTTCTGTGGCGTACGTACCGCCGATGGTCATCACTTTGGCATAATGGCGTCGCATCATATCGATCTGTAGTCGACGCTCATCCAGTGCAGCCCTCGGCAGTGACAGGCAAAAACGAGCATACTCCCGGTTCATATAGGGTGTCGCTACCCCAAAGTAGTAGTCAGAAAGCATTGATTGGAAGTAGGTAAAATGATTCTGCCGTCCCCACATGGT
>CAYMNB010000053.1:0-16370 GCA_964391725.1 uncultured Anaerolineaceae bacterium | reverse complement strand
TGAGAGTCTCAAGGAATGGGATCTGATACATGCCATGAAAATGCATGGAACTGCCGAAAAGGTCCACCCACAACGGCAGGCAGCGCGCCAGATAATCATCACCGAGATCAATCCGCTGCCAGGGCAGGTGCAGTACACGGGCAATCTGCCTTGCACTGACGCCATCCATGGTGTCAGGCGGCCCCCAGGTGTAAGTGTCCATTTCAACGCCCATTTCTGCACCGATAGCCGCAATCAGACGAGAATCAAGTCCGCCGGAAAGCGGTACAACCCACTTCGGTTGGGTTTTCAGGGTCTGTCTGATGGCTTTTTTCACCAGCGCATGCATTTCCTCAAGCAGTTCCTCCCAACCTCGTTCCCATCGTTCGTCCGTGGCTTCAATTGTATGGCAGGCACTGGTTCGATAACCGTGTTCATCAAACTGGGTCACGCTGTCAGGGGATACTGTGTGCATATTCTTGAACAACGTCCAGTCTGCCAGGTAGTTACCATGAGTGAGCAGCAGCAACAAACCCGACAGTGACATATCATCGACAGTGAATTGTGCAGACTCCACCACCACCGGCTCCAATGTGCTGGCAATGCGCCAGTCAGGAAAATCGGTATAGAAAATGGGTATGCTGCCCAGCCAATCGTTCCAGATCGTCCAATCATTTCCGTCAGATGAAATATGCAAAAGTATCACCCGCCCATCCCAGGGCAAGCGAAAATCTTTCCGTGCTTTGTTGTCCATGAACCCATTTTCGACTTCTGCCCAGGAAGCTTTACCAATGGGCGATCCAATCAATGCCAGCAAAGAGCCGTCTGGTAATGTGTGCGTGCAATCCTCTACCCCTTCACGCCCCCACAACACCAACGTCGTAGCCCCGATGAGAATTGACTGCTGTTCCAAAGCAGGAAAGTGCGCCAAAGCCGCAGCAAGGGCTTTCGCCGCCCGTCCGCGCTGTTCAGCATCGCCATACTTGATGAGGGTGAAGCCAATAGCCCCGATCACAGTGTTTTGTGTTCTCCTTCTTTTATAGCCAGATCACCAATCGGCATCAGGTGATGAGACCAGGTCCTGTTCGGCTCGTATACTGCATCCAAATCTTTATAAGCTTGCTCAGTTCCCGCCACATGAAACCAATCTGAATAAGCCAGATCATGCACCATGGATTCTTCCGCATTTTTTATTGTTGCTGCCACATAATAAGCCCCAGGAAAAAGTTGTAAAGGATTGAGCGAAACCTTTATCACCCCGCTGCCCTTTTGGACAAGCAAAGATTTCCGATCAACCCGTGAATAAAGCACGGCACACGACACCCCGTCCGAGCGGATTATTCGCAAAACAACGGCTATCTCGCCTAAGTCATGGAAAGACCGGTATTGTATATGAATGGCGGCAGGTTTGTGTGTGGCAAATATGTCTTTTTGGCCGGTCTCAGCAGTAATCTCCACTTTGGTAATCTCGCAGGTGGAAGAATGAATCTTTTCTGTCTGTTGAACCGCTTCGAACTCACTGATTCGATTCTCATTCATCACACGGTTATACGCTTCTACCACCTCAGAAGTCTCGCCATACTCTCTAACCACGCCTTTTTCGATAAAGAGCGCTCTCTGACATACGGCTTTCACCAAACCCATATTATGAGAAACAAAAACCAGTGTGGTGCCGTTATTGATCAATTCCTGGATACGGTTCATACATTTCAGGCGAAAGGCTGCGTCTCCCACCGCCAGCACCTCATCAACCAGCAAGACGTCCGGATCAATAGAGGCTGCCACCGCAAACCCCAACCGCACCGCCATGCCGGAAGAATAGCGCTTGACCGGGGTATCAATGAATTTCTCCAGGCCTGCAAAATCAACGATGCTATCATACCTTCTGGCAATCTCATCCTTTTTTAAGCCAAGGATGGTGCCATTCAAAAAAATGTTCTCGCGCCCTGAGAGATCAGGGTGAAACCCAGCCCCCAGTTCTATCAAAGCAGACAGAGTCCCATTAATATGAATTTCGCCAGAGGTCGGTTTGGTGATATTCGCCAACAACTTAAGGATCGTGGTTTTACCAGCGCCATTTTCACCCACCAATGCCAGTGAATCCCCTTTTTTTAGATCAAAACTGACATCACGGAGCGCCCAGAAATCCCGCGACCCGTTTGCTGCCCCCTTCGTTCTTTGAATAACGGAGCGCGTCCAGCCCGAAACAAGTTCAGGCAGACTGACGCGGGTCATACCCAGATGGTATTTTTTTGATACATCGGTGAATTGTATGGTTGTACTCACTTATATCCCTTAGGAGAATTGATAGGTGCAGAGATGAGTAAAGTGCATCGTTTATGCATTGTGATTGGCATACTCAACGCCGGTTCTGCCTCCAAAGCAATAGAACAGCGATCAATAGCAGTGCCGGCACCAGGCTATAGACCAATAATTCTGCCGTCGATAGCGAGTCTACCTCCCCCATATCGCGATCGATCTCTTCCTGCGATTCTGCCATGTCTGCTGCCAGGGCCTCATTTTCTGGCATAACAGCAGTAGCAGTGGTTGGTATACGAACAGCCAGGCTGGGCAGGGCCGGTGTGTCCAAATATTGGTAGCTATACCAGATATGGGTGGGGCCGGCTACGGGATCATGCCGCCACGCGACGAAAAGAATGTTACCCTGGCAAATAACGGCCTGAATTTCCGCAGGATCAAACCCCTCTTCACCATTGGCCCCCATTAACACCTGTGGACCGGAAACAACTGCAGATGGCGCGGACCATCCGCTGCCTTGCCAGACGCTATGCCAAACCCCATGGGTTAGCGATGCATCAATTCGATTGCCAAAGAACAAATGCAAGGTATTACCGCCATCGACCAGCAGGCTGGCAGGCCCATTACTGCCCACCTGTTCAAACAAACGAACCGGCGCCGACCATGTCTCACCGTTGTCAACCGACATTGTCATGTGACGCGTGGTGGGAAAATCATTGTGGAAAATAACCATGAGATTGCCGCCATATTCAATGATGCCTGGGGTATCGGCCTCATAATTGATCGCTTCCGCCAATATGATTGGAGAGCTCCATTGATTCTCACCCCCAGCAAGTGACGCATACTGAATCCGCAGCCCATTGCCGGTTGTGTCTGCCAATGCCCAGACCGCATGCACAGAACCATCCTGGGCAACCATCAGATCTAACGGAGAAGGCCACAAAGCATTACTGGCGGTTGAGAAGACCGGGCTGGGTGCTGTCCAGGTGGCGCCGTAGTCAGTCGATACCACACCAAACAGTCCATTCCCGTCGTCTCTGTTGCCAGCATAAACGACCACCAAATATCCATGTTGGTCACTGGCAATGGAAGCCGTCGTAGGAGCAATGGCATCCGGGCCGATGAGACGAGGTTCAGACCAGCTTGTGGAACGTACTACATCGGATAAGGGTGCCCTGGTAAAGTAAATATCAGCTTGCAGATCGTTGCCTCCCCAGAAAATGACGTTCATCATCCCGTAGTCATCGACGAATGCTCCGGTTATGCGCGCCTGACCAACATCAGCAACGATAATATCGACGGGGGCAAGCCACCCAACCCCAACTGTCCAGTAGCTGTAGACAATCACAACCTGGTCACCGACCCACTGGGAATGGAATACATGCAGTTTGCCCGCCGGATCCACCACGAAGTTTGGATCTCGCCCGGTATCTACCAGCCCTGGAATATATTGCGGTGTTTCCCATCCAAAACGGGCAGAAGAATGAACAGACCCGACATCACACCATAACACAGCCAGTAGTGCGGTCAGTGACAGTAAATATCGTGTGAAGCGAAGGCGGTTCATAAGCGTATGGTTTTCCTCATTTGGGACTTGCTACAAATACTCTGGAATGAATGAAAAGGCATCATCCAAATAAATAGCGATAATACTTGCGGACAGGCAATTTCTTTGTAACCATCATCATCACCATGGGCACCGCGATTGCCGTAGCAACCAGCAGTGGCTGGTACAACCATTGAATCCCGAGAACAAATGGCAGTATGTGATATACCACCTTTGGAAGGATTAACAACACCGTTTGATGGATCAGATAAATACCCAATGTGTTCACCCCCAACCGGTAAAAGACGGTGGGCAGTTTTACCTCTTCGAAAGCCAAAAAGGCAAGAATGAATGCGATGGAATAGATGGCTGAAGGTAAAGTCAAAGTACGCGACCGCCACATCAACGCCTTGGCCTGGTATACATATTCGGCCTCAAACAATGCCGCGGCACCAGATAGAATTGCTGCCCCCAGCAACACCCAGCGATAACGTGCAATAAACTCTTTGAGTTGAACCTGATAAAAGCCAGCCACGAGTCCCAGTATATAGTAAAAGAAATATTCAAAGAACTGACGCTCCACAAAATAAGACAGCGGAGAATAAAAAATTGAGTCACTGACCTCGTTAAGCCTGGCAAAAAAACGGAAATAACCTGTTATGATCCCCGTCAACAAAACCAGCCCTCCAATGCACAACAACAATACAGGCCGCTTTTTGGCAAGTGGTGCAAGCCATGGTGAAATTGCATAGTAGACAATCACCAGAGGAATAAAGAAAAATACAGACCGGGAGATGGTGATGATACCCAACACATATTCCATAGGTGTATATCGGTTGCCAAGCAAGAATTCAGCTACATAATAAACAAAAATCCAGATGAGATAAGGGGGCAGCAGATTCAATATCCGGCGCCACACCACCCCCCAGGTAAGATGGGTCTGGCTACCGCGTGCTGCGTACGACAAAAACATGCCCGTGATAAAGAGGAATGCCGGCACACTGAAAACAGCCAGTTTTTGCTGAGCAACCAGCCCGTAATAAGCCAGAGAACCCATCTGGTCGAAATTTGGCACTGCGACGGGCAAATAGCGGTCCGTCCACCAGAACATAGCAACAAATCCAGAATAACTGGAATGGTTCATCACAACCGCCAGAATGGCGATCCCACTGAGGAAAAGAAGACGTTTATTTATCATCAAAATTTAGCCTCTTGCACCTGCATTTTGCCTACAATTCATGTTTGATATACTCAATTTTTGTGTAAGTGTTTTGCCAGGGGTTTCCTCGATCATACACCCCCAGGCCTGCTGATTCTGCCAGTGCCAGGCAGGCAAAGGCATTTGGTTCAACCTCTCCTGCACCCAGGGCAATCTTTTCGGAACTCAAAAAATCACCCATCACACAGTCGATGGCAACAGGATCAGTTGAGAAAAAAAGGCTATTAGGAGTCTTGTTCACGTATGTTCGCCACCCCCTGGGAAATGAACCCACATTGTTGCGCAAGGCCGCAAAAATACCATCCCCCAGAGTTAAGATCGTTTTTTCTCGTATATGCGGATTATTATTTAGGTCCACCATAGGGTTGTAATTGGTCGAAAAATCAGGGCTTGCCAGTGTTGACCACGGGTGCAGGTCCTGCGGCTTGTCAACACTGCCATAATGATTTTTTAACGCCAGACTTAATTTTGCCATGCCGTGCCATTTCATGATCGGGACGTTGATCAGATAATTTGCCTGGGCAACCTCTTTTGATAAACGTTGGGTGAAGGCGCTTACCCCTGGCGGCGAAAACTCCACAGCTGCAGAACCCTCACCCCATGGGTCATGGCTGCTGTAACGGAACAGAACCCCGGCATATTGACACTTGTCCGTGAAGCGCTTAGGCAGCCAGCGTGATGAATCATACACCACTATCGAATCGTAAGGAACACCAATAACATGTAAACCACGAATCAGTGCATTAATGGGTTCAGTAATACCATCAATCATCTCAACCGATCCAGGTTCACTATATGTGTTATTAAAACTGACCTTGATGGCGACAACCTCGCCAGGAAGGTAGTTGGGAATCAACGAACGCCAGGCATCCTCCACTGTGTTCTGTCCGGTGAGACTCATTAGCCCATGGTCAACCATGTCATCTACCATTGGTTGATTCACGAAGTCCCAGTAATTGAGGTCTTTGTAATTCCATGAGTGCACATCTTCATGAGTGACATGCACCACACGACCAGGAAAACGTGCTCCAGTAACGCCGGGGAGGCCGTTAGGCATGGGGGATGGTTCCAACTCCGGCATTGGGTTTGCATCAGCCACAGAAATCTCCGTCGGCGTTGGGCTTTGCTCCGAAGACGGGACATTGGTTGCTGTCGGCTCTGCGGGTTGACCAGCCACCGCAGTAGCGCCAGGTGTTCGTGTTTGCTGCGTTACCGTTGTTTGCCGCAGGCTGCGGTCAAACAGATAGGCAACCGTCGCCACCACGCTGCCGCTGACCAGAATAATCGCTCCTTTGAAAAAATCACGCCGGGTTAATTTGTCTGCCATCGTTAACCTCCAAACATATTTCCTCTATTGAGATGATTTCTCTCCAAAGCAATTGAATCATTATTCCTTTCCCCTGAGTATCCTTCTCAAAAACACAATTGCCACCACAACGCAGCCCACAACCGCACCCGCGATCAGACCCAGCCAGGTGCTGATCGCATTGGTTCGCTCCACAGTTTTAGAGAAAATAGCGGTCGGCACTGGCGTGGGATCCTCGCTGTCGACCAACACCGAGGGGGCTTCCTCAGTCGATTCAGGCACCTCATCATCTTCGGTTGTGACATTTTGTTCTGGCTGTGATTCTACAACATGCTCGCCAATCGCTTCATTCTGACCAAACGCCGCCATGAGTGATTGCGCACCATCTTCGCGTTCAACGCCCGCATAGATCACAGCCAGCTGAGATTGTGGTGAAATTATGCCAGCAAGATCAATATCACTCTCGCCCAGATGGTAACCAAGCGTCAGGCTCTCACCGGCCATCCAATTTTCGCTATCCCAGATCCAATGCTCCATCGTAGCTTTTCCCAGATCGTCCTCAACCATCTGCAGCAGATGGATCCCACCAAACAAGTCGGAAAACAGATCGGGCTGCCCCAGTAGTTTGCCGTTGTAGGCAACTGGCACAGGCGGCTGCCAATTCTCTCCCCCATCCAATGACGCCTGGGTGGTGATGATGGTGTCTTCATCGTCTCCTTGCTGCCAGACACGCACGGCCAATCCTTGCGCACCCGCTGCCATCCCCGCCCAGCGCAGCCTTTCTTCCTCCCTGGTGTCCACCCCTTGCCAGGTTTCGCCACCATCATCAGAATAAGCATACCCCAAACCGAGTCCAATACCGAGTTCGAGGGGGGAACCCATCTGCCACAACACATGCAAACGGCTGCCGTCAGTGATGAGCACCGGATTGTCCGCCATGATCCATCCGGCGGCTCGGGCATCAAAAACCTGCATCGCTGGCAGCCAGGTCCGTCCACCGTCTATAGAACGGTTAAGATAAATGCCGCGCATTTCATTCACCGGTACCGCATAAACCGCATAGATTTCCTGTCCTGCGCCTGCTGCCAGTGCTGGTGAACTGCACAAGTCAGGTGTTGTCGGCAAACTGACGGGATCCAGCCATTCCAGGCGGTTATAGGCGCGCGCTGCCTGAACCCGGGAAAAAGAGAGCCGACAGCCAGGGTCACTGCGCCACATCACCAACAGATCACCACCACTATTAGCAACCGCTGAAAGCTGCAATGGGTTTTCATCAGAACCAGCCAATACCACAGCAGGTTCTGACCAGGTACTTCCATCCCACCGTGCGTAGTTGACCGCTTTTTGTGCGACACCAGCAATGCTTTGGCTTCCTACAGGCGCTATGGGTGCCTGTAACCACAATGCATGAAAATTCCCGGCTACATCGCTGGTAATTGCTATGTCAGAAAACCCCTCCTGTGCAATTGTGATTTCATTACTCATCTGCCATGAGGAAAATGTCGGAAACCAGTCCTCAAGATTTTCCATAGATTTAAGGGTAAACCAGACATCCTGGTTGGCATTGACATCACAACCAACCGCCAGCAGACTGTTTTGATCAGCCTGGTAGAACAGGTAACGACTGGTTATCGTCATAGTTTTACCAGCTTCATCATCCCAAAAACCTGTCAGCAATGGTTCAGTTCTGGGCTCGCTCCACTCACTGCCATTCCAGGCTGTCAAGAAAACCTGGTTGCCAATATCTCCCTGCCACACAACCAGGTCATCACGCTGCACAAGAAACCCGGATCGGTCTGGACAACCGGAGAAGCTTTCGAAAACAGCATCCGCCGCGCTCCACGTTTGTCCATCCACAGCCACTTTATAGCGCATCTCGCAGGTAGTAGGGGATAATTTTTTCTGCCAGACAAGCAAGGCCTGATTGTTCCATACAAATACTTCCGGCGCAAACGGCATGTTGGAACCGGCAGCTCCGCGATCATTGTCAATCTCAACCGGTTCTGCCCACAGGCTGCCGCCATCTATGGATCTACTGACCAATGACCGCAGGCCATGTGGTTCATCCCAGGCAACATAAATGTTTTTTTCTTCAACGTCAGCCCCGTCAACTTCGCGTGTTGTAACACCACCTGCCACACTGACAAAGGCTTGCTCAGCAGCCATTGTCCGAAAATACGGAGAAGTAAAAACTGGTTGATCACCTGTCCATGCCAGTCCGACTGGCTTCTGGCGGTAATAAATGCCTGCCGGCAACCCCCCTTCATCGCTCTGCTTCAAATACGCCACATGAATCGCCTGATCGGCATCAATGGACACATCAAAAGCCAGTACATCCACGCCCAGTGCCAGCGCAACCTCCCACGCAGTGCTTGCACCTGCATTGGTATCAATGACTCTGGAATAAAGCAAATCACCATCATCTACCCAAAACGTGTAGAGGAAGTTATTAGGCCCTGAGATCATCACCGGCTGAATTTCCTCAAATGGCAAAATGAGCGCCCCCGGTTCACTCCACACACCATCGTCTCCAGCCTGCGCATGGCGGTATCCCGCAAAGCTGTCATACCAGATGACATGCGTAATATTCAATGAATCCACCAGCACAATCGGTGCAGATGTCGAGCCCGAGTTTGACAGGTTGACCGGCGGGGTCCAATCATCCTGCGCCAATGATTGCATCGATACTGCCTGGGCATGACTTAACAGCATCGTGACCGCAAGACACGCTGCGACAAACAGGTGAAGCCGTTTTCGAGAAAGCAATTCAGGAGTGTGTTGTATTGTTTTTTTCATAGGTCACCGTTTTTTTTGTTTATGGCGGAATGAATTACAGGCCTTTGGGAGGTTCACGCAGGATGTTGGTGGTCATTTGTTTGGTGCTGATATCTTTGATCACGCGCAGGACTTGTTCTGTTGACAAATCAACGGCGCTTGCGATCATCTCAACGGGCACTTGCTGCTCGTGGCCAAGCCAGATCGTATCGAGTATTTCAAAGGGGAGGCGGAAGAAAAATTCTTCCTGGGTGCCGCCGCCGGGATAGGTGTCGGTGATCGGCGGGCGTGAGCGGATGTTTTTCGGCACACCAAGGCTTTCTGCCAGTTGGAAGACCTGGGTTTTGAAAAGATGACGGATAGGGGCAAAATCATACAGGCCGTCACCGCCCTTTACAAAGAAACCCAATGCATGCTCATTTTTGTTGGGCGTACCCAACACGGCGTAATTGTGCAGCTCAGCGTGAAAATACAGGTAAGTCGTGCGTACCCTTTGCTTGAAATTGGAGGAAGCCACAATCTGCAGGTACTCGACAGGGGTTAAGCGCTGCCGTAATTCTTCCCCTTGCGGGGTGGTCACCACCAGGTGAAAGATATTCAATGTCCCTTGCGTCAACAGGTCATTGGGCAGAACGATTTTCACCCCCCAGCCCTGCTCAAATTGTGGAAAGATGCGACGGATGGCTTCGTTGCGCCGCTCATAACAGCCGAAACCTGCCAGCGCCGGGGTGATATCTTCGGTGACAGTTTGAATACCAAAGTGGTTTGCCAGTTCCTCTGCCAACGCCGCGCTGGCAGGGCTGGATTCTTTCTCCGGTAAGATCAGGCCTACCACGCGCTGTGGCCCCAATGCCTCTACACACAGGGCAAGCACCACAGAAGAATCGATCCCCCCGCTGATGCCCACCACAGCCCCGCGCCGGTGCATGTCATGCTGCACCACTTCACGGATCATTGCCACTATGCGGGCAATTTCCTGTTCGGCGTCTAACCGCAAGGTTTCTTTTGAGAAGTTAATCATGTTGTTTGATGCCATCAAGCCTGTCTCTCACTCCTTTTACAATCAAGAACAACCTGCCGGTGTGCCTGGCATCAGTGCGCCACTGCCACGCGGTCGATCAATTTCATCTGGTCTACTCGTGTAGCGTTCTGTACAGGTCTTTCACCCCGCACAAATTGATGATGAACCAGCTGGGTCGAAAGAATTCCTACCAGCGCCATATCTTCCACCTCGCTCAACCCATAGCTGACCTGCGAAGCAGCGCGGGCTTTGTTATAAAGCATTGCCACCGCTGCCGGGTTAAACAAACCGCTATGGCGGATGGCTTCGGATGAAAGCAGTTCATCGACATACGCTGGCGGAGTTGGCAGGAAGAAACTGCGGTTGATAGGCGCACGGTAGGGGCGTTTACGCCGCCGCCAGATATTCTCAGGCAGATAACGCGCGCCCAGCTGTTTCAACAGCCACTTCTCCACCAATACCGGCATCTTCATCGCGGGCGGCAGGCGATTGCAGAATTCGATCACGCGATAATCGAGGAATGGATAGCGCCCTTCAACCGAGTGTGCCATCGCCATACGGTCGCCCTGCGATGAGAGTAAGTAAGGGGAGAGAAAGGTGGTCATTTCAAGGTATTGCGCCTGGCTCAGGGCTGGCCAGGCATGAAAGCCTGCAGGCAACACTGTCGCCGGCACTTGCTTAGCTTCCCCATCAGGCTCAACCAGAAAACGGCATGCCCGCGCGGTATTGCGCCAACGGATCAGGTGTGAATAATAGGGCGAATCGGTCTGCAAAAGGTCTTTTTTGAAGAAACCTGTCAAAAAAGCGGCGCTGGCGCCCATACGCTGGATATCCGGGTACAGCAAACCCAGCAATTTCGGACGCAGGCTTGAGTCAGGATCAACCGCCCAGAAGCGACGAATCTTCATCTCTTTGAAGATATCATAGCCTGCCAAAAACTCATCCGCCCCTTCACCCGTCATCACCACCTTGAAATTATGCGCTCGTACCAACCCTGACAATAAGTACATCGGCACCGGTGCGGTGCGCAATATCGGTGTTTCGGTATGCCAAATTACTTCTGGAAAAGCCTGGCTGATATCGGGATAGTCACACAACAGCATGTGATGTTCGGTGCCAAGGTACGCTGCCATTTGCTGCTGGTAGGAGCGTTCGTCGAACGCCGGATCGGTGAAAGCGATGGAGAAAGTGTTGAGTTTATTGCCAGTATGCCCGCGTATGAGGGCCGTTGTCAGGGAGGAATCCAAACCACCACTCAGATAAGCTCCCACAGGAACATCTGCCCGCAAACGGATGCGCGCCGCGTCAATCAGCAGCGCTTCCAGTTCTTCACCATAAGATTCCGGCGCACGCCTGTCACTCTCGGGCATCAGGTCAAGCTGCCAGTAAGAATGAAGACTCACCTGTCCATCCTCTGCCAGAAGATAATGCCCCGGAGGAAGCTCGTGAATGCCCTCAAAGATTGTGTTAGGCGTCTGCACGCTCCAATAGGTGAAAACCTCCCGTAACGCGCCCGGGTCAATGGCCGCCTTCACTTCACCACTGGCGAAAATTGCCTTGACTTCTGACCCGAAAACGAGACGGTTGTCCTGCGCTGTATAAAACAGCGGTCTGATACCTACGCGGTCTCGTGCCAAAAACAGCTTTTGCTGCACTGTATCCCAAATTGCCAGCGCGAACTGGCCGTTCAAACGCTGCAAACAGGCTGGACCTTCTTCTTCAAACAAGTGCAGGATGACTTCGGTGTCGGTTTGGGTAGAAAAAATATGCCCGCGCCGTTCCAGTTCAGGCCGCAACTCCACATAATTAAAGACCTCGCCATTGTAAACGATCCACAAAGTGCCGTCTTCATTGCTGATGGGCTGGTCGCCGCCGGTCAGGTCAATGATCATCAGACGCACACTGCCCAACCCGGCGTGGCTGTCACGATAAATGCCTGTGCTGTCTGGCCCGCGGTGGCGAATGGAAGCCAGCATCTTTGCCAGCGTCTCAATCTCCACAGGTGGTGATTCTTTCAGGTTAACAATACCAGCGATGCCGCACATGGAAATTTCTGCTATGCCCCTTTGCCTTGACCCGCTAACAATGACATTTCCTCCAACTTTCTTTTCTTCTCATACCCGGTAGACGCATAGATGCCTGCCAGTTTCGCTGCGATTACCTGCCAATCGTGGTTCTTCTCCACATACAGCCTGCCCGCCATGCCCAGTTCGATGCGTTTGTGATCATCACCCAGTAGATCGAGGATGGCATCCGCGAACTGGCGGGCGGTTTCAACCACCACATAATCCCGGTTCGGAATCGCCAGCAGCGAAGCCGCCGCCGGGGCAGACACGATCACCGGTGTGGCGCACGCCATGGCTTCCAATATCTTGTTCTGGATGCCTGTACCGTAGGTGATAGGCACCACCGCCAGGGTCGCCTGCTGTAAATAGGGACGGATATCGCTGACAGTACCGGTTACGATGATGTTTTCGTTTTTCGCCATTGCCTGCATGGATGGCGGGGGGTCTTTGCCCACAATTTGCAGCCGGACACCAGGTTTGCGAGACCACACCAGCGGCATGATCTCGTTAACCAGGTAGGTCACCATGGTGACATTGGCGTGATAGCTCATCTTTCCGCTGATCACGATCGTGTCAGGATGTCGGTCACCTTCGCCAGGCTGGAAATAATCCAGGTCCACCCCGTTTGGCAGCACGTCAATTTTCCAACGGCTGGCTTCTCCCTGGTCAGTGTCTGCCAGGGCAGCCTGGTCCACCGGTGATGTCACCAGCACGCGGTCAAACGACCGCAGCCCACGGCATTCATACTTCACCGTATTGCCATATTCTAAAGCAGCAATGACGCGGCTTTTGGCACTGCTGCCACGCTGCCTGGTCTGGCGCATCAGGGAGGAGATACAATCGACACTGTCCCATACCACCGGTAAAGCCGCCAGTTCCTTGACCTCGCTCAGCCAGTCAAGCAGCCGTAAGCCATACTCGATCCCCCGCAGGTGTTCAACATGCACCACATCGAAGGGTTGTCCTCCATTGTGTTGTTTCAACACACCTGTGATCTGCTGAAACAGGCCCGGACGCCAGCTGTAGCGCGCCTGCATGGGAATGCCCTGTACCATTGCTATTCCACTTTGCAACAACGAACGAGCAAAGGGCATATCAACAGAAATCACATCCTGGCAAAAATCGTTCAGCTTCTTACTATCCTGCCGTTCGGTCGGGTGTGAAACAACCGTTGCCGCGGTGACCTCATGTCCCAACCGCGCCAGATAGCGAATGAGGTTATAGGGCCGCACGCGGATCAGATTGGGCATATACGGTACGATATAGAGGATTCTCACTCCCTTACCGCCTGCACTGATTTGGATACTTCTTCAAAGCCAAAGAAACGCTGTCCAATGTGAAGCCATCGCCGATCAATTAAGACCATTGCGTAACCGGCAAAAGGCAGTGCCACCGCGTCAATGGGCAAACGATAGCGGACCAATGTCCACGTCATAATGTGCAAGGCGCTATACGCCACAATAAACAACACCAGCAGCGTTATGGGTGAATCAAGCCGTTTGCGCAGCGTCTTATCAGCCTTCCACCAGGACACAAGCAAACCGGCCAGCATGAACGGCCACAGAATACCGAAACTGGCGACGCGAGAGATATTGCTGATCCTGCCGGAATCAGGCGAAGGCCAGAACATGAAGAAATCGGGAATGCGGCTGATCGACAATTTCACATAACGCACAGGATTGTCCAGGATGTTTTCCATGGCACGGCCAAGCAAAGCCTGATCGAGTGCCGCCTCATCCAACCCCCTGAGCTCCTGCGGTATCAATGCTTGATACATACCATCCGGCAGAATCGATTGGAAATTTGTGCCGTAGTAAGGATGGTTGCCCCAGAAAAAGGCAAACCCGGCATTGGTATTCAGCAGCACCACCTGATCGAAACGGGCGGTGTTGTAGATGGTGAAGGGCAAAATCATGACAGCCACCACCAGCAGCGGCACCAACAGCCGTGCCCAACGGAAGGACGGTTGACGGCGGTACAGCGCCCAGCCCAACCACAACAGGATGAAGGGAATCATCAGCAAAAAAACCTGCCGCAGCAGCACAGCTAACCCCATGCCAACCCCCAGTAGAAACCAGCGGCGCAAAGTCTTATCTGCCTTCGGTTGTGTCACCAGCCCGATGCAAGTATCGAACACCCACAAGATCGCCAGGATATAGAACGGTTCCGTCATCAGTGTTCCGCCATAATAGATGAAATAAGCATAACCAGCCGCCAGCAGGGCAGAAATCAATCCCACCCATTTGCCGAACAGGCGGCTGCCGATACGGTAGGTCAGGTAAGGCTGTAGCAGCCCGTATATGACCGCCTGGATGATGCGCGCAGCCAGCGGATGAACGCCAAAGATGGCATACACAATCACAAGATAGGATGTATAGAGAAAACTCCAATGGGCGGTCGGTGCGCCGGCTGCCGTCAGCGGCCACCAATCCTGCCCGAAACTGAAGCCATATCCACCCAGCACACGCTGCGCCAGTAAATGGTAGGAAATCTGATCGAAAGTACCCGGCAGCTCCTCCACCCCGTCACCCATGTACACCGCGCCAGCCAGGCGTGCCAGCACCGAGAGGGTCAGAATGAGGATCAAAAGACGCGAAGGATTTCTTAGCCAGGCAGCCGATTTCTTCATTTATGCATTCTCCCGCGGAGGATAGATCTCATCCAGCCGTTGCATCACCACCTGCTGGTCATACCTCTGTTCTGCCAGTTGGCGTCCATTGGCAGCCAGTCGGTTCTGCCATTTTTCATCCCTGATCAACCCGATCACCGCTTCAGCAAATGACAATGCATCATCTTCCACCAGAATATGCTCACCCGGCAGCGCATCAATCCCCTCCAGCCCGACCGTGGTGGTGACAATGGGCATGGCGCGCGCGAATGCCTCCAAAATACGCACCCGCATGCCCCCACCCACCCGCACCGGCACGATCACCACCGCCGCCTGCTCAAACCAGGTCGTCAGGTCGGTCACATACCCAGGCACGTGATACACCTCAGGCGCAGCGTGCTGCAGCGCTAAAAAGTCAGCCGGCGGATTCTTCCCCACCACCGTCAACGTCACGCCCGGCACCGCGGCTCTCACCCTGGGAAATACCTCATTGATGAACCAGCGAATGCCATCGGCGTTGGGTGGGTAATACAAAGTGCCAAAGGTGAACACATTCAAAGAGTCCACAGCTCGTTTCACGGGCAAAATTTCCTGCGTATCCACCGTAATCGGAATGACCATGAATTTTTCTACCAACGCCTGTTGGGCCTCACCCGCCTGTGCAACTATTGCCAGCAGCGCATCACGGTCTATATCCGACACAGTTAAAATTCGATCAAAGCTTCGCACAATGTCTGCTTCATAGTGGCGCATGCGATTGGCTTCCCATTGAAAGAACCAGCGTTTCAGCCCTTTGCTCTCTTCGCCAAATCGCTCCAGGATCTTCCAGGTGGCATTGTGGGCGTCGAAGAGCAGAACCGGCGCCTGCCTGCCCTCTGTTTCATGCTCCTCATGTCTCTCCTGCACATAGGGAAGGATGAATTGCGTCATGCTAACCTGATCGGCATGCATGGCGTCATACGTATTCTCAGAAACCAACCTTGCCACCAGCAAGCGAATTTGCCGCAAATCATCACGCTCAATCAGGAACGACCGCCCGGTCAGCGCACTACGCAGTAAAAAGAAAATATCCTTCATGCGTGAACGCTGGATCTTCACCGGGTAGAAGGCTGTCACCAATTTTTCAATCACATGACAGAATTTTTCGTCTTCCGGGCGGATCATGGAGATCAACGTCACTGTATGACCATTGTCCATCAGGTAACGCAAGACCTGCCATGTCTTGAATTTAGGGCCGGCATCCGGCGGGTATGGCAGTATCTGGGTCAGGAACAGGATATTCATCGTTCAGCCTTCGCCATCTTCAGGAAGCTGGGCAACCAACTACTCACCTTTCTTCTTTACATAAGCGGACAACCGTTCGACCGAGTCAAAATGATCGGGTACAATTTCCTCATCCTTGACCTTGATGCCGAAGGTTTCTTCCACAAACATGACAAGTTCCATCACATTGATGGAGTCAACGATGCCGTTGTCCAGAAACGAGGTGCTATCCTCATACGGATATCCGTCATTACGGAACAGGATATTCTGGGCAATGTAGGTGCGAATGGATTCTTCAACTGAATGGTTCATACTTCCTCCTGCAATG
>CAYMNB010000052.1:0-18801 GCA_964391725.1 uncultured Anaerolineaceae bacterium | reverse complement strand
ACCCTCGACCAGGCCATCGCCGCCATTCCCGGGGTGATGACCCACAGCGGCACACTGCCGACGGCCATCGAATTCATGAGCGCCGATGCCGTGCAGGCTTCCGCGCGCTACCTCAACGAAGAACTGCCGCTGGAGCGAGCCGGCGGGTTCCTGCTGATCGAGGTGGACGGCAGTTCGCAGGAAGAACTCGCCCCGGTGTATGAAGCCATCGGCGAGGGCTGTCAGCAGGGCGGCGCGTTCGAGGTGTATGTGGCGCCCAACGCCACCACCCAGGAGCGCATCTGGGCGCTGCGCCGCAACATCGCCGAAGCCCTGATGACGATCTCCCCCACCCAGACCTCCGAAGATGTGGTGGTGCCGATCGCGCGCATCCCTGACCTGATGCGCGCCATGCAAGAGATCGGCAGCCGCTACGATGTCCTTTTCCCCGCCTACGGCCACGCCGGCGACGGCAATGTGCATGTGCGCATCATCAAAAAACCTGAGATGCCCATCGAAACCTGGGACCGCATCAAAACTGACCTGCTGACAGAATTATTCACCGCGGTGGCAGGCCTGGGCGGCACGATCAGCGGCGAACACGGCATCGGTTTCAAGAAAAAACAATTCGTTCCGCTGGTGCTGGATGACACCGTGCTGGCGCTGTCACGCGGCATCAAGGATGTCTTTGACCCCAACCATATACTCAACCCCGGCAAAGTATTCCCAGAACCAAAAGAGATTCCCCCTCAGGAGGCAATATGACATTCGATCTTTCTGCAGCGCGCTGGCTCAACCCGCCCACCGAATTCAACTTAACCGCTGACAGCCTGCGTCTGACCACCGACCCCGCCACCGATTTCTGGCAGCGTTCCTACTACGGCTTTCGCAACGACAACGGGCATGCCCTGCTGCTGGAGAGTGACCGGAACTTCACCTTCACTGTACGCACCCGCTTTGCCTACACCACCCAATTTGACCAGTGCGGCATTATGGTCTACCTTGACAGCGGCAACTGGTGCAAGGCGTCTTTGGAATATGAAAACGAGGCCTTCTCACGGCTGGGCAGCGTGGTCACCAACCACGGTCATTCAGACTGGGCGACCACCGACATCGCGTTGGTGGACACCTTGTGGTACCGCCTGAGCCGGCGCGGACCCGATTTCTTGATCGAATCCTCGCTGGATGGGGTTGATTTCCGGCAGATGCGCGTCTTCCACCTGCATGCGCTGGGCGAAACCACACCCGAGATGGGACAGGCCGACCCGCCCCTGCCGCCCGTTCAGCCGGTGTCATTCGGGGTGTATGCCTGCAGCCCGCTGGAGGGGAGTTTCACGGCACAGTTTGACAATTTTATCCTGGAAGACTGCCGCTGGCATGCCCACCAGTAAACACAAACCGGAAGTACTTATAATTCACGCGGCGCCAGAAACGCCACCGCTGTGTTCTGCTCGTCGTTCATGATCACGCGCAGGTGATGGCCGCTGCGTATATCCTCCACCTGGGCAACCTTGATCACATCACGGAAGCGTTCTTCCAGTGGCACAAACGCCAGCAGGTGATTGGGCGCATTCATCACCCACTCAGTCTGGAACAGGCTGCGTTCATCCGCCAGGTCAACGGCCAGCGGGTAGATCTTGGCTTCCATCAGGTCCTGAAAGAAATGGGTGCCCAGCGAAGGCTCCGGCGCCACACCGATGCCCGGCCCGGTCATTTCAATCAGCGCACGTGCATGGTAGATGTCACTGTAATGGATAGGCACCCCCAGGTCAGAGTTGGAGGAACCCCAACGGCCCGGCCCCACCAGGATAAATTCCTTGTCTTTCATCATTTCGTTCAACCGCCCGATGGCATGCCCCAACTCAAAACGATCATTCAGCGTCGGCAGGGCAAAATACGCCTCGGGGTCAATGTACACAACCCAATCGATCGACTCAAGATAGCCCTGTGGCACCACGAAATGGGTGAGGAAGAGCATGTCAGCGGGTGTAAGCTGCTTGGGAATCGGTGGCACTTCTTCAATGCTCATGGTGCTTTGCGGGCGGCATTGCAGGATGGTGATCTTGATATTCACCGCCCCGTCCGGCAGGCTTTCCACATGCACGGTAAACTCCACATCCACCGGCCGTTTGTAGCGGTTTTCCAGAATACTAAGCAGTTCGCGCATGCGCACGGCAAACGAGGAACGGATCAGCAGGTCATCAAAAGTCACCACCAGATCCTGTTCTTTGCCAGTGATGATATTGGTGCGCAGTGACGAGAAGAAACCATCTTCTTCGACCTGCACAATGTAGCGCAGCGGCGGATAACGTCCGCTGAGCACCTCCTTCACCGGCAGGGTGCGCAGTTGGTTGGCTTCCAGATCGATCAGGTCCACGTATTGCTGTGAATAGCGGCGAATTTCTTTGACGTTGGTCGCAGGGCGCAGCAGCGGGTGGCTGAGCGCGATCAGGCGCGGGTAATCGTTGCCCACGCGGTCTACAGCACGCGTGCCCAGTCCCCACACCAGGCGCACAAAACCATCTTCGCGGCGGATATCCGGATTCCAGCGATACATGTTGCGGCTGAAAGCCACCCCGGCGGCGTGCGGCAGCAGGTAATGACCGAACTGTTCGCCTTCCACCACCTGGATCAGCAGCGCCATGCGCTCATCATAGTCGATCAGACCCATGCTGCGGCGATACATCAGCGCACCCGGGTTGAGGGTGGAGGCGTAAATGGCACCCATGGCTTTGACCAGTGCCGCCAGATTCTCTTCCTGGGTGCCCTGGTTGGGCAGGAAGATGCTGTCATATTTGCCAGCAAACGAAGTGCCGAAATTGTCTTCGAGCAGGGAGGAAGAGCGCACGATCAGCGGTTTGCGGCCAGTCGCTTCGAGTACCTGCCGTAGTTTTTCAAGGATATCCTCCGGCATCGAGCCGCGCTGGAAGGCTTCCTGCAGAATGGGATATTCGGTGCGCATGGCTTCTTCGGTCTTGTACTTCTGCGTGTTCCACATGGTGAGGTTGTTGTAGGCGATGAAGGTATACAGTTCACCGGAACCGACAAAGTAGGAAGCCGGCATGCGGATGCAGGCATCCAGCTCAGGATTGTTCGATTGACGCACGATGGCGGCTGCCAGCACCATCCCGGCGGCTTTCCCGCCGATACGCCCGGCGCCGATCTTGTGTTCGCGGATATATGCCAGGTCAGAAATGGTCAGGTATTGACGTGCGATTTTGATATATGGCAATTGGTCAGAGATCAAGGTGCGGATCAAGACCACCCGTGCCTCCTCGTAACGGGCAGCATATTGTGCACGTTCTTTGGGGGTCAGCGTCTCCACCTGGTGGGCGAAATCGAATACCAGTTCCATTGGCGCCAGTTCAAAATTTATGTTCAGGGAAAGATCATCCACGCTGAGCCCGCGCTCCACCTTGAGGGTGGCAGCGGTGATATCTTCAAATACCTCGAATGACAGGTTCTGGCTGAACAACAGCTGCGTGAGGTGGTTGCGGATGCGCTCCATGCGCGTTTCCCAGATCTCATTGCTCTCTTCGGAGAAGGGGTCGAACAAGCCTTCGCGCTCCTGCGAACTGAGCGCCATCTCGCGCACACGCGCTTCAAACACACGCGGGGAGACGATGTTGCGCTCGAACAGTTCCTTGCGCATCTCTTCCAAAATGCGCCCGCGCAAGATGGGGTAATCCCCCAGGGTCAACAAAATGCGCAGGAAGCGCGTGGAAGAAGCAGAGGTAGGGAACATCAGCCGTTGTACGCTCGCAACGCAAACAGCGCCTGAACAACAACACCCCACACCACAGGCGGATGACAGACAGGCAATGGTTTAGAGGCTGGCATAGGCAATGATCGGGCGATCAGCCGACGTGCATGGGCATGACGATGTGCTGAAAATGGCTGCTGCCCGCCGGGCAGATCATGGCCGGCGTATTGTGGGCATTGGCTTCCAGCACCACACTGGGAGTGCGGATCACGTCCAGCACCTCGCGCAGATAACGCACATTGAAGGCAATGTTCATCGCCGGGCCGCTGAGGGCGGCATCCACCACGATTTCCGATTGGCCGGTTTCTTCTGAGGTAGCGGAGAGCTCCACCCGGGCCGGGCCTTCGCCATTCTCGACCACCTTCAACAGCACCACGTTGTTGCCCTCGCGCGCGATGATCTCCGCCTGGCGGCAGGCTTTTTGGAAAGCCGGTGTCGAGAAGGTGATCAGGGTGCGGTAATTGGTGGGCATGATGGCTTTGTAGTCGGGATAGTTGCCTTCAATCAATTGCGAAACCAGTTCGGCGTTTTCGGTGTGGAAGATGACCTGTCCGCGGCCTGGCGGCAGCACCATGGTGATCGGTTTCTCGCTGGTGCCGGCAATGCGCGCCACTTCGTTCAGCGCGCGTGAGGGGATGATCAGGCGAATGGGTTTTTCTACCGGATGTGACAGCTGGGCTTTGCGCACCGAAATACGGAAACCGTCCGTGGCGACCATGCTGATGGTGTTTTCAGCAATGTCGAGCAGCGCCCCCTGCAGCACGGCGCGTGCTTCATCGTTGGAGGCGGCAAAGGTCACCTGGCTGATCATTTCACGGAATTCGTTCACATTCAATTCAATGCCCATGTCCAGGTCAGGCACCGGGATGGGCG
This sequence comes from uncultured Anaerolineaceae bacterium, assembly GCA_964391725.1. Lineage (GTDB taxonomy): Bacteria > Chloroflexota > Anaerolineae > Anaerolineales > Anaerolineaceae > SpSt-1165. Next base: position 14,186 of record CAYMNB010000052.1, on the reverse strand, counting down.
GGAATTCCTGCGCGTCAATGCCTTTGATATCGGTGTTGTTCTTGGCGCAATGAATGTTGAGGGTGTGGGTTTCTTCCACCAGGTCAATGGTGATATCTTCCGCAGGCAGCGCGGAGATGAGATCCACAAAGGTGCGCGCCGGCACCGTGATGGCGCCTTCTTCTTCAACCCGCGCGCCAATCCAACAGGTGATACCCATTTCCAGATTGGTGGCTGACAGGCGCAGCCTGCCTTCGTCGGTGGCCAGCAGCACATTCGCCAGCACAGGCAAAGTACTGCGTGGGGCGATAGCCTTGGATACCAGACTGAGTCCGTGTGCCAGTTGTTGTTGTGTAACGGTTACCTTCATGGTCGCTCTCCCAATGAATCCCTGAATTTCTCAATTGCCGTGAAAAGCATTTCTTAGATTATAATGCAAATTTGTAGAAAAAATCCTACAAATTTTCCAGGGCACTTATCCAGCTAAGACTTCCTTAAACCTTAAGCGCCTGCCATATTGACAAAAAACGGCTCCCCGTAGTATTCTTACGACAACGATGTTGTCCCATATTTCATGTCTCATGAGGAGGAAATTGAAATGACCCATATCATAGATCCTGATGTCTGCATCATGTGTGGCGCCTGCGAGGCCGAATGCCCCTACGAAGCGATCTCCGAAAAAGACGGTTCGATGTGGATTGACCCCGCTATCTGCCAGGATGCCGCCGACTGCGTGGATGTCTGCCCGGTAGACGCGATCAGCCCTGCCTGAGCAACCTTTATCCGAATAGACAAAGTCGGAACAGCCGCGCGGCTGTTCCGTTTTGTTTTAAAGGTTTATCAGGCGATTAGCGGTTAATCGAGGTCGACGAAGTAAGAAGCCGCCGCGCGGTCGATCAGTTCCGGCGCCATCACCGGCTCAACGGAGTAGAACTGCGCCACATCCAAAATGTGGTCACACAGGTCACGCGGATGGGTGGCGCGCAGCGGACGTTTCTTCTCCACGTACCATTTCTTCAGCAGGTACGCCAATCCCTGGTCAGAGTAGTGCACTTTCTTTTCCCGCGCCATGGCGATGAAGATCTTGCGGTAATCTTCGTAAGAAGGATTGCCGATCTCGATCTTGTGGCGCAGGCGGCGCAGGAAGGCTTCATCCACCAGTTCTTTGGGCGGCAGGTTGGTGGAAAACACCACCAGCACATCAAAGGGAATCTCGATCTTCTTGCCGTTGTGCAGCGTCAAGTAATCGACGCGGTTCTCCAGTGGCACGATCCAGCGGTTGAGCAGGTCGCGCGGGCGCACCTGCTGGCGGCCGAAGTCATCGATCAGCAGGATGCCGCCGGTAGCTTTCAACTGGAAGGGCGCTTCGTAGAATTTGGCGGTTTCGTCATAGATCAGGTCAAGGTCTTCGAGGATTAATTCACCCCCCACCATCACAAAGGGACGCTGCACCTTCACCCACCTCCGATCCATGCGATTCTTCAATAGAAAATCGGTCTTGCCGCGGCCGGTGGTACCTTTTTGATCCGGTTCAAAGCGCACATGGTTGAGTTCGTCATACACCTTGACCACCTGCCCGTCAATGTAGACGGCATGCGGCACATAGATGGGTTCATCCTGGATCAGCCGTGCGATCGCCTTGGAGGCGCTGGTCTTGCCATTGCCGGGAGGGCCATACATAAAGATGGAAGAGCCGCTGATAATGGCAGGGCCCATCTGGCTGAGGGTCATCTCGCTGAACACCAGCCCTTTGAACGCCTGCTGCAGCGTACGCGGGGTCAGTGTGATCTTGCCCAGCGCCTGTTTCTGGATCACCAGGATGTAATCTTCGAGGGTGACCGGCGCAGGCCCGGCATAGGTCGAGCGCATCAGCGCTTCGCGCGCGCGGTTGGTGCCCTGGGTGGTTATCTCATACACGTAATTGCCCTGGCCAAAACTGGAGCCGGTGGCAGAGCGCACCTCAACCATCTTGTCGCGCTTCAAAATCTCCATGATGCGTTCGGTGACGCCCACGAACGGCAGGTGGATGGCTTCGGCGATGGCTGAGCCGCGCATCACCCCGCCGTAATACATGACCTTCAACACCAGGTCTTGCAGCCAGACTTCGTTCAACCCGGTTTCTTCCACCGATGTAACCGCCTGCGGCTCGAACACGGCGCGTTTGCCGGTGCTCATATCACGCAGCTTGCTCTGCAGGTTATCCATTTCAACCATCAGCAACCTCTTTTCTGTTTTTCCCGCTGGATTCGTTCACGAGATATTTCTATTCTAATCCAAACATACGCAAGGAAACATTAATGATTTCTCTAAATCAATGATTGCTTTGATTTTAATACAAATGCGCCGCAAAGGGGTAGAGGAACTGCGCGCCTATCCACAAAATAACAGGGATGAACGGGCGATTCTAATAAAAGATTAAACATGCACCCGCCCGCGTTTACCCCGCTCTAACAACCCGCCCTTATAGTGGCATTGTTGCATTTATTCATATATAAATTGACAGGAACACAAGAGAAGATGAACAAAACCGCCCAAACCGACCACCCCATTTCCCCTTTAATCAGCCAGCGTTGGAGTCCGCGCGCTTTTCGCAATGAAATGCCGCCGCGCGACGTTTTGCTGCGCCTGTTCGAGGCCGCGCGTTGGGCACCCTCCAGCGCCAATGGCCAGCCGTGGCAGTTCGTGGTCACCAGCAAAGAAAACCCGCAGGCTTATGAGAAATTATTCGCCACCCTGCGCCCCAATAACCAGGTGTGGGCTGGCAGCGCGCCGCTGCTGGTGATGGCGGTGATGGATGCGCTGCGCGACAATGGCCGCCCCAACCTGTGGGCGCCTTATGACCTCGGCCAGGCGGTGGCGAACCTCGCTGTTCAGGCAACCGCTGAGGGTTTGTTCGTGCACCAGATGGCGGGATTTGACCGCGAACAGGCAAAACAGGCCTTCAACCTGCCCGAGCGCTTTGAACCCATGACGGTCTTCGTCATCGGCTACCTGGGCGAACCAGACAGCCTGCCTGACGACAAGCGCGAAAGCGAACTGGCGCCGCGCGAACGCAAACCATTGGGGGCTTTTACTTTTGAAAATGAATGGGGCCAGGCGTTGGTGTGATAATGATTCCGTAGGGGCGGTGAATTCAGTTTTCCTGAATCACATACCGCCACTACCTGTGCCGTTCTCCCTTACTTAGGTATGAGCGTTACGAGCATAAACTCTGCTTCAATCCTTTCACAACCAATTTGACAAAGCGCGCCTGACTGGCTATGCTATGCTTAACCAATGACAACCGTTACTGAGAGAAGGAGCCAACCATGAGCATGTTTAAAGGAAGTCCGCTGGGCGAGCTGGCGCGCCTGCGCGATGTGACCACCAGACGCGTGTCCAGCTGGGACCGCAGCGGCGGCAACGCCGATTATCTCGTTATCCCGCCGGGCGAAAGCGCCGTGCTGGCAGATATCCAGAGCGCCGGCTGCATCAACCACATCTGGTGCACGCATTCCTGCAGCCAGGAACATTACCTGCGGCGCGTGGTACTGCGCGCGCGCTGGGACAACGAGGAGGCGTTCTCGATCAATGTCCCGCTGGGCGATTTCTTCGGCGTAGGGCACGCCCAGGCGGTCAATTTCTCGTCGCTGCCGCTGCAGATGAGCCCCGCTGACGGCAGGGGCTTCAACTGCTGGTTCCCTATGCCCTTCGCGCAGCGCGCTGAGTTCTCGCTGGTCAATGAGTGCGAGGTACCGCTGACCTTCTACTACTACATTGACTACGAATTGCGCGACGCCATCCCCGATGACATGGGACGCTTCCATGCCGTGTGGCACCGCGAATGCCCCACCGAGGGCGCCAAACCCGAAGACCTGCCGGGCTTGCTGGAAGCCGCCCAGCCGCTGCTTTCTTCTAACCCGCTGTTCCAGCACGGACCCGAAGCGATGCAGAACAACCTCGCCTTCGAGTTCGGCGGCAACAACATCGGCGGCGCAGGCAACTACGTCATCCTCGAAGCCGAAGGCAAAGGCCATTACGTGGGCTGCAACATGAGTTACCACAACCTGCGCAACAGCAAGCAATTCCAATGGCCTGAAGGCGTGCCCTGGCCGATGCAGATGGATAACGTCGAAGGGGCTGACCCGCAGCAGCTGGCTGGCTTTTTCACCATCTTCAACTGGTACGGCGAAGGTGACGACATGATCTTCATCGATGGCGAGGAGTGGCCACCCAGCCTGCACGGCACCGGCACGGAAGATTATTTCAACACCGCCTACTGCCCGGCGGAAAAATTCGACGCACCCTACCATGGCATGACCATGCCCGGCGGGCCCAACTGGGGCGGCAAATCATCTTACTACCGCTTCCATATTGAAGACCCCATTCACTTCCGCCAAAGCATCAAAGTGACCATCGAACACGGCCACAACAACAACCGCTCCGATGACATCGCCAGCACCGCCTACTGGTACCAGGCGGAACCGCACAAACCGTTCAGCCTGCCTGCCGTGGAAGAACGCCTGCCGCTGGAGGATAAAGGGCGATAGCGGCTGTTAGTAAACGATAAGGACTGTAGGGGGGGTCTGTTGAAGTATTCACAGCCACTGCTATTCCAAGTTCACCGAAATTGCTTGAGGGCATAATATCCGCCAGGTTGGAGAATGCGGTTCAGACTACCCAAATTCCGTTGTTTATACTAACATAGATAATGATACCTTATGGAGCAGGTTAACAATTCGGATAACCGTAACAACTATCTGGAAACCAACTCTATTTGATCCCACTGCATGTGCGCATGAACAGATCTCTACCCACAAATAGATCGAAGCGATTCCTAAAATACACACATGTTCGAAACCTTATAAGCATAACGTCAAAAACCATATCCAAATATTCAACAAACCGCTGAAGAAGGTTTTTAAAGAAGTGAAGAGAGCATTGTTGTTGCGATTAGAAAACCTTAATGGTATATTTATGGTATTGTAATTATACCATTTTGGTATATAATGGAGATATGAATGCGCATTTTGGCCGAGCGAAGATTAATCGAATTTTATTCAAATCCTGAACATCAAGACGCTGAACAAGCCCTGAAAGCCTGGTGGTACGAGGCTAAAAAAGCACATTGGCATCATCCAGGAGATATTAAGGCTCAATACAAAAATGCCAGTATCTTAAAAGGAAACAGAGTTGTTTTCAACATCTGTGGCAACAAATATCGACTCATAGTACATTTCCATTTCAACACACAAAGAGGCTACATTCGCTTCATTGGTACACATAAAGAATATGACAAAATAAATACTGAAACCGTATAAGAAGAAATAATAAAAATTAATAAAAGCACAATTAAACTAACCGAAGAGTGGAAAAATGAATATCAAGCCCATCAAAACCGAAGCTGAATATGAAGAAGCATTGGTAACCCTTGAACGCTTAATGGATGCAGAACCGGGATCTATAGAAGAAGAACAACTCGAATGCCTCAGCAAATTCATCGAAGAATATGAAGATGAACATTACTTCATCGACATGCCCGATGCTATTTCAGCTATTAAATTTCGCATGGAACAGATGGGATTAAAACAAAAAGATCTGGTTCCATATATAGGCAGTCAGCCCAAGGTCTCGGCTGTACTGCGGGGGGACCGTGAATTAAGTAAAACCATGATAAGAAAGCTCCATGTTGGATTGGGCATTCCTTATGATGTCCTGATGCAAGAACACGGAGCGGAATATAAGGAACAAAAGTATCGCATTGAAGATTTTCCTTTTAATGACATGGTACGCAAAGGCTTGTTCCCCGGTTTCACCAATGTGCGTAACGCCAAGATACTTGGCGAGGAATTGTTGGAACAATTGTTTTCCGTGTTTTCGGATCAGGAACCTGAACTAACTTATTGCCGACATGGAAACCAGGTTATTGATCCAAAGGCGCTGTTGGCTTGGCAAGCATATGTCCTCAGCCTGATTGGTGAAGGAAGGTTGCCAGAATACTCACGTAAATCTCTTGATGATGAGTTCTTTGCGAAACTATTGGATTTCAGCAACTATGATGAAGGTATCAAACTCGTCAAAGAACATCTAAATAAATATGGGGTCCATTACGTTGTTGCCCGTCATTTAGAACATACCTACCTCGATGGAGCCAGTTTTTTGACACCAGATGGCGCGCCTGTAGTTGCAATGACCCTAAGGCATGATCGGTTAGACAATTTCTGGTTCACATTGTTCCACGAACTGGCGCATGTCGTATTGCATCTGGGAAAAAATTCGCAAACGGCATTCTTTGATGATGTCGAACGTGAACGTTCAGAAGAAGATTCGCCTGCCGAGAGGGAAGCTAACCAATTTGCGCAAGAAAAGATGATCCCAAACGGTTTTTGGGTTACACACTGTCAACCTCGACTGGGCCAAATAAGTGAATGGGATATTCATAACTGGGCAAGTGAGTTAAACATCAGCAAAGCCATTATTGCCGGTCGTGTCCGGTATGAATCCCATAATTTTCAACACCTCACAACACTAATTGGAACTCGTCAGGTTCGAAAACATTTTCCAGAATATAGACAAGCAAGATAAAAACATCAAAATACCTACTGCAAACAACAATCCTCTTCATTTGATGTTTTTTAATAACTCCGCCTCCACCGCCTCCTTCCTCCCTACTTTAATCACCAGCACGCCAATCCCGAGTATGATTGAGCCAAACACAAACCACTGGAGAACGCCATGGCCCTGCATCCACTGCTCACACAATCCATCCATCACCCCAAAAAAAGCCGCACCCTCACGAAACCGCGGCTGGTTCGGCTTTCTCCAACGCGTCATGATCGGGCAGCGTGGTTTCAACCGTACGAATACGCTGGACAGAGAAACCCACCAGACCAACCACGGCGCTGGCAAAACCGCACACGATGAACAGGATCGCTTTGCCCGCCCCCGGCCCTGAGCCCACCAACGCCGTGAACCAGGCGGCGAGAAGGCTGTCAGCATTCTGCATGGCTGGTTCGAGGGCATAATCAGCGAGAACCCCGCCGATCAGGGGCGCAATGGGCTGCGTAAACCAGGCAATCAACCGTCTGGCAGAAAATACACGCCCCTGCGCATCCGGCGCTACCTTCGATTGCCAGATGGCCTGGTTGGAGGTGTTGATCATCGCACCGATGATGGAAGAAAGCGCCATGACCGGCGCCCACACCCACACCGTGCGACCGAAACCGAGCAAGGTGAAAACCAGCCCGCTGAACATCCAGCCAGCCAGCACACCATTCACCCGCTTCTTAAATCCTTTCCAGGTGCTCATCAAGACCCCGCCCAGAATACCGCCGATCGCGCCAAAGGTCTGCACCGTGGCGAAGATGGTCGTGTTGTCGTTGGTGCGATCCAGGATCATCGGAGTAAGCGCGGTGTAGGCGATGCCAAAGAAAAGATTGCCAAAGAAGAACACCATCTGCAAACCAAGCAAGCCCGGCCGCTTAAAAATATACTGAAAACCATACACAGATTCTCGCCACAGGCTGCCCCTGCCCTGCTGTCCTTCCAGGGTTCTGGGCGGTTGCGGCACGACCACCACCAGCAGCGCGGCAATGGCAAACAGAAAGGTGACCACGTCGATGATCAGGACGCCTGTCAGGCCGATCACGGGCAGCAAAGCGCCCGCGAGCAGCGGTGACAGCACCGCCGGCCCAGCATCCACCAGTGACATCATGCCATTGGCGCGGCTGTATTGCTCTTTGCTGACCATGGTGCTGATCGCAGCCGAATACGCCGGCCACTGAAAGGTATTGCCGATGCCATTGATGACCGAGGCAATGTACATGTGCCAGAATTCCAGGTTGCCGGTGGCGTGCAGGATCAATATACCTACAGTGGAGAGGATGGCGGTAAAGTCACTGATCATCATCATCAATTTGCGGTTGTAGCGGTCCACCATGGCGCCGGCAATCGGCGATAACAGCAAAAACGGCAGGATGAAACACACCTGCATGATCGCCATGGCGGTGGTGCTGCGGGTTTGCTGGTACATCCAGATGGTTAATGCGAAACCGGCCATGCTGGAAGCGAGCACAGAAATGATCTGACCCAGCCAAACTACCGTGAAGCCCTTCATCCCCCCAACACCTGTGCGATTTCTATCAACGGGCATGAGTGAATTTCTCCTTGTTATTTTTTTCTTCCAGCAATGATTATTGCATGAATGAAAGAAAAATTCAACCGTTTACGAAGAATGCTTTTTTTGGCAAAAGACAACGCCTCAGAAGATATTGTGGCATAGTTATTCACTATGTGCCAACCTTTCTATTGCTCTTTGGCACCGAGCCAACCGGTGCAGGTTCGCAAGCGGAGGACTTTTCATCCGGCTCAGTCACCAACATCCTGTATTATAATGAGAGCAACTATGTTCACCACAGGATCACCAACCTGCACACTATCAATATCCTGCCAACCCAATGAGAACCGCGAAACAATGCGCGGAGAAGGAAACCCCATGCAAATAAATTCGAATTCATACGCTGACATTACCCGTAAGGTGGAGGCTCTGCTGGCGAAAATGAGCCTCGCAGAGAAGATTGGCCAGCTCAACCAGGTGGGTGGTATGGCATTCGCGCCGGGCCCCAAAGCCGAAGACCAGATTCGCGCCGGTCATGCCGGTTCGGTGTTGTGGGTGAATGACACCCAGCGTTTCAATGAGCTGCAGAAGATCGCGGTCGAAGAGAGCCCATCTGGCATTCCCCTGCTGTTCGCGCTGGATGTCATCCATGGCTACCGCACGATCTTCCCCGTGCCGCTGGCCCTGGCGGCTTCGTGGGATCCGGCAGTACCCGAGAAGTCACAATCCGTGGCGGCCAAAGAGGCACGCGCCGCCGGCATCCATTGGACCTTCGGCCCGATGATCGATATCGCCCGCGACGCCCGCTGGGGCCGTATCGTGGAAGGCGCTGGCGAAGACCCCTATCTGGGCTGTGCCATGGCTGCCGCGCAGGTGCGCGGTTTCCAGGGCGAAGGAGACGTGGATGATGAACACGTGCTGGCATGCGCCAAACACTTTGCCGGTTATGGCGCTTCTGATGGAGGACGCGACTACGACCCTGTCTACCTGTCCGAAACCCAGCTGCGCAACATCTACCTGCCCCCCTTCAAAGCCGCACTCGATGCGGGTGTGGCAACTTTCATGAGCGCCTACATGGACCTCAATGACGTCCCTGCCACAGGCAATCAGTGGCTGATGCGCCATGTTCTGCGCGATGAATGGGGTTTTGAAGGCTTTGTAGTCAGTGATGCCATGGCTGTCGGCAACCTGATCATTCAGGGACACGCCAAAGATGCGCGCGATGCTGCTTTGCGCGGGATCAAAGCCGGGCTGAATATGGATATGTCCAGCTACACCTATACGGAAGGGGTAGCGAAACTTGTCGAAGAAGGCGCGCTGACCGAAGCAGAGATCGAGGAGCTGGTGCGGCCCATTCTGGCGATCAAGATAAAGATGGGTCTGTTCGAACATCCTTACACAGATGAGGGTCTGCTGGCACAGGTGGTAAACCTGCCTGAACATCGGGCGGTTTCACGCTGGTCAGCCCAGCGCTCGATGGTGCTGTTGAAGAATGAAGGCGATCTGCTGCCACTCAAGAAGGACATCAAGAGAATCGCTGTCATCGGACCGCTGGCAGATTCGAAACCCGCCACCGAAGGTTCGTGGATGGTATTCGGGCATGAGCCCGCCGCTGTCACTGTGCTGGAAGGCATCCGTGCCAAACTGCCCGCCGCAGAAGTCGCCTATGCGCCCGGACCGGAGATCAAACGTGATATCCCCTCCTGGTTTGAAAGTATCATGGGTGAATCGCGCGGAAAACCGGCGCAAAGTCAAGAGGAATCTGATGCCGCCATGCAAACCGCACTGGAAACGGCTCAGACTGCCGAATTGATCGTGATGGTGCTGGGTGAAGACAACTTCATGTCCGGCGAAGCTGCCTCACGTGCTTCGCTCGATCTGCCCGGACGGCAGCAAGAACTGCTCCAAAAAGTGGCAGCGTTCGGTAAGCCAATCGTGCTGGTGTTGTTGAACGGACGTCCATTGAGCATCAATTGGGCAGCGGAAAACATTCCCGCCATCCTCGAAGCCTGGCAGCCGGGCACAGAAGGCGGTCATGCCGTAGCCGACATCCTGTTTGGTGATGCCAATCCGGGCGGGAAACTGCCGGTGTGCTTTCCGCGCAACGGCGCCCATGCCCCGCTCTATTACGCCCGCAACCTGACCCATTCACCGGAAGGCAGCCGCATGTACAACCCGCGCTATTGGGACGGCTTGCCCACCCCGCTGTATCCCTTTGGGTATGGCCTGAGTTACACGACCTTTGGCTTCAGCCACCTGCGCCTTTCTGCGGCAGAGATGAAAATCGGCGAGAGCCTGACGGTGAGCGTGGATGTCACCAACACCGGAGCGGTAGCGGGAGATGAGGTCGTTCAACTCTACATTCATCAACGCTGGGGCAGCGATTCACGCCCCATGCGCGAGTTGAAAGGCTTCGAAAGAATCACCCTGCAACCCGGTGAATCCAGAACGGTAACCTTCCCGCTCGGTCCTGATGAACTAACCTACTGGAGCACCAATGCCCATGGCTGGGTCCAGGATCCCGCCGCATTCGACGTGTGGGTAGGCGCTGATTCCACGGCTGAACTGCATGCAGAGTTTGTCGTCACAGGGTAGGCAATCCTGTTTCCCAAGATCATCAAGGTTCAAAAAATCCGGTCTGCTTAGGCCGGATTTTTCTTTTGTAGAATCCTATTGCGGTCTGTAAAAGCGGAACCCCTACAGATATTGGAAGAACTCGATCGATTCGCCATCCAGCCCCTTGACGAAGGCAATGCGTACCGGGATCGGCGGATCACTGGGCAGATCCAGGCTCTTGGGTTCCATCTGGATACTGGCGCCGGCATCCACCGCGCGCTGGAAATCGGCGTCGCAATCATCGGATGCCAGGGCGATGTGAGCGAACAATCCGGCGGGCTGCTGCTCCGCTTCGGCACCCGAAAATACTTCAAGGAACGTTCCGTCGCCCATCGCCAGCATGACAGCGCGCCGCTCACCGGCGCTGCCCCAGCTCACGGATGGCGTGAAGCCGAAACCCTTGGTATACAGCTCGACAGTGGCATCGAAATCTTTGACAGTGATCGAAATGTGGTGCAATCCTTTGAGGGTCATGGTCGTGGTCTCCTTTATTATGAAAACAAATACTCCACCCCAATACTACACCAATTTTTCAAGAAATCTGAGACAGCCTGATTTTGTCCCGGTCAAGTGCAAAACAAACCCGCAAAATGAAAAACGGGCTGCCAGTCCGTACAGTCAGCTATAATCAAATCACACCAATTATTCACTCACCGATAAAAAACAAAGGAGATTTGCTCATGGCTGTATTACAGATGAATTTTATGTCCATGTATCTAGGCATGCAGACCAACATCACCGTCTGTCTGCCGACATTCAGCTATCAGGATTTTATGAATGGGCACACCGATTACTATGTTCCCGGCATGAAATTCCAAACACTGTATTTGCTTCACGGTGGTTCCGGTGATGACACCGACTATGTCAAATTGACCAACATCGTGCGCTATGCCGATGAACACAAACTCGCCGTGGTGATGCCGAGTGACTACAACCAGTTCTACACCGACAATCCGCATGGCCCGCGTTACTGGAAGTATGTCGCCGAGGAATTGCCCCAGGTTTGCCAGACCTTGCTCCCGTTATCTCCCAAACGTGAAGACAATTTCGTCGCCGGCCTTTCGATGGGCGGTTTCGGCGCTATGAAGATGGGCATTCTGCAGGGCGAACAATTCGCGGCGGTGCTTTGTATGTCAGGTTCATCACTGCAGCCTGACAGAGCCAAAGACTTCGGCAAAGGCATGCGAAGATCAGGCAAAGACCCTGACATAATGCCGATGGCGCACCTGGAATCATTGTTCGGCGATATGAACCAGTTCAAGGGCAGCATTCACGACATGTATCACTATGCCGCGTTGAATGTTCAGCAAAAGAAACAACTGCCGAAGTTCTTCTTCACCGTCGGCGACCAGGATTTTGCCCGTCAAGATGTAGAAGATGCCCACCAGCACCTGACCTCTTTGGGATATGAGACCTTCTTCGAACTGGTGCCCGGCTACGGCCACGAATGGGATTTTTGGGACCTGACCCTCAAGAAAGCCATCGCTGACTGGCTGCCGATCAGGCACGCCGTCATCTATCCAGAGGACTGATTACATCACATCCATCTTGGTACGGTAGTTCAACGCTTCCGCCAGATGCGGGTTAGCTTTTCGATACTCCGTTTATTCTTGTTAACGGAGTATCTTGTGTTCCTGCGAGAAACTCCGTTTACAGACGCCTGCGTCCGCATAAACTAAGTTTCGAACGATTCACATCACCTCGATGTTGGTGCGGCAATTCGATGCGACCCAACCAGGTGCGGCGGTTGCATGTCGGGCGCGCCTGCCAGGCGGGTTTTCATCAAGGCCTTGCAGGCGCGAAATCAGCATCAATCAATTCTAATGCGAAAAGAATACACCTGCTCAAGCTAGATTCCAAGAACAATCTGAAGAGCTACAAGTATGGCTGATAAAGTATCTGAGTCTACTTTTCCAACACTATGAATAAATCGTTCTACAGAAAGGGACCGTACTTGAAATGCATCCGCGGCAGAAGAATTTTTAAGGCCATTGTTTATGCTGGGTTCTATATGAACCAACCAGGGTGCTTTTGAATAATGGCCTTTCCATGTGGTGATGGGAACGATGGCCCGCAGTGGAAGGACACCAATCTCATCAACATTTACAATGACTGCTGGACGTGATTTCTTGATTTCAGCGCCAATGGTTGGGTCCAGATTTATTAACCAAATTTCACCCCTATGCATGGAAGTCTTCGCCATCTAAAGCTATGAAGGCTGTTAGTTCTTTATCCGTCAAGTAATCATCCAGCAACGCCTGTGCAGCAACAGCCAGGGTTGCTTTTTGACGTTTTTCGATTTGTTCATCCAACATTTCCCGCACAAGTTCTGAAAAAGTGCGGTTTTCTTGTTCTGCTATTTCTTTTAGAATTCGCCTCTGTTCATCTTCAAGCATGATCTGAGTACGTTCCATCTATCACCTCAATTATACATCTTAATTGTGTGTATAAATTATACACAACACAAACACAATTATCAAGTATCTCGCTGTTATGCTCTACATCACATCAATCTTTGTCCTGTAGTTCTGCGCCCCCGCCAGATGCGGGATGCCTCGTTTTCCTGTAAGAAACTCAGTTTACGGAGGCAAGCGTCCAAATAAACTAAGTTTCGAACTCTTCACATCACATCCATCTTCGTGCGGTAGTTTAACGCCTCCGCCAGGTGCGGCGGTTCGATGTCGGGCGCGCCTGACAGGTCGGCGATGGTGCGCGCCAGTTTCAATACGCGGTGGTAGGCGCGCGCCGTCAACTGCATCTGGCGCATGGCGTGACGCATCAACTGTTCTGCCTGGCCGCTGAGTGTACAGAATTCCGCCACCTGCGCCGGGCGCATGTCGGCGTTGGCATGCATATCGAGGTCCTTGAAGCGTTCTAACTGCACCTGGCGCGCGGCTTCCACCCGGGCGCGGATGTCAGCCGATGATTCGCCCTCGCGCTCGCCGGTCAGCTTGTCATATTCCACCCGCGGCACATGGATCTGGATGTCGATGCGGTCCAGCAGCGGCCCGCTGATGCGGTGCTGGTAGCGGGTGATGGTGGAGGGCGCGCAGCTGCAGGGCTTGACCGGGTCGCCATAGTAGCCGCAAGGACAGGGATTCATGGCGGCGATCAACTGGAAATTGGCAGGGAAGGTCAGCGAACCCGAGGCGCGGCTGATGGTGACCTGCTTGTCTTCGATCGGCTGGCGCATCACCTCCAGCACGCGCGTGGAAAATTCGGTGAATTCATCCAGAAACAGCACCCCGCGGTGCGCCAATGACACCTCGCCCGGACGCGGCCAGTTACCGCCGCCCACCAGCCCGGCATGTGAGATGGTGTGATGCGGTGCGCGGAACGGACGCTGACGGATGAGGGGTTCATCCGCCGGCAGTTGATCGGCGATGGAGTAGATGCGCGTCACTTCTAAAATCTCGTCAAAACTCATTGACGGCAGAATGGAGGGCATGGCGCGCGCCATGAGGGTCTTGCCGGCGCCCGGTGCGCCCACCATCAA